>JBEPUH010000005.1:0-180839 GCA_041691635.1 Hyphomicrobiales bacterium
GGCAGCACCGTGGCGATCGTGGGCCTGGGCGGCGTCGGCCTGTCGGGCCTGCTGGGCGCGGTGCTGGCGGGGGCGAGCCGCATCGTCGCCATCGACCTCTCGGACGACAAGCTGGGCCTTGCCCGCCAGCTCGGCGCCACCGACACGGTCAACGCCAAGGATGCCGACCACATCACGCAGGTCCGCGACCTCACCAACGGCGGCGTCGACTATGCCTTCGACCTCGCCGGCACGATCAAGGCGATGGAGACGGCTTACCTGGTGACGCGCTGGGGCGGCACGACGGTGACCGCCGGCCTGTCGCCGATCGCCGCCGACTTCTCCTTCAAGCAGAGCACGCTCGTGAGCGAGGAGAAGACGATCAAGGGCTCCTACATGGGAAGCTGCGTGCCGGTGCGCGACATCCCGCGCTTCATCGCGCTCTACCAGCAGGGCAAGCTGCCGGTCGATCGCATGGTGTCCAAGACCATCGGCTTCGACGAATTGAACGAGGGCTTCGACCGCCTGCAGGACGTGGCGACGGTGCGCCAAATCCTAGTGCCGCACGGCTGACGCTCACTGCGGCAGCAGGCTGAAGGACGCGAGAAAGCGGGCGATGGCGGGGCTGGTCTCGAGCCCGGGCGGTGCGAAGCAGTAGATCGAGTAGAGCCAGTCGCCGCGCGTGACGTCGAGCGCCACGATGACCACCGGCCGGGGGCCGTGCCAGTCGACGATGCCACGCTGGGCCGGATGACCTTCGAAGTCGAAGCGTTGCTGGGACCGCGCCTTGCCCACGGCCGTGCGGCCGAGTCGGACCGCGTCGAGCACTTTCTGCGGCTCGCTGCTTGCCGTGCCGGGCGGATAGACGGTGTAGGTGGCGTAGAATAACACGCCGTCGTCGGTCGCGACCTTCGCCGTGACCGTCGCCACCTTGCCGTAGCGCGAGCTGGCGCTGTCGTCGCCGTCGATGATGGGCTGGCCGGGGAAGTCGACGCGAAAGCCCGTGCCGCCCGGCTGAAATACCGTCCATTGCTGGGCGGCGGCCGGCGTCGCTGCCCCCGCGGCAGCCGACGCGGCGAGAAGGACCAGGAGGGCTGTCCGGCGGCCCGGCAATCAGCGGATCTCGAAGCCGAGGCTCGCCAGCGCGGCGCGCATGCGCTCGCGGCCGTTCATCGACTTCATTGGGCCGAGCCGATTGAGCACGCGCTGCGTCCAGGTCGCGGCCTGCAGCTCGTGCCGGACGGAGAACTCGGCCATCTCCGCGTCGTAGACCTTGCGCTCGGCGTCGGCGCGCGTGGCGTCGTATGTCTCGCGATGCAGGATCGTGGCCTGCGGCAGGCGCGGCTTGACCTCGCCCTCGGCCTTCTCGGTGGCGTAGCCGACGCAGAGGCCGAACACGACGAACGACTGCGACGGCAGGTCGAGCAGCTTGGCGACCCGCACCGGATCGTTGCGCATGGCGCCGATGTAGACGGTGCGCAGCCCGATCGACTGGGCGGCGACCACGGCGTTCTGGGCGGCTAGCGAGGCGTCGATGCAGGCGACCATGAAGGTCTCGAGCCACGGCATGGTCTCGAAGTCGGTCTTCTCCGCCTTCGAGATCGACTGGTTGCGCGACATGTCGGCGATCCAGGCGATGAAGAGCGGGCACTCCTCGATGTGCTTCTGGTTGCCCGCGATCTCGGCCAGCACCTTCTTCTTCGCCGGATCGGTGACGGCGACGGCCGACCACCACTGCATGTTGGAGCTGGTGGCGGCCGACTGGCCCGCGGCGACCAGCATCTCGAGCGTGCCGGGCGGCAGCGGGTCGGGCTTGTAGCCGCGCACCGAGCGGTGGTCGAGCATGGTGGCGATGGTCGAGTTCCACGGCCCCGCCGGCGGAACGGCCGAGGCGCCGTAGCGGCGCAGGAGGGCGGAGCGTTGCAAGTCCGGAGCTAGCGAGTCCATGTGGTGGCAGCCTGCGGTTTCTTGCGGGTGATGGCGGTGACGAGCGCCAGGAGGATGAAGACCACGACGATGGCGTAGATCATGCGCGGCTGGTTGTGGTCCATCAGCCAGGCGTAGGTGAGCGGCGCCACCATGCCGCCGAGGTTGAAGCCGGTGGTGACGAAGCCGAACACCTTGCCGAACGAACCGGGCGGGGTGACCGCGCGCACCATCATGTCGCGGCTCGGCTGGATCATGCCGTTGAGCAGGCCGCCGAACGACATCACGAAGATCAGCACGGCGGCCGGCATGTCGACCCAGCCCAGCAGGATCGCCATGGTCGAGGTGAAGGCGAAGCCCACCGCGGCGACGCGCTCGTGGTGCGGCGTGCGGTCGGCGATGATGCCGCCCAGCAGCACGCCGAAGGCGCTCATCAGCAGGAAGCCCGACAGACCGATGTTGGCGACCGACGAGGACGTGCCGTGGATGGCGCCGAGCGACACCACCGAGAAGGTCTGGATGCCGCCGTTGGCCATGGCGAGGCAGAAGAAGAACAGCAGGTTGCGCAGGATCGGCGCGCTGAGGAGAAGGTCGAGGCCGACCTTGGTATCGCCCGACTTGGTGTCGTCGGATTTGGCGTCGCCGGATTTGGCCGGGATGGTCTTGCGCTGGACGCGGGGCAGCACGCCACCGGCCACGATCAGCAGCACCGCCGCGCCGAACGACAGCACCGCGGCGCACAGGAAGCCGCCATTCCAGCCCCACAGCGCCACCGCGCCGGCGACCATGGCCGGTGTCACGCCGCTGCCGAGGTAGCCCGCGAAGGTGTGGATCGAGAAAGCCTTGCCGATGCGCTTGCCGTCGACCGTCGCCGACAGGATGGAATAGTCGGCCGGGTGATAGACGGTGTTGGCGATGCCGAGCAGCGTGTAGCCGATCAGGAAGAACCAGTAACCCGGCAGCAGGACCGCGACCAGTATCGCCAGGCCGCTGACGATCAGGCCGGCCGTTAGCATCAGGCGTGGGCCAATGCGATCGACCAGGAAGCCGGCCGGCGTCTGCAGCAGCGCCGAGGCCACGTTGTAGGCGGTCAGCGCGAGCGCGATCTCGGCGTACGTGGCGTCGAAGTGATCCTTCACCAGAAGGAAGATCGGCGGCAGCAGCATGATATGGACGTGGCTGACGAAGTGCGCGACGGCGACCAGCGAGACCACCTTGGCGTCGCGGCCGAAGCGTGTCCCGGCCCTGGTTTCGGCCCTTGTTTCGGCTCCGTGGCCGAGCGGTTCACTCGTCGATGACATTGACGTTCAAAGTCCCGATTCCGGAGATCTCGACCTCGACCTTGTCGCCGCCCTTCATCCACAGCGGCGGCTTGCGGCCCAGTCCCACGCCGTCCGGTGTGCCGGTGGCGATGATGTCGCCCGGCTCCAGCCAGGTGACGGTCGAAAGATACTCGATGATGGTGGCGACGTCGAAGATCATGTGGTCGGTGGTATCGTTCTGCACGACATTGCCGTTGAGCCGTGTGGTGAGCGCCAGGCGCTGCGGATCCTCGACCACCTCGGCGGTCACCATCCACGGCCCGAGCGGGCCGGTCGCCGGGAAGTTCTTGCCGGCGGTCACCGAATGCTTCTGGAAGTCGCGCACGCTGGCGTCGAGGAAGCAGCTATAGCCCGCCACCACCGACAGCGCGCGGGCGCGCGGCACGTGGCGGCAGCGCTCGCCGATGATCACGGCCAGTTCGCCCTCGAAGTCGAAGGCGATCGAAGCCTTGGGCCGTACGATGTTGCCGCCCGACGGCACCAGCGTGTTGTGCAGGCGCGAGAAGACGCTGGGCACCTTGGGCAGCTCGCGCCCGACTTCGCCCGCATGGCTGGCGTAATTCAGCCCGATGCAGAGGATCTTGTCGGGGTCGGGAATGACCGGAAGGAGTTCGATGTCCTCGAACTTGAGGTCGGGCGAGGCGCCCTTGGCGAGGCCAGCCAACTCCGGCAGCATCTTGGCCGCCAGTACCTCGCGCAGGCCGGTCCAGCGGCCTTGCGTACGCGCCGACAGATCGACGATGCCGCCATCGACGACCGCGCCGAATTTGGGCGCGCCCGCATGGCGAAAACTGGCCAACCGCATGGGACTGAACATGACGCCGGCCCGGCGCCAGTCAAGTGAAGCCTCCCGGATGAAGCCTCCTGGAGTCTAGGCCGCCCTGCGCCGCCCGGGCGGGGCGGGCCAGGCGCACTCCGCCAGGGTCGTGGCGTCGAGCGCGTCCAGGAAGGCCTCGCGCGCCGCCGACAGGCGCTTGCGCAGGCGACAGTGCGGGGTGAGGACGCAATTGCCGCCGTCGGCCCGGAAGCACTCCACCATCGGCTGGTCGCGCTCGAGGTGGCGCACGACCTGGCCGAGCGTGATCGCCTCGGCCGGGCGGGCCAGGTGAAAGCCGCCGCCCGCGCCGCGCCGGGTCTCGACGTAGCCCGCGTCGGCTAGGGCGCGCACCACCTTGATCAGGTGGTGGCGCGAGATGGCGAACTCTCCCGCGATCTCGTCAGAGGTGAAGGACCGTCCGGGCTCGGCCGCCAGCCGCATCAGCGCGCGCAGTCCGAAATCGGTGAAAGCCGTGAGGCGCATTGTCGCTCCGGATGAATGGGTATTGGCAATGCCGGTTCGAGTTGCTCAAATAGGTACCATGAATACCACTTCAGGATCAAGCTCACTGCAAGCCACCCTCCATGCCGAGCTCGTCACCCGCACCGGCATCGACCGGCCGCTGGTCGAGCGACTCGTCCACCGCTTCTACGACAAGGCGCGGGTCGATCCTCTGCTGGGACCGGTGTTCGACTCGAAGGTCGAGCATTGGGATGTCCATCTCGAGCGCATGTGCAGCTTCTGGTGGTCGGTCGCCACCATGGCCGGGACCTATCACGGCAATCCGATGATCAAGCACGCGCCGCTGCCGATCGACGCGGCGCATTTCGACCGCTGGCTGATGCTGTTCGAACAGACGGCGGCCGAGGTCTGCCCGCCAAGAGCGGCCGAACACTTCATCGAGCGGGCACGCCGCATCGCGCAGAGCCTCGAGCTCGGCGTGGCGCTGCAGGCGGGCGCCCGGCCGCGCCCCGGCGAACGCTTCCGCCGCGACGCGGTGCTTTAGCGCAGCAGCCGGGCGAGGGCGGGGGAAAGACCGACGCTGCCGACCGGCGGCAAGGTCGCGGCAGTGTCGGTCCGCCGGCCTCGCTTGCGCGCAGCCAGCGCCTCGGCCGTCGCCACGGCGCAGGCGAGGCTGTCGAGCAACGGCACGTCGACCCGATCGGCAAGCTCTTCAGCCAGGCCCGCGAGACCCGCGCCGCCCAGGATCACGACGTCGGCGCCGTCCTTCACGCAGGCCGCGCAGCTTCGTGCGAGTAGCGCCAGGGCAGCCTTCGGCCGACGCGCGATGTCGACGCCGGTGGGCGCCACGGTGCGCACCGAGGCGAGCTGCGAGCCGAGGCCCTGGCTGCCCACGAATTCCTCCAGCATCGGCTTCCAACGCGATCCCCCGGTCACGATCGAGAAGCGCCGGCCGAGAGCGGCGGCGCGCAGGATCGAGGCCTCGGCCATGCCGACCACGGGCACGGCGCTCGCCTCTTTGAGGGCGGCAAGCCCGGGATCGCCGAAGCAGGCGAGCACGACGGCGTCGCGCGGGCGCTTGTCGTTGGCCAGCGCATCGAGCGCGGCGTGGCCCGCGATCGCGTAGCCCGCGCGCGAGGCCACGACCTTCGGGCCGAAGGCGGCGGTGACGCCGCGCAGTGTCGTGCCTTTGGCGGCGAACCGGCCGGCGTGCTTCAGGACAAGGTCGGTGATCGACCGCGTGGTGTTGGGATTGATCAGCAGCAGCGTGCTCACGACTGCATGATTTCCTTCAGCCGCGCGACGGCGTGGTTCTCGCCGATCGACAAAGCGCAGATGCGCGAGACGTGGCTGATCGGCAGGCCGCTCTCCTCGGCCCAGGCATTGAGCTGGACCTGCGCCGCGCGCAAATCCTTCTTCGACGTGGCCGCGGTGCTGAGTGGCACGCCGCTGTCGCGCAGGCACATCAGCACATCGCCCCGCAGGACGAAGGCATCCCACCCGAGGAAGCGCAGGAAATACTGGCCGCTGAAGCCGCCCAGCCGCGAGCCACGCTTGGCGAGGACTTCCATAAGGCCCACTTGATCGTCGGCAGGCCAGGCGGCGAGGAACTTGCCGAAGCTGCCGTGTTCGGCGGCGATCTCGGTCACGAACCTGGCGTTGTCGCGCACCGCCTTGATCTTGCCGGCATGGCGCACGATGCGCCTGTCGCTGGCCAGCTTCTCCCAGAACTCGGTCGGTTGGAACAAAAGCCGCTTCGGGTTGAATTCGAGAAACGCTTCCTCGAAGCTCGGCCACTTCTTGTCGATCACGCTCCACACGAAGCCCGCCGAGAAGATGCGCGCCGCCATGTCCGACAGGATGCGGTCGTCGCCGAGCTTGGCCAGGGCCTTCTTGTCGGGCTTCTTCGGCAACAGGCTCGCGATCACCTTGTCGCCGCCCTTGCGCTTGGCCGCGCGCTCGCGGATGCGCTTGAAGGGGACCCGCGCCACGGCGCTACTCCAGCCAGCCGTCGAAGAAGTCGAACACGTTGGCCTTGAAGAGCCCGTGCGCGATCATCGAAAAGTGGTCGCAGCCGGGGATCGTGACGGCCTTGGCGCCCGTGATCGCCTGGGCCAGTCCCTGCGGCGGGCCGGCAAGCTGATCGCGCTGTCCGGCGATCACCAGCGTCGGCCGGCGGATGGCGGCGACGGCGTGGCGCGTGATCTCGATGCGCGGGCCGCGCGAGCAGGCGGCCAGGGCGAGCCGGTCCTCTTTCTGTTCGTCGGCGAACTGGCGGAAGCTCTTCAGCATCGGGTCGGGGATCTCGCCGGGCGAGGCCGCCTCCATGGCCTTGGCCATCGCGTCGGGCTCGCGGCTGGGCTCGAAAATCTGGCCGCCGACGCCCGCGACCACCAGATGGTCAATGCGGCTGCCCTCTGTCATGCCGGCCGTGAGCGCGATGTGCGCGCCCATCGAGAAACCCAGCAGGTGGGCGCGCTCGATGCCGGCATGATCCATCAGGGCGAAGACGTCGCGCGCCATCGCACTGCGGTCGTAGAGCGCGGCGTCGTGCGGCTTGGCGCTCTCGCCGTGGCCGCGGCAGTCGAGCGCCAGGCCACGCAGGCCCTTGCCCGCGATCGCGTCGTACCAGCCCATGCGCTTCCAGTTCTCGTACCTGTTGGACGAGAAGCCGTGCACCAGCACGATCGCCTTTTTGGCGTCGGCCGGTCCGAAGGCGTCGTAGGCCAGCGAAAGTCCGTCTGACGTGAACTGAGCCATGACTTTTCCTAGCACAAGTTTCCCATGTTAGAAGGAGCCAAAGCGGAGGGAACGAGGATGGCGGCCAAGATCGGAAAGACGGTGGGCGAGTCCCAGCCGTACTGGCCGCAGGCGCCGAAGCGGCCGGCCGGCCTGAACGGCAAGGGCGCGCCCAACATCCTGGTCATCCTGTTCGACGATGTCGGCTTCTCCGACCTGGGCTGCTACGGCTCGCCGATCGAGACGCCGGCGATGGACGCCATCGCCCGGCGCGGCCTGCAATATACCGGCTTCCATACGACGGCGATGTGCTCGACCACGCGCGCGGCGCTGCTGACCGGCCGCAACCACCATTCGGTCGGCGTCGGCTGTCTGGCCAACTTCGATTCAGGGTTTCCCGGCTATCGCGGCAAGATCGCGAAGGAAGCCGGCACCATCGCCGAGATGCTGCGCCCGCACGGCTATCGCAACTACATGCTGGGCAAGTGGCACGTGACGCCACTCACGGAATCCGGCGCCACCGGCCCGTTCGACGGCTGGCCGCTGGGCCGCGGCTTCGACCGCTACTACGGCTTCATGGATGCCGAGACCGACCAGTACGCGCCGGAACTGGTGCGCGACAACACGCCGGTCGACGCCCCCGGCACCTTCGCGACGGGCTATCACCTCACGGCCGATCTCGTCGATCAGGCGATCCGCTACCTGGCCGATCACGCAGGCGACCGGCCGGAGATCCCGTGGCTCACCTGGGTGGCGCTGGGCGCCTGCCATGCGCCGCATCAGGCGCCGTTCGACCTGATCGCCAAATACGACGACGTTTTCGCCGGCGGATGGGACGTCGAGCGTGACCGGCGCTTCGCACACCAGAAGGCCACCGGCGTCGTGCCGGAGGACACGCGCCTGCCCCCGCGCAACGACGCGGTGAAGCCGTGGGCCGAGCTGCCCGACGGTGAGAAGAAGCTCTATTCACGCCTGCAGGCGGCCTATGCCGCGATGCTCGACCATGCCGACCAACACATTGCGCGCCTCGTGACATTCCTCGAGGAGTCGGGCCAGCTCGACGACACGATGATCGTGCTGATGTCGGACAACGGCGCCAGCCAGGAGGGCGGGCCGTTCGGCATGATCAACGCCATGGGCCCCTACAACCTGCGGCGCGAGCCGATCGAGGAGAAGATCGCGCGCATCGAGGACATCGGCGGTCCCGACACGCATTCAAACTTCCCGCTCGGCTGGGGGATGGCAGCCAACACTCCGCTGCGCCGCTACAAGCAGAACACGCATGGCGGCGGCATCCGCGACCCGCTGGTGATCTCGTGGCCGAAGGGCCTCTCCGCGCGCGGCGAGCTGCGCCACCAGTTCTGCCACGCCAGCGACCTCGTGCCGACCTTGCTCGATGTCGTGGGCGTCGTGCCGCCGGCCACGATCAACGGGGTGGCGCAGATGCCGCTCGAAGGCACGAGTTTCGCCGCCAGCCTCGAGGACGCCAAGGCGCCGTCGAAGACCGCGCCGCAGTATTTCGAGATGTTCGGCCATCGCGGGTTGGTGAAGGACGGCTGGAAGGCGGTGTCGTTCCATCCGATGGGCAGCGACTTCGAGAAGGACAAGTGGGAACTCTTCCATCTCGATCGCGACTTCAGCGAGACCGAGGACCTTGCCGAGAAGGAGCCGGAGCGCCTCAAGGCGCTGGCGGATATCTGGTGGAAGGAGGCCGCGGCGCATAACGTCTTGCCGCTCGACGACCGCTTCGCGCCGCGCTTCGCCGACAACGCCAAGCGCTTCCATGGGCCGCGTAACAAATTCGTGTTCCATGCCGGCATGGGCCACGTGCCGACCGACGTCGCGCCCGACGTCAGGAGCCGCACTTACACGATCGAAGCCGACGTGCAGATCGCCGGGACCACGACCGAAGGCGTGTTGATCGCCCACGGCGACATGACCTGCGGCTACTCGCTCTACATCAAGGACAATCGCCTGACCTACGACATGAACGTGGGCGGCCAGCACTTCATCGCCGTCTCCGACCGGCCGGTGCCGGCGGGCAACCACCTGCTCGGCCTGCGCATGCGGCGCAACAAGGGGCAGAACGTCGCCACCCTGCTGATCGACGGCCAGCCGGCTGGCGGCTTCGAGAGCCAGATGGGTTTCATCAGCTTCATCTCGTGGTCGGGCCTCGATATCGGCCGCGACCGGTCGAGTCCGGTGTCGCATTACGAGGCGCCGTTCGCCTTCACGGGGAAGCTGCGCAAGGTGACCTTCGTGCTCGACGACGACCAGGCGCTCGACGCCCAGGCCGCGGCGGCAGCCGTGCTCGCCCGCGAATGACCGCCACCGTCCAGCATCCCGGAGTCGACAGTCCCTATGCGTGGCGGCTCGCCTTCGTATCGATGTTCTGCATTGGCCTGGGCGGCGGCGCGATCTACCTGCCGGTCATCGGCCTGAAGGAGATCGCCGCCGAGTTCGGCGACCGCCGCGCCGTGCCGTCGTTCGCCTACATGCTGGGCTTCTTTTCGATGGGCGTGGGCGGCGTCTTCATGGGCTGGCTGGCCGACCGCACCAGCCCGCGCGTGCCGCTGCTGATCGCGGGCGTGTCGATCGTGGCCGGCGGCTGGCTGGCCACGCGCGGCGGCGAGCTCGCCCTGTACGCTGGCTACGTCATCCCGCTCGGCTTCCTCGGCAACGCTGCCACCTTCACGCCGGCGATGAACAACATCCAGGGCTGGTTCGACAAGCGCCGCAGCACGGCGGTATCGATTATCTCCGTGGGCCCCGCGGTGTCTGGCTTCCTGTGGCCGCAGATCTATCGCTGGCTGCTGCCGGCCGTCGGCTGGCGCGAGACGCTGGTGATCTACGGCGTCACCGCGGGCGTACTGCTCTTCCTCTGCGCCTTCTACGTGCGCGCCTCGCCGGTCGCGCGCAACAAGACCGCCCGCAAGGCCGTCGAGGACCTGGACGGCCTGCCGATGTCGTCGGTGTCGATCATGGTGCTGCTGTCGGCGGCGGCGTTCTGCTGCTGTGCCGCCATGGCCGTGCCGTTCGTGCACATGGTGGCGTTCTGCGGCGATCTCGGCCTGTCGCCGGCGCGCGGCTCGGAGGCGATCTCGCTGATCCTCCTCACCGCCGTGGCCGCGACCTTCGCCATGGGCCGGCTCTCGGACTACATCAGCCCGCTCAAAGTGAGCCTGCTGTGCTCGGCAATCCAGGTGATCTCGCTCACGGGCTATCTGTTCGTGCAAGGCCTCGCCGGCATCTACGCGCTGTCGATCGTGCACGGCATTCCCTACATCGCCATCGTCCAGGGCTATGCGCTGATCCTGCGCCGGCTTTACGGGCCGGGCATCGGCGGCTGGCGACTGGGCGTGGTCATGCTGTTCGCCATGGCCGGCATGGCCGCGGGCGGCTGGATGGGCGGCGCGATCTTCGACGCGACGCTGTCCTATCGTGCCGCCTTCCAGGCGGCCCTGATGTTCAATCTCCTGAACCTGATGCTGCTGGGCGCGCTCCATTTCGGCCAGCGCCGGCGCGCACTATTTGCGGGAGGGTAACGTGAGCGAGCTCTGGAAGATGACGGCGGTCGAGGCGGTGGCGCGACTGAAGAAGAAGGAGATCACGCCGCTCGACCTGGTCGAGGCCTCGGCCAGGCGCACGGGCGAGGTTGAGCCCGCAGTCAACGCCATGCCGACGCTCTGCCTCGACCGCGCACGCGACCACGCCAAGGCGCTGATGGCGGGCAAGCGCCGCGAGGCTGAAGGCGAGGCGGGATGGCTGGGCGGCCTTCCGGTGTCGATCAAGGATCTGACCGACGTGGCCGGCGTGCGCACGACCTACGGCTCGCCGATCTTCGCCGACCACGTGCCGGCCCGGTCGCATCCGCTGGTCGAGCGCATCGAGCGCAAGGGCGGCATCGTCATGGGCAAGTCGAACACGCCGGAGTTCGGCGCCGGCGGCAGCACCTTCAACGAGGTGTTTGGCCGCACGCGCAATCCCTGGAACACCGCGCTCACCTGCGGCGGCTCGACCGGCGGCGGCTCGGTCTCGGTGGCCACCGGCGAGGTCTTCCTGGCGCACGGCTCCGACCATGGCGGCTCGCTGCGCCGGCCCGGCACCTATTGCTCGACCGTCGGCATCCGGCCGTCGGCGGGCCGGGTGACGCGCGGCACGTCGAACAACCTCTATTCGCCGCAGTCGGTGCAGGGGCCGATGGCGCGCAACGTGGCCGACCTGGCTCTGTTCCTCGACACGATGGCGGGCTTCTGCCCGGCGGACGCCATGACCTTCGACGCGCCCGCCCAGTCGTTCAGCGCCGCCGTCGCCCATCCCGTGCTGCCCCGGCGCGTGGCGATCACAATGGACTTCGGCGGCAAGTTCGAGCTCGACCGCGAGATCCGCGAAATCTGCAGCAAGATGGCGCGCCGCTTCGAGGAGCTGGGCTGCATCGTCGAGGAAGCGTCGCCCGATTTCGGCCCGGTCGACGAGGTGTTCATGGCGCTGCGCAGCCAGCAGTTCGTCGTCGACCGCGAGCAGCAGATCGAGCAGCACCGCGACAAGATCAAGCCCGACATCGTCTGGAACACCGAACTGGGCCTGAAGCAGACCGCAAGCCGGCTCGCCTGGGCCGAGCGCGAGCGCGCGGCGCTCTATCGGCGCATGGGCGCGTTCTTCGAGACGTACGACCTGCTGGTCACGCCGGGCGCGCCGACGGCGGCGTTCGACGTCAACCTGCGCGCGCCGGCCACCATCGCCGGCAAGAAGCTCGAGAACTACATGGCGGGCTCGACGCTCAACTCGGCCATCACCGTGTCGGGCAGCCCGGCCATCGCCGTGCCCTGCGGCTTCGACCGGTACGGCAGGCCGGTGGGGCTGCAGCTCGTGGGCAAGCCGCGCGGCGAGGCGGCCCTGCTGCAGGCGGCGTCGCTCTACGAAAAACTCCTGGGGTTGGACAAGCTCCTGCCCATCGACCCCAAGCCGGGAACCGTGCCACCATCCTCCTGAAAAAAGGGGAGGAGCCCATGCGGGTCGTGATCACCGGTGCGAGCCGAGGCATCGGCCGCGCCACGGCGCTGAAGCTCGCCGCCGACGGCGCCGAGGCCCTCACGCTCTGCGACATCGGCTATCTCGACGAACTGGAGGCGCTTGCGACCAACCTCCGCACTTCGGGCTGCAAGGTGAAGACCCTGCGTGCCGACATGGCGCGGCCCAAGGAGCCGGCGCGCGTGATCGCCACCGCGGTGAAGGCGATGGGCGGCATCGATGCCATCGTGGGCAACGCCGGCATCGCCGCACCAGCCAAGCTCGCCGATCTCACCCTCGAGACCTGGAACCGCATCTTCGACATCGACCTGCGCGCCAACTGGCTGCTGGCCAAGGCGGCCTACCCGCACCTCAAGAAGAGCAAGGGCTCGGTCGTCATGCTGGCGTCGATGGCCGGTGTGATGCCGCAGCTTCCGACCGGCGCCTACAGTCCGGCCAAGGCCGCGCTCATCATGCTGACCGAGATGCTGGCGATGGAGTGGGCGCCCGACGGCATCCGCGCCAATGCCGTGTGCCCGGGTTTCGTCCATACTTCGATGACCAACGCGATCTACAGCCAGGCCAAGCTCGCGCGCGCCCGCGCCAAGCTGGTGCCGCTCGGCCGGGTCGCCAAGCCCGGCGACATCGCCGACGCGATCGGCTTCTTGCTGAGCCCGCAGTCGAGCTACATCACCGGCCAGTCGCTGATCGTCGATGGCGGCCTCACGCGCTCGATCCTGAACCACGTGCCGGGTATCGCCGCCACGCCCAAGGGAAAATGAGATGAAAGCATCGCTCTTCTACCTGCCGAGCATCGCCAGCCGGGCCGAGATCGAGCAGGGCATGGCCGGCATGAACCCGCACTTCTACCAGCGCATGCTGAAGGAGCTGACGGAGCAGATCAAACTCGGCGACGAACTGGGCTATGACTCGGTGAGCTTCACCGAGCACCATTTCCACATCGAGGGCTTCGAGCTCTCGAACAATCCCGTGCTGCTCGATCTCTACTTCGCCATGCAGACCAAGCGGATTCGTGTCGGCCAGCTCGGCATCGTGCTGCCGGCCTCCAATCCCATTCGCGTCGCCGAAGACATCGCCATGCTCGACCACATGACCGGCGGCCGCGCCAACGCAGGCTTTGCCCGCGGCTACCAGCGTCGCTGGGTCGATGTCATGGCGCAGCAGACGCACGGCATCCACGGCGCGCTGCCCAACCAGCACGACGAGATCGACAACGCCAATCGCCTCGCCTTCGAGGAGAATTTCCGCATCGTCAAGAAATGCTGGACGGAGGAGATGCTCACCTTCGACGGCAAATTCTGGAAGGTCCCGGCGGGCCCCACGCCGTGGACACTCGACACGACCGAGAAGTGGGGCAAGGGCGTGGAGAACGGCATCCTGAAGTCGGTCGGCGTCGTGCCCAAGCCGCTGCAGAAACCGCACCCGCCGCTGTTCCAGCCGTTCGCCAGTTCGGAAAATACAGTTCGCTTCTGCGCCCAGGAAGGCATCACGCCGATCCTGCCGCCGATGCATCCGTTCTATGAGGACAAGCTCTACAGCGTCTACTCGGAGGTTTCGGGCAAGCCCAAGGGCCAGGGCGTGGGCGTGCTGCGCGACGTCATCATCGCCGACACCGACGAAGAGGCGATGGCGCTGTGGAAGGACTCCGGCCAGTTCTCGGGCCGTGCCTGGTTCGAGCCGTTCGGCTTTCGCAAGGGCATGCAGGATCCCAGGACGGGGACGTTCCCGACGCCCGAACAGGTGATCGCCGACGGCTATGCCTATGTCGGGACCGTCGACACGGTGCTGAAGGCCATGGACGTCCAGCACAGGCGCCAGCCGGTGGATTGGGTGTTCTGCTACACCTACAACAGCCTGGTGCCGCATCCCGCGCTGATGAAGTCGATCGACGCGTTCCTGACCAAGGTGATGCCGCGCTTCCGCTAGGGCCGATCGGTCCGGTTCCCCGACACTTCGTCATGTCGTGCGTCGGCGAACCGTTGTAGACCTGTCGCCATGCGCCTGACGCATCCCAACATGCGCCCCGCCGAGCCCATCCGGATCACTTTCAACGGGGCCGAGATCGAGGCGTTGCCCGGCGAGACCATCGCCGCGGCGCTGTCGGCTGCCGATATCGTGGCCTTCCGCGAGACCAGTTCGCACGCCGCGCGCGGCCCGTTTTGCGGCATGGGCGTGTGCTTCGATTGCCTGGTGACGATCGATGGCCGACCAAGCCAGCGCGCCTGCCTGACCAAGGTCGCGCCCGGGATGGATGTCCGCTCGGAGCCCGGCGCAGCGCCACCACCACCGCCGCCGGCCGCTGCCGCCGAGGAGATCGCCTGCGACGTGCTGGTGGTGGGCGCGGGCCCCGCCGGCCTGTCGGCGGCGCGGGTCCTGGCGCAGGCCGGCGCCAGTGTAATCGTGGCCGACGAACGGCTGCAGCCCGGCGGACAGTACTTCAAGCCGCTCGCCCCGTCGCAGACGGCCGACGTTGCCGGGCTCGATCGCCAGTTCCGCGACGGCGCGGTCTTGCGTGAGGCAGCGCTGCAGGCCGGCGTGCGAATCCTCTGCGAGACGACGGTGTGGTCGGCATTCTCCGCCACCGAGGTTGCCGCCCTCGTCGCCGGCCGGTCGACCGTCTTCCGCCCCAGGCGTCTGGTGCTGGCGACCGGCGCCTATGAGCAGGCGTTGCCGGTGCCCGGTTGGACCTTGCCTGGCGTGATGACCGTGGGCGGCCTGCAGACCCTGGCGCGCTCCTATCGCGTGGCGCCGGGCCGGCGGATCGTCGTCGCCGGCAACGGACCGCTCTGCCTGCAGGCCGCGGCGGAGCTGATCGACGGCGGCGCCAACGTAGTGGCGGTGCTCGAATCGGCGCCCGCGCCCGGCGTCGGCGACCTGGCGCAACTCGCCCTGGCCGCCGGCGCCGATCCCGCCCGGACGCTGAAGGGGCTGGCGCTGGTCCGTCGCCTGCGCGACATCCTGCATTGGCGGCATCGTGTGACCCGCCTCGTTGGTGACGATCGCGTGTGCCGCGTCGAGGCGGGCGACTGGGCGATCGACGCCGATGTCGTGGCGCTGGGCTATGGCTTTGCCGCCTCGTCCGAGCTGGCGCGGGCGCTGGGCTGCCGGCATCGTTTCGTGGCGCGCGCCAACGGCTCGATGGAGACCGTGACCGATGGCGAGGGCCGCACCAGCGTGGCCGAGGTCTTCGCCATCGGCGACGGTGCGCGTTTCGGCGGCGCCCAGGCAGCGCTTGCGCAGGGGATCTTGGCGGCGGCTGCGATCGCCCGCGATCTCGGCCTGCCAGCACCGAACGCGTCGGCCGCGCAGAGGACGGTACGCCGCGCGGCGCGCTTCCAGTCGGCACTCTGGCGCCTGTTCGACGGCGCGCCGCTGGCCGCGCCGGCAATCGACAACACCGCCCTGGTCTGCCGCTGCGAGGAAGTGACGGCGAGCGATCTGCGCGGCTGGATACGGATGGGCCACGACACGCCGGCGGCGCTGAAGCGGACGACGCGCGCCGGCATGGGGCGCTGCCAGGGCCGCTACTGCGCGGCGGTGATCGCGCGGCTCTGCAGCAACGACGTCGGCGAATTCGGCCTGTTCGCGCCGCGCCCGCCCGCCAAGCCGGTGCCGATCCACGCGCTCACGGTCGAACAGCCGGAGTGGACCGGCCACGTCGACTTCGTGCCGCCCGACATGGCCCGTTCGCAGGACACCGGGCCGCTGCCGGTCGAGACGATCGACACGGTGGTGATCGGTGGCGGCGTCGTGGGTTCCTGCGTCGCCTATTGGCTGGCGCGCGAGGGCATCGAGGCCATGGTCCTCGAACGCGACGACATAAACCAGCAGGCCTCCGGCGCCAACGCGGGCAGTCTGCACGTGCAGTTGCTGGCCTTCGACTACACCGGCAAGCCCGCGATCGGCGCCAATCGCTCGATCGACGCCCTGCCGCTGGGTCCGGCGTCGATCGCGCTGTGGCGGGACATCCAGACCGACGTCGGTTTCGATCTCGAGATCAAGATCACCGGCGGGCTGATGCTGGCGGAGAGCGAAGGTGACGTCGAGCTCCTGAAGGGCAAGATCGCCGTGGAGAGGAGCCGTGGCGTCGAGGCCGAGCTGATCGGCGCCGACGTGCTGCGCCAGCTCGAGCCCGGCATCGGCGACGCCGCGATCGCTGCCGAATGGTGCCCGGGCGAGGGCAAGATCAATCCGCTCAAGGGCACGTACGCCGTCGTCGCACGGGCGCGCGATCTCGGCGCGCGCTTCCGGCGCGGCAGCAATGTTCTGGCGATCGCGCGCGAGGGCACCGGCTATCGCCTTACGACCAGCCGCGGCGACGTTCGCTGCCGGCGCGTCGTCAATGCCGCCGGCCCATGGGCCGCCGAGATCGCGCGGCTGGCCGGCGTCGAGATTCCCGTGCGCGGCGCGCCGCTGCAGATGATCGTCACCGAGCCCACGGTTCCCACGCTCACGCGCCTGGTGGCCTATGCCGGCCGCCATCTCACACTGAAGCAGGCGGGTTCCGGCGCCTTCATGATCGGCGGCGGCTGGACGGCGGGTCTGGACGCCGGCCAAAAGCTTTCGCAAGCCCTGCGGCCGAGCGTCGAGGGCAATCTGTGGATCGCCGCGCGCGCCGTGCCCGCCCTTGCCAGCCTTCATGCCGTCCGTATTTGGGCGGGCATGAACGTCAACATCGACCGGGCGCCGATCCTGGGCGAGGTGCCGGGCCTGCCGGGCTTCTACAATTGCGTCAGCTCCAACGGCTATACGCTGGCGCCGGTGCTGGCCCGACTCACGGCCGAGATGATCGCCGGCCGCTCGCCCAGCCTCGCCGTCGAGCCCTATTCGCTCCGCCGCTTCGGCTAGACCGCTGGAGCGGCCCGGTCCACACTTCGCCCAAATACGAAGGGACTGGGATGAAAAGATTGTTCGTATCGATCGTGGCGCTGGTGGCTTCCGCGGCCGTGACGACGGCCGCCGTGGCGCAGGCGGCGCTCAAACCCGCCGTCGTCTACAGCACCGGCGGCAAGTTCGACAAATCCTTCAACGAGGGCGTGAGCAACGGCATCGAGAAGTTCAAGAAAGAGACGTCGAGCGCCGTCGCCGAGTTCGAGCCGACCAACGAGACCCAGTTCGAGCAGGCGCTGCGGAGATTTGCCCAACGAGGGCAGGATCCGATCATCGCCGTCGGCTTCTCCCAGGCCGTGGCGCTCACCAAGGTCGCCAAGGAATTTCCCAACGTCCACTTCACCGTGATCGACAGCGTCGTCGACCTGCCCAACGTGCAGTCCGTCGTGTTCAAGGAGCACGAGGGCTCGTTCCTGGTCGGCATGCTGGCCGCCCTCGCCTCCAAGACCGCCAAGGTGGGCTTCGTGGGCGGCATGGATATCCCGCTGGTCCGCCGCTTCCAGTGCGGCTACGAGCAGGGCATCAAGTACGCCGACCCCAAGGCCGAGCTGATCTCCAACATGACCGGGACGACGCCGGCGGCGTGGAACGATCCCGGCCGCGGCGCCGAGCTCGCCAAGGGCCAGTTCGACCGCGGCGTCGACGTCGTCTATGCCGCCGCCGGCTCGACCGGCATCGGCATCCTGCAGGCCGCCAAGGATCGCGGCAAATACGGCATCGGCGTAGATTCCAACCAGGACTATCTCCATCCCGGCACCATGTTGACCTCGATGCTGAAGCGCGTCGATCTCGCAGCCTACCGCAGCTTCAAGGCGGCCGACGACGGATCGTGGAAGGGCGGTGCGCAGGTGCTCGGCCTCAAGGAGGGCGGCGTCGACTGGGCGCTCGACCAGTACAACGAGAAGCTGGTCACCGCCGACATGAAGGCCAAGGTCGAGGCGGCCAAGGCCGACATCATCTCCGGCAAGATCGTCGTCCACGACTATATGAGCAACAATTCGTGCAAGCCCTGACGCCGGCCGAACTGGCGAGCGAGGGGACAGGGCCGGCGATCGAACTCGAGGCCATCGACAAGTCGTTCGGCAGCGTGCACGCCGTCCGCGGCGTGTCGATGCGCATCGACAGGGGCTCGGTCGTCGGCATCGTGGGCGAGAATGGCGCCGGCAAGTCGACGTTGATGAGCATCCTCTACGGGCTCTACCGAGCCGATGCCGGCGAGATACTGGTCGGTGGCAAGCCGGTGCAGATGGACAGTCCGCGCGACGCCATCGCCCGCGGCATCGGCATGGTGCACCAGCACTTCATGCTGATCGACAGCTTCACGGTGCTGGAGAACCTCGTGCTCGGTGCCGAGGGCGGACCGCTGCTGGCGGGCGGCATGGCGGCGGCGCGGGCCGAGCTTGAGCGCCTGGGTCGCGAGTACGGTCTTACGGTCGACCCCGATGTGCTGGTGGCCGATCTCTCGGTCGGCGAGCAGCAGCGGGTCGAGATCCTGAAGGTGCTGTTCCGCGGCGCGCGCATCCTGATCCTCGACGAGCCGAGTGCGGTGCTGACGCCGCAGGAGACCGACCGGCTGTTCCGCATCCTGGGCACGCTCAAGGAACACGGCGTCACGGTGGTGCTGATCACCCATAAGCTGCGCGAGATCATGGCGGTGACGGACAGCGTCTACGTGATGCGCCGCGGCGAGGTGGTGGCCCGGCGCGACACCCGCGACACCGGCCTCGAGGAGCTTGCCGAGCTGATGGTCGGCCGCAAGGTACGGCTGCGCTTCGACAAGGCGGCACCCCATCCCGGCGAGGTGATGCTGCGGGCCGAGCATCTGTCGCTGGTCGATCACCGCGGCGTGCACCTGCTCGACGACGTCGGGCTCGAGGTGCGCGCCGGCGAGATCGTCGGCATCGCCGGCGTCTCGGGCAACGGCCAGACCGAATTGCTGCAGATCCTGTCGGGCATCCGCCCGCCGAGCGGCGGTCGGCTCGAGGTCTGCGGACGGGCGATCGACGCTGCGCATCCCGGCGATCCGGCGGAGATGCGGGCGCTCGGGATCGCTCACGTGCCGGAAGATCGCCTGCGTCAGGGCATGGTGGCTGCGTTCGCTGCCTCCGAGACTGCTATTCTGGGCTACCATGGCGAGGCGCCGTTCTCGCGCAACCATCTCCTCGACAATCCCGCGGTCGGCGCGCATTGCGCCGAGCTGATGCAGCGCTTCGACGTGCGCCCGCGCGAACCCGACCTGCGCTCGTCGAGTTTCTCGGGCGGCAACCAGCAGAAGCTCGTGCTGGCGCGCGAGATGGCGCATGCGCCGCGCGTCATGCTGGTCGGCCAGCCGACGCGCGGCGTCGATATCGGCGCCATCGAATTCATCCATCGCGAGCTAGTGAAAAGCCGCGACGCGGGCTGCGCGGTCCTCGTGGTGTCGGTCGAGCTCGACGAGATCCTGTCGCTGGCCGACCGCATCCTGGTGATGTTCGCCGGCCGCATCGTGGGCGAGGTCGGCGCCGCCGAGGCCGACGAGCGCGGCATCGGCCTGATGATGGCCGGGGCGCAACCCGTCCCGGCAGGGGCAGCATGAGCGTACCCCGCCGATCGCTGCCGGCCCGTACGCTACCATTATGGGCTGACGTCGTCCTGCTGCCGCTGGTCAACATCGCGCTGGCCTTCGTCGTCGTCGGCATCATCGTCGAGATCATCGGCGTCGATCCGTTCCACGCGCTCAAGCTGCTGGTCGTGGGCGCGGTCGGCTCGCCCGAGTCGATCGGCTACACGCTCTACTACGCCACCAACTTCATCTTCACCGGGCTGGCCGTCGCGGTCGCCTTCCATGCCGGCCTGTTCAACATCGGTGGCGAGGGCCAGGCCTATATCGGCGGGCTGGGCTGCGGGCTGGCGGTGCTGGCATTCGACCGCTTCCTGCCGGCGTGGTTGCTGATCCCTATCGCGATCGCCGCCGCGGCCCTGTTCGGCGCGGCGTGGGCCGCGGTGCCGGCCTGGCTGCAGGCCTGGCGCGGCAGCCACATCGTGATCACGACCATCATGTTCAACTTCGTGGCCTCGGCGCTGATGGTTTACCTGATGGTGAACGTGCTGATCGCGCCGGGCTCGATGACGCCGCAGAGCCGCACCTTCGGTCCGGCGGCAGAGCTTCCGGCGCTAACGGGCTCGGCCCTCAATCTGTCGCTCGCGCTGGCGCTCGGATGTTGCGTCGGCGTCTGGGTGTTCCTGTGGCACACCTCGTGGGGCTATGCGCTGCGCACCATGGGCCACAATCCCGCGGCGTCGATCTACGCTGGCACCAATCTCCGGCGCATGACCATGCTGGCGATGTGCCTGTCGGGCGCGCTGGC
Source organism: Hyphomicrobiales bacterium (assembly GCA_041691635.1). GTDB lineage: Bacteria > Pseudomonadota > Alphaproteobacteria > Reyranellales > Reyranellaceae > Reyranella. Next base: position 20,514 of record JBEPUH010000005.1, read on the forward strand.
TGGCTTCGTCGGCGTCAACGAGCTGCTGGGCGTCCAGCACCGGCTGCTGCTCGACTTCCAGGCGGGCTACGGTTTCGCCGGCATTGCCGTGGCCCTGATGGGGCGCAACCATCCGCTCGGCGTAGCATTGGCGGCGCTGCTGTTTGGCGCATTGCAACAAGGCGGCGCCGAGCTGTCGTTCGACGTTCCCGGCATCACGCGCGAGATGGTGGTGGTGATCCAGGGTCTCGTCATCCTGTTCTCGGGCGCGCTCGAGCACCTGCCGCGGCCGTGGCTGCAGGCGCTGCTGGCGCGGCGGCCGTGATGGACGATCCGGCGTCGCTCGTCTTCCTGATGTTCGCCGCGACCTTGCGCGTGGCCACGCCGCTCGTGTTCTGCGCCATGGGCGGATTGTTCTCCGAGAAGAGCGGCATCATCGACGTCGGCCTCGAGGGCAAGATGCTGGTGGCGGCGTTCTTTGCCGCCGCGACCGCCTCGACGACCGGCTCGCCGTGGGCCGGCGTCGCCGCCGGAGTCGCTGCCGCAGAGGTGCTGGCGCTGCTCCACGGCTTTGCCTGCATCACCCATCGCGGCAATCAGGTGGTGAGCGGCGTGGCACTCAACATCCTGGCGGCCGGCCTGACCGTCGTGCTGGGTAACGCCTGGTTCGCGCAGGGCGGCCAGACGCCGCCGCTCACCTCGGGCGAGCGGCTGATGCCGCTGTTCTTCCCGCGTGCCGGCGACAGCATCCTGGTCTACGCGGGTCTCCTGTCGGTGCCGCTCACCTGGTGGGTGGTCGGCCGCACGCGTTTTGGCTTGCGCCTGCGCGCCGTCGGCGAGATGCCGCTGGCTGTCGATGCGGCGGGCATCTCCGTCGCGTGGCTGCGCTATCGCGCGGTGCTGCTGTGCGGCCTGCTGGCAGGATTGGCGGGGTCCTACCTGTCGGTCGCCCAGGGCGCGGGCTTCAGCCGCGACATGACGGCGGGGCAGGGCTTCATTGCGCTGGCCGCCATCATCTTCGGCAAATGGCGGCCGTTCCCGGCGTTCGGCGCCTGCCTGATGTTCGGCCTACTCGATGCCGTCGCCATCCGCCTGCAGGGGCTGAAAGTGCCGGGCATCGGCGAAGTGCCGGTGCAATTGATCCAGGCATTGCCCTATCTTCTCACCATGTTCCTGCTGGCCGGCTTCATCGGCCGCGCCGTCGCCCCCAAGGCGGTCGGCGTGCCCTACGAGAAGGAGCGCTGACTCCATGGACGATCCGAGGGACGATCTCGTACGCTTGGCGCAGAAGATGATGACACGCGCTCATGCGCCCTATTCGAAGTATCACGTTGGCGCCGCCGTACGCGACGAGGCCGGCGCCCTCCATGGCGGCTGCAACGTCGAGAACGCGGCCTATCCGCAAAGTCTGTGCGCCGAGGCCGCGGCGATCGCGGCCCTGATTGGTGCCGGCAGCAAGCGCGTGCTGGAGTGTGCCGTGGCCGGACCGGGGCCCGAGATCGTCACGCCCTGCGGCGGCTGCCGCCAGAAGCTGCGCGAGTTCGCGTCCGACGACCTCAAGATCCATCTCTGCGGGCCCGACGGGCTGCACCGCACGGTGACGCTGGGCCAGCTCCTGCCGATGTCGTTCGGCCCGCACCACATCGGAAAATCATGAGCGACGTTGTCGCCGCACGCGCGCCCGGCTTCAAGCCCAGGGTTGCGCTCGTCCTGGGGTCGGGGTTGGGCGACTTCGCGGACGACGTCAAAGCAGTCGCGACCATTCCTTATGCGGAGCTGCCGAATTTTCCCCGGACCAGCGTCGGCAGCCACGCCGGTCGCCTCGTGCTCGGCCATGTCGGGCCGACGCCGGTCGCCGTCCTGCAGGGCCGCGCGCACTATTACGAGAACGGCAAGGTCGATGTCATGGGCGGCGCCATCCGGACGCTGGCGGCGCTCGGCTGCGAGACGCTGTTCCAGACTAACGCCGCCGGCAGCCTGCGGCTCGACATGCCGCCGGGATCGCTGATGGCGATCTCCGATCACATCAACTTCACCGGCGTCAATCCGCTGTTCGGCATCGCGCGCGATCGGTTCGTCGACATGGTCGGTGCCTACGATCCCGAACTGCTGAAGAAGCTGCTGGCGGCCGCGAAGGATGTCGACATCATGTGCCATGAAGGCGTGTACATCTGGTTCAGCGGCCCGAGCTTCGAGACGCCGGCCGAGATCAGGGCGGCGCGCGTGCTGGGCGCCGATGCCGTCGGCATGTCGACGGCGCCGGAAACCATCCTCGCCCGCCACGCCGGCATGAAGGTGGTGGGCCTGTCTCTGATGACCAACTATGCCGCCGGGCTCGGGGGCGACGCGCTCGGCCACGACCAGACGCTCGCCGTCGCGCGCGAGGCGTCGGGAAGGGTCCGGCAGGTGCTGCGCGCGTTCCTCGATCGGTACTAGGGGCACGCCATGCTGCCCCAGGAGATCATCCGCAGGAAGCGCGACGGCGGCGAGCTGTCGGCCGAGGAGATCGCCTACGTCGTGCGCGGCATCCACGACGGCAGCCTGAGCGAGGGCCAGGTCGCGGCCTTCGCCATGACCGTCTTCATGCGCGGCATGACCACGCCCGAGCGGGTGGCGTTGACGCTCGGCCTGTCGCAAAGCGGCATCCGGCTCGACTGGTCCGACCTCGCGCTGCCCGGTCCGGTGATCGACAAGCATTCGAGCGGCGGCGTTGGCGACAAGGTGAGCCTGATGCTGGCGCCGATCGTGGCGGCGTGCGGTGGCTTCGTGCCGATGATCTCGGGCCGTGGCCTCGGCCACACCGGCGGCACGCTCGACAAGTTCTCGGCGATCTCGGGCTACGAGACCCAGCCCGACATCGCCACCTTCCGTCGGGTCGTGCGCGAGGTCGGTTGCGCCATCATCGGCCAGACCGACGATCTCGCGCCGGCCGACCGGCGGCTCTACGCCGTGCGCGACGTCACCGGCTCGGTCGAGTCGATCCCGCTGCTGGTGAGCTCGATCCTGTCGAAGAAGATCGCCGAGGGGCTCGACGGGTTGGTGATGGACGTGAAGTGCGGCTCCGGCGCCTTCTGCAACACTGCGGCGATGGCGCGCGACCTGGCGCAGAGCCTGGTAGCCGTGGCCACCCAGGCGGGCCTGCCGACGGTCGCGCTGGTCACCGACATGGACAGCGTGCTCGGCCGTACCGTCGGCAATGGACTCGAGGTCGCGGAGACTGTGGCTTATCTCACCGGCGAGGGCACGCGCGAGCCGCGCCTGCACGAGGTGACGATGGCGCTGGCCGGCGAGATGCTGGCGCTGGGCGGGCTGGTGCCGAGCGTTGCCGCCGGCCGTGCCCGCGCCGAGGCCGCCCTCGAGGACGGCCGCGCGGCAGAGAAGTTCGCGCGCATGGTGGCGGCCCTGGGCGGTCCGCACGACTTCCTCGCGCGCGCCAAGACCTATCTTGCGCACGCGCCGGTCATCCGACTATGCACCGCCGAGCGGTCGGGCTACGTAGCCGGCATGAACGCGCGCCAGGTCGGCATCGCCGTCGTGACGCTGGGCGGCGGGCGCCGGCATGCCGACGATGCGATCGACACCTCGGTGGGCCTTGCCGGCATGATCGAAGTGGGCACGCACGTGCGCCCCGGCGAGCCGCTCTGCATCGTCCATGCCGCCAGCGACGCCGACGCCGACGAGGCGATCGCCCTTGTGCGCGACGCCATCCATATCGCCGACGCCGCGCCGGCTGCCAAGCCTGTCGTGATGACCCGCATCGTCGCATGAACCGCGCCGCTTACGATCGGGACGGCTTCCTGGTGGTGGAGGATTTCCTGTCCGTCGCCGACTGCAACGCCCTGCAGGCACGGGTGGCGGAGCTGGCGGCAGGCGCCGACGCCGGTGCTGCGCGCACCGTGTTCTCGACGCGGGATCAGGGCCGCGCGCGGGATCGTTATTTTCGCGAATCGGGCGGCGCGATCCGCTTCTTCTTCGAGGAGGAGGCAACCGACCGGCCCGCGGCGCGGGCGCTGAACAAAATCGGCCATGCCCTGCACGACCTCGATCCGGTGTTCGACCGGATCTCGCGCCAGCCGCGGATCGCGGAACTGGCGCAGGGACTCGGGTTCGCCCGGCCGCTACTGCTGCAGTCGATGTACCTCTTCAAGCAGCCGCATATCGGCGGCGAAGTCGGCTGGCACCAGGACGCGACCTATCTCCACACGGTGCCCTCGACGGTCACCGGACTGTGGATCGCGCTCGACGATGCCGACCGCGATAACGGCTGCCTGATGGCGCTGCCGGGCGCCCATCGCGGCCCGCTGCGCCAGCGCTTCCATTTGAAGGACGGCGAACTGGTCACCTCGACGCTCGATGGCGCGCCGTGGCCGGCGGTCGAGCCGGTGGCGCTGGAGGCACGGCGCGGCACGCTGGTGGTGCTGCACGGGCTGCTTCCGCACGCCAGCGCGCCCAACCGCTCGGCCCGGCCGCGCCATGCCTATGCCTTGCACCTGATCGACGAACGTGCGGAATATTCACCGGACAACTGGCTGCAACGGCCGGACCTGGAACTGCGGGGATTTTGAGTGGTCGCGAAGGCTGAACTGCACTGCCATCTCGAGGGCTCGATCGCGCCGTTGCTCGCCAAGACACTGGCCGCGCGCAACGGTCTGGCACTCCCCGACGGGCTGATGGCGGCGGACGGAAGCTATGCCTGGCACGACTTCCTGAGCTTCCTCGCCGCCTACGACCGCGTCTGCGGCGTGCTCCGCACCCCACGCGACTTCGGCGACGTGATTCATTCCTACCTCGAGGGCGTGGCGGCCGAGGGCGCCACCTACGTCGAGATGTTCTGCTCGCCCGAGCGCCCGACCATGCTCGGCATCCCCTACGCGATGTGGCTCGAGGCGCTGGTCGACGGCATCGACCGCGCCCAGCGCGCGTTCGGCATCACCGGCCGCATCATCGCCATCTGCATCCGCCACCTCGGCCCTGACCGCGCGCTCGCCATGGCTCGGCAGGTTGTGGCCGAGCCGCATCCCTATGTCGTGGGCTTCGGCATGGGCGGCGACGAGACCAAGTTCAGGCCGGCCGACTTCGCGCCGGCCTACAAGGTGATGCACGCCAAGGGCTACGGCTGCACCGTGCACGCGGGCGAGGTGGTCGGGCCCGAGAGCGTGTGGGCCGCGATCCGCGACCTGCCGGTGACCCGCATCGGCCATGGTGTGCGCTCGGCAGAGGACCCCCGGCTGCTCGACGAACTGGCGCGCCGCGGCATCGTCCTCGAGGTCTGCCCGGGCAGCAACGTGGCGCTCGGCCTCTACCCCGATCGCGCCGCACACCCGCTGCACAGCTTGATCGCGGCCGGCGTGCGCGTCACCCTCAATTCGGACGACCCGCCGTTCTTCCACACCTCGCTCGGCGTGGAATACGACAAGGCGGGGCTGGGAGACGAGGCGTTGCGGCGCATCACGCGCACCGCCATCGAGGCCTCGTTCGCGGATCCTGCGACCAAGGCGAAACTGCTGAAGGGGGTAGGTTCATGATCGCAAACAAGTCTCTGGCGCTGGGCGCCGTCGCGATGGCCCTGTTCGCCGGGACGGCGAGAGCCGAAGACGTTGCCGCCAACGATCTCCTCGAGGCGACGCTGTGGACGCAGCGTTCGGTCGAATTCAAGGGCAATGCGATGACGGTCTATGCCCTGGGCAAGCTCCGTCTCGACCAGGCGCTGGCCGACAAGAACTGGACGGCAGCCCCCGTCGAGCAGAAGGGCGACTACCAGAACCTGCCGCCGGCTGTCGTGCTCGACGTCGACGAGACGGTGCTCGACAACTCGCCCTATCAGGTCTGGAACATCAAGGCGGGCCAAAGCTTCAGCCTCAAGACCTGGAACGAATTTTGCGCCGCCCAGATCTCGCGCGCCGTTCCGGGCGCGGTCGAATTCACCAAGTACGCCGAGTCCAAGGGCGTGAAAGTGTTCTACGTCAGCAACCGTGACGTGGTGACCGAGAAGGACACGCGCGCGAACATGGAGAAGCTCGGCTTTCCGATGGGCGGCAACGTCGACACCTTTCTGATGCAGAACGAGAAGCCCGACTGGGGCAGCAAGAAGGGCACGCGTCGGGCCGTCCTCGCCAAGGACTATCGCATCGTGCTCGAGTTCGGCGACAATTTCGGCGATTTCGACGACCGCTACAGCGCCAGCGAGGCCGATCGCCTGAAGTCGTTCGACGAGAACAAGGAGCGCTGGGGTCGCGAATGGCTGGTCATCGCCAACCCGACCTACGGCTCGTTCGACGCCGCGCCCTTCGGCTTCGATTACAAGAAATCGGACGCCGACAAGCGCAAGGCCAAGTGGGACGCGCTCGACGGCTGGGACGGTCCGGCCAAGAAATAGAGGTGAGAATCCCGGCCCGGTTTCTCACTGGCGTGAGAGACCTTTGATGCCTATGATATAAGGGTTTTAGGAGATTCTTCTCATTTCTCGCCACACCCCTCGCGCAATTTTATTGCGCGGAGATCGCGAGGCTAGATCGCGGCTTCCGTCTCGGCGTCGAACAGGTGGAGCCGGGCGGGATTGAGCGCCAGCCGGAGCTTGTCGTGGGCACGCACCTTGGCCTCGGGATCGATGCTGGCGGCGATCAGCGCCGGCCCGACCCGCGTGTCGAGCAGGATCTCCGAGCCGAGCTGCTCGACCACCTCGACTTCGGCATCGAAGCAGAGATCGCCCGGGTCGGCAGGACCGGCGAGCTTGACGTCCTCAGGGCGGATGCCGAGCGTTGCCTTGCGGCCGGCCCGGGCGCGGGCGCGGGCCGCCAGCGCCTCGGGCAGCACGATCCTGAGGCCCGGGGCCTCGGCCACCACCTTGCCGCCAGCGTCGGCCAGGGTCACGTCGGCGAAGTTCATCGACGGCGAGCCGATGAAGCCTGCCACGAAGCGGTTGGCCGGCGTGTTGTAGAGCTCGAGCGGCTCGCCAACCTGCTGGACGATACCGTCCTTCATCACCACCACGCGATCGCCGAGCGTCATCGCCTCGACCTGGTCGTGGGTGACGTAGACCGAGGTGACGGCCAGCCGCTCGTGCAGCTTCTTGAGCTCGACCCGCATCTGAACGCGTAGCTTGGCGTCGAGATTGGAGAGCGGCTCGTCGAACAGGAAGACCTTGGGATCGCGCACGATGGCGCGCCCCAGTGCCACCCTCTGGCGCTGGCCGCCCGAGAGTTGGCGCGGCTTGCGCTGCAGCAGGCTCTCGATGCCCAGGATCTCCGACGCACGCTTGATGCGCTTGTCGATCTCGGCCTTCTCGAACTTCCGCATCTTGAGGCCGAAGGCCATGTTCGAGGCGACGCTCATGTGCGGATAGAGCGCGTAGTTCTGGAACACCATGGCGATGTCGCGATCCATCGGTGGCACGTTGTTGACCACCGTGTCGTCGATCCGGATCTCGCCGCTGGAGATCGCCTCGAGGCCGGCGATCATGCGCAAGGTCGTGGTCTTGCCGCAGCCCGAGGGGCCGACGAAGACCATGAATTCCTTGTCGCGGATCTTGAGGTCGACGTCCTTCACCACGTGCGTGGTGTCGAAGAACTTGTTGAGCTTGTGCAGGCTGACCTCGGCCATGACCTCTACCCCTTGACCGAGCCGGTGAGGCCCGAAACGTAGTGTTCGACGAAGAACGAATAGACGATCGCGACCGGGACCGAGCCCAGCAGCGCGCCTGCCATCAGCGAGCCCCAGAAGAAGACGTCGCCGCGGATCAGCTCGGACGTCACGCCCACCGCCACGGTCTTCTCGTCGGGTGACGACAGGAAGACGAGCGCATAGATGAACTCGTTCCACGACAGGGTGAAGGCGATGATGCCGGACGACAGGATGCCGGGCAGGGCCACCGGGATGATGATGAACAGCATCGCCTTCCAGCGCGAGGCGCCATCGATGCGTGCGCACTCCTCGAGCTCCTTCGGGATGGCCTTGAAGTAGCCCATCATCAGCCAGGTGCAGAACGGGATGAGGAACGTCGGATAGGTCAGGATCAGAGACCACGGCGAGTCGCCCAGCCGGAAGTCGCGGATGATCTCGGCCAGCGGGATGAACAGCAGCGTCTGCGGCACCAGGTAGGTGATGAAGATCAGGGTGCCGAGGCTGCCGGCCCACGGGAAGTTGAGCCGCGCCAGGGCGTAGCCCGCCAGCACGCCGCAGAACAGGGAGATCAGGGTCGAGGTGACGGCGATGAACATGGTGTTCCACATCCACCGTCCGAAGTTCGTCTCCTCGAACAGATAGGTGAAGTGCTCCCACGTCGGCTTGTTGGTCCAGAACGGCTGGTAGTTGACCGCGTTCCACGGCCGGTAAAGCTCGCCGTCGGGCCGGATGCTGGTGATGATCATCCAGTAGAACGGAAACAGCAGCACGACGACGAAGAGGATCAGCGGCACGTAGTAGAACAGCCACTTCCGCCAAATCGAACCCTCGATCATGTCAGCGGGTCTCCACGTGATTGCCCATCAGCGCGTCTCCACGCGACGGATGTAGAGGAGCTGAACCACCACGATCACGAACAGGAACGGGAACATCGCCAGCGACACCGCGGCACCCTGGCTCAGCAGGCCGGAGACGATGCCGATCTGGTAGGCGTAGGTGGCGAACAGGTGGGTGGCGTTGGCCGGCCCGCCGCCAGTCATGACGTAGACCAGCTGGAAGTCGGCGAATGTCTGGATCACCGAGAACAGCATGACCACCATCGTCACCGGCAGCAACAAGGGCCAGGTGACGTACCAGAAGCGGTTCCACGGGCGCGCGCCGTCGATGGCGGCGGCCTCGTTGAGTTCGGGGCTGATGGTCTGCAGGCCGGCCAGCAGGCTGATGGCGAAGAACGGCACGCCGCGCCAGATGTTGACCACCATGATCGAACTCATGGCGAGCGTGGGATCGCCCAGCCAGTTGATGCGCATGTGGATCAGGCCGAGCTTGAACAGGCTCCAGTTGATGACGCTGAACGTGGGGTCGAACATCCACTTCCAGGCAAACGTCGACAGCACCGTCGGAATGATGAACGGCAGCAGGATGAAAGCGCGCACCAACGCCTTGCCCTTGAAATGCCGGTTGAGCAGCATGGCGAGCCACAGGCCGAGCGCCAGCTTGAACACCGTCGTGACGCCCGTGTACCAGAACGTGTTCCAGACCGACGTCCAGAAGATGTTGTCGTCCCAGAGCTTGGCGAAGTTGGCGAGGCCCACGAACTGGCCGGGGTCGCCGACCTTGGCGCTGCTGAGCGACAGCATCACGCCTTCGAAGAACGGATAGGCGATGAACAGGCCGAGCAGGATCGCGGTCGGCGCCAGAAGCACCGCCGCGAGCCAGCGTTCATCTTCGAGTTTGCGAAGCCGCGGCGGGGGACGTCGTGCCCCCGCCTCGCTCATTGCCGTGACGGCCATGCGGGATTTCCGCCCTAGGCCGCGTAGATCTTCTTCAGTTCACCCTCGGCCCACTTGACCGATTCCTCGGGTGCCATGCCCTGGACGGCCTTGGCGTACATGTCGGTGATGATGTACTTCGACAGCGCCTCCGCCGCCTTCTGGTTCGGCAGTCCGGCGAAGCCGGGCGCCTGGCCGAGACGGGCGGCGACCTTGAAGGGCGCCATGACCGGGTCCTTGTCCCACAGCGGGTTCTTTTCCCACATCGCGGTGCACGGGGTGGAGTAGCCCTTCTGCGAGTTGAACCACTCGCCGTAGTTCTTCTCGGTGTGGATCCACTTCAGGAATTCCTTCGAAGCATCCTGGTTCTTGGAATACTTCATCAGCATGTCCGACTGCATCAGGTGCATGCCGAACTGGCCGGCCGGACCCGCCGGCAGCGGCGAATGCAGGATGTCCTTGAACATCGGCGTGCCCTTCTCGGTCTGGTAGGTGTCGGGCTTGCGCGACGATTCGATGTAGATCGAGGCGCCGTTCAGGGTCGCCGAGATGGTGCCCGACAGGAAGGCGCGGTTGTTGTTGGTGTCGTCCCAGGCGAGCGCGCCCTCGTCGCAACCATCCTTCCAGAGCTGGGTCAGGAACTTGACCGACTCCAGCGTCTCCTTGGAGTTGATCGCCACGGTCTTGCCGTCGGCCTCGAGCTCCTTGCCACCCCACGACCACATGTACGGGTAGGTGAAGGTCGGCGCGTCGCCGAACGTGTGGCCGAGCGTCTGGCCGATCGGCCGGCCCTTGGCCTTCAGCTTCTTGGCAGCGTCGTGCAGTTCCTGCCAGGTCTTGGGAAAGGCGTTGAAGCCGACTTCCTCGAACCACGACTTGCGATAGGAGATCATGGCGCCGGGCACCGCCCACGGCATGCTCATGAAAATCTTGCCGTCGCTGCACAGCGAGCGGCAGTACTTGTAGATGCCGCCTTCGCGCTTGCTCATGTCCTCGGCGATGTCGGTGAGGTCGACGACGCTGTTGGCGTAGATGTAGGCGTTGGTGTTGAAGGCCTGGATCAGGTCGGGGCCGGTGCCCGACTGGATCGCCGCCGTCGCGCGCGGCTGCAGGTCGTTGCCGTTCACGGTCTCGAGCGTGATCTTCATGCCGAGTTCCTTCTCGGCGCGGGGCAGCAGTTCCTTGCGCAGCAGCGTGTCGGAGGCCGGCACGAAGTCGACCCAGCGCAGCCAGTGCACGGCCTTTTGCTGGGCGTAGGCGGGCGTGCGGCCCGAGGCGAGGATGCCGGCCATGCCGGTCGACGCCACGGCAGCGGCGCTGCCGGCAAGCTTGATGACGCTACGACGCTTCGTGTTGACCATGATCTTCCCTCCCGAGAATAGCCGTCGCTTTGGACAGCCCTTGATTGCGCTCATCGTAGGCGGTGCGGAGGAAGCGGCGCAAGCCGGAAGGCGGAATTTTTCCTGGCGAATCGAGCCATGCGTCGAGTGACGGAACCGACCTAGACGAGCGCGGGATCGAGCGTGAACAGGTCCTGCGCGCGACCGACACCACGCAGCGCGAAACGTCCGACCGACACGAGAGAGGCGCGCCTGGCGGCGGGCAGTGCCTCGGCGAAGGCCGACGAGATCAGTACCGGCCGGTCGACCGAGCGGCACATCGAGGCGATGCGGCTGGTCTCGTTGACCGCCGGGCCGACCACCGTGAAGTCGAGCCGGTCGACGCTGCCGATGTTGCCGAACAGCACTTCGCCGATGTGCAGGCCGACGTAGACCAGCGTGGTCGGCCGGCCCTCGCCGCCGCGGCGCTCGTTCAGCTCGCGCACACGGCGGCGCATTTCCGACTCGGCCTTGAGGGCGAGCGCACAGGCCTTGGCAGGATCGTCGGCGCGGAAGATCGCCAAGGTGCCGTCGCCGATCAGCTTCAGCACGTCGCCGCCGGCCTGCTGGACGGAGGTGATGACGGCGTCGGCATAGTCGTTCAGCAGCGGGATGATCTCGCCGGGCGCCGCGCTGTCGGTGATGGTGGTGAACGAGCGCAGGTCGGAGAACCACAGGACCGAACTGATACGGTCGGCGACGCCGCGCTGGATGCGGCCCTCGAGCACGCGGCGGCCGGCGTCGCGGCCGAGATAGACCTCGACCAGGGTGCCGGCGATGCGGGCGAGCGTGCCGCTCTTGAAGGCGAGCGCCAGCGCCGGCACGAGGCGGCGCAGGGCAGCGATATTGGCCTCGCTGAAGCCCGCGGGGTGCCGCGTCGACCATGACGAGCAGACGCAATCCATCTCGCCGATCGAGCCGTCGCGCGTGAAGCGATGGACGAACAGGATATAGTCGGTGTGACCGACGTCCTTCATCTCCTGGATGATCGAATAGTCGGCCGGATCGCCGAAGGCGATGCGCCGGCGCAACTCTTCCCCGCCGTTCTGCAGCAAGTGGAAGAACGGGCTGCGCTGCCAGGATTCGGCATTGGCGCCCTGGTCGCTGCGTTCGTAGTCGCGCGTGGCCTCTTCCTCCGCGCCGTCGTCGCGCCAGCGGAACAGGCGGCCCTCGTAGACCGGGTGCAGCGTGTCGATGAAAGCGAGGCCGCGCGCGACGGGCAGGCCCGCCGCCGCGCATTTCTCGCAAAAGGCCTGCAGCAGGCTGGTCTCGTCGACGCCTTCGAGGCCGCGGCGGATGACCCAGTCGGCGATGCCGTCGATGTCGGTGGGATTCATTGTCCCTATGTAGGGTGCCGGTCGCGGAAGTGACAGGCCGCCTCGTGGCCGGGCGCGACGGCGGCGAGCTGGGGCACTTCGCCCACACAGCGGTCTTCCTTCATCGGGCAGCGCGGGTGAAAATGGCAGCCCGGCGGCGGGTTGAGGGCGCTGGCGATCTCGCCCTTCGCCTTGGCCTTGGCAGTGATCGCCGCGCGGTGGAACGGGTCGGGGATCGCCGCGATCAGCGCGCGCGTGTAGGGGTGGCGCGGGTCCTCGAAGATCTCCTGCCAGCTTCCCTGCTCGACGATGCGGCCGAGGTACATCACCGCCACGCGGTCGCTCACGTGCTCGACGACGCCCAGGTCATGACTGATCATGATGTAGCTGAGGCCCATCTCGTCCTTGAGGTCGAGCAGCAGGTTGATGATTTGGGCGCGGATCGACACGTCGAGTGCCGAGACGGGCTCGTCGCAGATCACCAGCTTGGGCCGCAGGATCAGGGCGCGGGCGATGCCGATCCTCTGGCGCTGGCCGCCGGAGAATTCGTGCGGATAGCGGTCGGCCTGCTCGGGCCGCAGACCGACCTTGGCCATGATGTCGGCGACCCGACCCTCGATCTCGGCCTTGTCGGTGACGCCGTGGATCTTGAGCGGATCGGCCAAGGTGCGGCGCACGGTCTGGCGCGGGTTGAGCGAGGCGTAGGGGTCCTGGAAGACCATCTGCACCGTGCGCGCCGTGGCCATGCGGTCGATTGTCTTGATGTCGCGGCCCTCGAGCGCGAGGCGGCCGCGCGTCGGCGGCAGCAGGCCCATGATGGCGAGCGCCAGGCTCGACTTGCCGCAGCCCGACTCGCCCACCAGGCCGAGGCACTCGCCGGGCTCGACGTCGAGGGTGACGCCGTCGACCGCCTTCAGGATCTTCACGCCGCCGGCCAGAACGCCGCCGACGGTGAAGTGCACGGCAAGATCGTCGAGCGAGAGCAGCGGCTCAGCCATGGTGGTGGCACCGCACCAGACCGTCGGCCGGCAAGGGCGTGATCTCCGGCGCGACCTCGCGGCAGACCTCCGTCACCGCGGAGCACCGCGGATTGAAACGGCAGCCGGCCGGATAGCCTGCGATCGACGGCACGACGCCGGAGATTTCCTGGAGCCGTTGGCGGCCGCGCCGGGAACGCTCGCCGAGGCGGGGCAGGGAGTTGATCAGCCCCCGGGTGTAGGGATGGCGCGGCGTGGCGAAGATCGCGTCGGCATCCTGCTGTTCGACGATGCGGCCGGCATACATGACGGCCACCCTGCGACACATGTTGGCGACCAGGCCGAGGTCGTGGCTGATCATCAGGATCGCCGTGCCTTTGGCCGCGCACAGCTCGGCCATCAGGTCGATGATCTCGGCCTGCACGGTGACGTCGAGCGCGGTCGTGGGCTCGTCGGCGATCAGCAGCTCGGGCCCGCAGGCCAGCGCAATGGCGATCATCACCCGCTGGCGCATGCCGCCCGAGAGCTGGTGCGGGAAGTCCTTGATGCGGCGCTCGGGCGAGGGTACCTGGACCTGGCGCAAGGCCTCCTCGGCGCGGTCCATCGCCTCGTTCCAGTTGGCGCCCTGGTGCAGCACGAACATCTCGGCGATCTGGCGGCCGACCGGCGACAGCGGATTGAGCGCCGTCATCGGCTCCTGGAAGATCATCGCCACGCGCTTGCCGCGCAGCCGGCGCATCTCGGCCGGCGAGGCGTCCTGGATCTCCTCCCCGTCGAGGATGATCTTCCCGTCGCCCAGCGACAGCGGCCGGCGCAACAGGCCCATCACCGAGAGCGCGGTGATGCTCTTGCCGCAGCCCGATTCGCCCACCAGCCCGAACGCCTCGCCGCGGCCGATGTCGAAGGAGACGTTCTCGACGGCGTTGTAGGTCGCGTTCTCGGTCCTGAGCGCGATGTGCAGGTCGTCGACCTTCAAAAGGGGCTCGATCATGCCCGCCTCGTGGTCGACTGCGGATCGAAGATGTCGCGCAGGCCGTCGCCGAGCAGGTTGAGGCCGAGCACGGTGAAGAAGATCGCCAACCCCGGGAACACCGAGAGCCAGGGCGCCGTGGTGATCTGGTCGCGTGCCTCCGACAGCATGCTGCCCCAGCTCGGGAACGGCGGGCGGATGCCGAGGCCGAGAAAAGACAAGGCCGCCTCGGACAGGATCGCGCCGCCCATGCCGAGCGTGGCGATCACGATCAGCGGGCCCAGGATGTTGGGCAGCACCTGCGTGAACATGATGCGCAGGTCGCCGTAGCCCAGGATACGCGCGGCCTGGACGTAGCCCTGGCTCTTCAGCGACAGGACCTGCGCGCGCGCGATGCGGCAGGAGTAGGACCAGCTCGTGAGCCCGAGCGCCACCAGCAGGCTGAGCAGGCCAGGCCCCAGGATCGCCATGATGGCGAGCGCAAAGATCAGCGAGGGAATTGCCAGCATCAGGTTGGTGAGGCCGGTCACGACGTCGTCCCACCAGCCGCCCCAGTAGCCCGCGGTGAGGCCGAGCGTGACGCCGATCAGGCTGTTCAGGACCTGGCTGACCACGCCCACGGTGAGCGAGATGCGCGCGCCGTAGACGATGCGGGAATAGATGTCGCGGCCCTGCGCGTCGGTGCCGAACGGAAAGTCGAGGCCGGGCGGGATCTCGGCGTTCATCAGGTTGGCGTCCATCACCGGGTCGGTGCGCGCGATCAGCGGTGCTGCGATCGCAACGACGATGGCGAGCGTCACCAGCCCGCCGCCGATCCACAGCGAGGTGCCGCCCTTCACCTTGAGACGGGGCAGCTTCATCGGCTGTAGTGGATGCGCGGATCGATCGCCACGTAGGCGAGGTCGATCAGCGTGTTGATGGCCAGGAAGAACAACACGATCATCAGGATGCAGCCCTGGACCGCCGGCATGTCGCGCTGGAACACCGAATCGACCAGCAGCGAGCCGACGCCGGGCCACGCGAAGAGTTTTTCGACCACGACGGCCGCCCCCATCAGCGAGCCGAACTGCAGGCCGACGATGGTGACGACCAGCACGAGCGCATTGCGCAGCACGTGCCAGGCCACGACCCTGCGCTCGCTCATGCCCTTGCTGCGCGCGGTGCGGACGAAGTCGGCATTTAGCACGTCGAGCACGGCGGCGCGCGTGGTGCGGGCCAACAGCGCCATCGGGCCGACACCCAAGGCGATCGCCGGCAGGACGATGTGGCTGAAGCCGCCGTCGCCATAGCCGAAGCTCGGCAGCCAGTTGAGCTTGAGCGCAAACAAATACATCAGCATCAGGCCGAACCAGAATTGCGACAGCGACAGGCCCGATATCGCGAACACCATCGAGACGGTGTCGACCAGGCTGCCGGGCCGGAGCGCCGCCAGGAAGCCCAGCGTCACGCCGACCAGGATGGCGAAGGTCATCGCCGCGAACACCAGCTTCAGCGACGGCCATACGCGCTGGCCGATCAGCGCCGTCACCGGCTCGCGCGTGCGGAACGAGATCCCGAGGTCGCCGGTGGCGGTGTGGGCGATGTACTTGGCGAAGCGCACGTGCAGGGGATCGTCGAGGCCCATCTCCTTGCGCATGCGCTCCATCACCGCCGGATCGATGGTCGTGCGGCCGTCCTCGCCCATGCCGGAGATGAAGCTCCCCGGCAGGACGCTGAACAACAGGAAGACCAGCGCCACGACCGCGATCAGGGTCGGGATGATGTTGGCGAGGCGACGCACCAGGACGACGAGCATGACGGGTTAGCCCGTCATCCCGACTCGCGCGGGGTAACTCCCCGCGCTTGAGCGGAGCCAGTGGAGGGATCTGTCATGTGCTGGAGACAAGAAAGACCCCTCGACTGCACTGCGCTTCGCTCGGGGTGACAGCTTCGCTGTCACTTCACCGGCGACTTGTCGTCCACCCAGATGTCCTCGGGATATTGGTGCGTGATCTCGGTCGGGTTGGCCTGCAGGCCGTGGATCCACGGCTGGTGGGCGAGCACGGCCTTGTTGTAGTTGAAGAACCACACCGGCGCCTCGTCGTAGATCAGGTTGTTGGCCTGCTTCAAGAGGTCGTTGCGCTTGGCGGCGTCGGTGGTCTGGCCGGCGTCGTCGAGCAGCTTGTCGAACTGCGGGTTGCTGAACGAGGTGTAGTTGCAGGCCGTGCGCGGCGTCTTGGAGTAGTAGCAGCGCAGGGTGGCCAGCGAGTCAGGTCCGGTCAGGCTCGAGCCGATGTAGGCCTGGTGCTCGCCTTTCATGGCGATCTCGGTCAGCACCGTGACCTCGACCAGCTTGGGCTTCAGCTTGATGCCGACCTTGGCCAGCATCGGGATGATGGCCTCCACGATCGGCAGGCCCCAGCTCTCGTTCTGGCTGGTCGTCAACTCGAACTCGAAGCCGTTGGCATAGCCCGCGTCGGCCAGCAGCTTCTTGGCCTTCTCCGGATTGTAGGCGTAGGGCTTCATCGTCTTGTCGAAGGCCGGCGACGACGGCGGCAGCCAGCTCACGGCACGGTAGGCCTTGTCCTTGACCAGGCGCTTGATGATGAGATCGGAGTCGATGGCGTAGTTGATCGCCTGGCGCACGCGCTTGTCGGCGAACGGCTTGAACGCGGGGTTCATCTGCATCGAGCGGGTGAACATCTCGGCGACCTCGAGGATGCCCTTCGACAGCTCGGGATCGGCGCGGTAGGCGACGTATTGCGCCGGACCCAGGATCGAGGTGTCGATCTCCTTGTTGCGGAAGGCGACGTCGCGCGCGGCAGCCTCCGCCATGATCAGCACCTGCAGTGTGTTGGCGTAGGGCTTGCCCGGCTTGTAGAATTTGTCGAAGCGCTCGGCGACGACGCGGCTGCCGGGGATGTGCTCCTTGAACTTGAACGGGCCGAGGCCGACCGGATTGGAGGCGAAGTTGCCCTTCTCCACTTCTTCCCTGGGCAGGATCGCTGTCGTGCCGTTGAAGAAGTAGTAGCCCGGGTCGACCCGGTCGGTGATCGTCATCTCGAGGGTGAAGTCGTCGATCTTCTTCAGGCCGGAGATTTCCTTGGCCGTGCCCTTCTCGACGTCGGTCGCGCCCTTGATCAGGCGGACGTAGCGCGCGCCGGGATAGCCTTTGCTGCCGTCCATGATGCGCGTGTACGACCAGATGAGGTCGTCGGCCGTCATCTTGCGGCCGTTGTGGAAATAGGCGTCGTCGCCCAGCTTGTAGGTGTAGACCAGCCCGTCGTCGGACACCGACACCGACTTGGCGAGCTCGAGCACCAGCTTGGAATTGGCGGTGTCCCAGTTATAGAGCGTGCGGTGGATCGCCTTGTTGACGATGTCGTCCTGGGCACGCGGCGTGACGTGCGGGTCGAGGCTGCCGAAGCTCGCGGCATAGGGCGCGGTCATGCGGATCGTGCCGCCCTTGCGCGGCGTCGTCTGCGCACTCGCGGTGGCGGCGGCCAGCATCGCCGCGGCGGAAACCGCCAGCCAAATCAGTCTGCGCATCGGGCATCCCCTTGTTGATGGTCTCGTTGCCGGCATTCCATCGTGCCGGAGCGTCGCGTGCAAGAGGAATGCCGAACGTCCGGCGTATTACGCAGGCACCACGTAGCCGTCGCGCCGGGGATCGCAGCCGCCGGTGAAGATACCGGTCTCGGGATCGACGGCGACGCCCTGCATGCCGCCGACCTTCATCGTCCAGTCGGGGCCGGTAGTGATGCCGTGGCCGAGCGCGCGCAGTTCGTCGTGGACCTGCTTGTCGATGCGCGCTTCCAGCAGCACCGAGGTACCGTCGGTCAGCCGCGCGCGCGGCGCCTCGATGGCCTGCTGGAGCGGCATGCCGAAGTCGAGGTATTGCACCAGCGCCTGCGGTTGGGTCTGCAGGATGCCGTAGCTGCCCGGCGTGCCGAGCGCCAGCACCGGCGCGTCGTTCTCGGTCACGATCGACGGCGCCATGCACATCGGCAGCGAGCCGCCCGGCGTCACGCGGTTGGGACTCTTCGGATTGACGTCGGCCCAGAACAGGAAGTTGTTGAGGCAGAGGCCGGTGCCGGGCACGACGACGCCCGAGCCGAAGACGCTGCCGAGGCTCTGCGTCAGGCAGACGAGGTTGCCGTCGCTGTCGGCGATCGAGAACGACGTCGTGTGGCTTTCCGCCGTCGCCGACTCCTTCTCGACCGGCAGCGTCCACTGTTCGGTCGGGCCGACCACGGGCTTGCCGTCGCGCACGCGCTTGCGCAGGGCCTCGACATGGCTGTCGGAGAAGATCTCGGCCAGCTTCTGCGGGCTCGGCACGCCCTCGGCAATGCGCACGCCCGCGGCCAGACGAATGGCGCGCAACACCGTGTCGACGTGCTGCGTGGAGTTGCGCTTCATCTTGGCGAGGTCGAAGCCTTCGAGGATGCGCAAGGTCAGCAGGTACTGGAAGCCCTCGCACGGCGGCGGCGGCACGTGGACCTGCCGGCCGCGATAGGTGACGGCGACGGGATCGACCCAGTTGGCCTTCACCGCCTTGAGGTCTTCCATGGTGAGGCAGCCGCCCAGTTCGGCGAGGCGATCGACCAGTTTCTGGCCGAGCGCGCCGCCATAAAGAAGTCCGGGCCCCTCGTTGGCCAGCGCCTCCAGCGTGCGGGCAAGGTCGGGCTGCTTCAGCACGAAGCCCGGCTTCACCGAGCCCGCACCCGCGGTGTAGACGCGCGACCATTCGGGATGCAGCGCCTTGTGGGTGGCGAGCTCGGGCGCGGCACCCTGGAACTCCTCGAGATTGAACTCGATCAGCCGGTAGCCGTCGCGCGCGATGGCGATGGCCGGCGCGAACAGCTCGGGCAACTTCTTCCGGCCGTGCGCGCGCACCAGCTCGCACCAGCCGGCGAGATTGCCCGGCGCGCCGACGGCCAGCGCCCCGCGCGCCAGCTGGTCGCGACGGCTGAGCTTGTCGACCGGGAACTTGAGCGGGATCGGCGCTACGAAGTCGAGCGAGCGCACGCGGCGCTCCTTGGCGATGTAGCAGGTGGCGACGCCGCGCCCGGCGAGGCCGGACATGTAGGGCTCGACGACGTTGAGCGCCGCGGCGGTCGCGGCGGCGGCGTCGAACGCCGTTCCGCCGTTGCCCAGCACGCGCGCTCCGGCTGCCGCGGCGAGGGGATGCGCGGCGGCGACCATGCCATGTCGCGATGCGATTGTCGGGCGCTTGCCGTGCTGCAGCATGATCGGTCGTCCTTGTGTGATGCCGCGCGATGGTGCCCGAGTTTCGCCCGTCGCGACCAGCGCAATTTGCGCATCCCGGCCAGTCCACGATAAGGAACGGCATGGCTACCGCAAGGAACGACGCGATGACATCGCCACGACGCCTCGAATTCGGCTGGTTCCTGCCCACCGCCGGCGACACCACGGCCTATGGCCTGGCCTCGGCGCAGATCGCCTCGTCGCTGCCGCTGTTCGACAAGGTGGTTGCCGCGGCCGAGGCGGCGGGCTTCGAGTACATGCTGGTGCCGGTGCAGACCGCGTGCTGGGAGGCGTGGATCACCAGCGCCATGATGGTGGCACGCTCGAAGTCGATGCGCATGCTGGTCGCGGCGCGGCCGTCGTACATCAACCCCGTGCTGCTGGCCAAGATGGTGACGACCTTCGACCAGCTCTCGGGCGGGCGCATCTGCATCAACCTGATCGCCGGCCAAAGCGAGGCCGAGAACGCCTCCGAAGGCGTGAAGTGGGGCAAGGAAGAGCGCTACGAAATCATGGAAGAAGAGGTGACGATCTTGAAGCGCCTGTGGACGGCGCGCGGCCCCGTGACCTTCGACGGCAAGTTCTACCAGCTCAAGGGCGCGCAGATCCGGCCCCATCCGTTCCAGACGCCGCATCCGCGCTTCTATCTCGGCGGCGGCTCGCGCCAGGCGTGGGAGATCTCGGCCAAGCATTCCGACGTCCACCTGTTCTGGGGCGACACCTACGAGCGCATCCGCGCCAACATGGCGGAGATCAAGTCGATGGCGGCGGCGCACGGCCGCGAGAACCAGATCGGCTTCGGCATGCGCCTGCAGATCGTCTGCCGCGAAACCGAGAAGGAGGCGTGGGACTTCGCGCACGGGCTGGTGGCCCATGCCAGCGACGCGCAGAAGGCCTTCGTGCGCGAGCGCTTCGCCACCTCTGAAGCCAACCGCCGCGTGCGCGAGCTCGCCGCCGGCGGCGAGGTGATCGAGCGCAACCTGTGGACCGGCATCACCCAGGTGCGGCCCGGCGCCGGCATCGCCGTCGTCGGCACGCCCGAGCAGTGCGCCGCCACCCTGCAGGACTTCATCGACCTCGGCTGCCACTCGTTCTGCCTGTCGGGCTACCTGCACGACGAGGAGGCCGAGCGCTTCGGCAAGTGGGTCATGCCGATCCTGCGCGAGCGCAACAAGGAGCGGATGCCGGCGGCGTAAGGGGGCGAAATTGCCGCTTGACAATCGGTGCGGAAATCGCAATGACGCGGAGGCGCCGAGACCTCCTGAGGCAAAGGTTTCCATTATTTTTCCATTTGTTTAATGGGACGATCCCCGGCCGCGGCGCGGGCCGGGCGTGCCTGGCCGGCCATGCGTTCTCCGCAGGAAGAAAAACATGAGGGCCTCCCTTCCGGATCTGAGCGCCCGCCAGCTCGAGGCGGTCCTGGCGCTCGTCGAGTACGGCAGCTTCGTCGCCGCCGCCGCGCGCCTGCGCATTTCCCAGCCGGCGCTGACCCGCGCATTGAAGCGGCTCGAGACCGCGCTGGGCGTGCGCCTGTTCGAGCGCAGCACGCGCCGCGTGCAGATCACCGCGGCCGGACGCGAGTTCGCCGCCGTCGCCGAGCGCATGCTGAACGATTTAGGCATCACCGTGCAGAGCGTGCGCGAGGTCGCCGAGGAACGCCGCGGCCTGGTCGTGATCTCGAGCGTGATGTCGGTCGCGGGCGGGCGCCTGCCCGGCATCATCGCCGCCTATCGCGCCGACCGGCCGGGCGTCGAGATCCACGTGCGCGAGGGCGTGCAGGCCATGGTTCTGGAGGATGTGAGGAGCGGTGTTGCCGACTTCGGCATCGGCTATGTCGACGAGCTGCCGGAGTTCGTGGTCGGCACCGCGCTCAGCCGCGAGACCTTCTGCGTCGTCATGCCGGCGCGCCACCGGCTGGCGTCGCGGCGCAGCGTGTCGCTGGCCGACCTCCGAGACCAGCCGGTGATCGGCTTGCCGACCGACTCGCGCACCCGGCGCACGCTCGACGTCGCCGCGGCGACAGCAGGCGTCGTGCTCCGCCAGATGGTGATGGTCAGCCAGTTCGCCACCCTGATGGCGCTGGTCGGCGCCGGCGCGGGCGTCGGCATCGTGCCGAAGGGCGCCACGCGCGGGCCGATGGCGCGAGGCCTGCGCAGCGTGCCGCTCGGCGACCCCAAGATCACCCGCCGGCTCGGCCTCATGGCGTTGCGCGAACGCGAGCCGACGCCGGCGGCGGCTGGCTTCGTGGCCCTGCTGCGGCGCCAGTGGCCGCGCGAGGATTGATAACAAAAACGCAATAATTCTGCTTATCAGGTTGACCTTGGCATAAGGGGCGCAAGGTCTATGCTGGACGTGGAGGTAGCCTGTGCAACTCTCATCCCGGACCTACGAGGCCGACGGCATCTCGGCCGTTCAGGAACTTTATCATAGCAACGGCTGGACCGATGGCCTGCCGATCGTGCCGCCGACGGCCGATGCCGTGCAGGCCTGCCTCGAGTGGGCGATGATGCCGCCGGACCAATTGATCGGCATCGAGCCGGTGCGCGGCCTCGCGGTCACTGCCGAGAAGCTCGCGATCAACGCGGTGATGGCGGGCTGCCTGCCGATGCATTTCCCGGTCGTGCTGACGGCGTGGACTGCCATGATGCAGGACGAGTTCCTGATGCACGGCGCCACCGCCAGCACCGGCGGCTGCGCCGTGCTCGTCGTGCTGAATGGGCCCATTCGTCTGGAGATCGGTGCCACCGGCTCGTTCAATGCGCTGGGCAATAGCGATCGCGCGACGGCGGTGATCGGCCGCGCCGTGCGGCTCTGCCTGATCAACCTGATGGACGTGCGTCCCGGCGTGATCGACCGCTCGACCCTGGGTCATCCCGGCAAGTTCAGCTACTGCATCGCCGAGGACGAGGAAGACACGACCTGGAAATCGCTCAGCGAGCAGCGCGGCGTCGAGCGCGCGGCCTCGGCCGTAACGGTGATGGCCGCCGGCGCCCCGCGCCAGATCATGAACGAGTGGACGACCAAGCCCGAGGAGATCCTCGAGACCTTCGCCGCCGAGATGCGCGCCAACCTGCGTCACTATTCGATCCATCCGGGCAACTACGCCATCGTCATCCCCAAGCAGCTGCGCGAGCACCTGCAGGCGGCCAAGTGGACCAAGAGCGACATCGCCACCTTCATCCACGAGCGCGCGCGCATCCACCGCCGCGAGTGGGCCGAGGTCGGCAAGGGCGCCGTCGTGCGTGACCGCGGTGACAGCGTCTATCCGGCGATGGAATCGCCTGACCAGCTGCTCGTCATCGCCGCGGGCGGTCCGGCCGGCGGCTTCGGCGCGGTGATCCCGCCGTGGCTCGGCCACAAGAGCCATGCCGTCACCCTGCCGGTCGGCGTCTGCGTCGACTGCGAGCCGCCCAAGAAATAAGCCAAGGAAGAGGTAGATCATGATTTTCCAGGTTCTGGATCCGACCCCGGGCACCGCGCCGCCCGTCGGCAAGCTCGCGCCGCGCCTCGACACGCTCAAGGGCAAGACCGTCGGTTTCGTGTCCAACGGCAAGGAAGGCACCAAGGGCTTCTTCCGGCACCTCGAGCGGATGCTCAAGGACGACTATGGCGTCGCCACCGTCGTGATGCGCACCAAGTCGAACTACAGCGCGCCGGCCGACGCCCATATCGCCGACGACATGAAGGGCTGGGATGCCGTCATCTCGGGCCTGGGAGATTGAGGCAGCTGCTCTTCGTGCAGTCTGCACGACTCCGTTACCGCTGAACGCCACTCGGTTCCCGCCTTCAGCGTGATGACCGCCCGCTTCGTCAGCGCGGCCGAAATGATGAGCAGCGTGCTCGGCATGCCGGGCTACGCGTTCGCCACGATCGGCCATCCGGTCAGCAGCGCCACCGACGACGAGCTGAAGGCGATGGCGCGCACCGCGATCGAGCAGGGCGCCAAGCTGCTGCTCAAGCCGTGAGGCCTCTGCCATGAGACCTCTGCCATGAGACCGCTGGACGGTATCCGCGTCGTCGACCTGACGCGGGTGGTGGCGGGGCCGTACTGCACGATGATGCTGGGCGACCTCGGCGCCGAGGTCATCAAGATCGAGCAGCCGGGCAAGGGCGACGACTCGCGCGCCTTCGCGCCGCCCTACCAGGGTGACGAGGCG
Source organism: Hyphomicrobiales bacterium (assembly GCA_041691635.1). GTDB lineage: Bacteria > Pseudomonadota > Alphaproteobacteria > Reyranellales > Reyranellaceae > Reyranella. The sequence continues at coordinate 43,931 of JBEPUH010000005.1, forward strand.
GCATATTTCCTGTCGGTCAACCGCAACAAGAAGAGCATCACGCTCGACCTCAAGAGCGCGGCGGGCCGCGAGGTGCTAGGCCGCCTGATCGACTCGGCCGACGTGCTGGTCGAGAACTTTCGCCCCGGCGTCATGGATCGCTTGGGCTTCGGCTACGAGGCGGTGAAGACGCGGCGGCCGTCGCTGGTCTATTGCGCGATTTCCGGTTTCGGCGCGACCGGCCCCTACAAGGACCGCGGCGGCTACGACGCCATCGCCCAGGGCGAGACCGGCCTCATGGACCTGACGGGGCCGGCCGACGGCGCGCCCTACAAGGTCGGCACGCCGATCTCCGACATGGTGTGCGGGACGGCGGCCTCGCAGGGTATCCTGGCGGCGCTCTACGTGCGCAAGGACACCGGCCTCGGTCAGTTTGTCGAAATCTCGATGTACGAGGCGACGGCGGCGCTGCTCGTCTACAACGCCAGCGCCTACTTCGCGACTGGAGAGTCGCCGCGCCGGCGCGGCAACGCCCACGCCAGTATCGTGCCCTACGAGACCTTCGAGGCGGCCGACGGCTGGATCAACCTCGGCGTCGCCAACGACACGCAGTGGCGGAAGTTCTGCGCCGTGATTGGCCGCCCCGAGCTGGGCGCCGACGTGCGCTTCGCCACCCAGCCCGAGCGCGTGCGCAATCGCGAGGCGCTGCTGGTTCTGGTGCGGGCGGCCCTGAAGCAGAAGCCGCGCGACGAGTGGCTGGCGCTGCTCGATCCGCAGGGGATTCCCTGCGGCGCGATCCGCACGGTGGGCGAGGTGTGCGACGGCGACATCCTGCGTTCGCGCGACATGGTGGCGGAGATGCCCCATGCCTCGGCGGGCACGGTGAAGGGCATCAAGAACCCGATCCATCTCGACCGTACACCGCTCGACCGCTACGCCGCGCCGCCGCGCCTGGGCGAGCATACCGACGAGGTCCTGCGCGGTCTGGGCTACGGCGAGGCCGACATTGCGGCCCTGGCGGCGTCCGGCGTCCTTTAAGTTCGAGGGTTGGGAACCTTGACCAGGGGCAGGGCGTTGTCGGGCGCGCTTCTGCGCACTGGGAGAACTGAGATGAAGCCTATCGCCCTCGTGGGTGTCGTCCTGATCGTGGTGGGCATCATCGGCCTCGCCGTGACCAACATATCGTTCACCGAGAAGAAGACCGTGATAGATGCCGGTCCGCTCAAGGTGACGGCCAACGAACAGCACAATATCCCGATCCCGAGCATCGCCGGCATTGCCGCGATCGTCGTCGGGCTCGGCCTCGTGTTCGTCGGCCGCAAGTAGTCGGCCGCAAGTAGTCGGCCGCAAGTAACCGAACGGCCTTACGGCAGCTCCAGCCTCACCTCGACGGCGGCGCTGGCGATCACGGCAGGGTCGTTGTTCTCGGGATCGAGCACGTCGAGCCCGCCCTTGACCGCCTTCACCGTGACGATGCCGTGCGGCAGCGACGCGCGCACCTTCTCGAGGTCGACCTTTTCGGGTTGCTGCACGCCGATCGTGACGTTGACGAACATCTCGGTCTTCGAATTGACCTTGAGCGCCCGCAGCATGGTGAGCGAGGAGTGGTGGAGCGCGTCCTGCACCGCACGCAGGGCGGCCTTGGTGTAATCGCCACCATGCAGGTCGTTGCCGGTGCCGAGTTCGAGGATGACGCGCTTCTGGGCCATGGTCGTCTCCCTCAGAGGTCGAGCCGCACGATGGCGGCGGCCTGGGCGATCACCGTCCTGTCGGTGCCCGCCTCGTTCATGATCTCGAGGCCGCCCTCCGTGACCTTCACCGTGCCGGTGCCGTGGGGCAGCACCGCCAGCACCTGGGCGGTGTCGACCAGCTCGGGCCTGGGCACGCCGATCAGCACCTCGACCTGCATGTCGTCGCTCGACTTGCCGACGGCGGTCGCCACGGTGAGCGAGTTGTGCCAGAGCGCATCCTTCAGCGCGCGCACGGCGGCCTTGGTATAGTCGGCTCCGCGGATGTCGGTGCCCATCCCGATCTCGAGGGCGACGCGCTTCAACGCCATGGCAATCTCCTTCAGCCCTCCGGCCTCAACCCTTAGCGAGGCCTGCCTTGGCGAGCAACGGGTTCGCGCGCGAGAAAGCCCTCTCGGCAGAAGCCGAGAGGGCGTGCCGTCGCTTACTTCTTGTTGAGAGCGGCGTCGACGCTCCACGGGCCAGGGCCCGCGACGCAAATGTAGAGGAAGACGAAGCAGAACATGATCGCCAGCTCGCCGCCGTTCAGGATCGGGAAGAAGCCCTTGACGAAGTGGGCCATGAAATAGGCCACGGCCATCTGGCCGGCGAGGATGAATGCCGCGGGCCGCGTGAACAGGCCGATGATCAGCAGTGCGCCGCCCACCATCTCGAGCACACCGGCCAGGCCCAGCAGGCTCATCAGCTCGACCTTGGCGAACGCCGGCACGGGCGGAAACTTCAGCAGCTTCGCCATGCCATGCTGCACATAGCAAAGACCCGTCACGAAACGAAGGACACTCAGCAGACGCGGCGACCAGGACAGCGGAATGATCGTGATATCCATCTTAACTCTCCCCATTGAAGAGCCTCGATGATGCCGATGACATGGTTTTCCGACAAGCGATGCGTCGCGATAAGCGGGTCACTGTTTCGTTAGACATAGCCCGCACTCCGGCTGCGGTTTTCTGTGATCCGCGCGATCGACCGGGCGGAAGAGCTGGCTTTCGAGCAAGGCGGCGATGCGTGGGAGGGTTGATGGGGACGGTCGATATTCGCAACGTGCGGAAGACTTTCGGGCCTGTCGAGATTCTGCACGGGGTCCGTGTCGACATCGCCGACGGCGAGTTCGTGGTGCTGGTGGGACCGTCGGGCTGCGGTAAGTCCACGTTGCTGCGCACGCTGGCCGGCCTCGAGAACATCACCTCGGGCGAGATCGCGATCGGCGGCAAGGTGGTGAACAGGGTCTCGCCCAAGGACCGCGACATCGCCATGGTGTTCCAGAACTACGCGCTCTATCCGCACATCACCGTGTTCGACAACATGGCCTTCTTGCTGACCCTGGCGAAGGCGCCGCGCGCGGTGATGGAGCAGGAGGTCGGGCGCGAGCCGCCACAAGATCCTCGGCCTCGAGCAGCTCCTGCACCGCTTCCCGCGCCAGCTGTCGGGCGGGGGCGACTAACGAGGAAGGTTAAGCCGTCGGCGCCGGTGGCCCGGAGGGATGGCTCGGCGCCGGCGGCACGACCTCGGGCATTGGCGTCGACGGTATCTCGGGCGGCAAGGGCTGAGTCTTGCCCGGCGGCGGCGGCGCCGTCGGCACGGGATCGCCGGCCGGGATTGGTCTGTCGCTCATGATGTTCTCCTCCGTCCATTGAACCATTGAAAGGGCCGCCAGAGAAACGGCGACAAGAGACAGGAATGCCCGCCGTTTCCGGCGGGCATTCCGTCAGCGCAACAATTCGCGGCCGCGAGCGCTAGCGGTTCAGGCTGCCGCTGTCCTTGTCCTTGTTGGCGTTCTGCCCACCGGGCTTCTGCGCCGGCTGACCCGGCTGGCCGGGCTTCTGGCCCTGGTTCTGCTGGTTCTGCTGTTCGCGCTGCTGTTGCTCGCGCTGCTGCTGCGACGGGTTCTGGCTGTTCTGCTGGTTCATGGTCTCAGCTCCTGTCCTCGTACGCTGGCGACGGCCAACATGGTCGCCGCACATAAAGAAAACGCCCCCGGGACGAAGGCGGTTGCGCGGCTAGAAATCGCGATCTTTTGGTGCAACCCGATGGGATGCGCGGTTACTGCAGCGGCGGCCCCGCCAGGGCCGCACCTGGCCGCGTGCCGGCATAGCTCGCCGACAGGCCGAGAATTTTATACAGCGCGTCGGCTTCGAGCAGGGCGCCCAGACCATCCACGTTCGTGCCCCGCGGCCCTTTCAAGCCGATGGTGAGCGGCCCCTTGGGCGCCTTCCAGTCGGCGATGAACGAAGCGATCGCGTCGAGGGCGCGCACCGTCTCGGGGCGCTGCTGGCTGGCGATGCCGGAAAGCGTGATTAGGCTGAGTGCCACCAGTCCCTCGGGCGTGTTGCCGCGACCGCGCGCGAAGGTCTCGAGGACCTTCGCCATGAAGCCCTTGTCTTCGAGGACGATCGTCCCGCTTTCGAGGTAGGCGTTCTGGCGCGCGCTGGCCACGTCGCTGAAGCCCGCGATCGCCAGCACGGCCGAAAGGCGGCCTTCGCCGCGCATCGCGATCTCGAGCTTGTCGATGTTCATCCGCATGGCGCCGCGGTCGAACCTGTAGTCGAAGGTGATGTCGATCGGTGCCTTCGGGATGCCGTAGGCCGAGAGCGTGCTGGTCGCCGGATCGTCGCCCGTCAGCCCCTCGATCTTCATCTTCACGAAGCGCGGCGGATCGTTCCTGTTCTCCCCGGTGAGGCGATCGAAGTCGAGCGCCTCGACCGTCACCTTGTCGATCCTGAACGTGCCGGCCCGGTTGGCCGTGGGAGCAGCCGGCGGCGTCACGATGACGACGTCGTTGAGGATGAAGCCCGAGTTTCCCAGGGCCTCGCCGGAGCGATAGGTGAATTTCTGGACATCGAGCTGCGGCCTGATCTCGCGCTGGAAGCGCTCCAGGCCGTCGGCCGCCGTGGCGCCCGTGGCGAGCGCCATCGAGAAGAACAGGGCGGCCAACGTCCCCCGGCTAAATCGCATCCCTACTCCTGTTGTGTCCACGCCCGTCGTCGGGGCCGACACTAAGCCTCTGCCATCGCGCGGCGGGCAAGGTCGGTGTCGACACAGGTCTCGAACGCGATGTCGCGCCGCAACGTTCCCATGGCGCGCATGGCGGCGTGCAGGCGGTCGTAGCCCTCGCGGCGGACGACGGGATCGGCGCCCCACAGGCCGAGCGCGCGATAGCGGTCGATGGCGCCGGCAAACAGGGCGGGTTCCACGTCGGGAAAGAAATCGCGGAGCAGGCGCGCGATCTCCGGCGCCGGTGTCCTGGCGAACCAGCCCAGGGTGCGATGCATGCCGATGGTCATCGCCAGGAAGTCGTCGCGGCGCTGGCCGAGCGTCTCGCGCCGCGTCACCAGGGTAGTGTAGGCGGTGAGGCCGCGCGTCGCGGCGGCGTTCCAGACATGGCCGGCGCCCGACGCGATCAGCCGCTCGGCATAGGGCTGGAAGACCTGGATGGCGTCGACCGTGCCCGCGCGCAGGGCGGCCTCGTTCTCGGCCATCGTCCTGTCGGCGATCCGTTCGATGCGGGCCGGATCGACCCCGGCGCGGCGCAGGTCGTCGGCGAGACAGATCCACGGCGTCGGCACTTCCGACACCGAGGCGAACTTCACGGAGGCGAGATCGGCGAAGCCGAAGCCCGGGCGCGGCCTGGCGCCGACGATGAAGAACGGGTCGCGGGCCACGACGTCGCAGAAGCACACGACGTCGGCGTCGGGCTCGCGGTCGTGCACGATCATGACGCGCAGCGGGCCGCCCCACATCGCGTCGATCTCGCCGGCGCGCAAGGCCCTCGCCGCGGCCTCAGGGCTCGGCGAGGCCTTCAGCACGACCTCGACGCCGGCGTCGGCGAACGCGCCGGTCGCCTGCGCGGCATAGAAGGGCGCGTAGAACAGCGCGCGGAAATTTTCGGACAGCGTCAGCGGCATGGTCGAGACCTCATCGCGGGGAGTTTATGGCCAAAAGCCGGCAACCGCCCTGATTTTCCGTGCAACGCCTCCGGACCGTGCCGCGTTAGGCGCAGAGGAGAGATTTGATTGCAGGAGGATGCCATGAAGAAGATGAACCGGAAATCGATCGTGCTCTCGCTCGCCCTCGTCGGCGTGGCGGGCGTGGCCAATGCCCAGTCCTACGAGCCCGGCACCGACCAGGCCGGCCCGCATCGCGAGATGATGCGCGAGGAGCATCGCCTGAACGACCGCCATCCGGTGGCGTCCAAGGACGAGTACGGGTTCCGCTACGATGCTCAGGGCAACCGCCTGGATGCCGGCGGCCACGTGATGGCGCCGCCGGTGACGCCGCCGGGCACGCCCGCCCTGCGCTAGCGGCAAGGGAACTGCAGAAAGAGGCCCGGTGGTCGAAGACGACCATCGGGCCTTTCTCGTTGGGCCGGCAATCTCGTTGCTCCTGCCCGCCATGGCTCCTACAGTTTGGCCGGGGATATCCGAAACAGGGGGACATCATGGACATCAGGAACTTGCGCCGTCGTCAGGCGATCGGGCTGGCAGGAGCAGCGGTGGCAGCCGGCGCGGCGCCCGCGTTCGGCCAGGAGCCGGCCAAGCCCGCGCAGATCGTGGTCAATCATTCCGGCGGGTCTATGGGCTCGGCGATGCGCAAGGCGTTCTTCAACACCTTCGAGAAAAAGTACGGCATCCGCGTCGTCGAAACGAGCCCGGCCGATTTCGGCAAGCTGCGCGCCATGGTCGATTCCGGCAACGTCGAGTGGGACGTCACCGAGATCGGCGGTCAGGACGCGATCCGCGCCACGCAGATGAAGCTGGTCGAGAAGATCGACGACAAAATCGTCGACCGCTCCAAGTATCCCGAAAAGGCACGCAGCCCGTACGTTTTCGCCTCGTCGGTCTACACCACGATCATCGGTTACCGCACCGACGTGTTCAAGGACGACACACATCCCAAGAGCTGGGCCGACTGGTGGGACGTCAAAAAGTTCCCCGGCGCGCGCTCAATGCGCAACCATCCGACCGACAATCTCGAGTTCGCGCTGATCGCCGACGGCGTGCCGATGGACAAGATCTATCCGATCGACTTCGACCGCGCCTTCAAGAAGCTCGACCAGATCAAGCCGCACGTGAATGTATGGTGGAGCACCGGCCAGCAGCCGGCCCAGCTCCTGCTCGACAAGGAAGTGGTGCTGGCGACCGGCTGGAACGGCCGCTTCTACGACCTGATCAAGAAGGGCGGGCCGCTCGGTATCGAATGGAACCAGGGCGCGCTGAAGCAGGGCAGCTTCGTCATCCCGCGCGGCGCCAAGAACGTCTACTGGGCCCAGAAGATGCTGGCCGAGATGTCGATCCCGCAGGAGCAGGCGATCTACGCCACCGAGCTCGGCTATCCCGGCCTTAACCTCGAGTCGCTGAACTATGTCGACGCCAAGGTTAAGCCCTTCCTGCCGACGCAGTACATCGACAAGCAGTTCTGGATCGACGATTCCTGGTATGCTGAGAACGGCAACAAGGCGCTGGAGCTGTGGAATGCTTGGTTGCTGAAGAAGGGCTAGAGGAATTGGCGGCGAACGAAGCCAAACGCTCGGCCGATCTCAAGGTCGAAGGGCTGCAGAAGCGCTTCGGCGACGTCGTGGCGCTCGACGGCGTCTCGCTCGACATCACGTCGGGCGAGCTGCTGACAATCCTGGGCCCCAGCGGCTCGGGAAAAACGACGCTGCTCAAGGTCGTGGCGGGCTTCGAGAAGCCCGATGCCGGCGAGGTGCGGATCGACGGCACCGACATCACGGCGTTGCCGCCGGCCAAGCGCGACATCGGCATGGTGTTCCAGAACTACGCACTGTTCCCGCATCTCACGGTGCGGGCCAACGTGGCTTTCCCGCTGGAAATGCGCAACGTCGCCAGGGTCGAGATCGACCGCCGCGTCGGCGAGACGCTCCAGCTCGTCGAGCTGGCGGGCTACGACCAGCGGCTGCCCAAGCAGCTCTCGGGCGGCCAGCAGCAGCGCGTGGCGCTGGCGCGCGCCATCGTCTTCAATCCACGCCTGCTCCTGCTCGACGAGCCGTTCGGCGCCCTCGACCGCAAGCTGCGCGAGACCATGCAGCTCGAGGTCCGTCGCCTGCAGCGCCGGCTCGGGCTGACGACGATCTTCATTACCCACGACCAGGAAGAGGCGCTGGTGCTGTCCGACCGCGTCGCCGTGATGAACAAGGGCCGCATCCAGCAGGTCGCCACCACCACCGAGATCTACGAGCGGCCGGCCAACGATTTCGTCGCCGACTTCGTGGGCGAGAGCAACATCTTCCACGGTACGGTGACCGAGCCGGGCGTGATCTCACTCGAGGGTGGCCGCCGCCTGCTGGTCAACTCGACCGCCCGGACCGTGGGCCAGCGGCTCGGCGTGCTGATGCGGCCCGAACGCTTTTCCCGCGGCACCAACGTGTTCGCGGGCGAGGTCAAGGAAGCGGTCTACCTCGGCGTGTCTTTCAAGCTCAGGATCGCCTGCGACGACGGGCTGGAGTTGATCGTCCGCCAGCCGGCGCGCGGCGAGCTTCCGGCGCCGGGCACGCGGATGAGTGTCTCCATCGATCCCGGAGACATCCATGTCTTCTAGGCTGGGCGGCTTCCTGCCGGCTGTGCCGGCGCTCCTGCTGCTGTTTTTCTTCTTCCTCTTCCCCGTCGTGCGCATGCTGGGCTACAGCGTCGAGGGCGGCTCGTTCGAATGGTACGCCAAGGCGCTGGGCGAGGGGCTCTATCTTCAGGTGTTCTGGAACACCTTCGAGATCGCGCTGTTCGTGACGGCGATCTGCCTGCTTCTCGGCTATCCGTTGGGTTTCCTGCTCGCCACGACGACGCCGTTCTGGGCCACCCTGGGCTTCATTTTCGTGCTGCTGCCGCTATGGACGTCGGTGCTGGTACGCACCTACGCCTGGATGGTGCTGCTGGGCCGTAACGGCGTCTTCAACCGCCTGCTGGTGCAGAGCGGCCTGATCGCCGATCCGCTGCCGCTGCTCAACAATTTCACCGGTGTGCTGATCGGCATGGTGCACGTGCTGCTGCCCTACATGGTGCTGCCGATCTACGGCGCCGTGCGGCGTGTCGATCCGGCGCTGATCTCGGCGGCACAGGGGCTGGGCGCCTCCAATGCGCGCATCTTTCGGCGGGTCTACCTGCCGCTCACCCTGCCCGGCATCTTCGCGGGCGCGGTGATCGTCTTTGTGCTTTCGCTCGGCTTCTACATCACGCCGGCGCTGCTGGGCGGTGGACGGGTGATCATGGTGGCCGTGATGATCGAGCAGCAGGTGCACCAGACGCTCAACTGGCCGTTTGCCGCGGCGCTGTCGGCCTCGCTGCTGGTCGTCACCTTCGCGGTTTACGCCGCGGCGCAGCGCTTCACGCGATCGGCCACCGAGGCATGAGCCGCCGCGCGCTCATCGTTGCCTGCACGGCGGTCTACATCTTCCTGATGCTGCCGCTGCTCGTGGTCTTCCCGATCTCGCTGAGCTCGGCCGCCTACATGCAATTCCCGCCGCCCGGCCTCAGCTGGCAGTGGTACGAGCGCTACCTCGACGATCCGCAATGGATCGATGCCACGATCCGCTCCTTGTATATAGGTGTGGCGACCGCGATCCTGGCGCTGGCGCTGGGCGTGCCGCTGGCCTTCAGCCTGGTGCGCGGGCGCTTCCGGGGCCGCTGGCTGGTCGACCGGATCGCGCTGGCGCCGCTGATCGTGCCGACCATCATCCTCTCGATCGCGGTCTACGGGCTGTTCGCCAAGCTGAAGCTGATCGGCGAATGGTACGGGCTGGTCGTCGCCCACACCGTGCTGGCGCTGCCGTTCGTCGTGCTGGTGATGAGCGCCGGCCTGCGCGATTTCGACCGTTCGCTCGAGCAGGCGGCGGAAGGCCTTGGCGCCAGCCGCGTGCGGACGCTGCTCAGGGTCACCCTGCCGCTGCTGCGGCCGAGCCTGGTATCGGCGGGATTGCTCGCCTTCATCTCGTCGTTCGACGAGCTGGTCGTCGCGCTGTTCCTGGCCGGTCCCAATATGACCCTGCCCAAGAAGATGTTCGACAACATCCTGATGGAGATCGACCCCACCATCGCCGCAGTGTCGGTGATGCAGATCTTGCTGGTGGCGGTCGTGCTGGTATTGATCGGCCGCTTCGGGCGGGGCCTGAGCGGCAGTACGCGTTGAGGGGAGTACGATGGCCGACAGCATCTTCCACAAGGACTTCAAGACCATCCCGTGGTGGTGGGAGTGGTGGCACCCCAACAACGAGCTGTCGCAGGACCCGCCGCGCAAGACCGACGTGCTGGTGATCGGCGCGGGCTACGGCGGCCTGTCGACGGCGCTCGAGCTGGCCCGATCGGGTGTCGACGTCACGGTGCTCGAACGCGGCGATTTCGGCGTCGGCGCCTCGACCCGCAACGGCGGCGGCGTGAGCGGCGGTACGACCATGGGCAAAGGTTTCTCCGGCAAGGGCGTCGGCGGCGACTCCGAGGCCTGGAAGAAGATCATGCAGCGCATGCTGGCCGATGCCGCCGATTCGCTCACCCAGGTCGACACGGTGATCCGGCGCGAGGGCATCGAGTGCCATTGGCGCATGAACGGCCGCTTCAGCGGTGCCTACACGCCGCGCCACTTCGCCGAGCAGTCGGCCAAGGTTGCGACCTACAATGCCACCGCGAGCCTCGGCACCCGCATGATCCCGCGCGAGCAGCAGCGCGAGGAGATCGCGTCAGACTACTACTACGGCGGCATGGTCGTCGAACGGACCGGCCAGCTCCATCCGGCGCTGTATTACGGTGGCCTCCTGAAGGCTGCGTCCCGGGCGGGAGCGAAGCTCTGCTCGCAATGCGACGCCGAGAAGATCGAGCGCAAGACCGCGGGGTTCATGGTCCTGACCAACAAGGGGCCGGTCGAGGCCCGCGAGGTGGTGATCGCGACCAACGGCTACACCGGCGATGTGACGCCCACACTGAAGCGCCGCCTGGTCCCCGTGGCGAGCCACATCATCGCCACCGAGGAGCTGCCCGAGGACCTGGTGCAGAGCCTGATCCCGAAGAACCGCGTCGTCAGCGATACCAAGCGCGTGCTCTGCTACTACCGCCAATCGCCCGACAACAAGCGCGTGATCTTCGGCGGCCGCGCGCGCTTCACCCAGGTGACGCCCGAGGTGAGCGCTCCGGTGCTGCACGGCTACATGCTGGAGCGCTGGCCGCAGCTCAAGGGCGTAAAGGTGACGCACGCCTGGACCGGCAACGTGGCCTTCGCCTTCGACTTCCTGCCGCACATGGGCACCGAGCAGGGCATGCACTACCTGATGGCCTGCAACGGCTCGGGCGTGGCCATGATGTCGTATCTCGGCTACCAGACCGCGCGCAAGATCGCCGGCGGATCGAACCAGCCGATCAACGCCTTCGACGAGCAGGATTTCCCGACGGTGCCGTTCTACAACGGCAATCCGGAGTGGATCCTGCCGCTGGTCGGCGCGTGGTACCGCACGCGCGACTGGATCGACCGCACGATGGCGTGAGGCGGGCCTTGAACTCGCCGTCCTAGCGGTCGGAGATCAGGCGCTCGCGACCCAACGGGGTCACGGCAATTAGCCCGTCGACTTCGGCGACAAGTTCGAGATCGAACAGTCTGGCGCGATGTTCGTTCGGCAGGGCGAGCAGTTTGCCGCCCTGCAGGTCGCGCAGCGACGCAAGTTCGGTTTGTTTCAGCGGCGCGATCAGACCGCGCGGCGACGTTCGAATGTCGCGAACCATGGAGAGCCTCCAATGTGTCGCGATAGAACGCGGCACGCTGGCGGAGGTTGGATGTGTTATTATCGGGGCGGCGGGAACTGCCCCCGAATCCGCATGATTGAGGGCCGGTTCACGCGCGCTGAGAGACCGGCAGTACCGTCTGCGAGTCGATCAGCGATACCAGCACCTTCTCGAGCGCATCGGCCTCGACCGGCTTCTGCAGCAGCGGCACGTTGGCGTAGCGCCGGTCTATGCTGTCGCGTTGATAGCCCGTCAGGAAGGCGAAGGGCACGCCGCGGGCGACCAGCAGATCGGCCAGGGGTTCGGCGAGCTCGCCCGCGAGATTGAAGTCGAGCAACGCGCCGTCGAAAGTCTCGCTCCGCGCCGCAGCGAGGCCGTCGGCGAGCCGGGCATAGGGGCCGGATACGCGCGCGCCGAGATGCTCGAGGATCTTCTTGGCCATCATGCCGACCAGGAATTCGTCCTCCACCATCAAGAGGTGCTTGCCGGCCAGGCTGCGCGGCCGGCCGTCGGCGTCGGCCGGGGCGGTGGACTTGGCCGGCTGCGGCGCGGGCTCGGGTTTCACGATCTGCGCGCTCGGGATCGACAGGCGGCAGCACAGCCCCTCGGGCCGCCAGTCGTAGACGACGCCGCCGCGGAACTGCGCTTCGATGCTGGAGCGCACGATGCTGAGGCCGAAGCCCAGCGAGGACGGCGGCGCGGCGGGCGGGCCGCCGGTCTCGAGCCATTCCAGCTCCAGTGCGTCCTTGCCGATCGACCAGGTGAGGCTCAACCGGCCGGCATCGACCGACAAGGCGCCGTACTTGGCGGCGTTGGTCGCGAGTTCGTGCAGGGCGAGCGCCACCGCCTGGGCGGTCGCCGGCAGCAGCATGGCCGGCGGCCCCTCGGCCCGGACGCGGTCGAGGCCGTTGGTGCGATAGGGCGCCAGCTCCTCGTCGACGATCTGGCGCAGGTTGGCGCCCTCCCAGCGCGTCGCCGACAGCAGGTTATGCGTCGCCGCCAGCGCATGGATGCGGCCTTCCACCGTGGTGACGAACTCCGGCATGGTTTTGGCCTTGGTGAGCCGCAGCACCGACAGGACCACCGCCAGCATGTTCTTGGCCCGGTGATCGACCTCGCGGGCGAGCAGGAGCTGGCGCTCCTCGGCGCGCTTGCGGTCGGTCAGGTCGACCATGACGCCGTTGAGACGCAGCGGCTTGCCGTCGAGATCGTGCGAGATCATGCCGGCGCAGTAGCACCAGCGCATCTCGCCGCTCGGGCGCACGACGCGGACCTCGACCTGGAAGCGGTCCGAGGGCGACTGCAGGATCGCCGGGACGGTGAATTTCTCGCGGTCGTCGGGATGAAGCATTGCCTCGACGCCCGCGAGGGTGGGCGTGAACTTGTCCGGATCGACGTCGAAGATGCGATAGGGGCCTTCGTCCCACTCCAGCCCGCCGCTGGTGAGGTCGACTTCCCACGAGCCCATGTCGCCGGCGGACAGCGCCAGCGAGCGGCGCTCCTCGCTGCGCTGCAGGCGCTCGGTCTGGGCCTCGAGCTCGGCGGTGCGGGCGGCAACCCGCTGCTCGAGCCCGGCATTCAGCGCCTCGAGCTGGCGGGTCTTGCGGTGGAGTTCGACGAAGACCTTGACCTTGGCGCGCAGCACCTCGGGCACGACCGGCACGGTCACGTAGTCGACGGCGCCGATCTCGTAGCCGCGCAGATGGTCGGTCTCGGCGATCTGCACACCCGAGACGAAGATCATGGCGAGCTTCTGGAAGCGCGGATGATCGCGGATCATGGCGGCGAGCTGGAAGCCGTCGATCTGCGGCATCACCACGTCGATCAGCACCACGGCGATGTCGGTCTTGAGCAGGATGCCAAGTGCTTCGTGCGGCGTGTTGGCCTTGATCAGGTTCTCGCCGAGCTCGCCAAGGATCACTTCGTAGCTGAGCAGCTTGGCCGGCTGGTCGTCGACCAGCAGGATGTTGACCCTGTCCAATGGCGCCGGCACGGAGGCTGATATGTCGGACATTTAGCGGTGCAGCCAGAGACGAAGCGCGCTGAAGAGCTGCTCCGTATTCACCGGCTTGGCGAGGTAGTCCGAGGCACCGGCCTCGAGACACTTCTCGCGGTCGCCCTTCATCGCCTTGGCGGTGAGCGCGATGATCGGCAGCCGGCGCAGACTGGGCTTGGCACGGATCTGGGCGATCGTCTCGTAGCCGTCCATCTCCGGCATCATGATGTCCATCAGCACGATCGCCACCTCGGGCGAGGTCTCGAGGATCGAGATCGCCTCCTGGCCGGTCGTCGCCGTCAGCACGGTCATGTTGCGCCGCTCGAGCGCGCTCGACAGCGCAAAAATGTTGCGGGTGTCGTCGTCGACCACCAGCACGGTGCGTCCGGCCAGCATCTCGTCCGACGCATGCAGCCGCTCCAGCATGCGCTGCTTCTCCGCCGGCAGGTCGGAAGCGACCTGGTGCAGGAAGAGCGCGGTCTCGTCGAACAGCCGCTCGGGCGACGCCGCGCCCTTGACCACGATGCTGCGCGCCATGGTGTGCAGTCTCGCGTCCTCCTTGGGCGACAGATCGCGGCCGGTGAAGACGACGACCGGCAGGTCGGCCAGAGCTGCGTCCTTCTGCATCTCTTCCAGCACCTCGAAGCCCGACATGTCGGGCAGGCGCAGGTCGAGGACCATGCAGTCGAACCGGTCGGTCTTGAGCTTGTCGAGCGCGTCGCGGCCGGTGCCCGCGGAGTCGATCTCGATGTCGGGATGCGACAGCAGCTCGGTGACGCCGAAGCGCTCGGCCTCGTTGTCCTCGGCGATCAGCAGCCGCTTGCGGCGCGGTTTCAGGTAGTCGCTGATGCGCGACAGCGCGTCGTTGAGGCCTTCCGACGTCGTCGGCTTGTTGAGGTAGGAGAAGGCGCCGCGCGCCAGCCCCTGCTGGCGGTCCTCGTCCATGCTCAGGATTTGCACCGGGATGTGGCGCGTCTCGAGCGTTCGCTTGAACTGGCTGAGCACGTTCCAGCCCAGCATGTCGGGCAGGAAGATGTCGAGCGACATGGCGACCGGCTTGTATTCCAGCGCCAGATCGAGCGCCTCCGCGCCGCGCGCGGTCACCAGCGCCTTGAGGCCGGCTGCATGCGCGGCATCGACCAGGATGCCGGCGTAGTTCGGATCGTCCTCGACGATCAGCAGCGAGCGTTCGCCCGGCTGCAGGTTGTGGCGGTCGTCCGGGAACTGGTCGGACAGGGCGTCCGGCAGCACGACCTGCGGCATCGGCAGCGTGCCCGGGGCCGGCGCGCGGACGGCGGTGCGCGGGCCGGTGTACATGGTCGGCAGGAACAGGGTGAAGGTGCTGCCCATGCCGGGCGTGCTGCGCAGCGCCAGCTCGCCGCCCAGCAGGGTGGCGAGCTCGCGGCTGATGGCGAGGCCGAGGCCCGTGCCGCCGTACTTGCGGCTGGTCGAGGCGTCGGCCTGCTGGAAGGCCTCGAACACGATCTTCTGCTTCTCCATCGGGATGCCGACGCCGGTGTCGGTAACCTCGAAGGCCACGACCGAGCTTGCCTGGTTGAGCGTCGTGTTGTCCTGACGCCAGCCACCGCGCACCGGCACGACACGCAGGCGCACGCTGCCCTGGGCGGTGAACTTGAGCGCGTTCGATAGAAGGTTCTTGAGGATCTGCTGCAGGCGCTTGGAATCGGTGATCAGGCTGCGGCTAAGGGCCGGGTCGACCTGGACGTCGAACGACAGGCCCTGCGACTCGGCCTGGTGGCGGAACGGCCGCGCCACCGTCTCGGTGACGTTGGTGAAGAAAATCTCCTCGGCGTCGACCGTGACGGTACCCGATTCGATCTTCGACAGGTCGAGGATGTCGCTGATCAGGTTCAACAGGTCGGTGCCGGCGCCATGGATGGTGCGCGCAAACTCGACTTGCTTGGGCCGGAGGTTGCCGTCGGGATTATCGGCGAGCTGCTGGCCCAGGATCAGGATGGAGTTGAGCGGCGTGCGCAGCTCGTGGCTCATGTTGGCCAGGAACTCCGACTTGTAGCGCGAGGTGAGCGCCAGCTCGGTGGCCTTCTCCTCGACCGCGCGGCGGGCCTGCTCGATCTCCTGGTTGGCGCGCTCGACCTCGTCGTTGCGCTCGGCGAGCTGCTGGGCCTTCTGCTCGAGCTGCTCGTTGGTCTGCTGCAGCTCGCCCTGCTGGCTCTGCAGCTCGCCGGCGAGCTTCTGGCTCTGCTGCAGCAGGTCCTCGGTCTGCATGGTAGCGCCGATCGAGTTCAGCACGATGCCGATCGAGGCGGTGAGCTGCTCGAGGAAGGCGATCTGCAGTTCGGTGAAGTGGCTGAGCGAGGCGAGCTCGATGACTGCCTTGACCTGGCCTTCGAACAGCACCGGCAGGACGATGATGCTCTTGGGCGCAGCGGTGAACAGGCCCGACGTGATCGGCCGCACGGAAGGCGGCATGCCGGAGATCAGGATCTGGCGCTTGTCGGCGGCGCACTGGCCGATCAGGCCTTCGCCGACGCGGACCGTCTCGGGATGGCCGTCGCCCGCGGAGTCGGCGTAGACCGAGAGCAGGCGCAGGTTGGGCTCGTCCTGGTTCTGGGTCTGGTAGATCACCGCCTGGTGCGCGCCGACCAGCGGCGTCAGCTCCGACAGCATCAACCGGCCGACCGTGCCGAGATCGCGCTGACCCTGCAGCATGTTGGTGAACTTGGCGAGGTTGGTCTTCAGCCAATCCTGCTCGGTGTTGCGCTCCGTCGTGAGACGGAGGTTGTCGATCATGGTGTTGAGCTTGTCCTTGAGCTCGGCGACCTCGCCCAGCGCATCGACTTGGATCGACCGCGTCAGGTCGCCCTTGGTCACGGCAGTCGCCACCTCGGCGATCGCGCGCACCTGGGTGGTCAGGTTGGCGGCCAGCATGTTCACGTTGCCGGTCAGGTCCTTCCATGTGCCGGCGACGCCCGGCACCTGGGCCTGGCCGCCGAGCTTGCCCTCGGTGCCGACCTCGCGCGCCATGCGGGTCACTTCGCCAGCGAAACCGTTCAGCTGATCGACCATCGTGTTGATGGTCTCCTTGAGCTGGAGAATCTCGCCGCGCACGTCGACGGTGATCTTCTTCGACAGATCGCCGTTGGCCACGGCGGTGGTCACCTCGGCGATGTTGCGCACCTGGGTGGTGAGGTTTGCAGCCAGCAGGTTGACGTTGTCGGTCAGGTCCTTCCATGTACCGGCGACGCCGGGCACCTGCGCCTGGCCGCCCAGCTTGCCTTCGGTGCCGACCTCGCGGGCCACGCGCGTCACTTCGCCGGCGAAGCCGTTCAGCTGATCGACCATCGTGTTGATGGTCTCCTTGAGCTGCAGGATCTCGCCGCGCACGTCGACCGTGATCTTCTTCGACAGGTCGCCCGTCGCCACCGCGGTCGTCACCTCGGCGATGTTGCGGACCTGTGTCGTGAGGTTGGCAGCCAGCAGATTGACGTTGTCGGTGAGGTCTTTCCAGACACCGGCGACGCCGGGCACCTGGGCCTGGCCACCGAGCTTGCCCTCGGTGCCCACTTCGCGCGCCACGCGCGTCACTTCGCCGGCGAAGCCGTTCAGCTGATCGACCATCACGTTGATGGTCTCCTTCAGCTGGAGAATCTCGCCGCGCACATCGACGGTGATCTTCTTCGACAGGTCACCGTTGGCCACCGCGGTGGTCACCTCGGCGATGTTGCGGACCTGGCCGGTGAGGTTGGTCGCCATCGAGTTGACGTTGTCGGTGAGGTCTTTCCACGTGCCCGCGACGCCGGGGACCTCGGCCTGACCGCCGAGCTTGCCTTCGGTGCCGACTTCGCGGGCCACGCGCGTCACTTCCGAGGCGAAGCCGTTCAGCTGATCGACCATCGTGTTGATGGTCTCCTTCAGCCGCAGGATCTCGCCCGAGGCATCGACGGTGATCTTCTTCGACAGGTCGCCGCCCGCGACGGCGGTCGTCACGTCGGCAATATTGCGCACCTGGGTGGTGAGGTTCGCGGCCAGCAGGTTCACGTTGTCGGTCAAGTCCTTCCAGACGCCGGCGACGCCCGGCACCTGGGCCTGGCCACCGAGCTTGCCCTCGGTGCCGACCTCGCGCGCCACGCGCGTCACTTCGCCGGCAAAGCCGTTCAGCTGATCGACCATCACGTTGATGGTTTCCTTGAGCTGCTGGATCTCGCCACGCACGTCGACGGTGATCTTCTTCGACAGGTCGCCCTTGGCCACTGCGGTGGTCACCTCGGCGATGTTGCGCACCTGGCCGGTGAGGTTGGTCGCCATCGAGTTGACGTTGTCGGTCAAATCCTTCCACGTGCCGGCGACGCCCGGCACCTGGGCCTGGCCGCCGAGCTTGCCTTCGGTGCCCACTTCACGGGCAACGCGGGTCACTTCGCCGGCGAAGCCGTTCAGCTGGTCGACCATCGTGTTGATGGTTTCCTTGAGCTGCAGGATTTCGCCCGACACGTTGACGGTGATCTTCTTCGACAGGTCGCCGCGCGCCACGGCGGTGGTCACGTCGGCGATGTTGCGCACCTGGTCGGTGAGGTTGCCGCACATGGCGTTCACCGAGTCGGTCAAGTCCTTCCAGGTGCCGGCGACGCCCGGCACGATCGCCTGGCCACCCAGCTTGCCCTCGGTGCCAACCTCGCGCGCCACGCGCGTCACTTCCGAGGCGAAGGAGCGCAGCTGATCGACCATCGTGTTGATGGCCTCCTTGAGCTGCAGGATCTCGCCGCGCACATCGACGGTGATCTTGCGCGACAGGTCGCCGTTGGCCACGGCGATGGTCACGTCGGAGATGTTGCGGACCTGCGCCGTCAGGTTGTTTGCCATCGAGTTGACGCTCTCCGTCAGCTCGCGCCACACGCCGGTCACTTCGCTCACCTTGGCCTGGCCGCCGAGCTTGCCGTCGGTGCCGACTTCGCGCGCCACGCGCGTCACTTCCGAGGTGAACACGGCGAGCTGCTTGATCATGGTGTTGACGATGTTGGCCGAGCGCAGGAACTCGCCCTTGAGTGGCCGGCCGTCGACGTCGAGCCGCACGGTCTGCAACAGGTCGCCCTGGGCCACGGCCGAGATCACGCGCGTCACTTCAGTGGTCGGCCAGACCAGGTCGTCGATCAGGCCGTTGACCGAGCCTTCCATCTCGCCCCAGGCCGCCGTCGAGATGCCGAACTTCACCCGTTGACGGGTGCGCCCCTGCTCGCCGACCGCGGTGCCGATGCGCTTGAGCTGCTGGGCCATGTTCTGGTTGGCCGCGACGATCTCGTTGAACACGACGGCGATCTTGCCCAGCGTCCCTTGCGGCTCGCTCGACAGCCGGACCGAGAAGTCGCCGGCCCGCATCGCCTCCAGGGCATGCAACAAATCGTAGAGTTCGGGGTTATGAGTCGCACCGTTGGGCTGCGTAGGCGGCGTCGGCGCGCCAACGATCGAACCGTGGGCAACGGACGCAGCAGTATCGGCAGCCATGGCAAAACTCCCCCGCGGACGCCCTAGAAACGTCGCGGGATGCCAAAAGGTTGCATGTTTAATGATGTACGGAAGCGGCCACCGACGCTAGGCGGGGGGCGCCACCGACAGACCCTTTACCTTGTGTTTCTCGATGAATCGGGCCACCAGCCCTGACTTCTTGGCGTCCTCGACGAAGGCCGTCAGGAAGGCCGTACCAGCCGAATTGGCCTTCCGGGTGCCCACCGCCTGCTGAACGGCGGAGAACTTGCCGTCGAGGATTTTCATGCCGGGTGCTTTTGTCATGTCCTTGAGCAGGCCCGGGCGCAGGCCAGCCAGGACCTCGAACTTGTCGGCGACGAATTTGTCGTAGGCTGCGTCGAGGCCGCTCACCTGGACCAGGGTCGCGTTCTTGATGTTGTTCTCGAGCCACAGGCAGTAGGCCGAGCGTGCCGAGACCGCGATGCGCACACCCTTCTTGTCGACGTCGGCGAGCGATTTGATCGGCGAGCCCACCGGCACCATGTAGGTCGCCTCGATCTCGCAGTAGGCCGCGGTGAAGGAGATCTTCTGCGCGCGCTGCGGCTCGGCGCCGATATTGCCGATGTCCCAGACATTGTTGTCGACCTGGTCGGCCAGCTCGCCCGGCGTCTTGAACGGTATGTACTGCACCGGCACGCCGAGCTTGTCGGCGATGGCGTGCGCCATGTCGGGCGACACGCCTTGGGGATTGCCGTCGGCGGCGCGGCCGGTCACCAGCAGAAAATTGGAAAGGTTGATACCGGCCCGCAGAACGCCGGTGGGGGCCAGTTCGGCTTTTGCTTTGTCGTTCATGGCGCAAGTCTATACTGCCGGTGGAGGGGAGCAAACGCGCCCGTGCGGGGCGCCGGTACTTTCGACGGCATTCCCTCTGCCTCCGCTCGGCGAAAGGCGATTTCGAAAGTCTGGGGAGGACGAAATGAAGATTACCGAGGTTACCTTGACGCTCTTTGCCTGGGACGACATTCCGCCCACGCAATACGGCCAGCACAGCAAGTTCTCCGGATCGAGCGCGCTCGGCCTGCTGCGCCTGGTGACCGATCAGGGCATCGAGGGTCACGCCTTCCTGGGCTCGGCGTCGAATGCCGCCACGACCGACGGGCAGGGGCTGCTCACTCACCTGAAGCCGATCCTGATGGGCCGCGATCCGATGATGCGCGAGGCCATCGTGCAGGACCTCTGGCGCAAGCAGCGGGTCGCCGGCGTGCGCGCCATCGGCGCGGCCGACGTGGCCCTGTGGGACTTGATCGGGAAGGCCATGGGTCAGCCGATCCACCGCCTGCTCGGCACCTATCGCGAGGCGGTGCCGGCCTACGCGAGCTCCGCAGTGCTGGGCTCGCCCGAGGCCTATGCGCAGGAGGCGCTCGAGTTCAAGGAATACGGCTGGGCTGCCTACAAGATCCATCCGCCGACTGAGTGGCAGAAGGATATCAAGGTGTGCGAGGCCGTGCGCCGCGCGGTCGGCGACTACACGATCATGCTCGACTCGACCTGGGCGTACGATTTTCCCGCGGCCCTCCGGGTCGGCAAGGCAGTCGAGGAGATGGGCTACTACTGGTACGAGGATCCGCTGCACGAGCAGGACATCTACAACTACGTCAAGCTGAAGCAGCACCTCGCCATCCCTATCCTCGCCACCGAGTATCCGATCAGCGGCCTCGAATCCTACCAGCCGTGGATCATGCAGCAGGCCACCGACTTCTTGCGCGGCGACGTCGCCGTCAAAGGCGGCATTACGACGCTCGTGAAGACTGCGCATCTGGCCGAGGCTTTCCGCATGAACTACGAGGTCCATCACGGCGGCAACTCGCTGAACAACGTGGCCAACCTGCACGTCATCGCCTCGCTGAAGAATACGAGCTTCTTCGAGGTGCTGCTGCCGGATGCGGCGCAGAAATACGGCTTGGAGAAGGATATCGTCGTCGGTCGCGACGGCATGGTGCACGTCCCGAACGGGCCGGGCCTCGGGGCGGCGATCGACTTCAAGCTGATCGAGCGCAAGAAGATGGCGGTGCTCGCCTGACACAGATCTACGTCGATGCCGACGCCTGTCCGGTGAAGGCCGAGATCTATCGCGTCGCCGAGCGCTACGGGCTCAAGGTCTTCGTCGTTAGCAATTCGTGGATGAACGTGCCGCGCCAGCCGTGGATCGAACAGGTCGTGGTGAGCGCCAGCTTCGACGCGGCCGACAACTGGATCGCCGAGCGGGCGGGGCCGGGCGACATCGTCGTGACCGCCGACATCCCGCTCGCCGATCGCGGCCTCAAGGCGGGCGCGGCGGTGATCGGCAATACCGGCGTGCCGTTCACCGCGGCCTCGATCGGAATGGCGATGGCCAACCGCGAGCTCCTGTCCAACCTGCGCGCGATGGGCGAAGTGACGGGCGGACCCAAGCCCATGACCCAGCGCGATCGCTCGCGCTTCCTGTCGGCGCTCGACGAAGCCATCCAGACGATGAAACGCGGCCAGAAATAAGGACGTGTCCGCCGCGTCTTTGAATGGACGGGTCCCGCCGACCGGGCCAATATCGGTCCAAGTAATAAAACTGTCATATAGGGGGAGGGGACCCGTGAAATTGCTTCGTTGCGTGGCCATTGCGGCCATCGGCTGGATGTCCGGCCTTGCGGTGGCGCAGGCCGCCGATCCGGTGAACGTCTACTCGATCTGGCCCGAGAATTACGCCCGGCCGATGTTCGAGGAGTTCCAGAAGGCGACCGGCCTCAAGGTCAACTTCATCCGCTTCTCCTCGGGCGAGGCGCTGGCGCGCGTGATCGCGGAGAAGAACAATCCGCGTATCGACGTGCTGTTTGGCGGTCCGGTCGAGACCTTCGCCGCCGGCATCAAGGAAGGCATCTTCCAGTCCTACAAGTCACCGTCGTTCGACAAGCTGCCGGCGCGCTTCAAGCATGCCGACGGCCAGTGGACGGCGATCGCCGACGATCCGCTGGTGTTCATGACCAATGCCGCCTTCCTGAAGAGCAAGGGCCTGCAGGCGCCGGCCTCGTGGGACGACCTGCTCAACCCCGCCTACAAGAACCAGCTCCAGATGGCCGACGCGCGCACCTCGGGCACGGCGGTGACCCGCATCTTCTCGGTGCTCGAGGTCAACAAGCGCGACGAGGAGAAGTCCTTCGCGTATCTCAAGAAGCTGCGCCAGAACGTGCAGGTCTATACCAAGAGCGGCGGCGGCGGCACCTTGCCGGTGGGCCTCGGCCAGGCGGGCGGCGGCATCTTCTTCATCGTCGATGCGCTCGAGACCAAGGCCAAGGGCTACGATGTCGTGATCAGCTTCCCCAAGGAGGGCATCGGCTCGTCGGCCGAGGCGATCGCGCTCATCAAGGGTGCCAAGAATCCCGAGGGCGGCAAGAAGCTGATCGACTTCGCCACCAGTGCGGCGATGCAGTCCAAGCTCGCCGCGCACAAGGTCAACTTCGTGCCGGCCAATCCCGAGGTGAAGACCGAGGCGAGCCTCGCCGCCGTGCTGAAGGACGCCAAGGTCTTCCCGATCGACGACGAATACGCCGGCGCCAATCGCAAGCGCATCGTCGACCGTTGGGTCAAGGAAGTCCTCGGCTCGCAATAGCGATGGCCAGCGGATTTGCCTCCGAGGGGCGCCGGATGCTGCGGGATCCGGCGCTGCTCGGCGCCGTCGTCGTCTTGTGGCTGCTGCTCGCGCTGTTCGTCCTTTATCCGCTGGGCGACCTGCTGGTGCGGGCGTTCAGCGACGAGGGCAAGTTCACGGCCCAGCCGTTGCTCGACGGCATCGCCGATGCCAGCAACCGCGCGGCCTTCGTCAACAGCCTGATTCTGGCGACGACCGTCGGCGTGCTTGGAACGTTGCTCGGTTTCCTGTTCGCGCTCACCGCGACGCGGGCCGGGCTCGGTCGGCGCTGGCTCACCGCGCTCGACGCCACGGCGCTGCTGCCGCTGGTGTCGCCGCCGTTCACCACCTCGATCGCGATCATCTTCTCCTTCGGTCCCAGGGGCCTGATCAGCCACGACCTGCTCGGGCTCGACAACGTCAGCGCCTACGGCTTCTGGAGCACCGCGCTGGCCGAGACGCTGACCTATTTCCCGATCGGTTACCTCACCCTGCGGCCGATCCTGGCGGCGATCGATCCCAACCTCGAGGAGATGGCGTTCAGCCTGGGCGGCTCGCGCTGGCGCATCTTCCGCACTGTCACGGTGCCGCTCAGCGTGCCTGGTTTCGCCAACGCCTTCCTCCTGCTGTTCGCCGCCTCGCTCGCCGACTTCGCCACGCCACTGATCTTGGCCGGCAACAGTTTCCCGGTGCTGCCGACCCAGGCGTTCCTGCAGATCACCGGCATGTTCGACTTCAAGGGCGGCGCGGTGCTGTCGCTGATGCTGCTGGTGCCGGCGGCGGCGGTGTTCCTGCTGCAGCGCTACTGGGTCGGCCGTCGCGTCTACGTCACCGTCACCGGCAAGGTCGGCCAGCGCTCGCGCACCCGTGCCATGGCACCCGCCGCGACGGCGGCACTCACGATCGGCTGCGCCGCCGTGGCCGTCGTTATCCTCTATTTCTATGGGCTGCTGCTCTATGCCTCGCTGGTCGTGGCGTTCGGCGCCGACAACAGCTTCACCTTGCACCACTATGGCGTGATCTTCACCGAAGGCCTGCCGGCGATCCGCGACACGTTGATCATCGCCCTCGTGGGCATGCCGCTCGGCGGCTTCTACGGCGTGCTGGTGGGATACCTGCTGGCGCGGCGGCGCTTTCCCGGCCGCCAGGCGATGGAGATCGTGACGATCATCAACTACGCGTTGCCCGGCACCATCGTCGGCATCGCCTACCTGATGGCGTTCAACGATCCGCCGTTCGCGCTGACCGGCGGGATGCTGATCATCGTCGCCTGCTACGTCTTCCGCTACAGCCCGACCGGCATCCGCGCGACCGTGGCGCTGCTGCAGCAGATCGACCGCAGCCTCGAGGAAGCCTCGTCGAGCCTCGGCGCCGGCAGCGGCGAGACCTTCCGCCGGGTCACCCTGCCGCTCATCGTGCCGGCCTTCTTCGCCGGCCTCGGCGTCGTCTTCATCCGCTCGATGACGGCGATCAGTGCCACCATCTTCCTGGTGTCGCTCAGCTGGACGCTGATCACGGTGCGCATCCTCGAGAACATGACCGAGCTGGCGCTCGGGCCGGCGGCGGCGTTCTCGATCTTCGTGATCGTCGTGGTCTTCATTGTGGTGTGGGGCCTCAGTGCCGTCCTTGCGCGTTTCCGGGCACCGACCGCCGGTGCGGCCGCCCGCAGTCTTCTCGGAGGTTAGCGGCATGGCGCCGATCAGCATTCGCCTCGACCGCGTCTCCAAGCGCTTCGACCATACGGTCAAGGGCGAGGTCTACGCCGTGCGCGACGTCGACCTCGCGGTGGCCGAAGGCGAGCTGTTGACCCTGCTCGGCCCCTCGGGCTGCGGTAAGTCGACGACATTGCGCATGATCGCCGGCTTCGAGGAGCCCGACGGCGGCACCATCTCGATCGCCGGTCGCGACGTCACGCACGTGCTGCCCAACAAGCGCGGCATCGGCTTCGTGTTCCAGAACTACGCGCTGTTCCCGCATCTCTCGATCTTCGAGAACGTGGCCTACGGCCTGCGCGTCCAGGGCAAGGCCGAGACCGAGATCGTGCGCGCCGTGGCCGACGTGCTGGAGCTGGTCGGTCTCGCCAAATACGAGCGCCAGCAGCCGCATCAGCTGTCCGGCGGCGAGCAGCAGCGCGTGGCGCTGGCGCGCGCCGTGGTGTTCCAGCCCAAGGTCCTGCTGTTCGACGAGCCGCTGTCCAACCTCGACGCCAAGCTCCGGGTCGAGATGCGCGAGCAGATCCGCGCGCTGCAGAAGCGCATCGGCATCACCACCGTCTATGTCACTCATGACCAGGAGGAGGCGATGGCGATCTCCGACCGCATCGCCGTCATGAAGCGTGGCCGGATCATCCAGGACGGCACCGCGCAGGACCTCTACTACCGGCCGGCGACGGAATTCGTGGCGCGCTTCATCGGACGGACCAACCTGCTGGACGGCCGCGTCGTCTCGGCCGGCGAGGTCGAGGTCGGGGGCCTGCGCATCGCGCTGGCGTCGAAGCTCCCGGCGGGCGCGGCGGTCAGGCTGGTGGTCCGGCCGGAGATGATCGACATGGTGCCGGGCAGGGCGGGCGAACCGGGAGTCGGCCGGATACTGCAGCGCACCTTCCTCGGGGAGAAGACGGACTACGAAATTCAGCTCGGCGGCAGCAGGCTCCAGGTCTGCCGCAGCGATGCCTTTCGCACGGGCACGTTCACTGTCGGCGACGACGTCACGGTAAGCGTCGATCCGGCCAATATTCATCTCTTGGCATAGGAGGAAAACATGATCTCGATGAACCGGTACCTATTGGCAGGCGTCGGCATGGCGCTGGTGCTATCGGTGGCGCCCGCTTCCGCGCAGGGCGTGGTCAACGTCTACTGCTCGGTCCAGGTCGAGTGGTGCACTCTGGTCGCCAACGAGTTCCAGAAGGCGACCGGCATCAAGGTGTCGATGACCCAGAAGGGATCGGGCGAGACGATCGCCCAGCTCAAGGCCGAGGCGCAGAACCCCAAGGGCGACGTGTGGTTCGGCGGCACCGGCGATCCGCACCTGCAGGCCGCCGAGGATGGCCTCACCGAGGCCTACAAGTCGCCCAAGCTCGCCGAGCTCCATCCCTGGGCGGTCAAGCAGAACACCGATTCGGCTGGCAAGACCGTCGGCATCTACGCCGGCGCGCTGGGCTACGGCTACAACACCGAGCTGCTGGCCAAGAAGAAGGCGACGCCGCCGGCCTGCTGGGCCGACCTGCTGAAGCCGGAGTTCAAGGGCGAGATCCAGATGGCCAACCCCAATTCGTCGGGCACGGCCTATGTCGCCATCGCCACGCTGGTCCAGCTCATGGGGGAGGACAAGGCCTTCGACTATCTGAAGAAGCTGCATGCCAACATCAACGCCTACACCCGCTCCGGCACGGCGCCGATCAAGGCGGTGGCGCGCGGCGAGACCGGCGTCAGCATCAGCTTCATCCACGACGGCGTCACCGAGGCGCTGGCCGGCTTCCCGGTGAAGGTGACGACGCCGTGCGAGGGCACGGGCTACGAGATCGGCTCGATGAGCATCGTCAAGGGTGCGCGCAACATGGCCAACGCCAAGAAGTTCTACGACTGGGCGCTCACGCCCGACGCGCAGAAGCTCGGCGCCCAGGCCAAGCAGTTCCAGGTGCCGTCCAATAAGGCGACGCCCATCCCCCGGCAGGCGCCGAAGTTCTCGGAGATCAAGCTGATCGACTACGATCAGGCGAAGTACGGCAAGTCGGCCGAGCGCAAGCGGTTGATCTCGCGTTGGGACAACGAGGTCGGTAACCTGCCCAAGCCCTGAACCTGGGGAGAGGTGACGATGAGATCCTGGACCTTCCTGCTCGCCGCCGTGGCGGCGGCGATCGTGCCGGCCGCGGGCGGCGCCCTCGCGGCCGACGGGTTCGACATCGTCAACCTCGGCGCCCTGGGCGGCATCCAGGATGGCAACCTCAGCGCCAACCTGATCCGGCCGCACGACGACGATCGTGCGGTGACGTGCGACGCGGGCACCCTGGTGAACGGCCTTCGCGTCGCCGACGAGAGGGGCGCCCTGGGCGACGTCCGGGTCCCGCCGGGCACCGCCGAGAGCCGGGCGGGCTACGTCCTGACCGAGAAGATCAAGGGCTATCTGATCAGCCACGCGCATCTCGATCACGTCGCGGGCCTGATCGTGGCCTCGCCGGACGACAGCAAGAAGCCGATCTATGCCCTGCCGTCGGTCAACATCGCGCTGGGCGACAATTACTTCAACTGGCAGGCATGGCCCAACTTCACCGACCGCGGCAAGGCCCCGCAGCTCAAGAAATATCCGCTCGTCGACCTCGTGCCCGGCGCGGCCACGCCGCTGCAGGACACGAAGATGAGCGTGACCGCCTTTCCGCTCAGCCACGGCGGGATCGAGTCGACGGCCTTCCTGATCGAAAGCGACGGTGACGCCGTGCTGTGCTTCGGCGACACCGGGCCGGACGCCGTCGAGAAGACGACGCGGATGCACGACGTCTGGTCGTCGGTCGCGGAGAAGGTGAGGGAGCGCCGGCTGAAGGCGATCCTGATCGAATCCTCCTATACGAGCGACCGTCCCGACGCGCAGCTGTTCGGTCACCTGACGCCAAAGTGGCTGCTGGCGTCGCTGCACGACCTCGATCAACAGGCCGGCGCCGGCGCGCTCAGGGGCGTGCCGGTGATCGTGACCCACATCAAGTATTCGCTGACGCGCGAGCAGCCGCAGAAGAAGATTCTCGACGAGCTCCTCGCCGGCAACGATCTCGGCCTGCGCTTCATCGTCCCGCAGCAGGGAAGTCGCTGGCACTTCAAATGAATGGGGCTCGCCCGTGATCGCCCGCGCTGCGTTGATCTGGGTGGCCGCGGGCGTGCTCGCGATCGTGCTCGTGCCCTGGTACGCGCTCGAGGACGGGCTGGGATCGGGGTCGTGGCTTGCGGGCCTGTGGTCGTCGGACGAGGCGGCGAGCGGCCTCGCGCAGGCGGTCGGCCACGGCAAGTGGTGGCTGGCACCGACCTTCGCCGCCCTCGCAAGCTGCCTGGTCGTCTCCCTCGCGCCGCTGGCGCCCGGCCGGCGCGGGACGTGGCTGGTGGTTGCGAGCGCCTGCGGGTTGGTGCTATTCGCCGCCCAGGCCTTCGCCGTCAGCCTGCACGGCTGGACCGCGGGTTGGATGACATCGTGGTTCGGCGAACTGGATGGGCGCCAGTTCGGCATCGGCGCCGGCGGCACGCTGGTCCTGATCGCGTTCCTGTCGCTGCTGTCGATCGGGCTGGCGCTGCGCGGCGCCTTCGGCGGCGATGCCTTCGTCGCCGGCGCGATGACGGCGGTGACCTCGTCCATCCTGCTGTTCACCGCCTGGCCGATCCTGCACATCCTGGCCCAGGCCTTCCAGGACCAGGACGGCGCGCTGCGGCCGCTGCTGGTGGTCGAGCGGCTGGCCGAGCCGAAGATCTGGAGCCTGCGATGCCTGGCCGGCGGCGGCGGTTGCGGCGTGGCCTGGAACACGCTGTTTCTGGCGCTGTGCTGCGGCGTCGGCTCGACGGCGCTGGGGCTTGCGTTCGCGCTGATCGTCACGCGCACCTCGTTCCGCTTCAAGAAGATCCTGCGCGTGCTGACGGTGCTGCCGATCATCACGCCGCCGTTCGTGATCGGCCTGGCGCTGATCCTGGTGTTCGGTCGCTCGGGGCTCGTCAACCAGTTCCTCGACTGGGGCTTCGGCGTCGTCGCGACGCGCTGGATCTACGGTTTCCCGGGCGTGCTGCTGGCTCAGCTCTTCGCCTTCACGCCGGTCGCCTTCCTGGTGCTGATCGGCGTCGTCGAGGGTGTCAGCCCGACCCTCGAGGAGGCTTCCCAGACCCTGCGCGCCAGCCCGTGGGCGACCTTCGTCACCGTGTCGTTGCCGCTGATGATCCCGGGCCTGGCCAACGCCTTCCTCGTGGGCTTCATCGAGAGCATCGCCGATTTCGGCAATCCCATTGTGCTGGGCGGCGATTTCGGCGTGCTGTCGACCGAGATCTACTTCGCCGTGGTCGGCGCCCAGCTCGACTACGGCCGTGCTGCCGCGCTTGCCCTGCTGCTGCTGGCGCTGGCGCTCGGCGCCTTCTTCCTCCAGCGCCGGGTCGTCGGTGGTCGCTCCTATGCCACCATCTCGGGCAAGGGCGACGCCGGCCTGCCGACGCCGCTGCCGCGCGCGGGCCGCCGGATCGCCCAATGGGTCGCGCTGCCGTGGGCCGCGTTCACGATTCTGCTCTACGGCTTCACCTTCGTGGGCGGATTGGTCAAGGTATGGGGCCGCGACTACACACCGACCTTGAACCACTACATCAAGGCCTTCGCCATCGAACGTGCTCCCCAAGGGGTGATCTGGTCGGGTGCGGCGTGGAATTCCTTCTGGACGACGGTCGAGCTCGCCGCCATCGCCGCACCCCTCACCGCGGCACTGGGCCTGATCGCGGCGTGGCTGCTGGTGCGCCAGCGCTTTGCCGGCCGCGGCGCGCTTGAGTTCGTCACCATGCTGAGCTTCGCCGTGCCGGGTACCGTGATCGGCGTGGCCTATGTCTTCGCCTTCAACGTGCCGCCGCTCGAGATCACCGGCTGGGCGCTGATCATCGTGCTGTGCTTCGTGTTCCGCAACATGGCGGTCGGCCTGCGCGCCGGTATGGCGGCAATGAGCCAGATCGACCGCAGCCTCGACGAGGCGTCGGCGACGCTGCGCGGGCGCGCCCCCCAGACATTGTTCTATGTCGTGATGCCGCTGTTGCGCCCGGCCGTCGTCGGCGCACTGGTCTACGGCTTCGTGCGCGCCGTCACGACGGTGAGCGCCGTGGTCTTCCTGGTGACGGCCGAGTACGACCTCGCCACGACCTACATCATCCTGCGCGTGATCAACGGCGACTACGGCCTGGCCATTGCCTACAGCTGCGCGCTGATCGTGCTGATGCTGGCGGCGATCCTGCTGATCCAGTTCCTGGTCGGCGACCGCCGGCTCGGCCGGCGCGCGCCGTAGACGCAAGGGGTTCCCGCATGAGCGTCCAGTTCACCGACGTCGTGAAGCGCTACGGCGCGACCGCCGCCGTGTCCGGCATCAGCTTCACGGTGGAGTCGGGCACCCTGGTGACCCTGCTCGGGCCCTCGGGCTGCGGCAAGACCACGACCTTGCGCATGATCGCGGGCCTCGAGCTGCCGAGCGCCGGCCGGATCGAGATCGCCGGCCGCGACGTCACGCGCCTGTCGGCCACGCAGCGCGACGTCAGCATGGTGTTCCAGTCCTACGCGCTGTTCCCGCACATGAGCGTGCTGGAGAACGTGGCTTATGGCCTGCGCCGCTCGGCGATCGCGCGCGAGGAGGCCACCCGGCGCGCGCGCGAGGGCCTGGCGACCGTGGGCCTCGCCGGCTACGACGAGCGCCAGCCGTCGCAACTGTCGGGCGGCCAGCAGCAGCGCGTGGCCGTGGCGCGCGCCCTGGTGCTGAAGCCATCGGTCCTGTTGTTCGACGAGCCGCTCAGCAACCTCGACGCGCGGCTGCGGCGCCAGATGCGCGAGGAGATCCGCGACCTCCAGTGCCGCCTTGCGCTCACCGTGGTCTACGTCACCCACGACCAGCAGGAAGCGATGGCGGTGTCCGACCGTATCATCGTCATGAACGCCGGCCGTATCGAGCAACAGGGCACGCCGCGCGAACTCTACGAAAAGCCGGCGACGCCGTACCTGGCGCACTTCATGGGCGAGTCCAATCCCGCGCGCGGCGACGTCCGGCGCCTCGACGGGTCCCGCGTGCGCGTGCGCCTGGGCAGCGCCGAGATCGAGATTCCCGACGCCACCGCCGCCGAAGGACCGGCCATGGTGGCGGTGCGGCCGGAGGCGATCACGGTCGAGGCGGCGCCGGGACCGGCCGGGGCGCTGCCCGGCACGATCGCCAAGGCGAACTATCTCGGCACGCACATGGAATATTCGATCGACACCGAGGCGGGAACGCTGTTCGCTACCTGTCCGCGCGTCGACCGCCCGCTGGCGGCGGCCGACAAGGTGGCGCTGGTGCTGGCGCCGCGCGGAGTCATCGTCGTGCGGGAATAGGGACGGCGGGGTCTATTTGTCGAGCCAGACGTCCTCGAAGCGGAAGCCGTTGTAGACGCTGTTCACTTCCGGCACGTAGCCCTTGACGTAGGACTGCATGCA
The DNA here is from genome assembly GCA_041691635.1 of Hyphomicrobiales bacterium. GTDB lineage: Bacteria > Pseudomonadota > Alphaproteobacteria > Reyranellales > Reyranellaceae > Reyranella. The sequence continues at coordinate 74,630 of JBEPUH010000005.1, forward strand.
GATCGCCGCGCGGTTCCACATGATGATCGGTCGCGCGCCGTCCTCGAGCAGCTTCCGGTCGATGTCCCACACGATCTTCTTGCGCTTCTCGCGATCGGTCTCCTGGCTCTGCACGTCGAACAGCTTCTCGATCTCGGGATTGCAGTAGCCGGTGTAATTGCGCTCCGACTTGCACGAGAAGTTCTCGTAGAAGTTCTGGTCGGGATCGTCGACGCCGTTGCCGGTGGTGTTGAGGCCGACCGTGTAGTCCTTGCGCGCGACCTTGGGAAACCACTGCGCGGTCTCGATGATGTCGACGTCGGCGTCGATCCAAATCTCCTTGAGCTGGCCGGCGAGGATAACGGCAGGGTCCTTGTAGAGCGAGATCGAGCGGGTCGAGACCTTGAGCTTGAGATGCTTGTCGGGCCCGTAGCCCGCCTTCTTCATGAGCTCTCTTGCCTCGGCGCGGTTCTTCGCCACGTCGGGCCCGTAGCCGGGGACGGCGGCGTAGATCTCTTCGGGCAGGCCCCACACGCCGTCCTTGAGCGGCTGCATGGTGCCGCCCTGCTGGGCCTCGCCCTGGTTGATGATGTCGATGAAGGCCTTGCGGTCGATGGCGAGCGCCAGCGCCTTGCGCAGGTCGATGTTGTTGAACGGCGGCGCGTCGCGGTTGAGGATCAGGTTTGTGCTGTTGTTCATCGACGTGACGGTGCACATCGCGTCGGGCTTCTGCTGCTTCAGATCCTTGAGCAGCGGGATCGTCACCTCCCACGGGAAGGTGATGTCGAAGCGGCCCGACACGAAGCTCAGGATCGCGGTGGCGCGGTTGGGCACGATGGTGAACTCGATGCCGTCGAGGTAGGGCCGGCCCTTCTTCCAGTAGTCCGGATTGCGCGCGAGCTTGATGCTTTCCTTCTGCTTGAACTCGACGAACTTGAACGGACCGGTGCCGATCGGATGGGTGCGCATCTGCGCCGCCGTGACATGGCAGGCGTAGATCGGCGAATAACCGGAGGCGAGCAGCGACAGGATCGAGGGCTGCGGGCGCTTGAGGTGCACCGTGGCCTGGAAGTCGCTGTCGGCGGTGACGTGGTCGACGTTGCCGTACCATGACTTGCGCGGATTCTTGCGCAGCAAGTTCTCGCCCTTGCCCAGCAGCATGTCGAAGGTGCAGACGACGTCCTTGGCGGTGAACGGCTTGCCGTCGTGCCACTTCACGCCTTCCTCGAGCTTGAAGGTGAGATCCTTGCCGTCGGTGCTCCATGCCCACGACTTGGCGAGGTCGGGCACGATGTCGTCGGGGCTGTTCTGCGGCTTGTGCTGGTCGAAGATCACGAGGTTGTTCATGACCGACATGAACGGGATGACCGTCGAGTTGGTCGCCTCCTCGAGGATCGACCCGCTCGGCGGGTTGTCGCGGTGGTACATGCGCAGGACGCCGCCCGACTTCTGCGCGAACGCCATGCCGGTGGAGCAGACAAGCGACGCCGCCAAGGCGCCCAGCAGGATCATTGGCCTCATTGTTCCCTCCCATGTGCGCCGCATGTCTCCCGTTCGACGGGGCCGCGACGTCGTTGCCTGCATATTCTACATTGCCGCTCGACGCGCGACAGGCTCAAATCGGGTCCGCACCGCAAACCGGGGGAATTGCATGACGATGTCGAGGCTGCGCTGGCTCGTGACGCTGGCGTCACTGGTTTGTGCGCTGGGAATGGCCGGCACGGCCGAGGCGCAGAAGAAGCTGGTCGTCTACACGGCCAACGAAAGCACGCTGAACGACCTGGTGTTCGGGGCCTTCGCCAAGGAGACCGGCATCCAGGTCGAACCGGTGGCGGCGGGATCGGGCGTGCTGGTGCGCCGCCTGCAGGCCGAGAAGGCGCGACCCCAGGGCGACATCGTCTGGGGCGTGAGCCGCTCGTTGCTCGAGACCAACAAGGCGCTGTTCGAGCCCTACGCGTCCAAGAATAAGGACGCGACGCCGGCGGAGTATCGCGATCCCAACGACCTGTGGATCGGCAACAACCTTCACCTGCTGATCATCCTGCAGAACACCAAGCTCGTGCCGGCCGACCAGGGCCCCAAGAGCTGGGCCGACCTGCTCGACCCCAAATGGAAGGGCAAGATCGCCTTCACCGACCCGGCCAATTCGGGCTCGGCCTATGCCACGGTGACCATGCTGGTCGACATGTGGGGCGGCGGCGACGACGGCTGGAAGAAGGTGGCCGAGCTGTTCAAGAACATGAAAGTGCTGAACCGCTCGTCGCTGGTGTTCCAGGGCGTCGGCAACGGCGAATACCCGCTCGGCATCTCGCTCGAGTACGCCGGCCCCCTGTGGGCCTCCAACGGCGCACCGGTGAAGGTGGTCTATCCGTCCGACGGCACGACGGCTTCGATGGAGGGCGTCGGCATCGTCAAGGGCGGCCCCAATACCTCGTCCGCCAAGGCCTTCGTCGACTACATCAACCGCAAGGACGTGCGCGAGGCGATCCTGAAGGCGACCTTCCGCCGGCCGACGCGCAGCGACCTCGACCTCGCCAAGCTGCCGGGCGGCCTGCCACCGCTGTCGGCGGTCAAGCTCGTGAAGTATGACGAGCAAGGCTGGACCGCCAAGCGCACCAAGACCATGGAGCAGATCAAGGACGTGCTGCAGGAATCGCGCTGACGTGAGCGGCATCGTCATCGCCGGCGCGAGCCGGACCTTCGGGACCGTCCGCGCGGTCGACGGGGTCGACCTCACGGTGGAGCAGGGCGAGTTCTTCACCCTGCTCGGCCCCTCGGGCTGCGGCAAGACCACCCTGTTGCGCATGATCGCGGGTTTCTGCGAGCTCGACGCCGGTGAGATCCGCTTCGGTGAGCGGCGCATCGACAGGCTGCCGGCGCACGTGCGCGACATCGGCATGGTGTTCCAGAACTACGCGGTGTTTCCCACCCTGTCGGTCGCCGGTAACGTCGCCTACGGCCTCAAGGCGCGCAACGTGGCGGCGGCCGAGATCGCCACGAGGGTCGAGGAGGCGTTGGCGATGGTCCAGCTCGCGGGCTACGGCGGGCGCCTGCCGCATGAGCTGTCGGGCGGCCAGCTCCAGCGGGTGGCGATCGCGCGCGCGCTGGTCATACGTCCGCACGTGCTGCTGTTCGACGAGCCGCTCAGCAATCTCGACGCCCGTCTCAGGGTCAGCATGCGCGCCGAGATCCGCGCGCTGCAGAAGTCGCTCGGCATCACCGCGATCTACGTGACGCACGACCAGGAGGAGGCGATGTCGGTGTCCGACCGCATCGCGCTGATGAACCACGGCCGGCTCGAGCAGGTCGGCGTCCCGGTCGACATCTACCGCAAGCCGGCCACGCGCTTCGCTGCGGAATTCATGGGCACCACCAACCTGGTCCAGGCGCGCGCGCTCGGCCTTGCCGCGCCGGTCTGGGTGTCGCTGCGGCCCGAGGCGCTGCGCTTCGCCGAGGAGGCGCCGGCCGGCTGGCCGCACCTGCCGGGCGTCGTCGTGGGCATCGAGATGCTGGGGCCGATCAGCCGCCTCGACGTGCGGATCGGCAACGGCGCGATCCTGAAGATGGTGCTGCTCGACGCGCCGGGCCAGATCGTGCGGGAGGGCCAGATCGTGACCCTGGCCTACGACAGCTCGCGCCTCACGGTCGTTTCCTGAGGACGGCGCGGTGACGATTCTCGCCATTCCGCACGGCCAGCGCTTGCCGCTCGGCATCGCCGCGTTGGCGTTCGTCTTCCTCGGGCTTTTCCTGATCTATCCGCTGGTCAACGTCTTCGGTGCCAGCTTCCTCGACGCTGAAGGCACGTCGCTCACCTTCGCCAACTACACGAGGATGCTGGGCCGGCCGTTCTATCGCGCCGCGATCACCAACACGCTGGAGATCGGCGTCGCCGCCACGCTGATCACGACCGTGCTCGCCGTGCCTTTCGCCTTCGCGCTGGCGCGCCTGCCGATCCCCGGCAAGGCTGCGATCCTCGCCTTGGCGTCGTTGCCCCTGATCCTGCCGTCCTTCGTCAGCGCCTATGCGCTGGTCCTGCTGCTCGGCCGATCCGGGATCGTCACGCAATGGCTGCAGGCGCACGGGATCGGCTTCGGGTCGATCTACGGCATGGGCGGCATCGTCGCGGTCTATGCGCTCACGCTCTATCCCTACGTGCTGCTGCCCGCGATCGCGGCGTTCAAGGCGATCGACGTGTCGATGGAGGAGGCGGCGCAAAGCCTCGGCTCCTCACCCGGCCGCACCGTGTGGACGGTGACCCTTCCCATCGTTCTGCCGGCGATCCTGGCCGGCGGATTGCTGGTGTTCATCGAGACGCTGGAGAATTTCGGCGTGCCGTTCGTGCTGGCCGAAGACATGCCGATCTTCGCCGTCGAGGCCTTCAAGCTCTTTATCGGCGAGACCGCGCCCAACCCCTCGCAGGCGGGCGTCCTGGGCGTGCTGCTGATCCTGACGACAACGGCGGTGCTGCTGGTTCAGCGCCGCTTCCTCGGCCGCCGCCGCTTCGCCACCAGCGCCCGCCAAGCGCCGCCGCTGCTGAAGGTCGGCCGCGGCGTGCAGGCCGCCGCGACGGTCTACTGCTGGGCGGTCGTGATCCTGGCGCTGGTGCCGTTCTTCTCGATTGTCGTGCTGTCGTTCATGGAGTTCCGCGGGCCGGTGCTGCACCCGCACTTCAGTCTCGACAATTTTGCCTTCCTGTTCGACCGGGCGCTTCGCCCGCTGGTCAATACGCTGATGTTCGCCACTGCCGCGGCGCTGTGCGTGACGATCGTCGGCGTGCCGGTGGGCTACGTCGTGACCCGCTACCGCAGCGGCGTCGCCAGCCTGCTCGACGTCGTGGCCACTCTGCCGTTCGCCGTCGCCGGCACCGTCCTGGCCATCGGCTTCATCGTCTCGTTCAACGCCGGGGCCCTGGTCCTGACCGGCGGGCCTCTGATCCTCGTGCTGGCCTATACCGTGCGCAAAGTGCCGTTCGCCGTGCGCTCGTCCAGCGCCATCGTCCACCAGATCGACGCCTCGCTTGAGGAGGCCTCGATCAGCCTCGGCCGCTCGCCGCTCCAGACCTTCCTGCGCATCGTCGTTCCGCTGATGCTGGGCGGCATCCTCAGCGGCATGGTGCTGAGCTGGGTCACTGTGGCCTCGGAACTTTCGGCCACGATCGTGCTTTATAGTGGGCCGTGGAGTACGCTGACGGTCGTCATGTTCCAGGCGCTGGAGAGCGGCGGTGCCGGAATCGCCACGGCAGCCGCGTCGTTCCTCATCGTGGTGAGCCTGCTGCCGATCGCGCTTCTCTACAGGCTGGTGCGTCGCTACGAGCTTTCCTGAAGTGTGCCCGTCATGCATCTGGCTTGGAAAATCGGACTGGCTATTGCCGCCATCCTCGGCCCGATCGCCGTCGGGATCGGCATTGCCCCGTATATCGTCGACCTGGAGGCCTATAAGCCCGGCATGATCGATGCCGTGCGGCAGGCGACGGGCCGCGAGCTGGTGATCGACGGGCCGATGCGGCTGTCGATCTTCCCGGTGCCGGGTATCGGCGCGGGCACGGTGCGTTTTGCCAATGCCGTGGGCGCCAAGGGCGCGCAGATGATCGACGTGCGTTGGGTCGCGGTGAAGCCGTCGTGGCTGGCGTTGCTGGCCGGCCGCATCGAGGTCGGCACGCTCACACTCTATCGTCCCACCATCGTGCTCGAAACCGATTCCGAAGGCCGGCCTAACTGGGAATTCAGGCTGGGCGGCAACGCGGCCCAGGCGACCGACGCGCCGAGCGGCGGCTTCCACCTGGCGCTCGGCCGGCTCGAGATCGTGCATGGCACGGTCACCTACACCGACCCGAAGACCAAGACGCACATCACCGCGGAAGACGTGACCGGCGGCGCCACGGTGCAGTCGTTCGACGGGCCGTTCGAGATAGACGCCACCGCCACGGTCAACACGGTGCCGCTGAAGCTGGCCCTGGCCGTCGGCGCGCCGTCGAACGTCGGCCATCGCGCCCGCCTCAACCTCAAGGTCTCCAGCGGCGAGCTCGACTTCAAGGGCGGCATCGCCACGATCGCGCTCACCAGCCAGATCCAGGGCCACCTCACGGTGAAGACCGGCCAGCTCAGCGACTTCGTCACCTCGGTGCTGGGCGCGACCGGCGCCGACAAACCGGCCTTCGACACCGCCGGCGCCGGCCGCTTCGCCTTCGAGGGCGACATCGACATCGCGCCCGATCACCTCGCGGCGAACGGCTTCTCCGTCAGCATGGGCAAGGACGACGCCACAGGCTCCCTGAAGCTGGTCACGGCGCCCAGCCCGGCGTTGTCGGGGCAGGTGTCGCTGTCGCGGCTCGACATCGGCAAATGGGTCGAGATCCTGTCGCGGCCCACCGAGTTCACGGCCGATCCGGTGAAGGCCGTCACCACGGCGCCGACGCCGCAAGCTGCGGCGGCGAAGGTGACGGCGTCCGTCGTCGGGCCCTCGCCGTGGACCAGGATCGACGCCGACGTGGCGGTCGACATCGCCGAGGCGCTCTACAAAAACGGCACGATCCGCGACCTGTCGGCGAGCGTCGGCATGAGGAAGGGCGCCGTCACCGTGCCGCGCTTCAAGGCCACGCTGCCGGGCAATCTGTCGATCGACGCCGATGCGACGAAGGGCACGTTCAAGGCCTCCGCCGGCCACCTGCGCGACACGCTGGAATGGCTCGGTGTCGAGACCGCCGGCATGCCCCGCGGCGCCCTCCAGACCCTGTCGATCGACGGCAAGCTTGCCGCCAAGGCGGGCGAGCTCGACCTCAGCAACGGCACCTTCAAGCTCGACGACACCGGCGGCATCGTCGCCGGCACGTTCTTCCTGAAATCGCCGCTCGCCGCGGCGCTCAGTGTCGGCATGCAGCAGTTCGACCTCGACGCCTACATACCCAAGCCCAGGGCCCGCGCCGTGGCGACCGCGCCGCCGGCGCCCGCGGCGGTAGCCACGCCGGCCAAGGCGCCGGAAGGCACCCCGCGACTCGGGTTGAAGCTCGACATCGCGAGACTCCTCTATCGCGGCGAGACCCTGAAGGGCGTCGCCGGTGCCGCCACCTGGCAGGGCAACGTGGTGAAGCTCGAGGACATCAAGGTGGCCGATCTGCTGGGCTCCAAGCTCGGCCTGCGCGGCGTGGTCAGCGACTTCGGCACCGAGCCGCGCTTCGACCTCGCCTTCAACGTCGCCACGCCCGACACCGACAAGCTCCTCGACTATGTCGGCCTGCCCAAGTTCGTGAACGGCCGGATCGGCGCCGGCACCGCCTCCGGCGCCGTCGCCGGCACGCGCGAGGCGGTGACGGTGCGCGACGTGGCGGCGCATCTGCTGGATACCGACGCGCGGATTTCCGGCACGCTCGGCTTTGCCTCGCCCGTCACCTTCGATTTCCGGACCTTCAACCTGCAGACGCCGGAGGCCGGCAAGTTCGTTTCGGCGGCGAGCGGCCGGCAGACCGGCGGGCTGGGGCCGCTCACGGCGACCGGCGCGCTCAAGGGCTCGTCCGATCGCGCCGTCTTCACCGGCGACCTGATCGTGCGCGGCAGCGAGATGAACGGCACGCTCGACGCCACCCTCGGCAAGCGCCCGAAGCTCGCGGCCAGGCTGAACGTTCCCCGGACGCTCGCCGTCGACACGCTGCTGGGCATCGAGGACGATTCGGCGCCGGCGCCGCTGTCGCCCGACGAGGCGCCGTCCGAGACACGCCACGCCCGGCCCGCCCGCAAGGCGACGCCGACGCCGATCGATCTCAACGCGCTCAGATCGTTCGACGCGACTCTGATTGTCTCGGCCAAGGCGATGTCGATGGCGGCGCTCACGGTCGACTATGCCGATCTCGACGCCACGCTCATCGACGGCATGTTCAAGATCAACAAGCTTACCGGCCAGTTCTACAAGGGTGCCGTCGATTTTGGCGGCACGATCGATGCGTCTGGCCAGGCACTCGGCATCGAGGTGACGGGCACCTTGCTCGGCATCCATGTCGACGAGCTGTTGCGCGGCACGGTGGGCACCAACGTTTTCGGCGATACGTCGTATCGCGTCACGGTCGCCGGCAAGATCGACGCGCGCGGCATCCGCCTCACGGGCAAGGGCGTCTCGGCGACCGAACTGCGCGAGAGCCTGTCGACGGCGACGACGGTGAGCGGCACCGTGCGTGCCGACATGGGCGGCGGCGCGCAGTCCTTCGCCAGGTTCGCGACCGGCATCGGCAGCATTTTCAGCGACACGCTGGCCTTCGACTCGGTGATCCTGTCGGGCTTCATCAACCACGAGAACGCCGTGTCGGGCGGCGTCGTGCTGGGCAACGGCACGATCACGCTGCAGGATCTGACGGTGCGCGGCAACAACGCCACGGCCATGATCTCGGGCCAGAATCGCATTGCCGACGGCACGACCGACACGACGATCCGGTTGACCAGCGGCAATCGCCAGTACATCGCCCGGATGACCGGCAAGCTGTCGGCACCGCAGATCAGCGCGGCGAGCCAATAAAAGAGTGAACGCGTGAGTGCGGGAGCGGTCTAGGCGACCTGCTTCTTCAGCACGCCCCAGGCATGGCTGAAGGCCTTGGCCATCTCTTCGGCCGGCTGGGCGCCCGAGAACAGCACACGGCCCTGCAGGGCGAAGCTCGGCACGCCCTGGATGCCGGCGTTGCGCGCCATCTGGTCGCCCGACAGCACCTCGCGACGATGCTCCGCGCCCGCCAGCATCTTGAACACCGTCTCGGGATTGAGGCCGCCCAGACCGCCGATGCCGGCCAGGATCTCGGCGTCGCCGATGTCGGCGCCCTCGCAGAAATAGGCCTTGAACAATGCCTCGACGACACCGTCCTGCACACCTTCCTGTCCGGCCATGCGGATCAGGCGGTGGGCGTTCACCGTGTTGGGCGTGCGCGTCAGTCGGTCGAGGTGAAACTCCAGCCCCACGGTCGCGGCCGTGCCGGTGATGCGCTGGTCGATTTCCTTCGCGCGCTCGGGGCCGCCGAACTTCTTCTCGCGGTAGGTCTTGCGCTCGACGCCCTCGGCCGGCATGTCGGGATTGAGCTGGAAGGGATGCCACATCACGCCGAAGTGAAGCTCTTCCTCGGCCAGGATCTTGAGCGCGCCTTCGAGATTGCGCTTGCCGATGTAGCACCACGGGCAGATGGCGTCCGAGATCACGTCGATGCGGGCGACAGGCGCAATCGTTTCCATGGCATTTCCTTTCCTGGCGGTTGGTCTAGCCTATACCCCTGATCCCACCCGAACAATGCGGCCGCCCCCGAGGAGAGAAGATGGAGAAGCCGAAATACACGTCGGCCCTGATCGTGGGCACCGGTCCCGGCCTCAGCGCCTCGCTGGCCCGACTGTTCGCGAAGAACGGCCTCAAGGTCGCGATCGCCGCGCGCCAGACCGACAAGCTCGCGGCGCTGGCCAAGGAGACGGGGGCCGCGGTCCATCAGTGCAACGCCGCCGACGTCAAGGATGTTGCCGCGCTCTTTGGCGCGGTCGAGGCCAAAGGCGGCGCGCCCGACGTCGTGGTCTATAACGCCAGCTCGCGCGTGCGCGGGTCGATCGTCGATCTGCCGCCCGACGACGTGAAGCGCGCCATCGAGATCAGTGCCTTCGGCGCGTTCCTGGTTTCCCAGCAGGCCGCCCGGCGCATGGTACCCAAGGGCCACGGCGCGATCCTGCTCTCGGGTGCGACGGCGGGCGTCAAGGGCTTCGCGCTCTCGGCCACCTTCGCCATGGGCAAGTTCGCGCTGCGCGGCCTTGCCCAATCGATGGCGCGCGAGCTGTCGCCCAAGGGCGTGCACGTGGCGCATTTCGTGATCGACGGCGGCATCCGCAGCGCCACGCGCCCGGTGCCGGCTGAGGCGCCCGACAGCTTCCTCGATCCCGACGCCATCGCCGAGGTCTACTGGAGCACCATGATGCAGCACCGCAGCGCCTGGAGCTGGGAAGTCGAAGTCCGGCCGTGGGTCGAGAAGTTCTGATTCCGGGCGAGGCCGGCAGCCGTCCGTTTCAAGCTGGCCGGCGTTATGTCGATGATAACGACCAAGATGGGTGATTCGGACCGACGCGCTTATGATTGCCCGCGAAGGAGTTCTTCATGGGCATTTTCTCGTCTCCCTTTAAACGCAACGCCTACCTGCCGCCATCCGATGCGGTGGGGTCGTCGACCCTGCCGACGGGCGGTGATCCAAGCCTCAAGTCAAGCAACTATGGATTCCGTTCGCATCGCTTCGATTATCTGCAGAACGCCACGGACAAATCAGGTGAAGCTGAGCGTGACCGGCAAGGAAAGTCCCGGATCGGACCCTTTCCCATTATTTTTCCATTTGTTTAATGGGAACGGAGAATCTTCACAGGTGTTCGCGCAGCAGCCGTTCGACGGCCACCATGTCGGGCGCGATGTGCAGGCACTTGGCGCGCACCTCGTCGCTGGGTTGCAGGATGTCGGGCACCATGATCGCCATGGTGCCGGCGGCATGGGCTGCGGTGAGGCCGGGGCTCGAATCCTCGAAGGCGATGCAGTTTTCGGGTGGAACGCCGAGGCGGCGGGCGGCTTCGAGGTAGATGTCGGGAAAAGGCTTGGCGCGTTCGACGTCGTCGCGCGCCACCAGGGTGGCGAAGCGCGGGAGAAGTCCGGCGCGGCCGAGGTGACTCTCCGCGGTGGCCCGCAGCGCCGATGTGGCGACGCCGCAGGGCACGCCGCGGTCGGCCAGCAAGGCGAGAACGTCGACGACGCCGGCCTTGATCGGCACGCGGGCTTCCATCAGCTCGCGTACCTTGGCCGAATAGACGCCGCGGAATTCCTCGAGGTCGAATCCCTCGCCGTAGAGTTCCTGGATCATGACGTTGCACTCGACCCTGGGGATGCCGATCATCGAGTGGCAGAAATCGAGCGACATCTCGCGGTCGAAGGCGCGGGCGGCGGCCTGCATGGCCTTGATGTAGACGGCTTCGCTGTCGATCAGCAGGCCATCCATGTCGAAAAGGGCGGCTTTGACGAGTTTCCTGAACATGCTTTCGTTCTAGTGTGTTCCTAGGAAACGTCAAAGGTGGGAGAAAAATTCATGCGCATCCATAACCTATATGTCGACGCAAAAGGCGAAACTCACTTCCGTGACATCGAAGTCGAATGGAAGAACGAAGGCCGCGGCGGCAAGACCTCCGCGGTCCTGCCTGCGACCGGCATCATCTTCCGCGAGACGCCCGGCACCTACGACTACGAGTGGCATCCCGCGCCGCGCCGGCAATACATCATCAACCTCGACGCCGGCGTCGCGATCTCGGCGAGCGACGGCGAGACCCGCATCATCGGCGCGGGCGAAGTGATCCTGGTCGAAGACACCAGCGGCAAGGGCCACTGTTCCAAGGCCATCGAAGGCAAGCTGCGCCACTCTATCTTTGTTCCCATCGAGTAGGAGTTCTCATGTCCGTCCAGACCGTGCCCACCCCCGTGATCGATCCCACCGCCGATCTCGTTGCCGAGGCCAAGCGCGTCCTGCCGGGCGGCAGCTTCGGCAACATGCCGGCCGAGGTGATCCTGCGCGAGGGCAAGGCGGCGCGGATCTGGGACGAGGCTGGACGTGAATATGTCGACTTCCTGCTGGGCTCGGGCCCGATGTTCATCGGCCACGCCCATCCCGAGGTGACGAAGGCGATTCAGGAGCAGGTGCCGCTCGGCACGACCTACTTCGGCAACAACCGCCACGGCATCGCGCTCGCCAAGGCGATTTGCGAAGCGGTGCCGTGCGCCGATCAGGTGCGCTTCGTCTGCTCGGGCACCGAGGCCGATCTCTATGCCATGCGGGCCGCGCGCGCCTACCGCAAGCGCGACAAGATCCTGAAGTTCGAGGGCGGCTATCACGGCATGAGCGACTATGCGCTGATGTCGCTGGCGCCCAAGAACCCCGGCAATTTTCCCCGCGCGACGCCCGACTCTGCCGGCATCCCCAAGAGCGTCGCCGACGAGATGCTGATCGCGGCCTTCAACGACCTTGAGATGTTCGAGGGGCTGATCAAGGAGCACAAGGACGAGCTCGCCGGCGTCATCATCGAGCCGTTCCAGCGCCTGATCCCGCCCAAGCCCGGCTTCCTGCAGGGCGTGCGGAGGATCACGAAGGAGCACGGCATTCCGCTGATCTTCGACGAGGTCGTGACGGGCTTCCGCTTCGCCTACGGCGGCGCGCAGGAATATTACGGCGTCACGCCCGACCTCTGCACCCTGGGCAAGATCGTGGGCGGCGGCTTTGCGCTGGCTGCCGTCGCCGGCAATGCCGACATCATGAAGCACTTCGATCGGCTGGCCATGGCCGACGAGGATTTCCTGTTCCAGGTCGGCACGCTGTCGGGCAATCCGGTGGCCTCGGTCGCGGGCCTGGCGACGATCGAGGTGCTGAAGCGCCCCGGCGCCTACGAGCAGGTCTTCAGGACCGGCCGCACCCTGATGGCGGCGCTGGCGGACCTCTTGAAGAAGCACGGCGTGAAGGCGCAGGTGATCGGCGAGCCGCCGCTGTTCGACATCCTGTTTACCGACCAGCCGGTGAAGGACTATCGCGACACGCTCAAGGCCGACAAGGCGATGGCGGCCAGGTTCAACAAGCTCCTGCGCGAGCGCGGCCTGATGAAGGGCGAGACGAAGTACTACGTGAGCCTGGCCCACACCCAGGCCGACATCGACCTCACGATCGCGGCCTGGAGCGAGGCACTGAAGGAGCTGAAGGCCTAGCCTTTGGTATCCCGGCTCAGGGCATCTCCATGCCCTTGGCCTTGAGCAGCGGCTCGAGCTCGACGTTGGACAGCCAGGCCATCAGGCCGGTGACGGCGTCGGAGCTGGCGGCGCGCGGCGCCATAGCGGCGGCGTAGACGATGTAGCTCTGCAGCGTTGCAGGGATAGGACCGGCGAAGCGTACGCCGGGCACGCTCACGATCTCGCTCGACAGTGCCAGCGCCACGTCGGCCTGGTTGCTGGCGACCCGTTGGGCGGCAAGCGCGCCCACGACGGTGACGCTCTTGCGCTGGACTTCGGTCAACACGCCCAGGCGCTGGAAGAGTTGCGGATAGAAGGCGCCGCCGGCGCTCGGGCTGGCATAGGCCACCGCGCGGGCGTTGAGCAGCGTGCGGCGCAGCACCTCGAGGTTGGAGACGTTGGGCAAGGGATCGCTGAGGCGCGTGGCGACGCCGACGCCGACCTTGGCCAGCACGGTGAGCGAATCGTCGATCACCTTGTTCTCGCCCGCCAGCTTCTCGATCGCGTCCTGGGTCGTGATCACGAGGTCGAAGGCTTCGTCCGCGGCGAGGCGGCGCGCGACGCCGCTTTGCGAGTCGAACTGCAGGGTGACGTGGTGGCCGCTCTGCTTCTCGTAGGACGGCACCAGCTCGTTCAGGATCGGCTTGTAGCCGACGATGGCCAGCACCTTGATCTCGTCGGCCGAGGCGGCGCCGGCGGCGAGCACGAGAAAGGCGGCGAGCAGGAGGCGCAGGCGGATCATGCGGGCGTTCCCAGGATATAGGGCTTGAGCGCGGCGTAGAGCAGCCGGTGCACGGGCGTCGGCACGCCGAGCTGGCGGCCGAGCTCGACCACCTTGCCGGAGAGCCACGGCAGCTCGATGCGATTGCCGCGCAGCAGGTCGACGGCCATCGAGGCCATGAGGTGCGGCGGCGCGTTGCGGTTGAAGTTGAGCGTCAGGTCGACGGCGTTGTCGGGCAGGGTGATGCCGCGCGCCCGGCCGATGTCGAGTACCTCCTGGTAGGCCAGCGGGAACAGCGGAGCGATGTCGGGATCGTCGCGCAACTTGCCGATCGGCAGGCGCGTCACCGCCATGAGGCTGGCGTTCGACGCGAGCAGGATGAACTTCATCCAGAGCTCGCCCAGGATGTTGGCGCTGAGCACGCCGTCGATGCCGGCCTGCTTGCACAGCGCCGCGAACGCCTCGGCGCGCGGGCTCTTCGTGCCGTCGAGCTCGCCGAACACCATGCGCAGCACGGTGCCTGTCTGGCGAATGATGCCGGGGGCAGCGATAGTGGCGCTGATGTTGGCGACGCCGCCCATCACCGCCTGCTTGCCGAGGATCGGCGCCAGTCGCTCCGACGCGTCGATGCCGTTCTGCAGCGGGATCACCGCGGTGCCGGGCCCGACCAGCGGCCTGATGTGCGCGCCCGCGCTCTCGACGTCCCACAGCTTGACGCAGAACAGCACGACGTCGACCGGGCCCACGGTCTTGGGATCGTCGGTGGCGCGCGTCGGCGTGAGGTGGGTGTCGCCGCGCGGGCTCTCGACCTTGAGACCCTGGCTCTTCATCGCCGCGAGATGGGCGCCGCGCGCGATGAACGTCACCTCGGCCCCGGCATGCGCCAGCGCCGCGCCGTAGCCACCTCCGACGCCGCCGGCGCCGACAACCGCGATCCGCATGAACTCTTCTCGCCCCTAGACGATGCTGGCCACCAGGACGCGGCCGTTCCCGCACGCGAGCATCGTCGGGCCGGCCGCTTCGATTCGCAAGCAGTGATCGACCGCCAGCTCACGGTCGGCGACCTTGGCGGCTTCAGTCGGTGCGTAGGCGAAGTGAAGACCCTTGCCCAATTGCAGTGACGTGCCCGCTTCGAGCATCCGCATGTCGACCTTCACTTCGGCGCGGCGCCCGATCAGGTTCACGACCTCGACAGGTCCCGCCTCGAGCCGGCTGACGAGCGGGAGCTCGCCTCGGTAGCGCACCACGTTGAACGGCGTGCGCAGGTCGATCTCGCCACCTGGTCCATCGAGCACCAGCCCGCGTCCGCCGATCAGCACCTGCACGCGGTCGTAGCCCGTGTAGTCGGAGAAGGGGCCGGGCACGGGGATTGCCGTGCGGCCAAAGCGCCAGACCTCGCCGCCGGTGGCGTGGTCGGTGGCGACGTCGGTCGCCGTGCCGCCGCCGTTCTTCCAGGGCATGTGGCGATACTGCGCGGGCGTGAGAAGCGTGATCATGGCCAAATGATTATGCACGGCCGATCGTTCCTTGAGAGAGAAGCGCGGCGATCTCCGCCGTGGCGAAACCATGCTCGGCCAGGATCGCCTCGGTATGCTGGCCCGGCACCGGCGCGGTGGCGCGCGGCGTGCCGTCGGGCTGCTGCGGCGTGCCGGGCAGGGTGGGAACCGGCACCTTCTCCTTCACGCCGGCCTGCTGCAGCCACTGGATCAGGCCGGTCTCGCGGACATGCGGCTGGTTCATGAAGTCGGCGTAGGAGTTCAGCCGCTCGTGCATCAGCTTCGCCTTGGCCAGTCGCTCGCTCCATACGGCGGACGGCAGGGCCGCGATCGCCGGCCGGATGATCGCATAGAGCGCCGTGTCGTTGTGCAGCCGCAGCGCCGAAGTGGTGAACAGCGGATCGCCGGCGAGCTCGGGTATCCGCATCGCTTCGCAGAGGCTTTTCCAGTCGCGGTCGTTCAGGGCCAGGATCGACATCCAGCCGTCGGCGGTCTGGAACACGCCACCGGGCGCGCCGCCCGGCTTCACCGTGCCGCCCTCGAGGTGGCTGGCCATCAGCCGGATCGACTGCAGGTTGGTGGCGGCCTGCATCAGGCTGACGTCGAGATAGCGGCCACGCGGCTCGTCGCGCCGGGCATAGAGCGCGGCCGACAGCGCCTGGAAGGCGTAAAGCGCTGTCGACATGTCGACCACGATCACCGGCACGCGGTGGGGAACGCCGTCCTCGCCGCGGTTCTCGTTCATCAGGCCGGTATAGGCCTGCAGCACCGGGTCCATCGCCGGCCGTTCGGCGAGCGGTCCGGTCTGGCCGAAGCCCGAGATCGAGAGATAGAGAAGGCGCGGCTCGCGCGCGGCCACCGCGGCGTAGTCGAAGCCCAGCCGCTTGATGACGCCCGGCCGAAAGCCCTCGAGGAAGACGTCGGCACCCTTCAGCACGCGCCACAGCACCTCTTTGCCGGCCGCGCTCTTGAGGTCGACCGCGAGGCTGCGCTTGCCCATGTTGCCGATGATCGAGAAGGCGGTGTGCGAGCCGTGGCGGACGCCGAGCCCGCGGGACCAGTCGCCCTCGCCGATGCCCTCGACCTTGATCACGTTCGCGCCGTGTTGCGCCAGCAGCATGGCGCAGTAGGGGCCGGCGACGCCCTGGCTGAGATCGACGACCTTGAGGCCGGCAAAGGGCGCATCGTAGCCCATTACATCTTGACCAGCATCTTGCCGAAGTTCTCGCCGCGCAGCAGGCCGATGAAGGCGCGCGGCGCCTTGTCGATGCCTTCGACGATGTCCTCGCGATATTTGATCTTGCCCGCCTTGATCCACTCGCCCATCTGGCGCATCGCCGTGGGATAGCGCTCGACAAAGTCGAACACGATGAAGCCGCGCAGGGTGACGCGCTTGCCGACGAAGGTGCCGAGCAGGCGCGGGCCCATCGGCGGGCTGGTCGCGTTGTACTGCGAGATCGAGCCGCACAGCGCCACGCGGGCGAAGAAGTTGAGGTTGCGCAGCACGGCGTCGGAGATCTCGCCGCCGACATTGTCGAAATAGACGTCGATGCCCTTGGGGCAGACGGCCAGCAGCGCCTTGTCGAGATCCTTCTCCGCCTTGTAGTCGAGGCAGGCATCGAAGCCGAGTTCGTCCTTCACGAAGGCGCACTTCTTGGCGCCGCCCGCAATGCCGACCACGCGGCAGCCCATCAGTCTGCCGATCTGGCCCACGATCTGGCCGACGGCACCCGATGCAGCGGAGACCACGATCGTCTCGCCGGGCTTGGGCTGCCCGCACTCGAGCAGGCCGAAATAGGCGGTCATGCCGGGCATGCCGAGCACGCCGTTGGCGGTCGAGATCGGCGCCAGCGACGGATCGACCTTGCGCATGCGCGGGCCGCCGCCGATCGCATATTCCTGCCAGCCGAGGCTTTCCTCGACGATGTCGCCCTCCTTGAAGGTCGGATGGAGCGACTTCACCACTTCGCCGACTACGCCGCCGGTCATCACTTCGCCGAGGCCCACATTGGCGGCGTAGCCCGCGGCCTCGCGCATGCGGCCGCGCTGGTAGGGATCGAGCGACAGATATGCCACTTTCACCAATACCTGACCGTGCTTGGGCTCGGGCATTGCCACTTCCTCGACCTGGAAGTCCGATTCGACGGGCTCGCCCGGTGGCCGGCGGACCAGCACGACGCGGCGATGGGATTTGGGGATGCTCATGAGCGGTTGCCTCCGGATGAATTTGAGGCCCACCATAGCGCGCAATTCGCAGGAGCTGCCATGCCGACCATCCGGCGCCTTTCGTTCATCGGACTTGAATATGCCTTCGCCCCGGAGAACGCCTACGGCATGTCGCGTGGCGGCGGCTTCAAGCGGCACAGCGGGCTGGTCGAGGTCGAGACCGACCAGGGTGTGAGGGGCATCGGCGAGGCCTTCGGCAACCCCTTCGTCACGCGCGAATACTTCCGCATGGTCGAGCCGTTCTTCGCCGGCAAGAGCGTGTTCGACTTCGACCATGTCGAGGCGCGGCTGCGCAACGCGCTCTATCATCTGGGGGTCGGCAACCAGCTCACCTCGTGCCTGGCCGCCATCAACGTGGCGCTGTTCGACGCCATCGCCCGCGGCTTCGGCGTGCGCGTCTGCGACCTGATCGGCGGCTGTGCACGTACGCGTATTCCCGCTTACGCCTCGACCGGCTTCTTCTCCGACGATCCCAACCGGCAGCTCGGCCACATGCTGGCGGAGGCCGCCGGCCATCCCTATGCCGGCGCCAAGATCAAGATCGGTCGCGGCATTGCCAGTGACGTCGCGCGGGTGCGCCTGGCGCGCGAGGTGCTGGGGCCCGACAAGTTGCTGCTGGTCGACATCAACGGCGCCTACACGCCCGATGTGGCGCTGGAGTGCGCCCGTGCGATCGAGCCGTTCGGCATCCACTGGATCGAGGAGCCGCTGCCGCCGGGCGATCTCAAGGGATATGCCGAGCTGCGGGCGCGCTCGCCGATCCCGCTTGCCGCCGGCGAGGCCCATCATACGATGCGCGACTTCAAGGCGCTGATCGAAGGCCGCTGCATCGACATCGTGCAGCCCTCCATTCCCGGCGTCGGCGGCATCACCGAAGCCAAGCGGATCGTGAGCCTGGCGCAGGCGTCAAACCTGCGGGTGGCGCCGCATGTCTGGGGCGGCGCGGTCGGGCTGGCGACGGCCTGTCATTTCATCGCCGCCCTGCCCAATACGCCGCACGTCGATCATCCGCCGCATCCGCTGATGCTGGAATACGACATGAGCGACAATGCGCTGCGCACCCAACTCCTCAAGGCGCCGCTCGTGCTGGAGGCCGGCCACGTGCTGCTGCCCGAGGGGCCGGGCCTGGGCATCGATCTCGACCCTGCGACGGTAGAGCGCTACCGGGTCTGCTGAGGGGCGGGTTTGCTGCCGTGCGTCGGCCGTGCCACTCTTTGTGTCGGGAAAAGGCTTCGTAAAACTGGGGGACTGCAATGATCAAGACATCACGCCGGACACTGGCGACTGGCGCCGCGCTGATCGCTCTGGGCTTCGCGGCGGACGCGGCGGCCCAGCAGGCCGTCAAGATCGGCGCCATCTATCCGCTCAGCGGCAATTCCGCGAGCGCCGGCAACTACGAGAAGATGGCGATCGAGATGGGCGCCGACATCATCAACAACGGCAACGCCGAACTCGCCAAGGTCATGCCTCTGGCCAAGGGCGGCGGCCTGCCCGGCCTCAAGGGCGCCAAGATCCAGATGGTCTTCGCCGACAACCAGGGCACGCCGGCGGCCGGCCAGAGTCAGGCGCTGCGCCTCATCACCGAGGAAAAAGTCGCGGCCCTGATCGGCTCCTACCAGTCGGGCATCACGCTGACGACCAGCGCGGTCGCCGAGAAGTACGGCGTCCCCTTCGTCAATCCGGAGTCGGTGGCCGCCAACCTGACCGAGCGCGGCTTCAAGTGGTTCTTCCGCGTCACTCCGGTCGCCGCCGACTTCGCCAAGGCCTATTCGGCGTTCCTCAAGGAGCAGAAGGCGGCCGGCCAGAAGGTCAACTCGATCGCGCTCGTCCACGAGAACACCGAGTACGGCAACTCGGTCGCCAGCGTCATCGCCGACGTCTTCGCCAAGGACGGGCTCAGCGTGACGATGAAGGTCGCCTACTCGGCGAACTCGACCGACGTGCAGCCGCAGGTGCTGCAGCTCAAGGAGAAGAACCCCGACGTAGCGATCTTCGTGTCCTACACGGCCGACGCCATCCTCTACGCCAAGACCATGAAGGAGCTGAACTGGAAGCCGGCGATCCTGATCGCCGACGACGGCGGCTTCAACGACCCGGCCTTCGTGAAGGCGATGGGCTCGGTCACCGAGGGCCTGATCAGCCGCTCGGTCTTCGCACCGGGCAAGCCGGGCAGCGTCGCCGCCATCTGCGACGCGCTCTACAAGAAGAAGACCAACGGCGACGGCCTCGACGACGTCTCGGCGCGCGCGCTCCAGGCCTTCTTCGTGCTGGCCGATGCGCTCAACCGCGCCGGCTCGACCGAACCGGCCAAGATCCAGGCGGCGCTGAAGGCGACCGACATCAAGCCCGACCAGCTCGTCGCCGGCTATGACGGCGTGAAGTTCAACGACAAGGGCCAGAACGTCCTGGCCTCGACGCTGATCACGCAGATCCGCAAGGGCCAGTACGTGTCGGTGTGGCCCAAGGCGCGGGCGACCGATCCGCTCGTCCTGCCCTACAAGGGTTGGTAAGCGTTTGACATCGATGTCGATCCTGCAGCCGGTTCTGCAGGTTCTGACGTCGGCGGCATTCTGGCAGGTCGTCGTCGGCGGCCTGATGCTGGGGGCTGTCTACGCGCTCTTCTCGTCGGGCCTCACCCTGATCTGGGGCATGATGAACGTCGTGAACTTCGCGCACGGCGATTTCGTCATGCTCGGCATGTACACCGCGGTCGTGGTGTGGACGTCGCTGGGCGGCGGGCCGTGGGCGTCGGTGCCGATCGCGGCGATCGCGATCGCGACCGTGGGCGTCATCAGCTACTTCTTGCTCGTGCGCCACATCATGCGCGGGCCGATGCTGGCGCAGATCCTCGGCACCTTCGGCCTGGCGCTATTCCTGCGCTACGGCGCGCTGTGGGCGTTCGGTGCCAACTTCAAGACCCTGCCAGACAACCTGGTTGGCCATTCGTTCGTCCTGGCCGGCCTGCGCTTCGAGGGCGCGCGCGTACTGGCCGGCATGATGGGCCTCGTCATCACCGTCCTGCTGCATCTCATCCTGACCCGGACCTCCGTCGGCAGCCGCATGCTCGCGGTGTCGGAGGACGCGACCGCGGCCCAGCTCATGGGCATCCGCCCGCAGCGCATGCAGGCGCTGGCGTGGGCGCTCGCGGGCGCCTCGACGGGCATCGCCGGCGCGCTGATCGCCACCTTCTTCTACACCTCGCCCACGGTCGGCGAGACGCTGGCCATCGTGGCCTTTGTCACCGTGGCGCTCGGCGGCTTCGGCAGCGTGCTGGGTGCGCTGGTGGCGGGCCTGCTGATCGGGCTGGTCGAATCTCTGTCGGCCTTCCTCATCGGGCCGGTGTGGAAGGATGTCATCGTCTATGTCCTGTTCGTGCTGGTCCTGTGGTTCCGGCCGCAGGGCCTGATGGGCAAGGCATGAAGCGCGGCCATCTCGTCTGGCTCGCCGTGCTCGTGCTGGTGCTGGCCTATCCGGTCATCTTCCTCGAGTCGCCGGTCTACCAGCGCATGGGCGCGCTGGTGCTGCTGGCGGCGATCGGCGCCTCGGCGTGGAACATCGTCGGCGGCTATGCCGGTCAGGTCTCGGTCGGCCATGCCGTGTTCTTCGGCATCGGCGCCTATGCCTCGGTGACGGGCTTCGCGCATTTCGAGCTGCCGCCGATCGCCGGCGCGCCGGTCGGCATGGCGCTGAGCGTCGGTCTCGCGGCCCTGATCGGCGTGCCGACGCTCAGGCTCTCCGGCCACTATTTCAGCATGGCGACCATCGCCGTGGGCGAGTTGGTGCGTGTGCTGAGCTCGACCAGCGACTGGCTGGGCGGCGCCCAGGGGCTCGGCGGCCCGACGATGCCGCGCACCGTCATGGATCTCTCGTTCCTGACGGCGCTGCCGTACTACTACATCTTCCTCGCCGTGCTGGCGGCCCTGCTCGGGATCACGTGGTGGATGGAGCAGAGCCGCATGGGCTTCTACCTGCGTGCCATCAAGGACAGCGAACGCGCCGCCCGCTCGCTCGGCGTCTCGGCCGGCCGTTACAAGCTCTACGCCTACATGCTGAGTGCCGCCTTCACCTCGCTGGCGGGCTCGCTCTATCTCTGCATCACCGGCTTCGTCGATCCCGAGTCGGGCTTCGGCATCCTGATCTCGGTCAAGATGCTGGTGATGGCCGCCCTCGGCGGGGCGGGCCAGCTCTTCGGGCCGCTGGTCGGCGCCCTGATCCTGGTGCCGCTCGAGGAGTTGTCGAACAGCCTGCTGGGCGGCAAGGGTGCGGGCATCACCTTCATGGTCTACGGCGCGATCATCGTGATCGTCGCGCGCTTCCTGCCGAGCGGCCTGTTGTCGCTGTTCGCCGGGCGGCCCAAGGCGGCGGCCCCGCAATCCAAGCCGGTAAGTGGCCATGCTGATTGAGGCGCGCGGCATCACCATGGCGTTCGGCGCCTTCAAGGCAGTCGACGACGCCTCGGTCTCGGTCGAGGAGGGCGAGATCCTGGGCTTGATCGGCCCCAACGGTGCCGGCAAGTCGACCTTCTTCAACTGCCTGACCGGCGACCTCGCACCGACGGCGGGCACCGTGCATTTCGCCGGCGCCGACGTCACGCACGCCCCGGCCGAAGCGCGCGCCGCGCGCGGGCTGGTCCGCAGCTTCCAGGTGCCGCTCACGTTCGAATCGATGTCGGTGCTCGACAACGTCACGATCGGTGCGCTGCTGCGCCATCCCAATATCAGGGACGCGCGCGCCAAGGCGCGAGCCGTGCTCGACCGCGTGGGCCTGGGGCGGCTCGCCGACACGCCGGCCCGGCGCCTCGGCACGCCGGGGCGCAAGCGGCTGGAAATCGCCCGCGCGCTCGCCTCGGAGCCCAAGGCGCTGCTGCTCGACGAGGCGATGGCCGGGCTGACGCCGACCGAGGTGCGCGAGGCGATCGAGCTGGTGCGCCGCATCCACGGCGACGGCATCACCATCGTGATCGTCGAGCACATCATGGAAGTCATCACCTCGTTGACGCGCCGCGTCGTCGTCTTTCACCAGGGCCGCGAGATCGCCCGCGGCACGCCGCGCGAGGTCACCAGCAACCCGAAGGTGATCGAGGCCTATCTCGGGCGCCGCAAGGTCAAGCACGCGGAGGGCCCATGAGCGGGCCAATCTCGACCCAGCCGCTGCTCAAGATCGAGCATCTTGAAGTGCGCTACGGCGACCTGATCGGCGTGGCCGACGTCTCGCTCGAGGTACCCAAGGGCTCGGTGGTGGCGCTGCTGGGCTCCAACGGCGCGGGCAAGACCACGACCTTGAACGCCGTCGCCGGCATCGCGCGCGTCTCGGCCGGCACGGTCACTTTCGCGGGCGAGAACATCGCGGGCCAGCCGGCCTACGCCATCGTGCGCAAGGGCCTGGCGCTGTCGCCGGAGGGCTGGCGCCTGTTTGCCCAGCAGAGCGTCGAGAACAACCTGATGCTGGGCGCCACGGCGCTGGCCGATCGCAAGGAGAGGCCGCGGCTGCTCGAGCATGTCTACACGGTCTTCCCGCGGCTGGCCGAGCGCCGCAACCAGCGCGCCGGCACCATGTCGGGCGGCGAGCGCCAGATGCTGGCGGTCGGGCGCGCGCTGATGAGCCGGCCGCAGCTCCTGCTGCTCGACGAACCGAGCCTTGGCCTGGCACCCGCCATCGTAGACACGATGTACGACAGCTTTGCAGCCCTCCACAAAGAGGGCCAGACGATCCTGCTCGCCGAGCAGTCGGTCGACCTCGCCCTCGAGGCCGCCGACCACGCCTATGTGTTGCAGGTCGGCCGCACCGTGCTCGAGGGGCCAGCCAAGGCGATGGCCGACAATCCCGACGTGCAACGCATCTACCTCGGCGTGGAGTAGCGCTAGGGCGGTTCCCGATCGGATGGAACCGCTCGCGGTTCCATCCGATCGGGAACGCGCGCACTGGAGATCCTGGTTCCACAGGGCACATTCCGTCCGGCCGATTACAGCCGGACGGAATGTGCTTTAGAAACTGGCGTGCAGGCGGCCGCTGAAGACATGCACCGGTCCGCGGTCGGCGTTGTAGGCGGGATCGAGCAGGAGCTGGTAGTCGGCAGTCGCGATCAGCCCCTTGAAGAGCTGGAAGGCATAATAGGTCTCGATCACCTTCTCGGGCCGATAGTTCAGATGTCCGTCGCCCACCAGCACGCCGAGGCCACCGTTGGCCAGGAAGCTCGCATGGTCGGGTGTCAGCAGGTTGATCGCGCCGGCAAGCCCGATGCGGTCGTCGGCGCGGCCCCACGACGTTCCCTTGATCGAGGCGCCAGCCGCGAAGCTGGTGTCGATGTCGGTGAAGGCCGAGATCTCGGAATGGCCGTCGTTCCAGCTCGCGCGGCCGAACAGGCCGAGATCGTCGGTGATCTCCTGCTGGAGGTTGAGGTAGAGGCCATACTTGGTGCGGCCCTGCCGGGTCTGGGTGACCGCATCGTTGATGGCGAGGCCGGGTATGGAGCCCGCCAGTCGCACGGCGTCGCTGTAGGAGCCGGAGAAGGTGCTGGTGAGCCAGGTGCCGATCTTGGCCTGGCCCGGGCGGTGGAACGGCTCGTAGCGCAGCTCGAGTTCGCCGACGTAGCCGCCGCGCGCGAACAGGTTCCAGTCGAAGACGCTGGCGTTGGGCTCGTTGCCGACCAGGAAATAGCCGGCGCGCGCCGCCCAGTCCTTCTGGTTGAGCTCGGCCGTGGCGCCGTAGGTGAGGCCGACGCGGTCGGCCGGATAGTCGAAGGCGCCGGCCGCCCAGATCGACCAGTTGAGGAAGTCGACCCGCGGGTCCTGCGCGTAGTCGTTGGTGTCGAACTGGTCGTGCACGGCGAACTTGCCGACCTGAAGCGTGATCCTCGAGACGTCCTTGGTGCCGCCGAGCTGGCCGTACTCGCCCTCGATCTTCTCCGTCGTGCCACCCAGGCCGAACTCCTGGCGCACGAACACGCGCGAAGGACTGAAACGCGGATAGGAGAAGTTCGATTTCTGCGCCTCGCCGTTGGGATAGCCGCCGGCGCCGGTGGTGTTGGCGACGCCGAAGCCCTGCAGCAGCTCGGGATTGAAGTAGAACTCAGCCCCCTGCCACAGCCGCACCCCGAGGAAGAGCGACGACGTCCAGGTCTCGCGCGCCTGGCCGCTCGACGGCAGGCTGTTGGCGCCGTCGTAGGGCGCGCTGAAGGCCGGATAGCCCTGGTAGATGAAGGTCGACTGGCCGTGGATCTCGAAGCTGCCAGGGTCGGTGCGAGCGCCGCTGTCTTCGCTCGCCTCGGCCTTGCCGTCGGCGTCCTGGCCGAAGCGATAGTTGAGGCCGACGCGCAGGCGATGCAGGTCGTATTGCGACTCGTAGCGGGCGCCCGAGTTGAACGTGAAGCCGGCGCTGCCGAGATTGGTGTAGAGATACTCGAGCCGCGCCGACCAGTTGCCGTCCAGTGCATGGTCGACGCCGCCGCCCACGACATAGCCCGCGCGCAGGCCGCTCGACGTGGCATCCTCGAAGCCCGTGGTGAAGTCCGTGCGTGAATGGCGCATGCTCGCCCAAGCGAGGCCCCCGGTCACGAACGGCGTCCAGCTTCCCATCCCCCAGCCCAGCCGGCCGCGCGCGGTGGCGAGATATTCGAGCTGCTCGTCGGTGCCGCCCGTGCCGGTCGTGCGATAGGACATCACCTGCGCAAAATCCGTGTAGCTGGCGACCGAGGCGTCGATCTCGACGCCCAGCATCAGACGCGAGGGGAAGTAGTGGTCGTAGCCCGCCTGCGCGCCGCCGAACAACGTGCCGTAGCTGTTGCTCGCACCGGCGCCGCTGCCGCTGAGATCACTCAAGGTCGCGTTCGCCGTGCCGAAGCCGTAGCCAACATTGCCGCCGACGTAGAACGCGGACCCGAGTCGTGGCGGTTCGGCGGCCGCCGGGACAGTCGCTCCCAGCACGGCCGCTCCCGCGCAAAATCCCCAGATCCCCAGCCGCTTCATCGTAGCTTCCGTAAACACGCCTGCGTGTCTACGCAACTTCGCTGGTGATTATTCCCGTTTTGTGTCGGTTCAGTTGTCCATCAGCACGCGAACATGCGCAGCGGCTGAATCGGCCAGCGCCGCGAGGTCGTAGCCGCCCTCGAGTGCAGACACGATGCGGCCGCGCGAATGGCTGCGCGCGATCGCCACCAGCTCGGTGGTGATCCAGGTGAAGTCGTCCGTCGAGAGGCGGAGCTGGGCCAGCGGATCGCGCAGGTGGGCGTCGAAGCCCGCCGAGACGATCACCAGGTCGGGTGCGAAGCGGTCGAGCTGCGGCAGGATGCGGTCACCCCAGGCGGCGCGGAACTCGGTGCTGCCGCTGTTGGCGGCCAGCGGCACGTTGACCACGTTGCCGTCGATGCCGCGCTCGCGCGCCGAGCCCGTGCCGGGATAGAACGGCGACTGGTGCGTCGAGCCGTAGAACAGCGACGGGTCCGTCTCGACCGTGGCCTGCGTGCCCTGGCCGTGGTGCACGTCGAAGTCGAGGATCGCCACCTTGCCGATGCCGTGCCTGGCCTGGGCATGGCGTGCGCCGATGGCCACGTTGCTGAACAGGCAGAAGCCGCCGGGCAGGGTCGGCGTCGCATGATGGCCGGGCGGTCGCACGGCGGCGAAGGCGGCGGTGGCCTGGCCGGTGGCGACGGCATCGACCGCGGCCACCACGGCGCCGGCCGCGCGCAAGGCGGCTTCGGCGCTGCCGGAACTCATCAACGTGTCGGCGTCGATCATCGCCAGCTCGTCGGCGGGCGGCCGCACGCCCAGAATCGCCTCGACATATTCCGCGGGGTGCACGCGGCACAGTTCCTCGGTCGAGGCGGCGGGGGCGGCCTGGCGCACGAGGCCGGCGAAAGCCTCGCCCTCCAGCGCCGCCAGCACCGCGCGCAGGCGGGCGGGACTCTCGGGATGGTGCTCGCCCGGTTCGTGACCGAGGCAGGCCGGATGGGTGATCAGGAGCGTGGACATGGTCCCGCACTCTAGTGGTAACGTGGCGCCAATGCCTACTCCCAGTGCGCTGGTTTGCGTTCGCTGCGGCGCCCGCCATCCCGTCGATCGCTACGCCCACGATTGCCCTGCCTGCCGTGCCAAGGGGGCGCCGGCGAACCTCACGGTCGCCTACGACGGGCTGCCCGGGGCGAATGTTTCCCGCGATGCGGTCGCCCGCGGCCACGCCTCGATGTGGCGTTGGGAGGGCTTCCTCCATGCCCCGGCGGCCGAGGCGGTCACCCTGGGCGAGGGCAATACGCCGCTGCTGCCCGCACCGTCGCTTGGCCTGGGCGACGTCTGGATCAAGGACGAGTCGCGCAATCCCACCTGGTCGTTCAAGGATCGGCTGGGCTCGGGCGCACTCACCATGGCCAAGCGCTTCGGCGCCAAGGTCATCGCCTCGAGCTCGTCGGGCAATGCCGGTGCGGCTGCCGCGGCCTATGCCGCCAAGGCCGGCATTCCCTGCGTCGTCTTCACCTTCGTCGGCTCCTCGGCGGCCCTCGTGCTGCAGATGCGCGCCTATGGCGCCATGGTGGTCAAGGTCGCCGACAAGGCCGACCGTTGGCGGCTGCAGTCGGCCGGCGTGCGCGAGCACGGCTGGTATCCGACCTCGCCCTTCTTCGGTCCGGTCGTCGGCAGCAACCCCTACGGCATGGAAGGCTACAAGACGATCGCTTATGAGGTCGCCGAGGCCTTCGACTGGCAGCCGCCCGACTGGTGCGTGCTGCCGGTGTGCTACGGCGATGCGCTCTACGGCATGTGGAAGGGCTTCGAGGAGTTGAAGGCGCTGGGTTGGATCGATCGCGTGCCGCGCTTCGTGGCGGCCGAAGTCTCGGGCTCGCTGACGCAAGCGATGGCCAGCGGCGAGGCGATGCCCCCCGAGGTCGGCCGCAATGCGCCATCGATCGCCACGTCCATCGGTGCGGCACAAGCCACCGTGCAGGGGCTCGACGTGCTGCGCCGCTCGAACGGCCGCGCCGTCACGATCGAGGACGAGGATCTGCGGCGATGGGTCGTGACCCTGGCCGCGAAGGAAGGCCTGTGGCCCGAGGCCTCGTCGGCTGCGCCCTTCGCCGCCATCGAGCGGCTGCGGGCCGACGGCACGATCAAGGGCCGCGAAAGATGCGTGGCGCTGCTGACGGCGGCGGGGTTGAAGGATCCCGGCCCGATCGAGCAGGCGCTGCCCGAACCGCCGCTGGTGAGCGGCGGCCTCCCCGAGCTTCTGTCGGCCCTCAAGAACAGCTACGGATTCGCCAATGTCTGACTTCGGCATCTCGATGGACGGTCGCGCGCCGATCGCCGACATCCCCGCCCAGGCGCGCGCGGCAGAGGAGGGTGGCGCATCGACCCTGTGGATCGCCTGTCATCTTTATCTGCGCGATCCCATCACCACGGCGGCGCTGGCGCTGGGCGCCACGAAGAAGATCAAGATCGCCCTGATGGCGATGAGCCCCTACTCGACGCATCCGGTGTTCATCGCCATGGCGGCGGCCAGCCTCGAGGAGATGTATCCCGGCCGCGTGATCCTGTGCCTCGGCGCCGGCGCGCCGGCCGATCTCAAGGCGGCGGGTATCGCCTCGCCCAAGCCGCTGGTCGCCATCGGCGAGGCGGTGAAGATCTGCCACTCGCTGTTCGCGGGCGAGATGACGGACGTCCAAGGCGAGATGTTCAAGGTCTCCGGCCGGCGTCTGGTCAACGGCGGACGCGACATTCCGATCGTGGTCGCGGCCTCGCGGCCCAACATGCTGAAGCTCGCGGGTCGCCAGACCGACGGCGTGCTGATCTCGGCCGCGACGTCGCCGCCCTTCGTGAAATCCTGCCTCGATCGGGCGGCACCCGCGGCCGGCACGTCCTTCCTGCGCGCCGGCATCGTCTACACGCGCCTGGGCCCGCCCGACGCCATTCGCCGCCCGATCGGCTTCGTGCTGAGGGGCGCGCACCACGCCGAGAACATCCGCCTGGGCGGTGCGGCGCTCGATCAGGCGGCGCTGGGGGCTGCCTATGCGTCGGAGAACTGGAGCGAGGTCGACCGGCTTGTGAGCGACGATGTCGTGCGCCGGCACGCGGCCTGCGGCACGCCTGCCGAGGTCAAGGCCAAGCTCGTCGAATACCGCGCCGTCGGCCTCGACCAGGTCATCATCGGCGGCATGGATACCGCGCCCGCGATCGCGGCGGCGCTCAAGGCGGCCCACTGAGAGAAAGTCGTCATGAAATTCAGCATCTCGCTTCCCACGGGTTTCGAAGGCGTCATGTACCCGGTGCCCTTCGTCGATCCCGCCGACTTCGTGCGCATGGCGAAGCTCTGCGAGAAGCTCGGCTATCACTCGGTGTGGGGCAACGACCATATCCAGAGCCAGAATTACGTGCGCGAGCTCTATCCCGACACACCGCCCAATTTCTACGAGCTGCTGACGGTGCTGTCGTTCTGCGCCGCCGCCACGACCACGCTCGAGGTCGGCACGGCGCTCACCGTCCAGCCGATGCGCGATCCGTTCTGGCTGGCCAAGGCTGCCGCGACCATCGACCAACTTTCAAACGGCCGGCTGATCCTGGCGCTGGGCATCGGCGCCTATCGCGAGGAGTTCGCCGCCTGGGCGCCGCGCATCGCGGCCACCGCGCAGCGCGGCGAGATGATGGACGAGGGGCTCGAGCTGATGCGGCGCCTCTTCACCGAGCGCCGGGTTACGCACGCGGGCAAGTACTACGCCGTGCGCGACATCGAGATGTATCCCAAGCCCAAGCGCGATCCCTTCGCGCTGTGGCTGGGCGGGCATAATAAGGCCACTATCGAACGCACGGCGCGGCTCGCCACCGGCTGGCTGCCGGGCTGGCGGCCGTGGCCCGAGTTGGAGGAGTGGATCAAGATCCTGAAGAACCGCGCCCATGAGCTCGGCCGCGACCCGAAGGAGATCGAGATCGCGCCGCAGTTCTCGCTCACCATCGCCAAGACGCCGGAGGAGGCCGAGAAGCGCTACATGGAGTCGGGCCTCGTGGCGCACAGGAAGTCGCTCGCCTACACCGGCCGCGATCTTTCCAAGCAGGTCGTGGCCAATCTCGTGGGCTCGCCCGACCTGATCCGCGAGAAGGTCGAGGGCCTGAAGAAGATCGGCGTCGACCACGCCTGCGCCCTGATGATCCCGGCCGATTCGATGGCCGAGTTCGAGGATCAGGTGGAGTGGTTCGCCAAGACGGTGATGTAGCGACGGTGATGCAGGTCAGCTCCCACCAGCCCGAAACCGGGCACGGGCTTTGGCCTCGATCTCTTCGAGGGCGCGCTCGTGTTCCTCTTCGGGCGAGGGCACGTCGAGCGCGGTGCGCAGGATTCGGCGCATTTCTTCTTCCATCGACTGGCCGTTTTCGGCGGCGCGCAGCCGCAACGCCCGTTTCAGTCTGTCGTCGATGCCGCGGATGAGGAGGGCAGACATATGGTCAATATGGAAAGTGATAGCATTGATATCAATGCTATCTGGGGGTGAGAGAGAAATGGGAGCAAGGAGCCTAAAAGGAAGGCCGGCCTGCGTTTTGGGTGTCTCACGCAGGTGAGACCGGACGGGAGTCTCAGCTGCGGAAAGGCCGGACAATCCTTTCGCCGAACCGGGCGAGGCCGTCCTCGAGATCGGGCTGGAAGCGCCAGACCGGCAGGATGATGCGGCCGACGCCCTGCTTGGCCCGTTCCTCGATGGCCGCGCGCGGGTCTTTGCCAGAATTCGAACCAGGGCCGGGCAGCAGGTCGGAGCACCCCGCCATGATCTCGATCGCCTTCGGATCGCGGCCGGCGGCCTCGGCCGTGCGGCGCACCACGTCGAACAGTGGCACCGTGTCGACCTGGCTGCCGATCGAGGGAAAGAAGCCGTCGCCGAGCCGTCCCGCACGCTTGGCCGCCGCCTCCGAGTGGCCGCCGATCACGATCGGCACCCTGCCGTGCACCGGCTTGGGGTTGGAACTCACTTCGTGGAAGTTCACGAACTCGCCCGAGAAGCTCGCGCCATCCTCGGCCCACAGCTTGCGCATCGCGGCGATGTATTCGTCGGAGCGCTTGCCGCGCTTTTCGAACGGCACGCCGACGGCCTCGAACTCCTCCTTGAGCCAGCCCACGCCGATGCCGAGCTCGATCCGCCCGCCGCTCAGGGCGTCGAGCGTGGCCACCTGCTTGGCCAGCACCAGCGGATTGCGCAGCGGCAAGATGATCACGCCGGTCATGAAGCGGAGCTTCGTCGTGACGGCGGCCATCGCTGCCATCCAGATCAGCGGATCGGGCAGCGATCCGCCCGGCCCGCCCGGCAACCTTCCGTCCGGCGCGTAGGGATAGACCGAGGTGTAGCGGTGCGGGAAGACGACATGATCGACGGCCACGACGGAGTCGAAACCCGCCGCCTCGGCCGCCTTCACCATGCGCACCGCACCGGCGAGATCGGGGAAGGTGTTGTTGCCGAAGTGAAGGGTGAACTTCACAGCAGATCCTTCACCGCCGCCCGGTAGCGCGCGATCGCCTTCAGGTGGTCGTCGTAGGTCGTGCCGGCGATGCGCGTGTGGATCGGGTTGGCAAAAGTCGTGTGCACGGTGATGTGGGTGACGCCCGCCTTCTTCCAGAAGGCGATTTCCTTGCGCCAGTCGTCCTCGGTGCCCTTGCCCATCGACACCCAGACATCGAGGCCGACATCCTTCGGATCGCGCCCGGCTTCCCTGGTCAGCCGGCGCAGCTTGTCGAACACGGCGAGCGCCTCGTCGCCCGGCGGCCAGCGGTTGGGCATGAAGCCGTCGCCGTACTTCGCTATGCGCTTGTAGGTCGCCTCGGCGTGCCCGCCGAACCACACCGGCACCTTGCCCGACTTGGGGCGCGGATTGATGCCGCCGTCGGTCAGCTCGTGGAACTCGCCCTTGAAGGTGACGGCGGGCTTGGCCCACAGCTCCTGCATGAAGCGCACCTGTTCCTCGGAGCGCTTGCCGCGGGTGTGGAAGTCGTAGCCCAGCCCCTGGAATTCGATTTCGTTCCAGCCGACGCCGACGCCGAGGCGAAAGCGGCCGCCCGACAGTTCGTCGAGGCAGGCAGCCTGCTTGGCGACCAGCGCGGCCTGGCGCTGCGCCAGGATCAGCACGCCGGCGACGAACTCGATCTTCTTCGTGAGACCCGACAGATAGCCGAACAGCACGAACGGGTCGTGATAGGCCGTGGCGTTGGAGCCCATGCGCGGGCCGGTGGGCGAGATCTTGGCCGGATCGGCCCCCAGCACGTGGTCGGGCGCACAGAGAAAGTCGTAACCCAGGCCTTCGGCGGCCTGCGCGTAGTCGCGAATGACGGTGGGACCGGCGCCGATATCGCCGATGGGAAGGGAGGCACCGATCTGCATTGTCATCTCCTCAGGCTACTTTCTGCAAAAGATTCGCCCAGCGGTCGAGCTGGGGCAGGATCACGTCGGCCTTGGCCGAGTCGAGACTGACGATCACGCGCACCACTCCGGCGTCGCGATCCTTCTTCAGGAAATCCTCGTCCTCTCTGGCGCCCCAGATCGTGACCGGGACAGTGGTGAGGTCGCGATTGGCTTCGGCGGCGAGCTTCTGGAACTCCGGAATCTTGTCGCGCACGTTGTCATACTGGGGACGCGCGCGATGCGGCATCCAGCCGTCGCCGTAGCGGATCGCGCGCCGCGCGCCGTAGGGAAAGGCGCCGCCGACCCAGATCGGCGGGTGCGGCTTCTGGAGCGGCTTGGGCCAGGTCATCATCGGGTCGAAGTTCACCAGCTCGCCGTGATACTCGGGCTTGGACATGGTCCAGATCGCCTTCATCGCCTCGACCCGCTCGCGGGCGAGCTTGTGGCGGGTCTCGAACCTGGTGCCGTGGTTGGCCATCTCGTCCTTGTTCCAGCCGTTGCCGATGCCGAACAGGAAGCGGCCGGCCGAGAGCTGGTCGATCGAGGCGACGAGTTTCGCCGTCTGGATCGGGTCGCGCTGCGTGATCAGGCAGATGCCGGTGCCGACCTTCAGGGTCCTGGTGATGGCCGCCGCCGCCATCAGCGCCACGAACGGGTCCATGGCGTCGTAGTATTTCTTCGGCAACTCGCCGCCGCCCGGAAAGGCCGACTCGCGGCTGAGCGGGATGTGCGAATGCTCGGGCGACCACACCGAGTCGAAGCCACGCTCCTCCAGCGCCGTGGCGAGTTCGCCGGGCGACATCGAATAGTCCGTGAAAAACATCGCCGCGCCGAGCTGCATTCGTGTCTCCCCTAGATGTGCGGCAGCACTTCTTCGATCAGTCGTTTCGTCTGGGCGATCACCGCGTCGCCCGAGCCGACCGGACGCAGGATGAACTTCTCGATGCCGACGGCGACATACTCGGCGACCCGGTCGCGGATCGTCTGCGCGTCGCCGATGGCGAAATAGCGTCTGGCCTCCCGGCCGGTGCGCTTGGTGTAGGCAGCCTGGGCGCCGGTCACGACGGGATCGGTCGCGGCGCCGAAATAGAACGGGAAGCTCGCGCCGTAGTGATCCTGGTCGATCGAGCGGCCGGCCGCGACGACGGCCTTCTTGATGGCGGCGACGACGCGTCCTGCATCCTCCACCGTCTCGCCGCCGCCCTGCCAGCCGGTACCGTAGCGCGCGGTGCGCCGGATCGCGGCCTCGGACGAGCCGCCGATCCACATCGGCAGGTCGGGCTGGACCGGCTTGGGCGCGATCGAGGCGCC
The DNA here is from genome assembly GCA_041691635.1 of Hyphomicrobiales bacterium. Classification (GTDB taxonomy): domain Bacteria; phylum Pseudomonadota; class Alphaproteobacteria; order Reyranellales; family Reyranellaceae; genus Reyranella. The sequence goes on from JBEPUH010000005.1 coordinate 107,463, forward strand.
CCTCAGGCGATAGTGCTTGCCGGCAAAGTCGACGCTGTCCTCGCGCCACAGGCGGGCGATGATCTCGAGGCTCTCGTCGGTGCGCTTGCCGCGCGTCCTGGTGTCGATGTCGAGCGCCTGCCACTCGGGTCCCAACGGGCTGCCGATGCCGAAGGCGGGCAGCAGCCGGCCTTCCGACAGCACGTCGATCGTGGCGCATTGCTTGGCCAGCAACACCGGATCGCGCAGTGCCAGCGACACGACGTTCATGCCGAAGCGCATCCGTCGCGTGCGGCCGGCAAGAGCCGCCATGGTCGCCATGCATTCGAGGATCGGCTGCTTGCTGATGAGCCGGTCGGTCTGCCACAGAGAATCGACACCGCCCTGCTCGCAAAGATCGACCCAGCGCCAGTAGTCCGCCCCCGACTTGAAGGGGAAGTCCATCAGGCCGAGGCCGATGGCGACGCTCACGCGGCGACCTTGGTGAGCGGCGCCTGCTTGTCGAGGAAGGCCAGGATCTCGTCGCGCGTGCCGTCGGGCACGGCCAGCAACGCGCCGTCGATGCCGGCCTTGGCGTAGCGCGCCAGCGCCTCGGCCTTGTTGGGTGCGCCGAACACCGTGATGGTGAGCGACTTGGGATCGCGGCCTTTCTCGGCCGCCATCTTGTGCAGCCGGTCGGTCGCCTGCACCGGATCGAAACCCGCGCGCGTGCGCGGAAACCAGCCGTCGCAATATTCGACGACGCGGCGCAACGTGTGGTCGCTCTCGCCGCCCAGGATGATCGGCGGGTGCGGGCGCTGCGCCGGCTTGGGGTACGACCACACCGGATCGAACTTCACGAACTCGCCCTTGAACGAGGCGGCCTCCTCGGTCCACAGCGCCTTCATGGCCAGCACGTGCTCGCGCATGATCTTGAAGCGGTCCTTGTGGGCGGCGCCGTGGTTCTCCATCTCGTCGACGTTCCAGCCGCCGCCGATGCCGAACACGAAGCGGCCTCCCGAGAGCTGGTCGAGGCTGGCGATCGTCTTGGCGGTCACGATCGGCTCGTGCTGCGGCACCAGGCAGATGCCGGTGCCGATCTTGAGCTTCTTGGTGGCTGCGGCAGCGAAGGCCAGCGCCACGAAGGGGTCGTGCGTGTGGGAATAGCGCTTGGGCAACTCGCCGCCGCCCGGGAACGGCGTCTTCCTGCCGAGCGGAATATGGGTGTGCTCGGGCACGTAAAGCGAGCCAAAGCCGCGATCCTCGAGGGCACGGCCGAGCTCGGCGACATTGATGCCGTAGTCGGTCGGAAAGTAGAAAACCCCTACATCCATTGTTGTTCCTCCCGGAGTCGATACACGACCAATCGATTTCCGACGATACGTCCGCTAACGTGAACGTGCAAAGACAGCGAAGGGACCCATCATGAAGCTCGGACGCCTTGGAGTCTGGTACTCGACGGACAAGCTCGACGGGACGCAGCTCGCCGATCTCGTGCGCACGGTCGAAAAGAACGGCTATTCGGCACTCTGGTACCCTGAATCGCGCGGCTACGAGTCGATGTCGCTGGCGGGATATCTCCTGTCGAAAGGCGAAAAAATCACCATCGGCAGCTCGATCGCCAACATCTACGCCCGCGATCCCTTCACGGCGCGGCGCGCAATGGTGTCGCTGAACGACCTCCACGATGGCCGTTTCATCCTGGGCCTCGGCGTCAGCCACATACCGATGGTCGAGGGTCTGCGCGGCCACCGCTACGACAAGCCGGTCGCCACCATGCGCGCCTATCTCGAGACCCTGCACAAGGATCTGCCGAACGGCGCGGAAGCGCCGGTCGTGCTGGCGGCACTGGGGCCGAAGATGCTGGAGTTGAGCGCACAGAAATCGATGGGCGCGGTGCCCTACAACGTGACGCCCAAACATACGGCACAGGCCGCGAAGATCCTGGGACCGAACAAGGTGCTGGCAGTCGAGCAGAAGGTCACGATCGAGAGCGATCCCGCCAAGGCGCGCGCACTCGGCCGCAAGGAACTCGGCCGCTACATGGTGCTGCCCAACTACCGCAACAACTGGCTGCGCGAGGGCTTCAGCGAGGCCGATCTCGCCGATGGCGGCAGCGACAAATTCATCGACGCCATGTGCCTGTGGGGGGACGCGGCGGCGGTCAAGAAGGGTTTACGCGCACACTTCGATGCCGGGGCCACACATGTCTGCCTGCAACCGGTCCATGACGACGGCGATTTCGCCGCGCGCGACCGCATGCTGGCGACGCTGGCGGATACCTGAGGAGCATAGAGATGGACTTCGGTATCGCTCTCCCGACGGCGGCGGACTCCTGGAAGGTGGCCCAGCGCGCCGAGGAGCTGGGCTTCAGTCACGCCTGGTTCTACGACACGCAGATGCTCTCGGCCGACTGCTTCGTGGCCATGGGTGCTGCCGCGGTGAACACCAAACGCATTCGCCTCGGCACCGGCGTGCTGGTGCCATCCAACCGCATTGCGCCGGTCGCGGCCAATGCGCTGGCGACCTTGAACCAGCTCGCGCCCGGCCGCATCGACTTCGGCGTCGGCACCGGCTTCACCGCGCGCCGTGCGATGGGCTTCGGGGCGATGAAGGTGAAGGACATGGAGACCTACGTCGCCCAGGTCTATGGCCTGCTGCGGCGCGAGACCGTCGACTTCGAGATGGAGGGGCAGAGAAAGAAGATCCGCTTCCTCAATCCCGAACTGCCGTTGACCAACACCAGGGACCCGATCGCGCTCCACCTCTCGGCCTACGGGCCGCGCACGCGCGACCTCACCGCCAAGCTGAAAGCCGGCTGGATCGATTTCGTCTCCGACGTGGCGCATGGCGCGAAGGAAGTGGCCGACATGCGCGAGGCCTGGACCAAGGCGGGGCACGCCGTGGGCGACCTGCAGGCGACGGCCTTCGCGCTGGGCTGCGTGCTGGCCGATGGCGAACCGGCGGATTCGGAGCGCGCCATGGCGCAGGCCGGCCCGCGCGCGGCGGTGATGCTGCATCGCGCCGCCGACGAGGCGATGATGGGCTTCAAGCCCGGCACGACGGCGATGCCCACCAAGCAGCGGCCCGAAGTCGAGGGCTACGTCGCCCTGGCGAAGACCTTCGAACCCAAGGACGCACCGTACCTCGACAACCATCGCGGCCATCTGATGTTCGTGAAGCCGGAGGAGCGCAAGTTCGTCACGGCCGATCTCATTCGCATGACGTCATGGACAGCGACTGAAGGTGAGCTGAAGCAGCGCATCGGCGCCTTGCGCGACGCGGGATTCACCCAGTTCACCATCCAGATCGTGCCCGGCCAGGAGAAGGCGATCGATGACTGGGGCCGCATCCGTCAGGCGTTCAAGTGACGAAGGCGCCCAAGTTCGGCGTCTCCTTCAGCTTCCAGGCGCATCGCGGGCTGCGCGAACCCTACGACAAGGCCTATCGCGAGGGGCTCGAGCTGGCGGCCGAAGCCGACCGGCTGGGCTTTCATTCGATCTGGGCGAGCGAACATCACGGTGAGCCCGACGGTTACTGCCCCTCGCCGGTGGTCGCCTGTGCAGCCCTCGCCGTCGCAGCACCGCACTGCCGGATCGGCCAGGCGATCGCTCTGGCGCCGCTGCACGGCCATCCGATGCGGCTCGCCGAGGATCTGTCGGTGGTCGACAATCTGTCGGGCGGCCGGGTCGAGATCGGGCTGGGACAGGGCTATCGGCCGGCCGAGTTCGAGATGTTCGGCTGGCCTTATGCGCGACGGACCTCGGCCTTCGAGGAATGTCTCGACGTGCTGGAACTCGCCTGGAAGGGCGAGGCGTTCGACTACGAGGGCCGCACCTACAAGGTGAAGGGCGGCCTGCTGCGACCGCCGCCGGTCAAGCCCGGCCGGCTGCCGCTGTGGATCGGCGCGGCGGCGCCCAAGGCGCGCGCCCGGGCGGTCAGGCATCGCGCCGGTTTCCTGGTGGCGCCGCTGATCGAGTTCGAGGCGCTCGTGCGCCAGCTCCAGTCGTTCGACGCCGAGGTCGAGCGCCAGGGCGCCGGGCCGCTGCCGCGCGCGCTGATGCGCGAGATCCTGGTCGGTTCCTCGGCCGCCGACGCGATGAAGCGGCACCAGCCCTTCGTCGACCAGGTCTATCGCGTGCAATACAAGCCCGAGCGGGTCGGCCTCACCTACGTCGATCCAGCGAGTGGCGATCGCCGGCCGCTCACCTCGGACAATCCCCATTTCATGTCCGAAGCGTTCATGCAGGAACGCTGGCTGCTCGGCACGCCGGACGAGATCGCCCAGAAGGTCATCGCCTGGCAGCCGCGCCTCAACGTCGACCACGTCATCTTCCAGCCCCGCCCGCCCGGCATGGCGCTCCGTCAGGCGGTGGAGGAACTCGAAGCGATCGCCAAGGGCGTGATTTCGGCGGTGGAGGAAGCCTTCAAAGACTCCTGAGGGTCACTTCACCTTCGGAATGACCTCTTCGCCGAAGAGCTGCATCTGGTCGAGCAGCTCGGGCACGGAGTTGGCGGCGAAGTAGAGGCCGAGCAGGTGGGTGACGCCGACGTCCTTGAAGGCCAGCGCCTTCTCGATCACCTCGGCGGGCGTGCCGATCAGGTTGATCTCCTCGTGCGTGGCCGCACCCTGTCCCTTGAGCGTCGACTTGGAGAGCGACACCAGGTGCTTGTTCATCTGGCTGCGGCGGAAGCTCTCGGCCGCGGCTGCGTGCGTCTTGCCGAGATGGACGACGAACTGCGGGCAGACCTCGATGGTGCGCCAGTCGCGGCCGGCCGCCTCGGCCTGCTCGCGCAAGGATTTCACGCCGGCACGGATGCGGTCGACGTGCATGCCGGCGGGCAGCCAGCCGTCGGCCCACTTCACGGCGCGCGCGATGTTGTTGGCGTGGTTACCGCTCACGTAGATCGGCAGCTTCTTCTGGTAGGGCTTGGGAAAGAGCTCAACGTCCTTGAACTTGTAGTAGCGGCCGTCGAAGCTCGCGACCCTGTCCTTGAACAGGAGGTTCAGTGCCTGCAGGCCCTCGTCGACGATGTCGCCGCGGTCGATGGTGGCGTCGGGCTGCAACGCCTTGAATTCCTCGCGATAGGCGCCGATGCCGATGCCGAGCTCGAGCCGGCCCTTGCCGAAATGATCGAGGGTCACGATCTGCTTGGCCGCCACGACGATGTCGTGGCGCATCGGCAACACGAGGATGCCGGTGCCGACCTTGATCTTCTTCGTCTCCGACAGCACGAAGGCGTAGGTGATCAGCGGCTCCCAGAACCGGGGCGGCACCGGAAACTCGGCGCGCACGTAGTTCTGGGTCGTCATGTGGTCGTTGCCCCACACCGAGTCGTAGCCGAACTTCTCCGCCGCCTGGGCGATCTTGATGACGTTCTCGGGATCGGAGAAGGGGATGGGATAGGTCAAGCCTTCCATCCCGGTCGGCAGACCGGCACTCACGCGCATGTCTATTGCTCCTACTCGGCTGCTTGAGCGCGCAGCTTCGCGGTCTCGCTCTCGTCGACCGAGAAGTCGTCGTTGACGGCGACGCCGTAGTCGCGCCGCGCTGCCGTCGACGAGATGAAGCCCTGGCGCACGTCGTCGGCCACGGTCGCGGCCGCCCGCTTGCGCGGATTGCCGAGGCCGCCGCCGCCCGGCATCGAGATGATCAGACGGTCCTTCTGCGGCACGGTCTGCTGGCCCATGCCGCGCAGCTTCTTGCCCGACTCGAGCTCGACCTTGCCGGCCATGCCGTTCTGTCCGCCGTCGCGGCCGCGCGGCGGGTGGTCGATGCGGTCGTAGTAGGCGCTGATGGCGAACGGCGCGGTGTCGAGCGTCGAGACTTCCATGATCTGGCCGAGACCGCCCCGGAACTCGCCGGCGCCGCCCGAATCCTGGCGGTATTCCTTCTTCCAGATCACGATCGGCGAGATCGTCTCGTTGACCTCGGCTGGCACGTTGCGCACGCCGCTGGGGAAGGCAGTGGCCGACAGGCCGTCGCGTCCCGGCCGTGCGCCGGTGCCGCCGGCATGGAAGCTCATGATGGTGAAGGGGATGGCGTTTATGGTGTCGGCCGGATCGCCGTCGGCGCGGCCGGGGCCGCCCATCGCCGAGAGGTTCCACAGGCACGAGGCGCCTTCGGCCGGCACGCCGCCGCCCAGCGCCTGATGCAGGCAGCCGAACATGACGTCGGGCAGCATCTGGCCGGTGACGTGACGGGCCGCGACCGGCGCGGGATGCTTGGCGTTCAGGATGCAGCCGCCGGGCGCGGTGATGCGGATCACCTCGAGCGAGCCCTCGTTGTTCGGCACCTTGGGCGCCACGATGCACTTCACGCCAAACGACGCATAGGCCTCGGTGTAGCAGTGCGGCACGTTGATGCCGAAGGCCGACACGCCCGAGGTGCCGGTGAAGTCGACGTCGATGCCGGTCGGGCCGATTTTCATGGTGGCCACGATGTCGATCGGCTTGTCGTAGCCGTCGACCGTCATCGAGAACTTGTACGCGCCAGGCTTGATCTTGGAGATCGCCTCGAGCGAGGCCTGCTTGGACTTAGCCAGGATGTGGGCACCCAGGCGATCGAGATCGTCAATGGCGAACTCGTCCATCATCTCGATCAGGCGACGGCAACCGATCTCGTTGCAGGTCGCCAGCGAATAGAGATCGCCCACGACCTGCACCGGCTCGCGCACGTTGGCGGCGACGATGTCGGTCAGGGTCTTGTCGACGGTGCCCTCGCTGGCAAAGCGCATCAGCGGGATGTAGAGGCCTTCCTCGTAGACCTGGCGGGCGTCGGCGCCCATGCCGCGGCCGCCGATGTCGACGACGTGGCAGGTCGAGGCGAAGAGCGCGACCATCTTGCCGCGCCGGAATGTCGGCGTGACGAAGGTGAAGTCGTGCAGGTGGCCGGTGCCCTTCCACGGATCGTTGGTCAGGAAGATATCGCCTTCCTTCATCGTCTTGGCCGGGAAGCGGTCGAGGAAGTGATAGACGGCCCGGGCCATCGAGTTGATGTGGCCCGGCGTGCCGGTCACGGCCTGCGCCAGCATCGCGCCGCTCAAGTCGAAGACGCCGGCCGACAAGTCGCCGGCCTCGCGCGTCGAGGTCGAGAAGCCGGTGCGCATCAGCGCCAGCGCCTGTTCCTCGACGACCGCGATCAGGCGGTCCCACATCAGTTGCAGGCGAATGGGCGACAGCGGATCGTTGATGCTCATGTTCCCACCTTCTCCAACAGAATGGCGCCGATCGGGGTGATCCGGGCGGCGAATGTCGCGGGCACGATGGTCGTCGTCTCGTCCTCGGCGATGACCGCCGGGCCCGGCACGAAGCTGCCGATCGTGAGGTCGCTGCGATGATAGACGGAGACGTCCTTCATGTCTTGATCGGCCGGGTCGTAGACCGGCCTGCTGCCGCGCGCCTTGGACGGAATATCCGCTGGCTGTGTTGCGATTTTCGGCACAGCCGGCTGCTCGGCGGCGAGCCGCAAGGTCCAGTTCATGATCTCGACGCCGAGACCGGGAATCGTGCGGCCAAACGTGGCGGCATAGCCCTTCTCGTAGAGCTCGATCAGCTTTGTCTTCGACGCCGTGGTGAAATCGCCGGGCGGCATGTCGACGGTGATCTCGTGGCCCTGGCCGCGGTAACGCATGTCGGCGGTGCGGGCGACGACCAGCTTGGCCTGCGGGGCACCCGCCTTCACGATGGCCGCGGCCTCTTCCTGCATGTCGGCGAACAACTTGTTCACGAAAGCCAGGTCGAACTTGTCGTCGAGCTGGACGTAGCGGCTGCGCACCACCTCGTAGGCGACCGGCGCCATCAGGAAGCCGAGAGCCGAGCCGACACCTGCACCCGACGGCACCATGACCCTGCTGATGCCGAGCTTTTCCGCGAGGCGCGCGGCGTGGATGGGTGCGGCGCCGCCAAAGGCGATCATGGTGCGATCCTGCAGCTCTTTGCCACGTTCGACCGCGTGCACGCGGGCGGCGTTGGCCATGTTTTCTTCGACGATTTCGCTGATGCCGAAAGCGGCGTCGAGGCGCTTGAGGTCGAGCTTGCTGCCGACCGACTTGTCGACGGCCACGCCTGCCTTCTCCGGCGAGAGCTTGATCGAACCGCCGGCGAAGTAGCCGGGATCGAGACGGCCCAGCACGACGTCGGCGTCGGTGACGGTGGGCTGGGTGCCGCCACGGCCGTAGCTCGCGGGGCCGGGCTCGGCACCCGCGCTCTCGGGACCGACGTTGACGCGGCTCAGCGAATCGACCGACGCGATCGAGCCGCCGCCGGCGCCGATCTCGACCATCTCGATGACCGGGATGCGCAACGGCAGGCCGCTGCCCTTCAGGAAGCGATACTGGCGCGCCACCTCGAAGGTGCGCGAATGCTGCGGCTCGCCGTCGTCGATCAGGCAGATCTTGGCCGTGGTGCCGCCCATGTCGAACGACAGAACCTTGTCGAGGCCGCACTGGCGCGCCAGCGCCGCAGCCAGGATGGCGCCGCCGGCCGGACCCGACTCGACGAGCCGGATCGGGAACTTGCGGGCCGTGTCGAGTGAGGTGAGGCCGCCGCCCGAGGTGATCATGAACAGCGGGCAGGCGAAGCCCTGCTTCTTCAGCGCGGCGTCGAGGCGGCCGAGATAGCGGTCCATCACCGGCTGGACGTAGGCGTTGGCGGCGGCGGTCGACCAGCGCTCGTACTCGCGGATCTCGGGCGAGACTTCGCTCGACAGCGAATAGGACACGTCGGGCATGGTCTCGGCGAGGATGTCGCGCGTGCGCCGCTCGTGCTTGCCGTCGAGATAGGCGTGCATGTAGCCGATGGCGATCGCCTCGATGCCGGCTGCCTTGAGCCTGGGCGCCAGCGCGCGCACCGCCGTCTCGTCGAGCGGCATCAACACGTTGCCGCGGCCGTCGAGCCGCTCGGGAATGCCGAAACGCAGCTCGCGCGCGACCAGCGGCGGCGGCTTCATCATGAAGATGTCGTACTGCTCGAAGCGATGCTCGAAGGCCATCTCGATGGAATCGCGGAAACCTTCGGTGACGACCAGCGCCGTCCGGGCGCCCTTGCGCTCGATAATGGCGTTGGTGGCCAGGGTCGTGCCGTGGATGATCAGGCCGAGATCGGCCGGCTTGACGCCCGAGAGCTTGAGGATATCGGTGACGCCGGTCAGCACGCCTTCCTCCGGCGCACGCGGCGTCGTCAGCACTTTCACGCTGGTGAGCTTGCCGTTCCAGTCGAGGCAGAGGTCGGTGAAAGTGCCACCGATGTCGACTGCCAATCTTGCTTTTTCCTTGGCCTTTTCCATATTCATGCCGCCGTTTGCTGGATGTTGCCGCCGAGATAGGCCTGGCGGATGCGCGGATCGGTGCGCACCTCGTTTGCCGGACCTTCCATGAAAAGTCGCCCCTGTTCCATCACCAGGGCGCGGTCGGAGATCAGCAGCGCGCCGCGCACATTCTGCTCTACGATAAGGACCGTCACGCCCAGTGCCGCGATGCGCTGGACCGTGGCGAATACGTCGCCCTGCATCCTGGGCGACAGGCCGAGCGAGGGCTCGTCGAGCAGCAGCAGGCTCGGTTCGACCAGCAGAACCATCGCCATCTCGAGGATCTGCTGCTCGCCGCCCGACAGGTTACCGGCCTCGATGCGGGCCTTGGCGCGCAGGAGGGGGAACGACACCATCACCCGCTCGATCGCCGCGGCGTGTTTTGCAGAGGGCAGCGTATAGCACCCCATCTTGAGGTTTTCCGTAACCGACATGGCGGGGAAGTTGCAACGACCTTGCGGCACGAAGCCGATGCCGCGCTTCAGTCGCTCCCACGGCGGCAGGCGCTCGATCGTCTCGCCTTTGAACACGATCTGGCCGGAGAAAAAGCGGTTGGTGCCGTAGATCGCGCGCAGCAGGGTCGATTTGCCGGCACCATTGCCGCCGATCAAGGTCGTGATGCTGCCGGACGCGAGGCGCGCGGAAAACTCGCGCACGATCGGATTGTCGCCGTAGCCCGCGGTGACCGAGACAAGTTCGAGGGCGAGCTCGCTCATGCCGAGGCCCGCATTTCTGCCTCGGCGATCTCCGGCGTGATGCCGAGATAGGCCTCGAGCACGCGGCTGTCGTTGTGGATCTCGGCCGCGGTGCCCTCGGCCAGCTTCAGGCCCTGGTCGAGCACGATCACCTTGTGGCAGAGGGTGGTGATGAACTCGACATTGTGCTCGACGATCAGGAAAGTCTCACCGGCGCGGTTGAGCTGCTGCAGCGCCACCTCGATCTCGCGGATGCGGCTGGGGTTCACGCCGGCCACCGGCTCGTCGAGCACGACGATCCTGGGATGCGGCATCAGCGCGGCGGCCAGTGCCACCAGCTTCTTCTGGCCATACGAAAGAATGCCGGTCTCGATCTCGTAGTATTTCCCCAGACCGATCAGATCGACCAGCGCGCGCGCCCGCGTCTCCGATACCTCGACCGCGGCGCGATAGCGTCGGGTGCGCAGGAACTCGTCGATCCAGGTTGCCGGGTCGAACTGCTGGGCGGCGATGGCGAGATTGTCGCGCAGCGACAGGCGCTCGTAGACGCGCACGGTCTGGAAGGTACGCATCATGCCGGCGCGCGCGATCAGGTGAGAGGGCTTGCCGGTGATGTCGCTTCCCGCCAGCACGACCTTGCCGTCGTCGAGCCTCTGGAAGCCCGAGATGCAGTCGATGGTCGTGCTTTTCCCTGAGCCGTTGGGTCCGATGAGGCCGGTGATGCTGCCGCCCGCGACCTCGAACGACACGCCGTCGAGCGCGTGGACGCCGGCGTAGGCCTTGCGCAGCCCGCTCACCTGCAGCACGGCGCTCATTGCAGCGCCGCCCGCTGGCGCGCCAGCCGGCGGTCGCGCAGCCAGCCCGCGACGCCCGACGGCATTACGAACATGGCAACGACCAGGATCACGCCGTAGATGATCATGCGGAAGTCAGCCGAAAAACGCAGCACCTCGGGCAGGGCCGACAGCGCGATGCCCGAGGCGACGACGCCCCAGAAGCTGCCGGCGCCGCCGATGATCATGATGATCAGGAACGTCTGCATGTAATAGAAGTCGAGGATCAGCGGATCGACGATGCCGAGATGGAAGACGAAGACGCCGCCGGCCGCGCCGGTGATGGCGGCGCCGATGGCGAAGGCCGCGAGCTTGTAGGGCATCGGTGAGATGCCCTGCGCGCGCACCAGCGGCTCGTTCTGCTTGATGGCGATCAGCGTGCGGCCGATGCGCGAGCTGCACAGCACATAGAGGAAGGCGAGGGTGGCCACCGAGAAGGCCCAGGCGATGCCGTAGAACTGGTGGGTGGTCGAGAAAGTGCGGCCAAAGGCCGTGGGTGGCGGCAGGTTGGGGATGCCGAGCGGCCCGCGTGTGAGGTCGACCCAGTCGCGCGCGATCAGCGATACCAGCAGCGCAAAGGTGAGCGTCGAGATCACGAAGGCATGGCGGTTGGTGCGCAACATCGGATAGCCGACGACCAGCGCGATGGCGGCGTTGATCAGCGCCGCCCACAGCACGCCCCACCAGAAATTCCCGCCGAAGGTCACCACGGTGAGCGCCGAGGCGTAGCCGCCGATGCCCCAGAAGCCCAGCTGCGCGAACGACAGCAGGCCGGTGTAGCCGTAGATCAGGTTGAGCGCCGCGGCGGCCACGGTGAAGAGCAGCGCCGACACGCCCACGCCCACGATGTAGTTGGACGAGGTGACGAACGGCAGCGCCGCAAACGCGAGTGCGGCGACGATGGCCATAAGCGGGACGGCGGCGCGCTTCATCCCACCCGCATGCCCCCGCGCTTGAACAGGCCGTCGGGCCGCAGGAACAGCACGACGATCATGATCGCGAACACCGCGCCTTCCTGCCAGGCGATCTCGAAGAAGCCGCCGATCCAGTTCTCGACCAGCCCCAGTCCGATCGCCGCGACCACGGCGCCCGGGATGTTGCCCAGCCCGCCGATGATGACGAGGGCGAACGCCTTGAAGATCAGGAACTGGCCCATGTAGGGCGTGACCAGCTGGATCGGCGAGATCGCCGCGCCCGCCAGGCCGCAGAGGCCGGCCGCCAGCACGACGGCGTTGCGCGCCACCACGCGCGGGCGGATGCCCACCATCAGCGCGGCCTCGCGGTTCTGGGCGATGGCGCGCATGGCGCGGCCGAACTGGGTGTAGCGCAGCATGAGGTAGAGGCCGCCGAAAGCCACCAACGCCGCGCCGGCGCCGATCACCCGCGTCCAGGTGATGCGGATCGAGCCGATTTCCACGCCCTCGAAGCCGTACTGCGTGTCGACCAGCCGCGGCGTCGCCGTGAAGATGTACTGCATCACATGGATGATGATGATCGACAATCCCAGGGTGATCAGGATGCTGCGCTCGAACTCGTCGGTCTTCAGTCGCGCCAGCAGCATCTCGTAGATCACCAGGCCCGCCATCATGGTGCACAGGACCGCCACGCCGAGTGCCGGCCAGTAGAGCAGGCCGGTCACCGGCAGCGCGAAGGCCATGGCGAAGGCGCCGAGCATCAGCAGCTCGCCGTGCGCGAAGTTGATGATCTCCATGACGCCGAAGATCAGCGACAGGCCGACGGCGATCAGCGCGTAGAGCAGGCCGAGCGTGATGCCGTTCAGCGTCAGCTGAAGGAGATAGACCGCGTCGATGGTCATTGCCTCGGCCGCATTGCAATTACCGGACCACTCGATGCCGCAGGAAGTTCACGACGGACCCGCCCCGATTTCACGTTGCCAATATGCGTTGACAGCTAAACAAGTATCTTGCGAACTTCAACCATCGAAACGATGTACCGATATCAGGTACACCGTGGTCGACGATGTCGGGGAACAGCGAGGGAGGGGTACGATGCAGAAATTCTGGTGGGCGGCGGCGGCCGCGACAGTCATGGGCGTGGCGCCGGCGATGGCGCAACAGGGCCCGATCGTGATCGGCGTCTCGACGCCCAAGACCGGCGCGGCGGCGACGGCGTCGGAGTGGGAGATGTGGGGCGTCGACCTCGCGGTCGAGGAGATCAATGCCGCGGGCGGCCTGCTCGGCCGCAAGGTCGAGCTGATGGTGCTCGACAACAAGTGCAATCCCTCCGAGGCGGTCAACGTCGCCAACAAGCTGGTCGAGGCCAAGGTCGTGGCGATCGAGGGTTCGCATTGCAGCTCCGCCCATCTCGCGAGCATGAAGATCATCGCCGACGCCAAGATCCCGATGATCACCGGCATCGCCTCCAATCCGCAGATCTCCGACCTCGCCGGCCCCGGCCGCAACGAATACGCCTTCCGCATCAGCGCGTCGGACTCCTCGATGATGGAGGCGCTCGGCATCTATCTCGCCAAGGCCAAGGTCTTCAAGACCGCGGCGATCATCGGCGAGGACACCGACTTCGGCAGGGGTGGCGCCGACGCCTTCAAGAAGGTGGCCGAGAAGTCCGGCATCGAAGTCGTGTCGACGGACTTCCACCCGCAGAATACGCCGGACTTCACCAGCATCCTGACGCGCATCCAGCAGCGCCGGCCGGACGCCATCGCCACCTTCCAGATCGGCGGCGATTCGATCAACTTCCTGCGCCAGGCCATGCAGCTCGGCGTGAAGATCCCCTACACCGGCCGCGTCGAACTGGGCGGCCGCAACCAGCCGATCATCGAGGCCGGCGGCATGGAGAAGTCGATCAGCGCCTGGCAGTACAGCGCTCTCGTCGATTCGCCGCAGAACAAGGCGTTCGCCGCCAAGATCAAGGCCAAGCACAACACCGAGCCGTACCTGCAGTCGTGGGCGGGCTACGACTGCATCCGCGTGCTCGCCCAGGCGATCAAGGCGGCGGGCAGCACCGACGGCGAGAAGATCAAGAACGCCATCAAGAACATGACGTTCACCAACCTCATGGGAAAGACCGTGACCTTCGACGACCACAATTCGGCCGGCCACTATGTCGTGCTGAACACAGTGATGAACAAAAAGGTCGCCGTCGCCGACGTCGTCGAGGTCAAGTAACGAACGGATGGAGCGGCGGGTGCCGAGGCCCCTCCAGGCGCCGCCGCGCGCCCCCCGCATCGTCGCGCGGATCACCCCCCGCGATGTGCCGCGCGACGCCAAGGTCGCGGCCGGCTCGCAGTCGCTCGAGCGCGGCCTCGACGTACTCGAGGTCGTCGAGGCCGCGGACGGCGAGGTCGGCGTGCGCGAGATCGGCCGGCGACTGGGCCTCAGCCCGACCATCGTGCAGCGCCTGGTGACCTCCCTGGCGCGGCGCGGTTATGTCGAGAAGAACAGCGACACGGCCCGTTATCGCCTCGGCTATCGCTCGATGGTCCTTGGCGCCAGCAGCGAGCACGGCTCCGACTATATCGTCACGGCGCGCCGCGAACTTGAGCGGCTGGCGCGCGAGCATCGCCTCAACGGCTTCGTCTCGGTGCTGCACGGCGGCCGCGCGGTCTACCTGCTGGCCGTTCAGGCCGAAGGGCCGGTGGCGATCAAGGTGGATCCGGGCAGCGAGATGCCGCTGCACAGCACCGCTGCCGGCAAGGTGTTGCTGGCGTCGATCGGCGATGCGGAGGCGCGCAAACTGCTGGGCAGCGGACGGCTGGTGGCCATCACGCCGCAGACGATCACCGATGCCGCCATCCTGGTGGCGGCACTCGCCAAGGTGCGGCGGCAGGGTTACGCGCTCGTGGTCGAGGAGAATATCCGCGGCGTGCTCTCGGTCGGTGCGCCCATCCTCGACCGCACCGGCCGCGTGCTGGCGGCGCTGAGCGTCGCCTTCCCGAAATATCTCGAGGCCGGCCTCACCCTGCAGAGCGTGACGCCGCTGGTGACCGCCGCCGCCCAGCGCGTCTCGCACGCTGTTGGCGGTTAACGAAACAGATCCATCCGCTTGGGCCGCACCAGCTCGGCCGCGCTGCCGTCGCGCACCGGGGCGCCCAGGCCGCGCACGATCACCACCGGCCGGCCTTCCGCGGCCTGTCCCATGACCAGCGATGCCGCCGAGGCGATCTCGTCGGCATGGCCGATCTCGGTGACGCGCAGGATGCGGCCGTTCATGTCGGACTGGCCGCGCAAGTCGAGCAAGCCGGGCACACCCGCCGCGCCGATCGCGGCGCTTGTCGTGCCCATGCGCCAGGCGCGGCCCCATGAATCGTTGATGATGACGCCGACGTCGACGCCGGCGATCTCCTTCAGCCGCTCGCGTAGCCGCCGCGCCGAGCGGTCGGGATCGGCCGGCAGCAGCAGCACCTGGTCGGCATCGTCGACGTTGGAGGCGTCGATGCCGGCATTGGCCATGACGAAGCCCAGGCGATGCTCGACGATCAGGACGCCCGGGATGGCGCGCACGACTTCCTTGGATTCGCGCAGGATCAGCTCGACCAGGCGCGGGTCCTTGTCGACCTTTCGGCCGTAGTCGACGGCTTCGGCGGACGGCGTCACGTCCGAGAGGCGAAACAGCCGGCCCTCGGACTTGGAGACGATCTTCTGGGCCAGCACCACGACGTCGTGATTCCTTAGGCCGCCCGGTGCCATGCTGTCGGCAATGAGGGCGGCAAGGTCGTCGTCCGGCTGGATCCGCGGCAGGCCCGAGGGCGCGATCAGTTCGATACGTTCGGCGTTATTGGCGGCGTTAATCGTCAATCTCCTCGCAACGATGGTAGGATCGTCGCCGAGGCGCGCAAAGGAAAGGGTCAATTTCGATGTTGAAGCTGGGCTACAAGGCGTCGGCCGAACAATTCGCCCCCAGGCCGCTGCTCGACTTCGCGGTCGAGGCCGAGCGGGTGGGCTTCGATTCGGTCTTCATCAGCGACCACTTCCAGCCGTGGCGGCACGAGGGCGGGCATGCGCCGCACTCGGTGACCTGGATGGGGGCACTGGGCGCCAAGACCAGCCGCATCGTCATGGGCACCAGTGTGCTGACGCCGACCTATCGCTATCACCCCTCCATCGTGGCGCAGTCGTTCGCGACCTTGGGCTGCCTGTTCCCCGATCGCGTCATCCTAGGTGTCGGCACCGGCGAGTCGCTGAACGAGGTGCCGGCGACCGGCCAGCCGTGGCCCGAGTTCAAGGAACGCTACGCTCGCATGCGCGAGTCGATCGTGCTGATGCGCAAGCTGTGGACCGAGGAGCACGTCTCCTTCGAGGGCGAGTTCTACAAGACCCGGGACGCCACGATCTACGACCGGCCCGACAAGCCGGTCCCGATCTACATCGCCGCCGGTGGTCCTCAAGTGGCCAAGTATGCCGGCCGCGCCGGCGACGGCTTCATCTGCACCAGCGGCAAGGGCACCGAGCTCTACCGCGACAAACTGATCCCGTCGGTGAAGGAGGGCATGGAGCTGGCCAAGAAGGCTCCCGGCGCCGTCGACCACATGATCGAGATGAAGGTCTCGTTCGACACCGACATGGCCAAGGCCAGGGAGGATACGCGCTTCTGGTCGGCACTCGCTCTATCGGCCGAGGAGAAGACCTCGACGCACAATCCGACCGAGATGGCCCGTCTTGCCGATGCGTTGCCGATCGACCGTATCGCCAGCCGCTGGATCGTCTCGACCGATCCCGAGGAGCATGTCGCCAAGATCGCACCCTATGTCGAGCTGGGCTTCAACCACCTGGTGTTCCACGCGCCCGGTCCGGATCAGAAGCGCTTTCTCGACCTCTACGCCAAGGATGTGATGCCTAGGTTGCGCAAGAAATACGGCTAACGCGCCCGGACGACCTGGCGGGGTTTGGGCAGCACGCGGCGCTTGTCGCTGGCGGTCGCGGGGCCGGCGTAGCGTTCCGCCACTTCGAGCTTGATCGGCGCCAGGGTGGCGGCGTTGTGGGCCGCATGGAAGCGCTCTGTCGAGGCATTACCGTAGAGCGTCGTGCGGATGCGCGACGTGCGGCCGATGTCGGCGATCAACTTCTCCATCGCGTCGGGCGGCAGCTCCTCGCCATGCTCGGCGCCGGCGGCGCGAGTGATCGATTCGTTCATCAACGTGCCGCCGAGATCGTTGGCACCGGCGTCGAGGCAATATTTGGCGCCCTCGATGCCCATCTTCACCCACGAAGTCTGGATGTTGGGGATGTGCGGGTGGAGCGCCAGGCGGCCGATCGCATGCATCAGCACGGCCTCGCGGAAGGTCGGGCCCATGCGCGCCTGGCCTTTGAGCGCAATCGGCGCCTCGGCGGCGACGAAGGGTAGCGGCACCAGCTCGGTGAAGCCGCCGGTATCCTTCTGCAGGTTGCGCACGCGCAGCAGATGACGCGCCCAGTGATAGGGCTGGTCGACATGGCCGAACATGATCGTGGCCGTCGAGCGCAGACCGACGCCGTGGGCCGCGCGCATGATCTCGAGCCACTGGTCGGTCGAGACCTTGTCGGGGCAGAGCACGTCGCGCACTTCGTCGTCGAGAATTTCAGCCGCCGTGCCCGGCAGGCTGCCGAGGCCGGCGTCGCGCAGCCTGGTCAGGTAATTGGTGAGCGAGAGGCCCAAGGTCGTGGCGCCGTGCCAGACCTCGAGCGGCGAGAAGGCATGGACGTGCATGCCGGGAATGGCTTCGCGCACGGCCGTGCAGACGTCGAGATAATGCTGGCCGGTATAATCCGGATGGATGCCGCCCTGCATGCAGACTTCGGTGGCGCCGCGGTCCCACGCCTCCGAGGCACGACGCACGATCTCCTGAACCGTGAGGTCGTAGGGCGAGCCGCGCAGGTTGGCCGCGAGCTTGCCCTTGGAGAAGGCGCAGAAGCCGCACTTGAAGTAGCAGATGTTGGTGTAGTTGATGTTGCGCACGACGGCGTAGGAGACGGTGTCGCCCACGACGTCCTTGCGTAGCGCGTTGGCGGCTTGCGTCACCGCCTTGAAGTCCGGCCCGCGCGCCTCGAACAGCCGCACGATATCGCCTTCGCCCAGATCCTCGCCGCGCACCGCGCGATCGATCACCGGAGCGAGGCTGGCGCTCGCGCGCACCGCCGGCGTTGCCAGGGTGGCGACATCGTCCGTCGGCATCGCCATGACGAGGCCTGGCCGCCAGTCGTTGTCGCGACGCAGGCCGCTCGCCGACGCCATCGCCAGCACGCGCGGCTTCAACGACGCATCGATCCAGTTCTTGTCGAAGATGTAGCGCGGATAGACGGCCAGCCGCTCGGTCAGCACCTTGCCGTACTTCGCACTCTCGACCGCCAAAGCGTCGAGCTGCGGCCACGGCCGCTCGGGGTTGACGTGATCGGGCGTTACGGGAGACACGCCACCCCAGTCGTCGATGCCGGCCTCGATCAGGCGGCCATAGCCCGGCTCCTGCAGGTTGGGCGGGGCTTGCACAGATAATGTGTCCTCGAACACGAGGCGCGCGACGGCGACGGTCCACAGCAGCTCGTCGAACGACGGCTCGGGTGCGTCGGCCATGCGCGTATCGGGCTTGGCCTTGAAATTCTGGATGATGACTTCCTGCAGGTGGCCATGCGCGCGATGGAGGTCGCGCAGCGCCAGCAACGCCTCGATGCGTTCCGCGCGCGTCTCGCCGATGCCAATCAGGATGCCCGAGGTGAACGGCACTTTCGCCTGGCCGGCAGCCTTGAGGGTCGCCAGCCGCAAAGCTGGCACTTTATCGGGAGCGCCGAAATGCGGTCCGCCGCGCTCGCTCAAGCGCTCGGCCGCCGTCTCGAGCATGATGCCCATGGAGACCGACGACTTGCGCAACTTGGCGAGATCGGCCGCGTCCATCAGGCCGGGATTGAAGTGCGGCAGAAGGCCGGTCTCCTTGAAGACCAGCGCGCCCATCGCCGCGAGATACTCGAGCGTCGTGGCGTGGCCCATCGCCGCCAGCGCCTCGGCCGCCGGCTTCCACTTGAGCTCGGGTTTGTCGCCCAGGGTGAACAGAGCCTCGGCGCAGCCGGCGGCCTGACCGGCGCGCGCGATGGCGAGCACCTGCTCGGGCGTGAGATAGGCCGCTTCGCCCTTCTTGGGCGGATGCACGAAGGTGCAGTAGCCGCAGTTGTCACGGCACAGGTGCGTCAGTGGAATGAATACCTTCTTGGAGAAGGTGACGCGATTGCCGAAGGCCTCGTCGCGGATTGTCGCGGCGCGCGTCATCAGCGTGTCGAGATCGGTGGAGAGCAGACGCTCGATGTCAGGCGACATGGCGGAACACCTGGTACGCGGGATGATCGGCAATGAGGGCGGCAAGGTCGGCGGGCGTGTCGATATCGCGCGCCAGGCCGGGGCGGCGCACGATCACGGGCTCGATGCCCGCCTTGCGCGCGCTGTCGGCGTGGAAGGTGGCGGAGGGCCGGTGCGTGGCGAAGGCGAAGTCGAGCACCGTCGGTGGCCGCAGCAGCATGGCGTTGGTGCCGCCGTCCTTGGCCTCGGCGATGACCACGGGCTTGTTGCGGCCGGCCTCGATCATGGCCGTGATATCGCTGGCGGCGAGATAGGGAAGGTCGGCCATCACCAGCAGGAGGTGGGTGGCGCCCGCGGCCTCTACAAGGCGCGCGGCCTCGGTCACGTCGGCGTTGAGGTCGCCCTTGCCGCCGTCGCTGCTCGCCACGCGAACCGAGGCGAGGCCCGCCTCGCGCAGCACGCCCAGCACGTGGTCGAGCATCTGCTGGGCAAGCGCGCGCCGGTTCGCGCCGTCGAGCACCGCGGCAAGGCGGCTCTTGGCGAGCTCGGGAGACTTCATCGGGACGACAGCGGCGAGCATGGTTCAGGAGTGTCGCCCATGGGTGGCAAGCTCGTCCACGAATTCGAGGGCGGTCGCGGCCAGCCGCCGCTTGTCGGCTTCGTCGTGCATCATGGTGTCGGCGACCTTTACCTTGAGGCCCAGTTTCTCGATTTCGGGCGCCAGCGCGGCGTCCTGCACATCGAGGATGAAGCCGTCGATCAGGCGCTGATAATAGCGCGCCACGCCCAGCGCCGACACGTCGTGGCCCAGTTCGGCCAGCATCTTGGCGGCCGGCCCCTTGATCGCCTGGCCCCCGACGATGGGCGTCACGGCGATCCGCGGCACTTTGGCTGCCTGCAGCGCCACCCGTACGCCGGGCAGCGCCAGGATCGGCCCGACACTGACGAAGGGATTGGACGGGCAGACGATCATGCCGCGCACGCCCTCGAAAGACCGTAACGCCGCATGGGGCTTTGCCATCTCGACGCCCGCGAAGCGCACCGAGCGCACGACCGGCTTGCACTGCAGGCGCACGAACCAGTCCTGGAAAGCCAGATCGCCGTCGTCGGTCTTGACGACCGTGCGCACCGGCTCATCGGCCATCGGCACGACCGCGGGTGCGATGCCGAAGCGCCGCGCGAGGTCGGCGATGATGGAGGTGAGCGACTCGCCGCCGCGCAGGCGCCGCGTGCGCTCGATGTGCGTGGCGAGATCCTTGTCGCCCAAGCGAAACCAGGTCTCGCCGCCCACTTGTCCCAGTGCGCCCATGACGTTCCACGTCTCGTCGCGCCGGCCCCAGCCGGTCTCGGGATTGGCGAGCCCGCCCAAGGTGTACATCACCGTGTCGAGGTCGGGGCAGATATAGAGGCCGAGGTGCTCGAAGTCGTCGGCGGTGTTGACCGCGACGGTGAGTTCCCCGGCGGGCAGTACACTCGCCAGGCCAAGCGCGAGCTTGGCGCCGCCGACGCCGCCGGCGAGGGCCAGGATGGTACGGGAAGAGCCGGACATGCCGGCAGTCTAACGCGAAAGCCCGAGGTGTTTGCGGAAAACCACGCGCTGGCGCAGCCGCGGTTGGCCGAGGTCGAGGTCGAGCTGGACACAACGAAGCCTTTCCACGGCGCGCGGGCTCGTCGCGCATTCGACTCGATCGATGCAAGGCTCGGCGGCGGGCACCCTAACCGACCCTGACATCGCTGTGCAGCAGCGGCGGGCGCCGTCTGCGACATTACACAACGATTGAATCGAGGGTCCGCCGCCTCTAGGCTCACCTCCGAACAAGGATACCGGGAGGAAACAATGAAGCTTTTTGCTGCCATGGGCATGGCTGCCTGCGTCATCGGCTGGACCGGGCTCGCGCACGCGCAGGCCAAGGTCTGCGAGAAGCCCCGCCAGATGGAGGGCTTCAAGACCTGCGCCGACGTCGCCAAGGCCGAGGCCGAAGGCGCCTTCGTGCTCTATTCGACCGACCCGGAGCCCGGCCAGGCCAAGTTGGTCGGCGCCTTCAACAAGGCGTTCCCCAAGATCAAGACCACGTACTTCCGCCTGCAGGCCGGTGCGCTCTACGCCAAGCTGCTGTCGGAGCGCCAGGCCAAGTCCTACCTGGTCGATGTCGTGCAGATCTCCGACATGGGCATGATCCTCGACTTCCAGAAGAAGGGCGGCTTCACCCAGTACGTCTCGCCCGAAATGGCGGCCTTCAAGCCGGCGTTCAAAAGCTCGCCCGAAGGGTTCTGGACCTGGGGCTCGGTGATCATGGGCGGCATCGCCTACAACCCCAATCAGGTCAAGGAAGCCGAGGCGCCCAAGACGTGGGAAGACCTGCTCGATCCGAAGTGGACCGACTCGATCAACGTCAAGGTGTCGAACTCGGGCCTGCAGCACGGCATCTGGTACATGCTGAAGCCGATCCTGGGCGAAGACTACTTCAAGAAGTTCGCCACCCAGAAGCCGCGCGCCTTCGACTCCTACGTCCAGCAGTACGGCCGGCTGGTCGACGGCCAGGACAAGATCATCATGGGCGCCCAGTACTCCGGCTACCTCGAGTTCAAGGCCAAGGGCGCGCCGCTCAACTTCGTCTTCCCGTCGACCGGCGTGCCGGCGGTGTCGGAGACCTACGGCATCGTGGCCGAGGGCCCACATCCCAACGCCTCGCAGCTCTTCATGGACTGGTTCCTCTCGCCGGTCGGCCAGAAGGCGCTCGCCGATGCCCTGCTGCTGCACTCGCCGCGTGACGACGTGCCGCCGCCGGCGGGCGGTGTGGCGCTCAAGGACATGAAGCTCCTGGTGCCGGCCGACTGGAACGCCTTCGAGAAGGACCGCGCGTCCTTCGCCAAGGAATGGGACCGCATCGTGGGCGTGCGACGCTGAGTCCGTCTTGGCGCTAACCTCGGCGGGGGCCCTGCGGCCACGGTTCAACTGGCAGCCGGTCGTCACGGCGGCCGTGGTGTTGATCGTGGCCTTCCTCGTCATCCTGCCGCTGGTGTTCCTGGTCGAGGAGTCCCTGAACACCGGCGACCCGATGTCGTTTCCGCCGGAGCAGTACGGCATCGCCAACTACCTGGCGATCTTCGACGACGACATCAACATCCTGCTCAACACGCTGATCATCGCCGTGATGGCGACGATCATGGCCATCCTGATCGGTTTCACGCTGGCCTGGATCCTGACGCGGACCAACGTGCCGGGGCGCGAGAAGCTCGAGCGGCTGATGGAGCTGCCGTACTACATGACGCCGCTGGTCGGCGCGCTCGCCTGGGCCGTCATCGCCGGCCCCAAGAGCGGCTTCGTCAACCAGCTCTGGAAGGCCGGGGGCGGCACCGGCAACCTGGTCGACATCTACGGCTACTTCGGCATCGCCTGGGTGATGGCGCTGTTCGAGGGCACCGTGGCCTTCGTCATGATCGCCGCCTCGATGAAGTCGATGGACCCCGCGCTCGAGGAGTCGGCGCGGGTGATGGGCGCGTCGAAGTTCCGAACCATGCTGACGGTGACCCTGCCGCTGGTCATGCCGGGCGTGCTGGGCGCCACCCTGTTCGTGTTCGCCGAGATGCTGGGCTCGTTCGCCGCCGCCCTGGTCATCGGCATTCCCGCCCGCATCTACGTCATCACCACGGCGATCTGGGATTCGACCCTGTCCTATCCGCCGGACTACGGCCGTGCCTCGGCGATGGGCCTGTCGCTGTTCGTCGTCATGTTCGGCATGCTCACCTTCTATCGCTGGCGGATCGCGCGCGGCAGCTTCGCGACCATCAGCGGCAAGGCCTTCCGGCCGCGGCCGATGGACATGGGCAAGCTCTCGTGGCTGCTGCTCGGCCTCTGCTGCCTCTACATCTTCGTGGCGGTGGTCCTGCCGATCGCGGCCCTGCTGTTCACCTCGCTGCAGCGCTTCGCCACGGTGATCCTGAGCCAGTCGGAATTCACGCTCGCCAACTATCGCACCGCCCTGTCGCTCGGGCCGGTGCGCATCGCCCTGGTCAACAGCCTGTCGCTCGGCTTCGGCGTCGCCAGTGTCGGCGTCGTGCTGATGGCGATCCTGGTCTGGATCATCTACCGCTCACGCATGGTCGGGCGTGGCGCCATCGAATACCTCGTGATGCTCCCGCAGGCCGTGCCGCGGCTGGTCTTCGGCCTGGCGCTGCTGTGGGCGTGGCTCAACATCCCGATCCCGATCTACGGCACGCTGTGGCTGCTGGCCATCGCCTACCTGACGGTGATGTTGCCGCTCGGCGTGCGCACCATCGCCGGCGTCGTGCTGCAGATCGACAAGAGCCTCGAGGAATGCGCGCGCGTCTGCGGCGCCGGCTGGCTCTACCAGATGCGCACCGTGACCATGCCGCTGCTCAAGCCCGGTCTGCTGGCGGCGTGGCTGCTGATCTTCATGGCCTGCGTGCGCGAGCTCGGCACGTCGGTGCTGCTGATGGGCCCCAACGCCAAGGTGATCGCGCCGTCGATCGTCAACGCCTTCGCCAGCTCCGGCACCGAGCTGACCGCGGCGATGGCGCTGATCCAGACTGCGACGGTGGTCGTGGCGCTGGCCATCCTGTTCCGGCTCAGCCGTGGCGCGACGAGGGAGTTGCAGTGAGCACGACGCGCATCGAGATTTCCGACCTCGTCATCCGCTACGGCGAGGCGACCGCCGTGAACGGCGTCGGCTTCACCGTCGGCCAGGGCGAGCATCTGACCCTGCTGGGTCCGTCGGGCTGCGGCAAGACTACGACCTTGCGCGCCATCGCCGGCCTCGAGCAGCCGGCGTCGGGCAGCATCCGCATCGACGGCCGGGCGATGTTCGACGGCGCGGCGCGGGTCAACGTGCCGACCGAGGACCGCGGCGTGTCGATGGTGTTTCAGTCCTACGCCGTGTGGCCGCACATGACGGTGTTCGACAACGTGGCCTACGGCCTGCGCGTGCGGAAGCAGGACAAAAGCCAGATCAAGGCCAACGTCGAGCGCGCGCTCGACCTGGTGCAGATGCGCCACCTCGCCGATCGCGGCGCGTCGAAACTGTCGGGCGGCCAGCAGCAGAGAGTGGCGCTGGCCCGCGCCATCGCCTTCTCGCCGACGGTCGTGCTGTTCGACGAGCCGCTCAGCAACCTCGACGCCAAGTTGCGCGCCGAGATGCGCGTGGAGCTGCGCGAGCTGCAGCGCCGGCTCGGCATCACCGCGGTCTACGTCACCCACGACCAGGAGGAGGCGCTGGCCATCTCCGACCGCGTGATCGTCATGAACGTGGGCGTGATCGAGCAGATCGGCACGCCGGAGGAGATCTACAACAGGCCGAAGAGCCACTTCGTCGCCGACTTCGTGGGCTCCGCCAACATCATCAAGGGCAGGCTCTCGGCGCCCGGCGTCTTCGAGGCCGAGGGCGGCGTCACGCTTCGCGTGACCGCGCCCCATGTGCCGCACGGCCGGGAGAGCGAAGTGGCATTGCGCACCGCCTATATCGGAGTCGCGCCGCAGCCCGGCGACAACCAGGTCCAGGGCACGGTGCGCCAGCGCCTGTTCCACGGCGACTTCGTCCAGTACCTCGTCGAATGTCCGCTCGGCCGGCTGATCGTGCGCCGCCCGCCCACCAATCTGCTGGCCGAAGGTGCCCAGGTCACGCTGTCCTTCTCCCCCGAACACTGCGTGCTGCTCGAGGCCTAGTTCCAGGCCGGCGGGCATTTTACGGTCGATAACGACCAAGTTGGGTGATCCACCGCAACGCGCCTAGACTCGCGCGATGTTCGATCGCATCGCGGCGAAAAGCCTGTCCCTATTTATTTCCTATTTTAAAAACGTCACTTTTTGTAACCGCTATTTTCCTGCTATTTTAGCGGTCACTTCGCGTAACCACGCCTCAGTACGGCGCCGTGCCGGCCACGATCACGCGGTGCATCAGCCGACGCTCGCCCTCGGGATAGTCGGCGTTGGCCTTGTGCATCGTGGCGCGGTTGTCCCAGATCACGATGTCGCCCTGCCGCCAGACGTGGCGGTACTGATAGTGCGGCTGGATCGCATGGGCGATCAGTTCGTCGAGCAGGCGGTCGCTGCCGGCGCGGTCCATGCCCTCGACCTGCTCCATGCGGTTGGGATTGAGGTAGAGCGACTTTCGTCCGGTCTCGGGATGGGTGCGCACCAGCGGGTGCGTGGCCTCGGGCATCGCCGCCATCTCGGCCGCGGGACGCACCGCCACCTTGCCGGTCTTGCGGCTCGAATCGTACCTGTGGACGACCCGCAGCCCGTCGATGCGCGCGCGGGTCGCGGCCGGCAGGCCTCCGTAGGCCGCATGCATGTTGGTGAACTGCGTGTCGCCGCCCCGCGAGGGCACGACGACGCCGTAGAGCATGGTGAGCGAGCACGGCTCGCGCATGAAGCTGTCGTCGGTGTGCCACGAGGCGCCGTTCACGATCTTGTGGCCGTCGCCCAGCACGTCGCGGTCCTCGCTCGAAATGATGTTCACCTCCGCGCACTCCTCGGTGTGCGCGAGCTGCTTGCGGAGCATCGGTGTGCCGAAGCGCGCCATGGCGTCGCGAAACGCCGGCGGCGCCAGCGTCTGGCCGCGGATGCAGAGCACGAGATCCCCGTTCAGTGCTGCACGCAGCGCCGCCTGCGTGGCCTCGTCGGCCGGGCGGTTGAGGTCGAGGCCGCTCACGGCCACCGCCATGTGATCGCAGAGCTTTTCGGAGGTGAAGGTCATGGGCTTCTACGGGTTCTTCTCGAAGACGTCGAATTCGCCGAGCTCACCCTTCTTGCGCCAGGCCTTGCGCCAGTCGGGAATGGTCTTGTCGAAGAAGGCGACATCCTCGTCATGCAGCATGAGATAATCCAGCCCGGCCGAGGCGATGTAACTCTCGAGCTTGCCGGCCTTGAGGGCGTGCAGCGCCTCGACGTTCATCTTGCCGTCGAGATTGACGACGCGCGTGGGATAGAGGAAGCCCAGCCGCCCGGACTCGGCCATGCCCAGGCGCGACGTGCCCGTCACATAGGGCGAGCGCACGATCTCGTAGGCTTCCATGCCGAGGTGGCTGCGCCACGGCTTGTGGTAGTCGCGCGCGGTCCAGTAGACGTTCGATCCCACCGTGGCGGCGGCGACGGCCAGCACGACGGCACCGGCCATCGCGCGACCCTCGGTCCGTGCGAGCGCCCGGGCGATCAACAGCGCCAGGAGAATGAACACCAGCAGCTTCAGCGGCAGGAAGTAGCGCTCGAAGAACTGCCCGGCGGCGCTGAACAGCGGGTAGTAGAGCAGCAGGCAGCAGACGGCGATGGCGAGACCGAGAAGCACCTTGCCGGCCGGCGGCGCGATCACCGGCGTGCGCGGCCGGCGCCACAGCGCCACGAGCGCGAGGGCGGCCACGAGCGTCGCGGCTGCGACCGGCCACAGGTGATCGTCGATCAGGGTGCGCACCTTCAGGAAGCCGACGGGGTCGATGCTGAGCAGTGTCTTGCGCACGATCGAGTCGAGCGGCACGCGGCCGCGAATGTCGACCGCGGTGGCGACGCCGCTTTGCGGCATCGCATAGCCCGACACCCATTGGCAGAAGACGAGCCAGGGCAGGACGAGCACGCTCGCCACGACGACGACGACGGCGATGTCGCGGATCGGCCGGCGGCGCTCGCCCACGAACAGGACCATGGCCAGCAGGCCCGCGCACAGGAACAGCGTGTCGTTACGCGCCAGCATGGTGAGGCCGGCCAGCACGCCGAGGCCGGCGACCCGACCCACGGTCACCCGGTCGGGCGGCAGCGCGAGATAGTCGTGGAAGGCCACCAGCAGCCACAGGGTGAAGGTGAGGTAGAGGCCGGTCTCCATGCCGTTGAAAAAGCCGCGCGAGAACTGTACCTCGCCCAGGAACAGCACGACGATCAGGGCGACGGCCGGCGCCGTGAGCGGCACCGCCGATGCGCGTCGCACGAAGCCCGCGAACAGGCCCGCGCTGGCGAGCCACAGGCCGATGCTGGCGAGGTAGATGATCGCGAAGGCCACGCGATCGGAATGGAAGAGGAAGGGCAGCGCGCAGAGGAAGCCCCACAGCGGCTGGAAGCCCGTCGTCCAGTGCACGCCGTCGATGGTGACCCCGTGGCCCTGGGCGATGTTGCGGGCGACGGTGAAGAAGTAATAGGCGTCGTCGCCGCCTTCGGCGAAGCTGACGGCGACGAGGTCGTGGCTCATCACGCGGTGTGCGAAGTCGGCGCAGAAGGCGCCGATCAGGACGACGACCAGGCCCCAGACGACGACGGTGGCAAGTTTCATCAGATCGACAGCCGGTTGAACACGAAGCGCGGCAGGTGCCGCACGATCAGCATGATAAGCTGCCATAGCGGCGGCGCGTACACGACCGCCTTCCTGGCGTCGATGCCGCGGACGATGGTGCGGGCCACGTCCTCGACCGAGGCGAGGCGCCGGCCATGCGCCTTGTGATCGGCCGCCATGGGCGTGTCGGTCGGCCCGGGCTTCAGCAGCACGACTGCGACGCCGCTGCCGGCGAAGCGATGCTCCAGCCCCTCGGCATAGCGCGCCAGCAGGCCCTTGGCGGCACCGTAGGTATAGTTGGCCCTGCGTCCGCGATCGCCCGCGACGGAGCCGATGATGGCGATCGTGCCGTGGTTGGCCTTGGCGAAATGCCCGGCGTAGGCCTCGGCGAACAGCGCCGGCGACACCGCGTTGACCTCGAGCGATTCGCGGCAGGCGGCGATGTCGGCGCACAACTCCTGTTTGGTGAGCACGCCGTGGGCGATCAGCACGATGTCGACGGGCCCCGCCGCCGTCGTGGCGTCGGCCACGCGCCCGATGTCGGCAGTGTCGACGAAGTTGGCGATCATGACCTCGACCGTCGAGCCGGGGCCGCGCACGCGCAGGTCGGTGGCGATGCGCTCGGCCTTGGCCGCGTCGCGCGCCACCAGCACCAGGTCGGCCGGCCCGCGCTGCAGCCAGAGGCGGCAGCACTGTTCGGCGATCCCCGAGGTGGCGCCGATGACAACGATTCTGGTCCTGGCATTCATGTCTCAGCTTCCCATCAGTCGGCGCGACATGGCGGAACTCATTCCGGGGTCGCGATAGGGCAAGAACTCCGGCAGGCGTGGATAGCCGGTCTCGAACATTTCGCGCGGCATACGCGCGTCCTTGGCGGGGTAGAGGCGGCCGCCGGCGGCGCGCACGATCGCGTCGAGCCGCTCGAACAGCCGCAGCACGCCCGGGCGATTCTGGAAATCGAGCGCCAGTGTGACACCGGGTTGCACGAAGCTCAGCAGGCCGGGCGGCTGGCGGTCGCCGAAGGTCTTGAGCACGGCCAGGATCGAGCCTTCGCGCGCCTCAGCGATGGCGGCCAGCATGTCGCGCACCGCTTGCGGGCCCGGCCCCGGCGGCACGACGCATTGATACTGGTAGAAGCCGCCCGGTCCGTAGAGGCGGTTCCAGTCGCCGATGGCGTCGAGCGGATAGAGGAACGGCTCGTAGTGCACGATGCGCGGGCCGGCGCGGCGCCGGTTGAGCTCGTAATACGCCGTATTGAGCGCGCGCAGGGTGAGGCGATTGACCAGCGATACCGGCGGCGTGAACGGTATGACGCGCTGGCGCTCGCGCCATGGCCGGGCGGCGCCGCGCTCGCTGGGCCTGGCGCGCAGGAAGAGGCCGCGCACGTTGGCGCCCGAGGTGCAGTCGATCCACGACACCGTGTGTTCCCAGTCGGTCGCCGACTCTTCGGACAGCCGGAAGAAGGCATCGAGGCCGGCGAACGGCAGCGTCTCGGCCTCGAGCCAGGGCCCGGGTGTGCGGCGGAGCTGCAGCTCGGCCTCGACGATCAGGCCGGTGAGGCCAAGGCCGCCCACGGTCGCGGCGAACCAGTCGGGCCGCAGTCCGGGACCGCACTCGATCGTCTCGCCATCGGTGCGCACGAGCCGGAGCGCCGGCACGTGGTCGCCGAACGTGCCGGCGGCGTGGTGGTTCTTGCCGTGCACGTCGTTGGCGATGGCGCCACCCACGGTGGCGATCTGCGTGCCCGGCACCACCGGCAGGCTCCAGCCGCGCGGGATCATGAGTCGCTGGATGTCGCGCAGCACGACGCCGGCCTCGCAGCGCAGGATCCCGCGCGCCTCGTCGAAGGCGATCAGCCGGTCCAGGCCGCGCGTGCTCCACAGGATGCCGCCGGGGTTGAGGCACTCGTCGCCGTAGCTGCGGCCCGCGCCCAGCGCGATCCCCGGCGTGCGGCCGGCCAGCGCCATCGCCACGGCGTCGCGGTCGGCCAGCTCGACGACGTCGTGCGGCGTAGCCGACAGACGGCCCCATGACGAGACCGGCCTCATGGCGTCCGGTTCCGGAAGACGTAGCGCTTGTCGAGGTGGTACTTGGCCCAGTAGCCGATGCCGAGCCCGATCAGGCCGCCGAGGTAGCGCATTTCCTTGGTGTGGAAGAGGTGGTTGAAGCCGAATTCGAAGGCCCAGAAGACCGCCGTCGTGATCACGCCCATGACGAGGTAGAGGCCGAAAGTGTGGACGTCGTGCAGCGCGTCGCGCGCGCGGAAACCGAAGATGAAGGCCTTGTCGAGCATGTACTTCACCACCAGCCCGACGCCGGTCCCGACCAGGACCGAGAGCGCGACGTCGAAAGGCCCGTGATAGGCGCGGACGGCGATCTCCTGGGCGCCGATGTTGGTCGCCGTCGCGATCAGCGCGAGGAGTGCATAGAGGATCGCCAGCCGCATCGATTGCCAGTATAAACGAGTTCACGAATGAAACTGCCTTTTAATATACGTCTGCCGGAGTTGTTGCGCCTCGCGCGACCCAAGCAATGGGTCAAGAACGGCTTCGTCCTGGCGCCCCTGGTGTTCGCCCGCGCGCTCAGCGATCCGCATGCGCTCGGCAATGCCCTGACTGCTTTCGGCCTGTTCTGCGTGGCCTCGTCGGCGACCTATATCCTGAACGACCTGCGCGACATCGAGCGCGACCGCAGCCACCCGGTGAAGAGCTGGAGCCGGCCGCTCGCCGCCGGCACGGTGAAGCCCCGGACGGCGATCGTGCTGCTGGTCGCGCTCTACGCGGTGCTTGTCGCGGGTGCCTTCTGGTCGCTGCCGACGATGGCGGTGATCGCGGGCTACCTGGCACTCAACTTCGCCTATTCGTTCTGGTTGAAGCATCAGCCGGTGCTCGACATCTTCTCGGTGGCCGCGGGCTTCGTGCTGCGCATCTTCGCCGGCGCCGTGGCGATCGGCGTGCCGGTCTCCAACTGGATGGCGATCACCACGCTTTGCCTGGCGCTCTACCTCGCCTCGATCAAGCGCCGCCAGGAATTGGCAACGTCGGGCATCGGCGGTCGCGAGGTGCTGCAGCGCTATTCGGTGGCACTCGTCGACCGCTATGCCGAGATCTCCGCCGTCGGCGCGCTGATCTTCTACAGCCTCTTCGTCATGTCCTCGGGCAACGAGCGCATGGCCCTGACCATTCCCTTGGTGATCTTCGGCCTGTTCCGCTACTGGTACGTGGTCGAGGCGCTCGACGGCGGCGAATCGCCGACCGACGTGGCGGTGACCGACAAGCCGCTGATCGCCACCGTCGTCCTGTGGGTCGGCGCCTGCCTCTACGCCCTATCTTAGCGGCCGAAGGCCTCGGCCAGACGCTCGAAAGCGGCGTCGTTCCCCGGTAAGCCGAACCGTATCCACGACGGCTCGTGCGCGAAGCGGCGGACATGGATGCCGCGTGCCGCCAGCGCCTCGGCGATCGCGGCGGCATCGGCGTGGCGCGCCAGCCGGAAGAGGGGCGTGCCGCCCAGCAGCGTGAAGCCAGCGCGCGTCAGCAACGTCTCGAGGCGCTTGCCGTCGGCGTCGAGACGCACCGCGGTGCGCCGAAGCCAGGCGTCGTCCGACAACGCCAGCCGTCCGACCTCGAGCGCCGGCCCCGGCACCGCCCAGGGACCGAACTCGTCGCGCAGTCGATCGGCAAGAGTCCTGTCGGCGATGGCGAAGCCCAGGCGCAGGCCGGCTAGGCCGTAGGTTTTACCGAAGGAGCGCAGGACCACGGCGTTCTTTCCTGCGAGGCTCGCGGCGCGCGGGTGGAAGTCGATGAAGGCCTCGTCGACGACCAGCAGGCCCTTGATGGCCGCGAGGTCGGACGCCGGCACGAGCCGCCCTGTCGGATTGTCGGGATTGACCAGCACCACGACGTCGGCGTCGGCCGGCAGCGTGTCGACGACAACCACGTCGTGCCCTTGCCGCCGCCACGACATTTCGTGCTCTTCGTAAGTCGGGCCGACGATGGCGACGCGCGATGTTGGCAATAGGCGGGGCAGGAGCTGGATCAGCGCCTGCGTGCCGGGCGCCACGACGATCGTCTCGGGGTCGTCAACGTCATAACGTTTCGCGGCGGCCTCGATCAGCGCGCGCTGGTCCTCGCGCGAGGGAAGGCGCGTCCAGCTCTCGGGCGGCAGAGGCGGCAGCGGATACGGCACCGGGTTGATGCCGGTCGACAGGTCGATCCACGGCAGCGGTGCGTCCGGGAATTGGCGACGCACCTCGCCCAGGTCGCCGCCATGCGCGACCGGTTTCACGCCTCTGTCCGCCGTGTTAGGCAACGCCACATGTCCGTCGAACTCGCCCTCATTGCCGTCGCGCTGGAAGCGATGGCGGGATATCCCGATGCAGTCTATCGCGCGATCGGCCATCCCGTGACCTGGATCGGGCGGCTCATAGCATGGTGCGATGCCACGTGGAATTCACCCGACCAGTCCGCCGACGAGCGCCGCCTGTGGGGCGTGGCGACACTGGTGCTGCTGGTCGCGGTCTCGATCGTGGTCGGTCGCACGCTCGAAGACCTGCTGCCTCTGGCGGTGTGCGCCATCCTCGCCAGTTCCCTGCTGGCGCAGCGCAGTCTTTATCGCCACGTCGCCCGCGTCGCCGATGCGCTGGACACGGGCGGGCTGGAGGCCGGCCGCACGGCGGTGTCGCAGATCGTCGGTCGCGACCCCGAGCGGCTCGACGCGGCGGGCGTCGGACGCGCAGCGATCGAGAGCCTGGCCGAGAACTTCTCCGACGGGGTCGTGGCGCCGCTGTTCTGGTTGGCCGTCGCCGGTCTTTCGGGCGGCATCGCCTACAAGGCGATCAACACCGCCGACAGCATGATCGGCCACAAGTCGGAGAAGTATCTCGCCTTCGGCTGGGCGTCGGCGCGCTTCGACGACCTCGTGAACCTCCCCGCGTCGCGCCTTGCCGCGCTCTGGCTGATCGTGGCGGCGGGTTTCGTGCCGGGCGGCTCGGCGCAGCGTGCCTGGGCCACGGTGCGGCGCGACGCGCGCTTCCATCGCTCGCCCAACGCCGGCTGGCCCGAGGCCGCGATGGCCGGTGCGCTCGGTCTCAAGCTGAATGGACCGCGAGTCTATGAAGGCGAAGTGGTGGAGGACCCGTTCATGGGCGACGGCCGCGTCGAGGTGACGGCGGCGGACATCCGTGTCGCCCTCAGGCTCTACCGCGTGGCCTGCGGCGTCCAGATGGCCGTGCTTGCGCTCGTGGTGGTGCTCAGCCTGCCGTCGTGATCGTGGGTTTGCGGGCGAGCGCGAGAAGCGCGTCGCAATCGATGTGCTTCTCGAGATGGTCGGCCAGCAGGTCGAGCGCCGCCTCGACCTCGGCCTCGTAGGCGAGGGTGGAGACCGGCGCGCCGACCTTCTGCAGCCAGTACCGGCGCTGGCGATCGTCGGTCAGCAGCCCGTGAATGTAACAGCCGGCGATGCGGCCGGAGTCGCTCACCATGCCATCCGATTTGCCGTCGGCGAGCCGCAGCAGAGGGCGGGTGGCGCCGCTCGTGCGGCCGATGTGGATCTCGTAGCCCTTGAACGGGATCTTGTCGGCGATCGTCTCGCCTGTCGTTTCGACCAGGACTTTGTCGCCTTCCAGCACCGTCTCGATCTCGAGCAGGCCCAGCCCCTCGACCGAGGAGGGCAGTCCCTCGACGCCCTCGAAGTCGGCGACCTTGCGGCCGAGCATCTGGTAGCCGCCGCAGATGCCCAGCACATGGCCGCTGCGGCGCACGTGGGCCTGCAGATCGATGTCCCAGCCCGCTTCGCGCAACGAAGCGAGATCGGCGATGGTGGCCTTCGAGCCCGGCAGGATGACTAGCGCGCAATCGCCGGGGATCGGCTCGCCCGGCCGTACGAAGACCAGGTCGACGCCAGGCTCGAGCTTGAGCGGATCGAAGTCGTCGAAATTGGCGATGCGCGGATAGGCCAGCACCGCGATCCTGACGCCTGGCCCGCCGGGACCCGTCGACAGGCCCAGCGCATCCTCGGGCGGCAACTTGTAGGCGGCGTCGAAGTACGGCACCAGGCCGAGCGACGTCCAGCCGGTGTGCGCCGCGATCGTCTTCATGCCATCGTCGAATAACGACGGATCGCCGCGGAAGCGGTTGACGATGAAGCCCGCGATCATCTTTGAATCTTCGGGATCGATCACCGCCTTGGTGCCGACCAGGCTCGCGATCACCCCGCCGCGGTCGATGTCACCCAGCAGGATCACGGGCACGCCTGCGGCGCGGGCAAAGCCCATGTTGGCGATATCGGCGGCGCGCAGGTTCACTTCCGAGGCCGAGCCCGCGCCTTCGACCAGCACGAGATCGGCGTCGGCGGCGAGGATGCCGAAGCTTTCCAGCACGGCGCCCAGCAGCCTGGGCTTCATCGCCTGGTACTCGCGTGCTTTCGCGGTGCCCGCGACCTTGCCCTGGACCACGACCTGCGAGCCCAGGTCGCTCTGGGGCTTCAGCAGCACCGGGTTCATGTGGACGCTGGGCGGCACCTTCGCCGCGCGCGCCTGCAGCGCCTGGGCGCGGCCGATCTCGCCGCCGTCGGCGGTGACGGCGGCATTGTTCGACATGTTCTGCGGCTTGAACGGCCGCACCTTGAGGCCGCGTCGCGTGAAGACGCGCGCCAGGCCCGCCACGATCAGCGACTTGCCGACATCCGAGCCCGTGCCCTGGATCATGATTGCGCGCGCGCTGGCGGAAGCGGCCATCAGAACTCGATGCCCTCCTGCGCCTTCACGCCCGCGGCGAAGTGATGTTTCACCGACGTCATCTCGGTCACCAGGTCGGCGGCGTCGAGCATCTCCTGCTTGGCGTTGCGGCCGGTAACGACGATGTGCTGGTCGTGCCGCCGCGCCTGCAGCGCCGCCACCACCTTGGCGATATCGAGATGGTCGTAGCGCAGCGCGATGTTGAGCTCGTCGAGCACGATGAAGCGGATCGCGGGATCGGCCATCAGCGTGGCGGTCGCGGTCCACGCGCGCTCGGCCGCGGCAACATCGCGCGCGCGGTCCTGCGTCTCCCATGTGAAGCCCTCACCCAATGTGTGCCATTGCACCTGGTCGCCGAAGCGCTCGGCGGCGGTGCGCTCGCCCGACTGCCAGGCGCCCTTGCCGAATTGGACCACGCCGCAGCGAAAGCCGCGACCCAGCGCCCGCATCATCAGCCCGAAGGCCGCCGTCGACTTGCCCTTGCCCTTGCCGGTGTGGACGATCAGCAGGCCCTTTTCGATGGTCTTGGCCGCGACCTCTTTGTCCTGTGCGGCCTTGCGGTTGGCCATTTTGGCCTTGTGCCGCGCGTCTTCGTCGTTTGCCGTTGTCATGCCTCTACAATGGTCGGCAAAGCCCTTGTCATCAAGGCGTCCGGCCCCTATCAAGCGGGCGACGGTGCCCCTCACGGGGATCAAAAGGGAACGCGGTTCATTCCGCGGCTGCCCCCGCAACTGTAGTCGGCGAGCGCGCGGCCATCAGCCACTGGGAGTACCGACAAGGGAAACTGGGAAGGCGGCCAAAGGCAACGACCCGAGAGCCAGGAAACCTGCCGTCAGAGAGTTCGAACCGATGGCGCGGGGAGTCGCCAAGTGAGGGATGGCGTGTCGACACTTTTCGTTTGCGTGACCTGTCGCCGCGAGGGCGATCCGCCGGCCGAGCTGCGTCGGGGCGCGCGCCTGCATGCGACGCTGAAGGCGCGCGCGCCCGACCTCGAGGTCGTGGCGGTCGAGTGCCTGTCCAACTGCACGCGCGCCTGCAGCGCCGCCGTCGCCGCGCCCGGCAAGTGGACCTACGTGATCGGCGATCTCGATCCCGAGCGCAACGTCGATGACATGCTGGCCTTCGCCCGCGCCCACACCGAAGCTGCCGACGGCCTGCCGGCGTGGCGCGAACGTCCCGTGCATGTCCGCCAACACACCATCGCGCGCGTGCCGCCGATGCGCCTTCCGGAGGAATTGAAATGAGCGCCCAGAACAACATCCTGGCCAAGGTGCCGTGCACCATCGTCACCGGCTTTCTCGGCGCCGGCAAAACCACGCTCGTGCGCCACGTGCTGGAGAATGCCGAAGGGCGCCGGCTCGCCGTCATCGTCAATGAATTCGGCGACGTCGGCATCGACGGCGAGATCCTGAAGAGCTGCGGCATCGAGAGCTGCCCGGAAGACGCGATCGTCGAGTTGGCCAACGGCTGCATCTGCTGCACCGTCGCCGACGACTTCGTGCCGGCGCTGAAGGCGCTGCTCGATCGGCCCAACCCGCCCGAGCACATCGTGATCGAGACCTCGGGCTTGGCGCTGCCCAAGCCGCTGGTGCAGGCCTTCAACTGGCCCGAGATCGCCTCGCGGGTCACGGTCGACGGCGTGATCGCTGTGGTTGACGGCGCCGCGGTCGCCGCCGGCCGCTTCGCCGACGATCCCGAGGCGCTGGCCAGGCAACGGACCGCGGACCCCTCGCTCGATCACGACAATCCGCTCGAGGAAGTGTTCGAGGACCAGCTCCTGTGCGCCGACCTCGTGGTGCTGAACAAGGCCGACCTGCTGTCGGCGGGCGAACGCAAGGACGTGACGGCCCAGATCGGCCGGACCCTGTCGCGCGCAGTCAAGGTGGTCGAGGTGCAGAACGGCAAGGTGCCGACCTCGGTGCTGCTCGGCCTCGGCGCCGCCGCCGAAGGCGATCTCGCAAGCCGCCCTTCGCACCACGATGCCGACGGCGAGCACGACCACGACGATTTCGAGACGTTCATCGTCGACCTTCCGGTATTCGCCTCGCCGCAGGAGCTGGTCGACCGAATCAAAAGGATCGCCGAGGTACACGACGTGCTGCGCGCCAAGGGCTTCGCCGAGATCAAGGGCAAGCCGATGCGCCTGCTGGTCCAGGGCGTCGGCAACCGCATCCAGCACCAGTTCGACCGGCCTTGGCCGGCGGGCGACAAGCGGCTGGGTCGGCTGGTCGTCATCGGCGAGAAGGGTCTCGACCAGGCGGCCATCCGGGCGCTGATCTCCGGCTGATCCTGGGCGGCTGATCCTCCATGCACATCCTGGCGACTGAGATCGCGAGTCTCGACGAGGCCGAGGCGGCCGTCGACCTTGCGCAGTCGCCGGCCGATATCGTCGTGCTCTCCTTCTCCGACAGCGATCTCTCAGCGCTGGCGGCGGCGTGGCAGCGCGACGCCGATCGCCTGCCGACCCTGCGGCTGGCCAGCCTGAAGCGGCTACGCCATCCTATGTCGGTCGATCTCTATGTCGACAAGGTCGTGGCCGGCGCCAAGGCGGTGATCGTGCGCTGCCTGGGCGGCCTCGACTATTGGCGCTACGGGCTGGAGCGCATCGCCGACGTGGCGCGCGAACGCAGCATCCTGTTCGCGGCTCTGCCGGGCGACGACCGGCCCGACCCGCGGCTCGCCTCGGCGTCGACGGTATCGCGCGAGCAGCTCGACCTGCTCGATCGGTTCTTCCGCGAAGGCGGCGCCGACAATCTCGGCAATGCGCTGCGCTGCATCGGCGGCCTGTCGTGGCAACCGCCCGTCGCCGTCGGTCCACTCACCGTGCTGGGCGAGGCCGAGGACGACCGGCCGACGGCACTGATCGTCTTCTATCGCGCCAACCTGATGGCGGCCGACACCGCGCCGATCGACGCGCTGATGGCGGCACTCGATCGCCATGGCCTGGCGCCGCTCGCCGTCGCGGTGGGCAGCCTCAAGGATCCGGCGATCCAGGCGCCGCTCACGGAGCTGCTTGGGGCGCGCAAGCCGGCGATCGTGCTCAACACCACCGCCTTCTCGGCGATGCGGGCCGACGATACGACGATCCTCGACCAGGCCGACGTGCCGGTGCTGCAGGTCGTGCTGTCGGGCAGCACCCACGCCGCTTGGACCGCATCGGCGCGCGGCCTCTCGCCCTCGGACCTGGCGATGAACGTCGTGCTGCCCGAGCTCGACGGTCGCCTGCTGACGCGCGCGATCTCGTTCAAGGCAGAGGCGCCCCTCGATCCGCGGCTCGAATTCGCGCGGGTCGAACACGCGCCCGACCCCGACAGGATCGACTATGTGGCGCGCCTTGCCGCCAACTGGGCGAGGCTCCGCCGCACGCCGCAGCCTGAGCGCCGGCTGGCACTGGTGCTGTCGAACTATCCGGCGCGTGGCGGACGGGCGGGCTATGCCGTCGGCCTCGACACGACCGAAAGTGCGCTCGAGATCCTCAGCCTGTTGCGGAACGGCGGTTATGACGTCGGCGCGCGCGACTGGCAGGCCGTGGACATCGCGCCGCTGCTGGGCGGGGCGCTGCCGTATCTGCGCTGCGGCAAGGTGACGATGCTGCTGCAGCCCGATCGCGGCAGCGGCTATCACGACATGGACGCGCCACCGTCCGCGGCCTACGTCGCGGCCTATGCGTGGCTGCGCGACGAGGAGAAGATCGACGCGCTAATCCACCTCGGCACGCACGGCACGCTCGAATGGCTGCCGGGCAAGGCGCTGGCACTGTCGGCCGAGTGCTGGCCGGAAAAGGTATTGGGGCCGATCCCGGTGATCTATCCCTTCATCGTCAACAATCCGGGTGAGGCGGTGCAGGCCAAGCGCCGGCTTGCGGCCGTCACCATCGGCCACCTGACGCCGCCGCTCAGCGCCGCCGGCCTGCACGGGCCGCTCGGCGAGCTCGAAGGCCTGATCGAGGAGTATGCGTCGGCTGACGGGCTCGACCGCCGGCGATTGGGTTTCCTCGAGGACGAGATCGTCGAGCGTGCCTGGTCGTCCGGCCTCGCACAGGACTGCGGCCTTGTCGAAGGTGAATCCAATCGCGAGGCCGTCGCCAAGCTCGACGCGCAACTCTGCGACATCAAGGATCTCAGCATTCGCGACGGGCTGCACGTCTTTGGCCGGATGCCAGACGCGGACAAGCTGCGTACGTTGGCTGCCGCGACCAAGGCCGAGGCGGCGGTGCGCGCCTGCGCGGCCTCCGAGCGTGCGGGATTGCTGGCGGCGCTCGACGGCCGCAGGGTCGCTCCCGGTCCCGCCGGCGCGCCGACACGCGGCCGGGCCGATGTGCTGCCAACGGGACGCAATCTCACCTCGATCGATCCGCGCTCCATTCCCACGCGCACGGCGGCGACCATCGGCGCGCGCGCTGCGGTCGAGGTCGTGCGGCGCTACCTGCAGGATCATGGCGAGCACCCGCGCGCGCTGGTGATCGACCTGTGGGCCTCGGCGTCGCTGCGCACGGGCGGCGACGATCTCGCCCAGGCCTTCGCCTATCTTGGCGTGCAGCCGGTGTGGGACAAGAGTTCCAGCCGTGTCACCGGCATCGAGGTCATGCCGCTGGCCACGCTCGACCGGCCACGGATCGACGTCACGCTCCGCATCTCCGGGCTGTTCCGCGACATCTTCGAGAGCCAGATCGCGCTGTTCGATCTCGCGGTACGCAGGGTCGCCGCGCTCGACGAGGATGCCGCCGATAATCCGCTCGCCCGGGCCGCGCGCGGCGGCGCCGATCTCGCGCGTGTGTTCGGCGGCGCGCCCGGCAGCTACGGCGCGCGCGCCGGCGACCTGGCGCTCGACGGCGACTGGAAGACGCGGGCCGATCTCGGCGAGGCCTATCTCGCCGCCGTCACGCATGCCTATGGCGGCGCCGAGAAGTCGATCGTTGCCGCGACGGCTTTTCGTGGCCGCGTCTCCGACGCCGACGTGCTCGTGCATCCGCAGGACGATCGCGAGCGCGACGTACTCGACGGCGATGGCGTCGCCGATTTCGCCGGCGGCTTTGCCGCCGCGGCGGCGCTGCTCGGCAAGGCGCCGGAGCTCTATCATCTCGACACCAGCCAGCCCGAGGCGCCCAAGGCGCGGCGGCTGGCGGAGGAGATTGCACGGGTCGTGAGGGGGCGGCTCACCAACCCGCGCTGGCTCGCCGGCATGCTGGCGCACGGCTATCGCGGAGTCGCCGAGATCGCCCAGGGTGTCGATGCGCTCTATGCCTTTTCGGCCACGGCCGAGGTCGTTTCGGGCCCGCTTTTCGATGCAACCCACGCTGCCCTGATCGCCGACGAAGCGGTATTGTCGGCCATGCTCCGCGACAATGCCGCCGCGACCACCGCCATTGCGCAACGCCTGCGCGATGCGCTGGCGCGCGGGCTGTGGGTGAGCCGCCGCAACTCGGTTGACCACGAACTCGAACGGGCGATCCAGCGAGCCGGATCATGAGCGTAGCCGCCGATTTTGAAGTGAAGGGGTGGTGTCCTGGGGTGCTGACCCCGATGCCGAGCGGCGACGGGATGCTGGTGCGCGTCAGGCCGTGGTGCGGCGCCTTCACGTTGGCGCAGGCCGCGGGTCTCGCCGAGATAGCCACGCGCCTCGGAAACGGCCACATCGACCTGACGCGCCGGGCCAACCTGCAGATTCGTGGCCTGCGCGAAGAAGCCCTCGGCGATCTGCGCAGCGCGCTCGATCGGCTGGGTCTGCTCGACCCCGATCCCGCGACCGAGGCCGCGCGCAACCTCATGGTCGGTCCGTTGGCCGATGCCGGCGTGCGCGCGCTGGCGTTCTCGCTCACCCGGGCGATTGCTGCGGATCGACGGCTGGCGACGCTGCCGGCCAAGTTCGGCTGGCTGGTCGATGGCGGCGGCCTCCTGTCCATCATCGGCGAGCAGGCGGATGTGGCCTTGTCCGTGATGGTAGAAGGTGTGGCGCTGCGGCTGCGCGGTGCGTGGCTGGGCCTCGCCCTGCACGATCAGGCGGTGTCGGTCGCGATCAAGCTGGCGCTGGGCGAACGGCCGCTGTTGTCGGCCATGACGACGATGCCTGCGCCGGGCGTGCGGCAACTCGGGCCGGTTGGCGGGTTCTTCGGCGTCGCCGCGCCCTTCGGCCGTCTCGAAGCGGCTCAGCTCCGAGCCCTGGCGGCAACGCCGGGTGCGACCGAGCTACGCCTGTCGCCGTGGCGCGCGGTCTATCTCGACGCACCGATAAAAGACCTCGATGGATTGATCGTCGACGGCAACGATCCGTTGCTGCGCATCGAAGCCTGCCCCGGTGCGCCGGCCTGCAGTTCGAGCACCGTCGACACGCGACGCGACGCGCGCCGTCTGGCCGCGCGCGGCTTCGCCGGCACAATCCACGTCTCGGGCTGCGCCAAGGGTTGCGCGCGCTCGGCGCCGGCCGATCTGGTGCTGGTCGGCGAAGGAGGCCGCTACGGCATCGTGCGGGGCGGCACGACGCGTGATCCGTTCGAGAAGCTCGTCGAGCCGGACGCGCTATGAGCAATCGCGACTACATCCGCGACGGCGCGGAGATCTATCGCCGCTCGTTCGCGATCATCCGCGCGGAGTCCGACCTCAAGCGCTTCGGCAAGGCCGAGGAACAGGTCGCCGTCCGCATCATCCACGCCTGCGGCATGGTCGAGGTGGCGCGTGACATCGTGATGTCGCCGGGCTTTGCCGACAATGCGCGCTGGGCGCTGATCGGCGGCGCGCCGATCCTGTGCGACTCCAAGATGGTGGCCAACGGCATCACGCGCGCGCGGCTGCCGGCGGGCAACGAGATCGTCTGTACTCTCGACGACCCCAAGGTGCCGAGGCTTGCGCGCGACATGGGCAACACACGCAGCGCCGCGGCCATGGAGCTGTGGCGCGACAAGCTGGGCGGCGCAGTCGTGGCCATTGGCAACGCGCCCACGTCGCTATTTCATCTGCTCGAGATGCTCGATGCGGGCGCGCCGGCGCCAGCGGCAGTGATCGGTCTGCCGGTCGGTTTCGTCGGCGCGGCCGAATCGAAGGTGGCGCTTGCCGCCGACGGCCGCGTGCCGTTCCTGATCGTGAAGGGTCGCCGGGGCGGCAGCGCCATGGCGGTGGCCGCCGTCAACGCGTTGGCAAGCGAGGCCGAATGACCAGCCTCGACGATCTGGCCGGCACTGCGCGCGCAGGCACGCTCTATGGCATCGGCGTCGGGCCGGGCGACGTGCGCTATCTCACCTTGCGCGCGGCGGGCCTCGTGCGTGCCGTCGATGTCGTGGCGTTCTTCGCCAAGAAGGGCCTGCCGGGCAACGCGCGGCGCATCGTGACGCCGTTGCTGGCGCCGGGCCAGGCCGAGGCGCGGCTCGAATATCCGATGACCGAGGAAGCGCCGGCCGACAGTGCGGCGTACCAGCACGCAATAGGCGTCTTCTATCGCGAGGCGTCCGAGCAGCTCGGCGGACTGCTGCGCGCGGGCAAGTCGGTCGGCCTCCTGGCGGAGGGCGATCCGTTCTTCTACGGCTCGTTCATGCACATGTGGCGCCGCCTGGCGCCGGATTTCCCGGTCGAGGTCGTGCCCGGCGTCACCGGCATGTCGGGCTGCTGGACGCGCGCCAACACACCGATCACCTGGGGCGACGACATGCTGGCGGTGCTGCCCGGCACGTTGAGCGAGGCCCAGCTCGTCGAACGGCTGCGGCTGACCGATGCCGCGGTGATCATGAAGGTCGGTCGCAATCTGTCGAAAGTGCGCCGCGCCGTCGAGCAGGCGGGCCTGCTGGCGCGCGCCGTTTACGTCGAGCGCGGCACGATGGCGGACGAGCGCATTCTGCCGCTGGCCGACTGCGTCGATGCACGCGGTGCCTATTTCGGCATGGTGCTGATCCCGGGCGAGGGGCGGCGGATATGACCGGATCGCTGGTGGTCGTGGGCACGGGGCCGGGCAAGGCGGAGCTGATGACGCCAGCCACGTCGGCGGCGCTGGCACGGGCCACCGACCTCGTGGGCTACGGCCCCTATCTCGATCGCGTCGTCACGGTGCGCCCCGACCAACATCGCCACGCATCGGACAATCGCGTCGAGCTCGACCGCGCCCGGCTGGCGCTGTCGCTCGCCGCGGCGGGCAAGCAGGTCGTCGTCGTCTCGGGCGGCGATCCCGGCGTCTTCGCCATGGCGGCAGCCGTGTTCGAGGCGATCGAGGCGGGCGATCCGGCATGGCGCACGCTCGACATCCGGGTCGAGCCCGGCGTCACGGCGATGCTGGCGGCGGCGGCCGAAGTGGGTGCGCCGCTGGGCGGCGACTTCTGCGCCATCTCGCTGTCGGACAATCTCAAGGCGTGGGCCACGATCGAGCGGCGGCTGGTGGCGGCGGCCGAGGCCGATTTCGTGATCGCGCTCTACAATCCCGCGTCGAAGGCCCGGCCGCTCCAGCTCGGCGAGGCGCTGGAATTGCTGCGCACCAGGAAGAAGGCGGAGACGCCGGTGCTGTTCATCCGTGCCGCGGGCACGGCGGAGGCGCGCGTCGTCAGCACGACGCTGGGCGCCGCCGATGCGTCGGCCGCCGACATGCGCACGCTCGTCATCGTCGGCGCCAGCACGACGCGCCAGGTCGGCCGCTGGATCTACACGCCGCGCGGCGAACGGGGCATCTCGTGAGACAGCCACGCCAAGGCGGCCTCGGCGCTCGCCACGGGATGGCCGGTTTGCTTCGGCGGCCGTGCGATCATGACGACCGGCAGGCCGAGCGCGCGTGCTGCGGCGATCTTGGCGTAGATGGCGCTGCCGCCGGAATTCTTGGACACGATCACCTCGATCTTCTCATCGGCGAGGAGTTTTTCCTCGGCCAACGGATCGAAGGGACCGCGTGCCAGAACGAAGCGGATGTCGGGAGGCAGCGCGATGCCCTGCGGCGGGTCGATGGAGCGGCCGAGATAATGGTGCTGGGGCGCGGCAGCAAAGGCCGCGAGCTCCTGGCGACCGAGGCTCAGGAACACGCGCCGCCGCTCTGGCCCCAGGGCGGTCGCCGCCGCTTCGGTGTTCGGCACGGTCTGCCACCTGTCGCCGGGTTCGGCCTGCCAGGCCGGGCGCACGATCGAGGCCAGCGGCACATGGGCTTCGCGGCAGGCGAAGACGGCATTGGCGGAAATCTGGTCGGCGTAGGGGTGGGTGGCGTCGA
The DNA here is from genome assembly GCA_041691635.1 of Hyphomicrobiales bacterium. Classification (GTDB taxonomy): domain Bacteria; phylum Pseudomonadota; class Alphaproteobacteria; order Reyranellales; family Reyranellaceae; genus Reyranella. The sequence continues at coordinate 150,669 of JBEPUH010000005.1, forward strand.
CCACCGCCTCGATCTTCTCGTCGCCGAGCCAGCGCGCCAGCGCCTCGGCGCCACCGAAGCCGCCTGTGCGTGTGGCGATCGGCTGCGGCCGTGGCGAGGACGTGCGGCCGGCCAGCGACAGGGTCGCGTCGAAGCGCGCATCGCCGGCGATCCGTCTCGCCAGTTCAGTTGCTTCCGTGGTGCCGCCGAGAATGAGAACGCGCATGGCTGAGCGCGCAAACTGCACGGGCCCGCGCTGGCTGTCCATCGTCGGCATCGGCGAGGACGGCGTTGCCGGCCTCTCGCCGGTGGCGCAGCGGCTGGTCTCGTCGGCCGAGCTGGTCGTGGGCGGCGAGCGCCACCTCGCGTTGGCCGATGGGCTGATCCGCGGCCGCCGGCTTTCCTGGCCGAGCCCGATCGGCGACATCCTGCCGGAGATCGAGAAGCATCGCGGCACGCCGGTCGTCGTGCTGGCGAGCGGCGATCCGTTCCACTACGGCGTTGGCGACCTGATGATGCGCTCGGTGCCGGCCGACGAGATGCTGTGCCTGCCGCAGCCGTCGTCCTTCAGCCTCGCCGCCGCTCGCCTGGGCTGGTCGCTGCAGGACGTGTCGCTGGTCAGCGTGCATGGCCGCGCCCTCGACGGCATCGTGCGCCATCTCCAGCCCGGTGCGCGCATCCTGGCGCTCGCCTGGGACGGCGAAACGCCGGCCAGGCTGGCCAAGCTCCTTGTCGCGCGCGGCCTGGGCCAATCCGCGCTGATCGTCTGCGAAGCCATGGGTGGCGTGCGCGAGAAGATCCGGCGCACGACGGCGGCGGGCTTCGATCTTGGCGATGTGGCGGCGCTCAACACGATCGGACTCGAGATCGTCGCGGCAGACGGCGCGACCGTGATCGCCCTCGCGTCCGGCCTCGACGACACGCTGTTCGAGAACGACGGCCAGCTCACCAAGCGCGAGGTGCGGGCGGTCACGGTCTCGGCGCTGGCGCCCCGCCAGGGCGAGCTCTTGTGGGACGTTGGACTCGGTGCCGGCTCGATCGCCATCGAATGGCTGCTGCGTCATCCGTCGCTCAAGGCCATCGGCTTCGAGAACGATCCGGCGCGAGCGGCGCACGCGACGCGCAATGCCGCGACACTCGGCACTCCCGACCTGCAGATCGTGTCGGGCCGCGCGCCCGAGACCTTCGTCGGTCAGCCGGCGCCCGACGTCGTGTTCGTGGGTGGCGGGCTGTCCAATCCCGGCCTGTTCGAGGCGGTGTGGGAGGCATTGAAGCCGGGAGGCCGCCTCGTGGCCAACGGCGTGTCGCTCGCGACCGAGGCGCGATTGATCGAGTATTTCGGCCGTCATGGCGGCGAACTCGTGCGGCTCGAGGTGTCGCGCGCCGGGCGCGCCGGGACCACCAGCACCTTCGTCTGGCGGTCGGCCGCGCCGATCGTGCAGTGGCGCGTGAGGAAGCCATGATCGTGGCGGGAGTAGGCAGCCGGCGCGGCACCGAAGCCGACGAGCTCGAGCGCGTCGTGCGCATGGCGCTCGACATGTATCGCGTGCCGGCCGAGCGCCTCGACGCGCTGGCCACCGAGTCCGACAAGGCAACGACGCCGGCCTTCATCGAAGCCGCGCGCCGGCTCTCGGTGAGACTGGTGGCCTGCACGGTGGACGACCTCGACCGCGTGGCGGGGCAGGTGCTGACGCCGTCCAAGCTCGTGCTCGAGACCAAGGGCGTGCCGTCGATCGCCGAGGCTTCGGCCCTGGTCGCGGCCGGGCGCGACGCGCGCCTGCTCGGCACGCGGGTCGCGACCGCCGGCGCCACCTGCGCCATCGCCATCGGAGAGGGTCTATGACGGTGCATTTCATCGGCGCCGGACCGGGCGCCGCCGACCTCATCACCGTGCGCGGCCGCGATCTGATCGCGCGTTGCCCGGTCTGCCTCTATGCCGGGTCGCTGGTGCCCCAGGGGCTGCTCGATCATTGCCCACGGGGCGCGCGCATCGTCGACACTGCGCCGCTGTCGCTCGGCGAGATCGTGGGCGAATGCCGGCGCGCCACCGAGGCGGGGCACGACGTGGCGCGGCTGCACTCGGGCGATCTGTCGATCTGGAGTGCGCTCGGCGAGCAGCTGCGGGAACTCGACGCCGCCGGCATCGCCTATACCGTGACGCCGGGCGTGCCCGCGTTTGCCGCGGCGTCCGCGGTGCTCGGCCAGGAGCTGACCCTGCCCGAGGTGACGCAGTCGGTCGTGCTGACGCGCACGTCGGGCCGCGCGTCCGCCATGCCGCCGGCGGAAGACCTCAAGGCCTTTGCCGCGACCGGCGCGACGCTGGCCGTCCACCTGTCGATCCATGTCCTCGACAAGGTCGTGGCCGACCTCGTGCCGTTCTACGGCGCCGACTGCCCGGTGGCGGTGGTCTATCGCGCGACCTGGCCCGACGAGCGGGTCGTGCGCGCCACCCTGGCCACGATCGTGGCCGAGGTCGCCAAGGCACCGATCGAGCGCACGGCGCTGATCCTGGTCGGCAAGGTCCTGGGCGCGCACGACTTCCGCAATAGCGCGCTCTACGATGCGGCCTATCAACGACGCTTCCGGGGACGCGCATGAGCCTGCCCGGTTTTCCGCCGATGCCGGACTTTCCGGCGGGCGAGGTCTGGCTCGCCGGCGCCGGTCCGGGCGATCCGCGACTGCTGACGTTGCTGGCGTTGCACGCGGTGGCGACGGCGGACGATATCGTGCACGACGCGCTGGTCGATCCGCGCGTGCTGGCGCTGAAGCGTGACGCCGCCGAGCTGGTCCCCGCCGGCAAGCGCGGCGGCCGGCCCTCGCCGCACCAGCGCGACATCAATGAAGTGCTGATCGAGCGCGCGCGGCGCGGCCGGCGCGTGCTGCGCCTCAAGGGCGGCGATCCCTTCGTCTTCGGTCGCGGCTGGGAGGAGGCGATGGCGCTCAGCGCCGCCGGCATCCGCTTCCGTGTGATCCCGGGCGTGACCTCGGGCCTGGCGGCCACGGCGCTGGCCGGCATTCCCGCGACCACGCGCGAGACCAACCATGCCGTGGTGCTGGCGGCCGGCCACCGCGCCGAGGACGGCCAGTCGGCGGCCGATTGGGCGGCACTCGCCAGGCTGGGGCAGCCCATCATCCTCTACATGCCGATGGCGCAACTGGCCGAGATCGCGCGGTCGCTGGAGGAGGGCGGTCTCGCGCCCGACACGCCGGCGGCGCTGATCCAGTCGGCGACGACGGGCGAGGAGCGCGTGGTCGAGAGCAGCCTCCACACTCTGGCCGCCGACGCCGAGAAGTCGGGTATCGGCTCGCCGTCCATCGTCGTTATCGGCGCGGTGGCGGCGCTGCGCCGGCAGTTGCTGTCGTCGATGGTCGGCTGGACATGACGCGCGGCCTCGTGATCGCGGCGCCACGCTCGGGCGCCGGCAAGACCACGGTGGCGCTCGGCCTGATGCGCGCCTTTGCACGCCGCGGCCTCGTCGTGCAGCCCTTCAAGTGCGGCCCCGATTATATCGATCCCGCCTTCCATGGCGTCGCGGCGGGGCGGCCGAGCTTCAATCTCGACGGCTGGGCGATGACCGCCGAGGCGATGGCCGGACTCGTTGCCGGACATCCGGCCGATCTCGGCATCGCCGAGGGCGTCATGGGCCTGTTCGACGGCGTCGGCGGACGCGGCGCCACCGCCGACATCGCGGCAATTCTCGATTGGCCGGTCGTGCTGGTGCTCGACGTCGGGGGCCAGACCGAAACCGCCGCGGCAATCGCGGCGGGTCTTACGGGCTATCGCGCGGACGTGGCCGTGGCCGGCGTGATCCTCAATCGCGTCGCCAGTGCGCGGCACCTCGGCCTGATCGCGCCCGCCTTCGAGAGGATCGGCATCAAGCTCTTCGGCGCTCTGTCCCGCGATCCGCGGCTCACCTTGCCGGAACGCCATCTCGGCCTCGTGCAGGCCAGCGAAACCGCCGGGATCGAAGCGCATCTCGACGCCCTGGCCGCAGCGCTGGAAGAATGCGTCGACCTCGATGCTGTTACCGCGAGCGCCCGGGCCGCGAAAGCCGGCGTCTCTACCAACGCCTCCGCCTTCATCGATCCGCCGGGGCAGAGGGTGGCGCTGGCCAGCGATCGTGCTTTCTCCTTCATGTATCCGCACCTGCTCGGTCACTGGCGCGCGCGAGGCGCGGAGATCCTGCCGTTCTCGCCGCTTGGCGACGAAGCGCCGGCGGCGGATGCCGATGCGGTGTGGCTGCCTGGCGGTTATCCCGAGCTGCACGCCGGAGTCCTGTCTGGCGCCGCACGGTTCCGCGACGGCCTGCGTGCGCTCGCCGGTCGCGCAGTGCCGATCCACGGCGAGTGCGGCGGCTACATCGTGCTGGGCGCTGGCCTGGAAGACGCCGGAGGCAAGAGCCACGCGATGGCGGGTTTGCTCAACCTCGAGACGTCGTTCGCCCGGCGCAGCCTGCATCTGGGTTATCGCTCGGCGCGCCTTGGCGCCGCCTGCGCGCTCGGTGCCGCCGGCAGCGCGATCCTGGGCCACGAGTTCCACTATGCCCAGGTCGTGAGCGTGGGCGACGATCCTCTCGTCGATTGCCGTGACGCCGCGGGCGCCGTCGTCGCCGAAGCGGGCGCGCGCCGCGGCTCGGTCAGCGGTACTTTTTTCCACGCCATCAGCAAGGGGCAGTCATGAGCAAGGACAAGGCCGTGCCGCCGGTCCATTTGCCGTTCGACGCGACGTTCCGCGCCACCTTCCGCGATCTCGTGTTGTGGCGGCGCGACGTGCGGCGCTTCCGCACCGATCCGGTGGACGAAAAACTGATCGATGACCTGATCGAGATCGCCACCCATGCCCCGTCGGTCGGCTTCAGCCAGCCCTGGCGTTTCGTGAAGGTGAAGACGCCGGAGCGGCGGCGTGCGGTGTGGGAGAGCTTCGCCCGGGCCAACGACGGCGCCCTCAAGGGCTACGACGGCGAGCAGAAGAAGAACTACATGGGCCTGAAGCTCGCAGGACTGAAGGAAGCACCGGTCCATCTCGCCGTGTTCTCCGACGAATCGACGTCGGCCGGCAGCGGGCTCGGCCGCCAGACCATGCCGGAGACGCTGCGCTATTCGGTGGTCGCGGCCATCCAGACGATGTGGCTCGCCGCGCGCGCGCAGGGGCTCGGCATGGGCTGGGTGTCTATCTTCGATCCCGCCGAAGTGAAGCGCGCGCTCGACGTGCCGCAGGGCTGGAAGCTGGTGGCCTATCTCGACCTCGGCTGGCCGGCCGAGGAGCATCTCGATCCCGAACTCGAACGCCATCACTGGGAGACGCGTCACTACACCGGCGACCTAGTGTTCGAGCGCTGATGCGCGATCTGCTTGCGCCTTACCTGCGCGATCCCGACTCGACATGGGTCTGCGGCGGCTTCGGTGCGCTGGCGGAGTTCCGCTTCGATGCCGGCGAGGCCGTCTCCTTCGCCGACGATGTGATGATCGGCGCGGCGACCGACCGTGGCGCCTTTCGCCTCGAGCTGATGCCGCAGCTTCGTCCCGTGGCGTACGAGACGATCAGCAAGACCGGCAAGGGATGGGGGCAGGGGCTCGTTCTGTGCCTGCCCGAAGAGCTGGCGCGGCTGGGTGGACGCACTGTCGTGACCGAACTCGGGCCCGATGCCGATGCGATCCGGCCCGAGGATCGCGGTGCTCTCCTGTTCGATCTCGGCATCGGCAAGCCGCAGTCGGACATCTGCGTCCGCTCGGCCGATCCGCGGACGATAGCGCTGTTGCGGCAGGCCTGTGGCCGGCCGCTTTTCGCCCACGACTGCGACCTCGCCGGACACATGCCGGCGCTCAGCCCGCATCGCGTGTTCCGCAGCAAGGCCGCGCGGGTCGAGGTCTATCAGCCCATCCCGCCACCCGACGGCAAGACGCCCGACGGGCCGCACACGCATGTGAAGCCGCACCTGGTGAAGTATAGCCGCAGCCATGCCGCGACCGTGCCGATCCCATCGGGCTGGCTGCCGGCGCTGTGGTTGTTCCCGCCGCATCCGTTGCAGCACGCATCGGGCGCGGCGACCGACTTCGATGCGGCGCGTCATGAATCGTTCCAGGCGTTGCTGCGCCGGTTCGGCGATCCGGAGACGCTCGCCGGCAAGCAGGCGGCGAGCGAAGCGTCGGTGTCGACGCGCGCGGCTCGGCTCGGCTTCCGCGTCGCCCAACGACAACTCCACATTAGACAGCGCGCCGGTGCATGACGAGTGCTTGACGATTTGCACGACCACTGCCACAAATCCGCCAGTGGTTCCCGCAAGGGATCAAAAGGGAACGCGGACATTCCGCGGCTGCCCCCGCAACTGTGAACGGCGAGCTCGCGACCGTTAAACCACTGGAACCGCAAGGTTCTGGGAAGGTGGTCGAGAGCGCAGACCCGTAAGCCAGGAGACCTGCCACTATCCGCGGTCACGCGCGAACGCATTGGGCGGGGTGTCCTGATGTAGAAACCGGCTCGTCGTCTGCGCAAGCGGGGGATGCGGTCGGCTACTGTTCGCGGTGACGGATGTTGTGCCGCGAGTCCGTCGTGTCTGTTTCCGTCTTTCCTTCCGCCGCTCCCCGGCGATCCATCGATCCGCTCGAGCTCTATGCCTCGGCCATCGACACCTCCGACTATGTCGCGCGGGTGGCGCCGCTGGTGCGCCGCTTCGTGCCGAAGACCGGCGAGCTGCTCGACGTCGGTGCCGGCGGCGGCCAGCTCGGCGCCGCGGTGCGCCAGCACGGCGTCCCGTGGACCGCCATCGAACCCTCGCCGACCATGCGCGCGCGCCTCGAGCGGCTGCACAGACCGCCGCGCATCGTGCCGCAAGGCTGGGAAAGCGCCGACATCGCGGCCCAGGCGCACGACACCGTGCTGGCCGCAACGATGCCGGCCCTGTTCGACCAGCCCGAGCGCTTTCTCGAACGCTGCCGCGCCTGGGCGCGCCGCACTGTGGTCTGGATCGTGCCGGCCCATCGAGGACCGCGCGGTCTCTGCTTCGCGGGCTGCCTGCCGACCGCATGGCACCGCGAGGATGAAACGCCGGGCCTCGACGTCGTCCTGCGCAGCCTGTCGATGGCCACGCGGCCACAGCGCATCGTCTTCACCGACTGGACGTTCTCCGGCGCGGTGGCGGACCTGCCGTCGCTGTCGGCCTATCTCGCCGACCGGCTCGGCTGGCCCGCGGTCGATGCGCGCCGCGCCGAACTGGCCGCCCATCTTGCCGCGCAGGCAACGCCCGACGCGGCCGGCGTGCGGCTCAACATTCCAAGAAAATCGGCCGTTCTCGTTTGGGGGAAGTCATGAAGAAGTCTCGACTGCAGTGGAGCCTGGGGCAGGCCGCCTTGATCTCGTCGGCGCTCTGGCTGTCGCCCGCCGTGGCCCAGCAGCCGTCCGAAACGGCGCAAGCCAGCGGGCAAGCCAGCGGACAACCTGGCGTCCTGCCCGAGATCGTCGTGACGGCGACCGGCCGGCCCGAGGAAGTCACCAGGATCGCCGGCACGATCCAGGTGATCGACGGCGACAAGATCGAGAAGTCCTCGGCCAAGTCGGTCACCGATCTGCTGGCCGAGAACGCCGTCGGCTTCATGAGCGAATGGACGGCGGGACAGACCTCGCTCAACATCCGTGGCGCCGCGACCGAAGGCCAGGGCCGCGACTTCAAGAGCCAGGTGCTGATCCTGGTCAACGGCCATCGCGCCGGCACCGCCAACATCTCCAAGCTGTCGATCGCCGACGTCGAGCGCATCGAGATCGTGCGCGGCCCCTCGTCGGTCGTCTACGGCAGCTCCAACATGGGCGGCGTGGTCAACATCATCCTCAAGACCGGCCGCACCGCGCCGGGCACCTTGATCGAGGCCAGCACCGGCTCGTGGAACCTGACGCAGGGCAAGGCGCAGACCGGCGGCCAAGCCAAGGGCCTGGACTGGTACCTGGGCCTCACCGCGGGCAATCGCCTCAACTACCAGGTCGGCGGCGGCGCCTACGAGTCCAACACGGCGTGGACGCGCGAAGGCGGCACGGGCGCGCTCGGCTGGCAGATCGACGACGACAACCGCGTCGACCTCACGATCCGCACCGACGGCATCTACGACGCGGGCTTCCGTGGCTCGGCCTCGAACATCTTCGCCTTCGACACGCGCTACAACCAGTCGATCGATTTCACCTACAACGGCAAGACGCCGGATGGCCGTGGCGGCTTGATGTTCCAGGGCTACTACGTCCAGGACGTCGACGATCTCAACAATCCGCCGTTGCTCAGCAACGCGCTCGCTCTCGCCTCGCGCCCGTCGATGGACCACAACCGGCGGCAGGTCGATGTCGAGGGTTTCCGTTTCCAGCCGCGCTACAAGCTTGTCCCGAGCAACGAGCTGCTGGTCGGCGTCGACTGGGAACGGAGCTGGATCACCTCGACGCGCGCTCGCGCCGGCGGCACCGGCGTCGTCCAGCTCTCGCCGCAGGACAATAATGAGACCGACCAGGTCTGGGCATTCTATGCCGAGGACTCCCAGACATTCTTCGATCGCTGGACAATCCGCGGCGGCGTTCGCCAGACCTATGGCACGACGACGACGCTGGCCACGCCCTTCGCGCCCACGCTGGTGCCGGGAAGCGTCAGCTACACGGCCACGACTTATTCGGTGGGCTCGGCCTTGAAGGTCACGGACTGGCTCAGCGGCAGGGTGGGAGCCTCGACCGGCTTCCGCGCGCCGACGGCCACGGAACTCGGCTCCAACTTCACGATCTCGCCGATCGGCACAACGACGACCTACGGCAATCCGTCGCTTTCACCGGAGACCAGCCAGCAGGTCGAGGTCGGTGGCACGATCACGACCCGAGACGCACGCCTCGATCTCGCGCTGTTCCAGAACGTCATCAGCAACCGCATCGCTGCCCAGACGATCTCGACCGTCGGCACGGCGATCACGGCGCAGTACCAGAACAATCCGGCGAACATCGTCATCCAGGGCCTGGAAATCCAGGGTGAAGCCGACGTGAACCGGACGCTGGGCTTTGGCGCGAGGCCGGGCACGCGCTGGAGCGTGTTCGGCAACGGCAACTACAATTTCCAGATGACCGACTACGGCGCCAACGTCGCCACTGCCGGCACCAACCAGGCCACGCGCATCTATCAGTACCAGGCGGCGATCGGCACGCGTTACGCCGAGCTCGACGCGCAGATGCCGTGGAACGTCCAGCTCCTCGGCCTGCTGCGCGGGCCGGTGTGGTACAATACCGAGGAGGCGCTCAACCCGATCCTGTTTCCGGGCCAGGTGCGCAACACCACCGTGTACCGCAAGGAAGCCTTCTGGGTATGGAACACACGCGCCGAGATCGAGGTTCGCAAGGGCGTGAAGTTCTTCGGGGCGTTGAACAATATCTTCGACATCAACAACCATCCGCTGTTCATCGGGCTCGACCAGCAGCCGTGCGGCGACAATGCGGCGGCGCAGAACGGTTCGTGCGGCAATTCGATGCCGGGCCGCGAGTTCATCGTCGGCGCGCAGGTTCGCTTCTAGTGAAAGCAGTGGCGGCGAAGGCGCTGATACTCGTTCTGGCCTGCGTCACCGGCTTTGCGCCGGCGGCGTATGCCGGCCCGATCGTCGTGCGCGCCGCGCTCGGCCGAACTGTCACCGTGCCGGAGCCGCCGCGCCGTATCATCCCGATCTTCGCCTCCAACACCGAGATCGTCGCCGCCCTCGGGCTCGGCGATCGCATCGTCGGCATCGAGGCCTACACGCGCTATCCCAAAGAGGTCCTCGACCGTCCGCTGGTCGGCGGGCGCCTCGGCTTCTCGGTCGACGCCGTCGTCGACCTGCATCCCGATCTCGTGGTCGTGACGCCCTCGCGCCAGGCCGCCAACCAGCTCATCGACCCGATGGAGCGCATGGGCATTCCGATCGTCGTCCTGCTGCAGCGGAGCGTGGTCGAGATCCTGGCCAACATCCGCCTGGTGGCGACGATTGCGGGCATCGCGCCGCACGGCGAGGGGGTCGCGTCGGCGCTCGACCGGCGGATGGCGCTGGTGGCTGAGAAGACGAAGGGCCTGGCCGCGCCCAGCGTCATCATGATCACCGGCCAGCTCGGCAACGGACTGATGCTGGTGGCGCGCGCCAACACCTACACCGGCGATGCCATCCTGCGCGCCGGCGGCCGCTTCGGCTTCCCGGGCACTCTTGCGCTGGCCCAGGTCTCGCCCGAGGCGATCCTCCGGGCCGATCCCGACGTGCTGCTGTTCGCCGGCACCGAGCGCGGGCTGAAGGACCTGATCGTTCGCCCCGGCTGGTCCGACATGCGCGCGGTCAAGGCCCGGCGCGCCCACGCCGTCGCGCGCACCGAGCTGCTGATTCCCGGGCCGCGTACCTTCGACGGCATCGAGCATCTGGCGGCCCTGTTCCATCCCGCCGCCTTCGCCCGATGAAGGCGTGGCTGATCCTGGCCGGTGGGTTGGCGCTCGCCATCGTCGTGGCGGCGTGTGCCGGCCACGACTGGGTGACCCCCGCGGACCTGTGGCGCGCCATCGACGGCGATCGCGACTTGCATAGCCGCCTGCTCTTCGACTGGCGCCTGCCGCGTGTCCTGGCGGCGGCCTTCGTCGGCGCCCTGCTGGGCCTCGGCGGCGCGATCTTCCAGGGCGTGTTCCGCAATCCGCTGGCCGAGCCCTATCTGCTAGGATCGGCCGGCGGCGCGGCGCTGGGCGCCACGGTGGCGCTGCTGGTGCCGCTCGCGCTGCCGCAGTCGCTGCTGCTGCCGGTGCTTGCCTTCGCCGGCGCCTGGGGCGCCACGATGCTGGTGCTGGGCATTGCCCGCGTGGCCGGCGCCGTCGACGCGGCCGGTCTGTTGCTGGCGGGCGTGGCGGTGGCGGCGATCCTGGGCGCGCTGCGCTCGTTCCTGATGCTGGCTCTATCCGACGAGACGGTCAGCCTGCAGATCGTGCTGAGCTGGGTGCTGGGCGGCGTGCAGACGCCGACATGGTCCGGCCTTGGCGTGCTGGCGCTGATCTCGTTCGCCTGCGTGGGTCTCGCATTGCTGCTGGCGAGCCGCCTCGACGTGCTCGGGCTCGGCGAGACCATGGCGCGGGCCTTCGGCCTCGACGTGACGCGCTTCATCGCGATTGCCGTGCTCGCGGGGTCGGTCGTCGTGGCGGCGGCGGTGGCGTTCGGCGGCCTCGTGGCCTTCGTCGGTCTGGCCGCGCCTCACATCGCGCGCTGGCTCGTCGGTCCGCTGCATCGCTCGCTGCTGCCGGCCTCGGCGCTGGTCGGTGCCATCGTCGTCACCCTGGCCGACGCGATCGCGCGCGCGGCCCTGCCGCCGGCCGAGATCCCGCTCGGGCTGGTCACCGCGGTCGCCGGCGGCCCGTTCTTTATTCTTTTGCTCTCGCGCAGGCTGCGCGCATGACGGCCGTGGTCGCCGACAACCTCGTGGTGAGGCGCGGCGGAGCCACCTTGCTCAAGGGCCTGTCGCTGTCGCTCGGCACGACCGGCTCGGTCGCGCTGATCGGTCCCAATGGCGCGGGCAAGACGACGCTGTTGAAGGCGCTGGCCGGCCTCGAGGCGCCGCAATCGGGTTCGATCCACGTCGGCGGGCAGGCGATGGTCGCGATGTCGAGCGCCGCGCGGGCGCGCACGATCGGGTTCCTGCCGCAGCATTTCGAACCGCACTGGGATCTTGCCGTGCGCGATCTCGTGCGCCTCGGCGCCGAGCGCGGCGGACGGCCGTTGTTGGGCGATGGGGCGGGCAATGCCGTCGACGATGCCCTGACGCGCTACGAACTCGGCGCGCTGGAACGGCGGCGCTGGTCGACCCTGTCGGGCGGCGAAAGCGCGCGCGTCTTGCTCGCCATGATCCTGGTCGCCGATCCGCCGGTGCTGCTGGCCGACGAACCGGCGGCGGCGCTCGACATCCGCCATCGCCTCGACGTCGTCCAGGCGCTGGCCGAGCGCGGCCGCGAGCGGCTGTCGGTGGTCGTCGTGCATGACCTCGACCTCGCGTTCCGCTTCTTCGAGCGTATCGTCGTGCTGGTCGACGGGCAGGTGGCGGTCGATGGATCGGCGGTGGAGCTGCTCGACGATTCCCGCCTCGATGCCGCCTTCGGCGTGCGGTTCGAACGAATCCGGACGGCCGAGGGTTTTATTCTCCAGGCGTCGAAGACGACGGCGTGATCGTCCACGCGCTGTCGAGGGTGACATGCGGCGCGCGCTTGGTCCGCACGACGATCGCCAACGCGCGAAATCCGATGTAGGCGGCGAAGAAAGCCGCGGCGGCCGCGACCCAGTCGGCCGGCATCACGGCATCCTCGACGGCCGCCGTGATGAAGTCGATGGCGGCCAGCACGGCCAGGCACATCGCCGCCACGTGCGCGTCGACCGATGGCTTCAGTCGCACCAGGTTACGCGCGCGATCGACTTCGATCGGTACGCTCCAGCCGCGCATGCGGCCGAGCACGCCGCCGACGGCGGCTGCGACGAGCCACTCGGCGTCGTGATAGATCGTGGCCTCGAACACGCCCGCCAGCAGCACGAGCGCTTCGACTGCCGCGAAGCACGCGGGCACGGCAAGGCGCCACACGCGCACGATGCCGCCACGCGCCTGCGGCACGATGGCCCACAGGCAAGCGACGGCGACCAAGATCGTCAGGACGTTCGACAGGCTGAGCGGCGAAATCATTGGCGTCATTCTACGACAAACTGCCGCCGAAGCCGATGTGTTCCCTTCAATTCGCCGCGAGGCGAAAAGCGCGCCGTTGCACGTACTCTGCAAGCTTGCCGTGCGTGAAATGCGGTTGTTAGATGGCCATCGCAGTCAGACGGAATCAGCACAGCGTGTGACGTCGAGGCCGGCGCGAGAAGGAGAGACCGATGGACGGAGCCGCGATGCACGGCGACAAGGCCGGCTCCATCCTCGACAGCCGCGCCTCGTGGCGGACGGCCTGGATCACGCTGGCCATCCTGTCGGTTTCCTACGGCTCGCCGCTCCTGATCGTCGTCGGCATGAAGCCGATGCAGGAGGCGCTCGGCACCGATCGCTCGGTGCTGGCGCTGGCCGGCTCGCTGGTCTGGGTCGGCACCGGTGCCGGCGGCATCTTCATGGGCTGGCTGGCCGACCGGATCGGCGTGCGCACGACGGTCGTCATCGGCGCCTGCATGATGGCGGGCGGTCTCGCGCTCTCCTCGGTCGGCTCGATCTGGGCTCTTTATATCGGCCACGGGTTGATGATCGGCCTGTTCGGCAATGGCGGCGTCTATCCGCCCCTGCTGGTCTACGTCAGCCGCTGGTTCGACCGGCGGCGCGGTGCGGCGATCGCACTGATCTCTTCCGGCCAGTATGTCGCCGGCGTCTTCTGGCCGGCGTTGTTCGAGCGCGGCATCGCCTATGTCGGCTGGCAGACCGTGATGCTGGCCTACGCCGTCGTCGTGCTGGTGCTGGTCCTGCCGGCCACGCTGGCGCTCAGGCCCGCGCCGCTGCCGCCGCCGGCGCCACGCGTGGTCCGGTCGGCCGCCGCACCGAGCAACCGCGTCGCCGGCCTGCACCCCAACGTGGCGCAGGCGCTGATCTGCCTGGCGGGCTTCTGCTGCTGCATCCCGATGTCGATACCCTCGGCCCATCTCGTGGCGTTCTGTGGCGACATCGGCATCCGCCCGACCCATGGTGCTGCGATGCTGTCGGTCATGCTGGGCTGCGCCTTCCTTGCGCGCCAGGCGTGGGGCGCGCTGGCCGACCGCATCGGCGGCCTGCGCACGGTGATGGTGGGCTCGGCCTGCCAGGCCGTGGCGATCGCCTGCTTCCTGCTGACCCAGGACGAGGTCGGCCTGTTTGCCATCTCGGCGGCGTTCGGCCTGGGCTTCAGCGGCATCATCCCGTCCTACGCCGTGACCATCCGCGATCTCTTCCCGTCGAGCCAGGCCTCGTGGCGCATTCCGCTCACCCTGTTCACGGCGATGAGCGGCATGGCCTTCGGCAGCTGGTTCGCCGGCGCGCTCTACGATCACTTCGGCTATTACGCGCCGGCCTTCGGCATCAGCGTCGTGTTCAACGTCGCCAACCTGCTGATCGTCGGCTTTCTGGTGCTGCGCCTCTCCAGCGGCACCCGGCGGCCGATGCTGTGGTCGACGGTGAGTTAAGCGGACCGCGGGTCTCCACCTCGCTCATAAGGCGTGCGGGACCAACGACATCCTTTCTGCGCCGTGCGAGCTCTCGGCGTTGATTACAACGCCTGCCACTCGCCGGGCACCAGCTACGCTGGCGCCTTCTTCAGCTCTTCGGAGCGATCGGTCGCGGGTGCCGGCGTGCGGCTCAAGTCGGCGATCTCGGCGCGCAGCGCGGGCGTCATGGCGACGTTCACGGCGTCGAGCGAATCCTTGAGCTGCTCGAGGTTGCGCGCGCCGATGATCGGCGCCGTCACCGCCGGATGGGAGCCCACCCAGGCGATCGCGGTGCCGACCGGATGCAGGCCCTTGTGCTTGCAGAAGGCGACGTACCTCTCGGCGACCTCGAACATCCAGTCGTCGCCGTAGCGCGCCTCGTACATCTTGTTGGTCTTCAGCCGTCCGGAATTCTCGCGCTTGGGCGACTGGCCGAAATACTTGCCCGACAGCAGGCCGGCCGCCGCCGGGCTGTAGGGAATGACGCCGATGCCGTTGGCCTCGGCCATCGGCAGGATCTCGACCTCGGCCTGGCGCTTCACCAGGTTGTACATCGGCTGGACGACCTGCAGCCGCGCCCAGTTGTGGCGCTCCTGGAGGTCGACGGCGCGCTGGGTCTGCCAGGCCGACCAGTTGCTGACTGCGGGATAGATCACCTTGCCGGCGCGGACCAGATCCTCGAGCCCGCGCATCGATTCGTCGATCGGCACCAGGGCGTCGTAGCGGTGCAGGAACAGCACGTCGATGCGATCGGTCTGCAGCCGCTTGAGGCACGCCTCGATGGCCTGCACGATGTGGCGGCGCGACGTGCCGCGCGCATTCACGTCGGGACGTATCTGGGCGTTGACCTTGGTGGTGAGCACGAGGTCGTCGCGATGACCCTTGGCCAGCCGGCCGAGAATCTCCTCCGACGCGCCCTTGTTGTACTCGTTGGCGCAGTCGAAGAAATTGATGCCGGCGTCGCGGACGGCCTTGTACATCGCCGCCGACGTGGCTTCGTCGGCATCGCCGCCGAACGACATGGTGCCGAAGCACAGTTGGGAGACCTGGACGCCGGTCCGGCCGAGGAGCTTGGTTTTCATCGGCCGAGCCTAGCACGCAATCGCCGCAGCGGGGACGGGCCTCAGGCCAGGTTCTTCTTGAACCAGGCGACCGTCCGTTCCGACGACAGCTTGGCCGCCGCCTCCTGGTAGCGCGGCGTCGAGTTGTTGTGGAAGCCGTGCTGGGTGCCGGGATACTTGTACATCTCGTACGTCGCGCCGCTCGCCTTGAGAGCGGCTTCGTAGGCCGGCCACATGCTGTCGATGCGTTCGTCGTTCTCGGCGTAGTGGATCAGCATCGCCGCCTTGATGTCGGGCACCGCCGCCGTCACCGGCGCCGCGCCATAATAGGGTGCCGCGGCCTTTAGGTCGGCGCCGAGCGAGACGGCCAGGAAGTTGGTCGTGCTGCCGCCCCAGCAGAAGCCGGTGACTGCCAGCTTGCCGGTCGACAGTGCATGGGCCTTGAGGAAGCGCGCGCTGTTCAGCATGTCGGTGCGCAGCTTGCCCTGGTCGAGCTTGGCCTGGAGGTCGCGCCCGTCGTCGTCGTTGCCGGGATAGCCGCCGGCGGGAAACAGGCCGTCGGGCGCCAGCGCCAGGAACCCTTCGACGGCGAAACGGCGTGCCACGTCCTCGACGTAGGGATTGAGGCCGCGGTTCTCGTGGATCACCAGCACGGAGGGGAAGGGGCCGGCGCCGGCGCCGGCGGGCTGCACGAGATAGCCGCGCATCTTGCCGGAATTGCCGTCGGGCGAGGGATAGTTGACGTAATGCGCCTTGATGCGCGCGTCGGTGAAGGAGATCGTCTGCGCCTGGGCGTAGCGCGGCATCAGCGCCTGCGCCATGGCAAGACCGCCCACGGTGACGACCGCGGCCTGCTTCAGGAACGATCGGCGGTCGATGCGGCCATGGCAATATTCGTCGTAGAGATCGTAAACACGCTGGTCGATCCAATCCTGCGTCGTTGCCATGGTGCGTCCTCCCGGGCGGTGAGGCGGCACTCTAGCCGGCGGCCCGGCCCGCGAATAATGACGAAGCTGTTATGTCGGCGCGCCGACATTGGGGCTGTCATGTCGGCGCGCCGACATTCGGGCCGACCCACTCCATGCCGTAGGCGCTCAGGGTGTCGGCCGCGCAGTGCGCCGCCAGCGCACGGAAGTAGCCCTCGATCCTGGGCGGCGCATCGATCACCAGCAGGCGACCGACGCCGGTGCCGATATTGGTGAAGCCGTGCGGCACGCCGGGGGCGCCGTAGACGAAGGCGCCGGGACCGACGTCACGGACCACGTCGCCCTGGCGGATGCGGAACGTTCCTTCGAGGACGACGAACGATTCGGCGTCGCCGCGATGAAGATGCGTGGGCGGGCCGCCGCCCGGCACGATGCGCAACTCCATGAGAAGGTAGGCCCCGCCGGTCTCCTCGCCGTAGGCAGTGAAGTACAGTTCGTCGCCGCGGATCTTCAGGTGACGCTCGCGTGTCGGCATGGTCGTCCTCGGCGGCGAACGCCTTCGATAGGCCAGGAATCTCGCGAACATGAGACGCCTTCGATGCCTATAAGACAAGAGTTTCGGGCGATTCTCCCTACTTCTCGCCATGCTTCTCGCGCAACAAAATTGGCGATTGTATACTTGACATAGCAAGCCACTAGCTTGCAAAACGGCTCCGGTCAGAGCCGGTCAAGGAACGGGGACCGCCCCGATATACAGAACCGCCACATTATTGTCGGGGCGGTCCCGATTGAGAGCCCGTCATGGGCGAGAAGCAATTAACTCTTGGTTGCGAGCGCGGCGATGCGTTCGGCGTCCCGAATGACCATCTTGTCGATGTTCTCGATAGCCATCTTAAGGGCCTTCAAGGCCTGCGCGTTCATGCGCAGGTGTGCGACGGTAATCCGATCAGTCACTACGCTGTTGTTAATGGTTGTGAAGCGAATCGCCTCGCAAGTGATATGGGCAATTCCGTTGTAGTAGCCCGAGTTTGGAAATTCATCGATGAAGATGAAGGGGGCGCCGGCGCTGGCGATGCCAGAGAGAGCGCCTTTAACGCTGGGAATTTGCTCGGTCGGAACGACGGGGTCAGCGGGCGTGTCGGCCATGGCGGTATTCCTATTGAGGCTGTTGATCGGATGATTGAGGCTGCGCGAGTTCTTCTAAATGACCGGATTGCTGGGGAGCTTGGGCTGCCGCGTTGGTCGTCTGCGAAATATTTTGCCGTAGAGGTAGTGGAAGCGGTGCTGGCCCAGCTGCGCCCTGAGCGGAGGTAACGACTCGGCGAAGGTCCTGTTCGATTACCTTGAGATCGGTATGCATGGTTTCCAGCCTGCCGATCAGCTCCTGGCATTTCTTCAGAGGATCTCCGCCGATTTCATCTTTCCAAGTATCTTGCCAGTTAGAAGCCGCCGTCGAACCGGGTGGGAAATCCCAAGCCGCGTGAGTGAAGGCGTTGCGCGATTTCGCCATGCCGTTGAACTTGGCGATGGCTTTGGCCGCGCGTTCGGCGACGTCCGACTGGTCGATTTCCAAAAGAGATTCCGTCGCTCTTCGCTGGCCTCGGTCGCTTGGGATCGAGAAAAATACGGCCTTTGCTTTCGGCAACGGCGCTTCCAGCAAGAGGAAAAACAGCGCGAAGACTACCGCCTGACAGTCATTCCATAGTACCGTCATCTCGCCGATCACTTGCGGCAATTTCTTCGCAGGTTCCCCCATGCCTAAGTCTTCCCCCGAAAAGCTCGATCCCGCCTTTGAAGCGACGGTACGCCGGATGCTGGCGACTCCGCCAGCGCCCAAGTCACTCGTCAAGGAAAGACCGAAGAAGGGCGCGAAGGCGCCAGTTACCCCAGCGAAGGGGTCGCGGTCCGCTCGTTAGTCCGCCGATACGTCAGGCGCTTGCCCTCGATGCCCTTAAGGGCCAGATCGGCGCGCTCACGGTCCGTCACGCCCAGCTTGGCGCGGTTGCTGTAGCGGAAATCGAACTCTGCCAGATAACGCTGCAGATGTTCCTCGCTGCAGTGCTGATAAACGCCCTTCATGCCGCGCTTGAAGATCGAATAGAAGCCTTCCGCCGTGTTCGTGCTGGCGGTGCCGACAACGTACTCGTGGCGACCATGGGCAACCGACTGGTGAGCGGCAAAGCCTTTGCCGATCGTCTTGTAGTGTTCGGCCTCGTCCGTATTCAGCGTGCTTTCGATGCTGACATGCTGGGTAACGATGGGCGCAATGTTCTTCGCGGTCGTGCGGTCAATGGCGAAGCTACGAGCCTTGCCGCCGCGCTCGATGAGCGACAGCACGGCCATCTTATGGCTGCCGCCGCCCTTGGCCTTCGGCACGTTGCGCTTCTTGCCGATATAGGTTTCATCGGCCTCGACGTGCTTGCCCGCGCCGCCCATCGGTTCCGTGCTGGTGTCCTTCATCGCCTCACGGATGCGGTGCGCCATGAACCAAGCCGACTTGTAGGTGATCCCGAGCATACGGTGCAGCTGGTGGGCTGACGTGCCCTTCTTGCCCGCGCACATCAAATGCGTCGCCAGCAGCCACTTGTTCAGCGGGATATGCGAACGCTCGTAGACCGTGCCGACTGTCACGCTGAAATGGCCACGGCAGCCCTTGCAGGCGTACAGGCCGGGGCGAGTGCTCTTGCCGCCCAGCTTCGCCACGTTCTCGTCTGTCGAGCCGCAATGGGGGCAAACGGGACCGTTCGGCCAGCGCGAAGCTTCTAGGTATTCTCGGGCCTTGTCGGCATCTTGGAAGATGGGATTGGTCAGGTCGGCGGTGTTCATGCCTCTAAACTAAGGTTCGAGGCTTGCTATGTCAAGTATACAATCGCCACAAAATTACCGGCGATCGATCGCCGCCGATCCGCCGTTCGCGGAATTGCAAACCGGCAAGCGGGACCGGGTGCGAGATCGCGCCTGCGTCTACGTGACCGATGCATTGTCTCGTCTTCGCGCGCGGTTGAGGTTACAATCACTGCAATACGCCCGCTCATAAGGGCGATGTGAAACAGGGAAACGCAACGAGGGCCTATGTCGGCACTCCTCGACGTGAGGAATCTGCACACCGAATTTCGGACCGGTGCCGGAGTCGTACGCGCCGTCGATGGCGTGTCCTACACCGTCGATCCGGGCGAGACGGTCGCCATCGTGGGCGAGAGCGGCTCCGGCAAGTCGGTCGGCGCGATGTCGATCTTGCGCCTGATCCCCGACCCGCCCGGTCGCATCACCGAGGGACAGATCCTGTTCGGCGGCCGCGATCTGCTTGGCCTATCGCCCGAGGAGATGCGCGCCGTGCGCGGCGGCGAGATCGGCATGGTCTTCCAGGAGCCGATGACCTCGCTCAATCCGGTGCTCACCATCGGCCGCCAGCTCACCGAGACGCTGGAGCAGCATCGCGGTGCCGATCGCGCCACGGCGGAGCGGCGCGCGATCGAGCTGCTCGGCCTCGTCGGCATCGCCGATCCCGAGCGTCGCCTGAAACAATATCCGCACCAGCTTTCGGGCGGCATGCGCCAGCGCGTCATGATCGCCGTGGCGCTGACCTGCGAGCCGCGCCTGATCATCGCCGACGAGCCGACGACGGCGCTCGACGTCACCATCCAGGCCCAGATCCTCGAGCTGATGACCGGGCTGACGCGCCGGCTGAATGTGGCGCTGATCATCATCACGCACAATCTCGGCGTCGTGGCGCGCTATGCCCAGCGGGTCAATGTCATGTATGCCGGCCGCCTCGTCGAGAGCGGCCCGGCGGCCGAGGTCTATCACGACCCGCGCCACCCCTACACGATGGCGCTGCTGCGCTCGGTGCCGCGGCTCGACCGGCCGCGCCAGGCGCGACTCGATCCCGTCGAGGGCCAGCCGCCCGATCTGACGCGGCTCGACGGCGGCTGTGCCTTCCGTCCGCGCTGCCGATTCGCGGTCGCCGCTTGTGCCGTGTCGCAGCCGGCGCTCGAGCCGGCGGGCGTTAAGGGCCATCTGTCGGCCTGCTTCCGCCGCGACGAGATCGGCGCGGCGCTGGCTGCTTCGCTGGCAGTCGCATGAGCGTCACCGCCGTCGAGAGCCGTCCGTTGCTCGAGGTCAAGGGATTGCGCATGCACTTCCCGATCTCCGAGGGCATCCTGCGGCGCCGCCAGGTCGGCGAGGTCAAGGCGGTCGACGGCGTCGACTTCAGCCTGAAGCGCGGCGAGACGCTCGGACTGGTGGGCGAGAGCGGCTGCGGCAAGACCACGACCGGCCGCTGCATCCTGCAGCTCGAGCACCCGACCGCGGGCGAGATCCTGTACGACGGCATCGACATCAACACCCTGCCGCGCCACGAGAGGCTGGCGCTGCGCCGGCGCATCCAGGTGATCTTCCAGGACCCCTACAGCTCGCTCAATCCGCGCATGAAGGTGGGCGACATCATCGGCGAACCGATCCAGGTGCACGGGCTGGTGCCCGACGCCACCAAGCGCGTGGCGCGCGTGCGCGAGCTGCTGTCGATCTGCGGCCTCGATCCCAACTTCGCCGACCGCTATCCGCACGAGATGTCGGGCGGCCAGCGTCAGCGGGTCGGCATCGCCCGCGCGCTGGCGCTCGAGCCCGAATTCATCGTCTGCGACGAGGCGGTGTCGGCGCTCGACGTGTCGATCCAAGCCCAGGTCATCAACCTGCTGGAGGATCTGCGCGAGCGCTTCGGCCTCACGTATTTGTTCATCGCCCACGATCTCTCTGTCGTGCGCCATCTCTGCCAGAGGGTCGCGGTGATGTATCTCGGCCGCATCGTCGAGCTGGCGAGCTGCGACGAGCTGTTCGACAACCCCCTGCACCCCTACACCCGCGCGCTGTTGGCGGCGGTGCCGATACCCGACCCGACGATCGAGGCCGGCCGCGCCTTCCAGCCGGTGCGCGGCGAGGTGCCGAGCCCGATCAACCCGCCCGGCGGCTGCGTGTTCCATCCGCGCTGCCCGATCGCGGTCGACGGATGCCGCCGCACGCGGCCGGAGCTGCGCGAACTGCGCCCCGGCCACTGGGTGGCGTGCAGCGAAGTGAATTGAGAGCGACGGATCAGAGAGAAACGAAGATCGAAAGGGAGACGAGTATGAAGACCCGAAACGGAGTGCTGGCGGCAAGCCTGTCCATTGCGGTCTCGGCCGCACTGGCAACGTCACTGGCAACGACGCCGGCGCTGGCGCAGACACCCAAGCGCGGCGGCACGCTCACCTACATGATCCCGGCCGATGCGCCGCCGAGCCTCGACGGGCACAAGGAGAACACCTTCGCCACGCTCCACGCCACGGCGCCGTTCTACAGCACGCTGATCGCCATCAACCCCGACAATCCCTCGTCGACCACCGACTTCGTGTGCGACCTCTGCACCGAGATGCCGAAGCCGACCGACGACGGCAAGACCTACACCTTCAAGATCCGCACGGGCGTCAAGTTCCACGACGGCAAGCCGCTCACCGCCGCCGACGTCGCCACGACCTGGCAGTACATCGCCCATCCGCCCAAGGGCGTGTCGAGCGCCCGCGAGAGCTACATGGTGATGGTCGACAAGATCGAAAATCCCGATCCCGAGACCGTGGTCTTCAAGCTGAAGTTCGCCACCTCGGCCTTCATTCCCGCGCTCGCCGATCCCTTCGCCTACATCTACGAGAAGGGCCAGCTCGAGAAGGATCCGCACTGGTTCGAGAAGAACGTGATGGGTTCGGGCCCGTTCAAGTTCGTGTCCTACGAGATCGGCCAGTCGATCAAGGGCGAGCGCGACCCGAACTACTATCACAAGGGCCAGCCCTACCTCGACGGCTTCATCGCCATCTTCGCGGCCAAGCAGTCGGTCCGCGTCGACGCCATCCGCTCCGACCGCGCCGCCACCGAGTTCCGCGGCATGCCGCCGTCGGCGCGCGACGAGCTGGTCAAGGAGCTGGGCGACAAAGTCACGGTACAGACCAGCGACTGGAACTGCGTCAACCTGATCACGCCCAACCAGAAGAAGAAGCCGTTCGACGACGTGCGGGTGCGCCGCGCACTGGCGCTGGCGATCGACAAGTGGAAGGGCGCCCCGGCGCTGTCCAAGATCGCCACCGTGCATACCGTGGGCGGCCTGGTGTTCCCGGGCTCGCCGCTGGCGCCGACCAAGGAGGAGTTGGAGAAGATGGTCGGCTACTGGCCGGACATCGAGAAGTCGCGCGCCGAGGCCCGCAAGCTGCTCAAGGAGGCAGGCGCCGAGGGGCTTAAGTTCGAGCTGATGAACCGCAACGTCGACCAGCCCTACAAGTTCGTCGGCACCTGGGCGATCGACGAGTGGAGCAAGATCGGCGTGCACGCCACCCAGAAGGTGCTGCCGACGGGCCCGTTCTACGACGCGCTGCGCCACGGCACCTTCGATGTCGCCGTCGAGTTCAACTGCCAGAACGTCGTCAACCCGGTGCTCGACGTCGCCAAGGTCCTGCCGCGCTCGGTCTATCCCGAGAACTACGGCGGCTACGAGGACGCCAAGATGATCGAGCTCTACAACGCCATGCTGCACGAGACCGATCCCGCCCAGCAGCGGGTCAAGATGCGCGCCCTCGAGGTCTATGCCCTCGACACCCAGGTCGACACGATCATGACGCCGTGGTGGAATCGCATCCTCGTTCAGCGCTCCTACCTCAAGGGCTGGAAGATCAGCCCGAGCCACTACCTCAACCTCAACCTGGCCAACGTCTGGCTGGACAAGTAGCGGAGACCGGGGAGGGGATCGGATACACGCATGTATCGCTACATCCTGAACCGCCTGCTGCTCGCCGTCCCGACCCTGATCGGGGCGGCGGCACTGGTGTTCATCCTGATGCGCCTGATCCCCGGCGATATCTGCGTCGTGCGCCTGGGCGGCGGCGGCGGCATGGTCGATCCCAAGGCCGTCGCCATCTGCCACGCCCAGCTCGGGCTCGACCGCTCGCTGTTCCTGCAGTTCATCGACTTCATCGTAGGTTTCGCCCGCGGCGATTTCGGCATCTCGATGTGGTCGGGCAAGCCGGTCGTCCTCGAGATCGGCACGCGGCTGCCGGTGTCGCTCGAGATCGCCGTCCTCTCCACCCTGGTGGCGGTGGCGATCGCCATTCCGCTCGGCACGATCTCGGCGCTGCGCCAGAACAGCTGGCTCGACCATATCGTGCGCACGGTGGCGATCGCCGGCATCGCCACGCCGTCGTTCTGGCTCGGCATCATGTCGATCCTGCTCGTGCTCGAGGTCTCGCAGCTCGCCACCGGCTCGCCGTGGATGCCGCCGATCGACTACGTGCCGCTGTGGGTCGATCCGCTGCGCAACCTGTCGATAGTGATCCTGCCGGCCATCACCATCGGCTACCGCTATTCGGCGGTGACCATGCGCATGACGCGCTCGGCCATGCTCGAGGTGCTGCGCGAGGATTACATCCGCACCGCGCGCGCCAAGGGCCTGCTCGAGCAGCTCATCGTCAACCGCCACGCGCTCAAGAACGCCATGCTGCCGGTGGTCACCCTGATCGGCATCGAGTTCGCCTTCCTGATCGGCGGCCTCGTCGTCACCGAGCAGGTGTTCAACCTCAACGGCATCGGCCGGCTGTTCGTGCAGGCGGTGCAGAACCAGGACTACACGCTCACCCAGGCGCTGGTCATGCTCACCGTCGTCATCTTCGTGATCACCAACCTCGTGGTCGATGTCCTCTACGCGTGGCTCGATCCGCGCATCCGCTTCGGTTGAGGGAGATCCCGGCATGACCGTCCTGGCCGATCCCGCACTGCACGCCCCCGGCGTCCGCCGCCGCACCTGGTGGGACAAGACGCTGACCTTCGCCCGCCGCCAACCGCTCGGCACCTTCGGCCTGGTGGTCGTGATCGTGGCGGCGGTCGCCGGCCTCTCGGCCGAGTGGATCGCGCCCTACAGTCCCACGTCCAACGACTTCGCCGTCATGACCGAGCCGCCCAGCGTCGCCCATTGGCTGGGCACCGACCAGTTCGGCCGGGACCTGCTGTCGCGCATCATCTACGGCGCGCGAACCGCGCTCATCATCGGCTTCGTCTCGGCCTTCGTCGGCGGTTTCACCGGCCTCGTGCTCGGCGTCGGCAGCGCCTATTTCGGCGGCCTGGCCGACCTCATCCTGCAGCGCATCATGGATATCCTGATGGCGTTCCCGCTCATCATCATGGCGCTGGCCGTGGTCGCCATCTTTGGCACCGGCGTGCAGAACGTGATCATGGCGATCACCGTGCCCCTGATCCCGCGCTGCTCGCGCGTGGTGCGGGCAAGCGCGCTGTCGATCCGCGAAGTGCCTTATGTCGATGCGGCGCGGACCTGCGGCTTCAGCCATGCCCGCATCATCCTGCGCCACATGGTGCCCAACGTGGTGGCGCCGTTCCTGATCATGCTGACCGCCTTCGTCGGCCAGGCGATCCTGGCCGAGGCGTCGCTCTCCTACCTGGGTCTCGGCGTGCAGGAGCCGGTGCCGTCATGGGGCCTGATGCTGCAGGGCGGGGCGGAGGAATATGCCTCGACCGCGCCATGGATCGCCGTCTTCCCCGGCCTCGCCATCGCGCTCACCGTGTTCGGTTTCAGCCTGTTCGGCGACGCCCTGCGCGACGCCATCGACCCCAAGCTGCGCGACCGTTAGAGTCTGTCTTCATCTTCGGGACCGCGGGCCTCCAGGCCCGCTCGGGTTCATGAAGCGGGCCGGGAGGCCCGCTCGGATTCATGAAGCGGGCCGGGAGGCCCGCGGTCCCACAGACATGACGGAGGTTGCTCCGTCAGCGCGGCAGCACGAAGCGCACGCCGGCGCGGGCCAGCCCGCCGCCCAGCGCCGCGGCCGAGCCGTCGGCCCGCCAGCACGCCGCGCCGGTCATGCTGCCGTCTTCGTGGAACTGGATGGCGTTGGTGCCGCCCGCCACCGTCGGCATGCGCTGCAGGGTATGGCCGCGCGCGGCGAGGCCTTGGCGGACGTCCTCGCCGAAGCCGTGCTCGACCTCCAGCACCGGGCCTTCGGTCCAGATGCGCGGCGCCTCGACCGCCTCCTGCAGGTCCATGCCGTGGTCGATCAGGTTGACCAGCGCCTGGAAGGCCGAGGGGAAGATCTTGCGCCCGCCCGGCAGGCCCAGCGCATAGACGATGCGGCCGTCGCGCAGTGCCATCATCGGCGACATCGACGTGGTGACCCGCTTGCCCGGCGCGATCGACAGCGCATGGCCCGGACGCGGATCGAAGGTGCCCATGTAGTCGTTCGGCACCATGCCGGTGCCCGGCACGATGAAGCGCGCGCCGAACAGGCTGTTGATGGTCTGCGTGGTGCACACCACGTTGCCCATGCCGTCGGCCACCGTGAGATGCGTGGTGTCGGCGCCTTCTCTGCCGACGATGCCGCTGGTCCAGCGCTTCGCCCGCGCCATGTCGATGCCGGCGCGGCGCTCGTCGGCATAGGCCTTGGACACGATGCGCTCGACCGGCACTTCGACGAAGGCCGGATCGCCGCTGGCGGCGGCGCGGTCGGCGAAGGCGATCTTCAGCACCTCGGCCAGCAGATGCAGCATGTCGACCGTGCCGTAGCCCATGGCGGCGACGTCGTAGCCCTCGAGGATGTTCAGCATCTGCGCGATGTGCACGCCCGACGCGGCGGGCGGCGGCGGCCCGACGATCTCCCAGCCGCGATAGGTCCCGCGGATCGGCGCGCGCTCGGTCACGCGGTATTCGACGAGGTCGCGGCGCGAGACGAAGCCGCCGGTCCGCTCCATGCACTCGACCAGCCGGTCGCCGAGCGGCCCGCCGTGCAGCGCGCCTTCGCCGGTCTGGGCGATCAACTCGAGCGCCTCGGCATAGTCGCCCTGCAGCAGCCGTTCGCCGGGCTTGAGCGGCGTGCCGTCGGGCAGCAGGCGGTCGGCGGCGAACGGATCGCCCAGCAGGTCGGGCGCGGCGCTCAGGATGCAGTCGCTGAGATAGGGCGTGACGGCAAAGCCGCGCGCGGCGTGGCGGATCGCGGGCTGCATGACGTCGGCCAGCGGCATCGTGCCGTACTTCCGCAGCGCATGGGTCCAGGCGAGCAGCGAGCCCGGCGCGGCGACCGCCTTCGCCCCGACCTCGTTCTCGCGCCCCTCGACCGCGAAGTTCTCCGGCGCCGCGCCCGCGACCGACCGATACATGTCGGGCCGGCCGGCCAGGGGTGCGGCACTCATGCCGTCGACGATGCGGTGGCTGCCGTCGGCGAGGCGGATGTGGCAGGTCGTGCCGCCGATCAGGCCCACCATCATCGGCTCGACGACGGTGAGGGCGAACTGCATGGCCACGGCAGCGTCGATCGCGTTGCCGCCCGCCGCCAGCATCTCCAGTCCCGCCGCCGACGCCAGCGGATGGTTCGACGAGGCCATGCCGCGCCGCCCGTGGGCGGGCTGCTTCTCGCAGGTGAAGAGGGTGCCGGCGCGGGTCCGCCAGGATGAGGGGGTCATGAAGTGCGCTCCGGTGCCTTGTGCGGCGAAAAATGTCGCACGCACGCCGGCCGGATGCCATCGCGTCGAGGGCGGTCGTTTCGCGGAGGGGAGGCTCTTTCGGGCATTCGCACGATCGACGGGCGCCCGCATCCTTACTGGGCGAGACGCGTTTCCTTCGCAGCCCTTTTCAGCGAGGTCCCGCCATGCCCCAGCCGTTCACCGAATGGAAGGTCCTGCCCCATGGCCGGTTGACGGCCGTCGAGGACGGCATGCTCACCGTCACCGGCGACATCCCAATGCCCGTGGGAAACCTGAAGCGCCGGATGACCGTCGTGCGGCTGGGCGACAGCCGCCTCGTCGTCTACAGCGCCATCGCGCTCGACGAATCGGAAATGCGCGCGCTGGAAGCGTTCGGCACGCCTTCCTTCCTGATCGTCCCGAACGATCACCACCGGCTCGACGCCAGAATCTGGAAGGACCGCTACCCCGCGCTGAAGGCGATCGCGCCGGCCGGCGTGTGCGACAAGGTCGAGAAGGTCGTGCCCGTCGACGCGACGCATGTGGACTTCGGCGATCCCGATGTGACGCTGGTCGCGGTGCCGGGCACGCGCGAGCACGAACTGGCGCTCGAAGTAAGGAAGCCGGACGGCACGACGCTCGTGCTCAACGACATCGTCGGCAACATCCGCGACTCGTCGGGGTTCGGCGGATGGATGCTGCGCCTGATGGGCTTCGCCGGCGAGGAGGCGCACGTGCCGCTCCCGGTGAAGATGACGATGATCGAGGACAAGGCCGCCCTCGCCGCGCAACTACGGCAGTGGGCCGGCCTTCCGGCACTGAAGCGGATCGTGGTCTCCCACGGCGAAATCATCGAGGACGATCCGCAGGGCGTCTTGCGCGGCCTGGCGGCGTCGCTCGACTAGAGACAAATAGCGGACGCTCTCAGTGTGCCGCAACGGGCGCCCTGTTTGCCTTCACCGTCGCCGACGACGGATGAAGGAAGGCATCGAAACGCTCCTTCACGATCGCATAGCATTCGCAGGACGCCTTCTCGAGACCGGGGCGATCGAGAACCTGCATCGTGCCCCGGCGATAGCTGATGAGTCCGGCCGCCTGCATCGACTGGGCCGCCAACGTTATCGATTTGCGATTTGCGCCCAGAACATGCGCGAGAAAGTCGTGGGTATATTTCAGGGGTGCACCTTCCGCGCGATCGTGCATCATCAGCAACCAGCGACAGACCTTTTCCTCCGTCGTGTGCATCGCATTGCAGGCCACGGTCTGCTGGACCTGCGACAGCAGCGTTTCGGAATAACTGACGAGAAGGTCACGCGTCTGTTCGCTGCGCGTGAACTCCGCCCTCAGGACGTCGATGGGGCATCGCGCCAGCGCCCCCTCGAGCTGCACGATGCACCGGTTGAAGGACACCCCGCTGTACATGGCGGCGAACAGGCCGAAGGCTCCTTCGCGGCCGATGTTTGCCGTTTCGAGCGCCGAGCCGTCTTCGAGAACCGTGAGCAGCGACAGGACGGCCCCCTCGGGAAAATAGGCGTGCTCGAGGGCGCCGCCGGCTTCACAGACGACCGTTCCCAGCTCGAGATGCACAGGCTGCAGCGCCGCCACGACCCGCTTGCGGGTGGCCGGCTCCAGCGCGCTCAACAGCTGGTTGTTGAGAGAGAAAGCGTAGAGCCGGGGCTTTTTCATCGGGTTTCCGAGCGACATGTCCCGGCCGGCAGCACGCCGGCAATCGCAAATCTACTCGACGGAGCAACGTCGCGCCCTTCCCTCGGTTCCCCCC
This sequence comes from Hyphomicrobiales bacterium, assembly GCA_041691635.1. Classification (GTDB taxonomy): domain Bacteria; phylum Pseudomonadota; class Alphaproteobacteria; order Reyranellales; family Reyranellaceae; genus Reyranella. The sequence goes on from JBEPUH010000005.1 coordinate 179,033, forward strand.
GCAAAGCGTAATTTGCTCTGTGGCCTGCGCCACCGACAGAGAAGCCGGATTCTGCGATACGACACGTCGGGGGAGTCGAAGACTCTGCACATGGGCTCGATGGAGCACGCAAATGGAACCCCACCAGGCGCAAGCACCGGGACGTATCCTGATCGTGGAAGACGAGATTCTGATCGGTCTGGCTCTGCACGGCATTCTGGCGGACGCCGGACATACGGTCGTGGGCAATGTCGCGTCGAGCGCCAAAGCCATCGAGATGGCGAGCGCCCGGCGTCCCGACCTCGTGCTGATGGATATCAGGCTGGGCGATGGGCCGGACGGCATCGATGCGGCGCTCGGGCTCCACGCGCGCACGGGAATCCGATGCATCTTTGCGACCGCCACCGCAGATGACGCGACGCGACGCCGGGCAGCGGACGCCGATCCCCTGGCCTGGGTCCTGAAGCCGTATGCGCCCGCGGAGATCCTGAAAGCCGTAACGGAGGCAATGGCCAGCCTCCGGTTCGCCGCGCCTTAGATCCGTTTAGGGAGGTTCGCCATGCCCATGTCCGACAAATCGCGAAAGCATGCGTTGGAGTGCTTGCGCCTGGAGGCCGACTGCAGGGAGCTGGCGCGAAGGTTCGACAATCCGACCCTCAAGTCACATTTTTCCAGTATGGCCAGGGAATGGTCCCGGCTCGCGCTGCACGGTGTAGTGGCTTCCGAGGGTGAGACTCTTCACTGAGCTTTCCCGTCGTAGTCGAGCTTCGGATACCAGTCGGTCCCGCGCCCTTCGGGGGTCATATCCAGCACGTTCCACAGCGGCGACAGGTCGGGCGCGCCGCGCGGATCCTGCCCGGGGTCGGCCGTCTCGCCGGTCATCTCGCCGGACCAGAAATGGCGGATGGTGCCGTCGCGCCGGGTGAAGACATTCAGGGCGGGAATTTCAGAGCCATCCGGCAGCAGGCCGAAATAATCGCGCGAGTAGGCGTCGTTGAGATCCTGGTAGAGTCGCAGGCCCCGCCAGCCGCGTTCCTTCTTGAAAGCCACGAGCTTCCCGATCGGCGAGCGCGCCACGACGGCAAGCGACATGCGCTGGCCGATGTCGCGGGCATTGCCGTCCAGCGGCCCGAGCAGGGACGTGCACATCGGACAGGGACGCTCGCGCTCAGGCCCAAACATGTAGCTGTAGACGGCAAGCGTCTGCTTGTCGTCGAACAGGTCGGCGAAGCGGGCGGGACCGGTCTCGCCCTGGAAGCGGTAGTCGCCGTGCACCTCTCCGCCTGGCGGCAGGCCGCGGCGCTGCGCGGAGACGCGCTCGATGTGGCGGCGCAGCGAAATCTCCTCGGCCAGCAACGCCGTGCGCGCGGCGCGGTATTCGGCGCTCTCCTGGGGAAAGTGCAACGGCTTGCGGCGGGCGAGTTCGGCTGCGGGAACGAGGGTTTCGGGCTTGTCCATCTGAGAGGGTCTCCCGGAAAAGGATTGGCAGACAGTCAACGGCCGGACCGGTGCCGAGGCTCCCTCGCGAGCCCTTTGCTAGCTGGCCTCGGTGCGAGCGGGATACCTCTAATTCGACTGTCTACCGGCGTCGTCTTTCCGAAGACGAGTTTGCTGCATTCACGAATTCACACGATGACTCCTGGAGTCAATTTGCGTTGGCACTCAGGGAATCGTCGACCAATATCGAATAAGCGGAAAACGCAATAATTAATTGACAAACGTTGCGAAGATAGCTATATTCGCAATATGTCCCGCATCCGCACCATCGATCCCCACTTCCCCCGAACCCCCAGCCTGTCGCGCGTCAGCCGCGAGGCGCGGCTGTTCT
>JBEPUH010000006.1:0-164467 GCA_041691635.1 Hyphomicrobiales bacterium
TGTTGATGTGCGAGATCTGGTGGTTGAGCATCGGGATCAGCGACAGCGTCAGGAAACCGTGGGCGATCGTCTTGCCGCCCGGCATGTCCTTCTTCGCGCGCTCGACGTCGACATGAATCCACTGGTGATCGCCGGTCGCTTCGGCGAACTGGTCGATGCGCGCCTGTGTAACCTCGACCCAGTCGCTCACGCCGATCTCCTGGCCCACGTACTTGTGCATTTCGTTTGGGTGGGCAAATTCCCGCTTCGCCATCTATGACCTCGACGCTTTCGTTATTCCCGGCGTTGTTCCCGGCCCGCCCAGAATATCACATATTCGCTCGTCTGCGGCCTGTTACCCGCCGCGAACGACTCCGCCGAGCGACCCCGCCAATCGGGCGATTTACCGAGTGTCTTATAGTCTGCCCGTCCCGCCGCCGGCCTCCTTATCGGGTGCCATTTGTAGCGATCGGGTCCCATTTGTATCGTCGTCTGGTTTTACGCGTCATGCGACACACAAAAACGCACAGGAGAGAGTCCATCATGGCGTATGAGACCGTGCTCTACGACGTCGCCGATCGCCTCTGCACGATCACGCTCAACCGGCCCGACAGCCTGAATGCATGGACGCGCCAGATGCATTTCGACCTCAAGGACGCCATGCACACCGCCGGCGCCGATCCCGGCGTGCGCGCCATCATCCTCACCGGCGCGGGCCGCGGCTTCTGCGCCGGCGCCGACATGGGCGGCCTGCAGGCGATCCAGGCCGGGAGCGGTGCCACCGATCGCACAACCAAGGCAGAGGCCGACATCGCCGGCGGCAGCGCGCTCGCCGAATTCCGCATGAACTACTCGTACTTTCCGGCGATCCCGAAGTTCATCATTGCTGCAATCAACGGCCCGTGCGCGGGCCTCGGCCTCGTCATCCCGCTCTATGCCGACCTGCGTTTCGCCTCGGAGTCGGCGGTGTTCACCACCGCCTTCGCCCAGCGCGGGCTGATCGCCGAGCACGGCGTGAGCTGGCTGCTGCCGCGCCTGGTCGGCCTGCCGACGGCGATGGACCTGCTGTGCTCGGCCCGAAAGTTCCGCGCGCCCGAGGCGCTGGCGATGGGCCTGGTGAGCCGCGTCATCGCCGACGACAAGTTGCTGGCCGAGACGCGCGCCTATGCGCGGCTGCTGGCCGACACGGTCTCGCCGCGCTCGGTCGCGGTGATGAAGCGCCAGCTCTGGGAGGCGGAGTTCCAGACCCTGTCGGAGGCCACCGTCCAGGCCAACCACGAGATGGAGCTGTCGTTCCGCACCGCCGACTTCAAGGAAGGCGTCGCCCACTTCCTCGAGAAGCGCGCGGCGCGCTTCACCGGGACCTGAGAGCTAGAGCGCGGCCTTCAGCCGGCGGGCGAGCGCCTCGATCTCCTTCATGTCGCCGGGCTTGGGTATCCAGTTGAGCGACACCGCGTCGCCGGCGCGGCGCGGCATGATATGGATGTGCAGGTGCGGCACGCTCTGCCCGGCGCCCGCGCCATTGGCCTGCACGAGGTTGACGCCGTCGGGCTTCAGTTCGCCGATCACGGCCTTGGCGACCTTCTGGGCGGTGCGCGCCACGCTCGCCAGCACCTCGGGCGGGATCGTATCGACCGTCGGCCAGTGGCCCTTGGCCACCGCCAGCGCATGGCCGGAATTGACCGGATTGATGTCCATGAAGGCGATCGTGTCGTCGTCCTCCAGCAGCTTGAAGCTCGGGATCGCGCCGGCGACGATCTTGCAGAAGATGCAGGCACTGTCGGTCGGATGGCTCATCGCGCAGTCTCCAGGGCTGAGATCAGGTCACGCAGACGTTCGAACGGCTGGCCGCCCGCGGGCAGCGCCGCATCCAATCCAAGGTCGCGCAACCGCGCAATCCCTCGCCGCCCGAAGCGGTCGAGCAGCGCCTCGCCGATCCAGCCTTCGGCCTGGCGATGGCGGGCAACGACCAGCCGGCCGGCGTCGGCGAGATGCGCGCGATGGGCCTCGAGCGCCTCAATCAGCGGCGCGACGCCGGCGCCGGTGCGCGACGAGAGTGCCAGCGTGCGCGTCTGCCAGTCGCGCGCCGCGGTCGTGAGCGACAGCGCGCCCGACACGTCGGCCCGCGCGCGCTCGGCGGCGGCGCCTGTATCGGCCTTGGTGACGGCGATCACGTGCGGGATCTCGACGATGCCCGCCTTCATGAACTGCAGCGAGTCTCCCGCGCCGGGCTGGACGCAGAAGACGACGGTGTCGGCGATGCCCACCACGTCGGTCTCGGACTGGCCGACTCCCACGGTCTCGACCAGCACGCGGTCGAACAGCGCGCGCATCAGCACCATGGCCGGCAAGGTCTGGTCGGCCAGCCCGCCCAGCCGCTCGCGCGCCGCCATCGAGCGCACGAAGCTGCCGTCGTCAGTGGCGTCGTGGGCGATGCGCACGCGGTCGCCGAGCAGCGCGCCGCCGCTCGACCGCGATGAGGGGTCGACCGCGATCACGCCCACGGTGTCGCCCGCGGCCCGCCACGCCGCGACCAGCGCCGCGCACAAGGACGATTTGCCGACGCCGGGCGGTCCGGTGATGCCCACGACGTGCGCCCGAGGCTCGCGCCACGCCGCGTCGAGCAGGGCCTGCGCTTCGCTGCCGTCGGGATCGCGCTCCAGCACCGCCAGCGCCGCCGCCAGCGCGCGCTTGCCGCCGCCTCCTTTGGCAGAAGGTCGAAGCGCGTCGAGGCTCATTCCGTCTTGAGCGCGCCGCCGAGCGCTGCCTGGGCCGCCGCCAGCCGCGCGATCGGCACGCGATAGGGTGAGCAGGAGACATAGTCGAGCCCGGCCTTGTGGCAGAAGTAGACCGACGCCGGATCGCCGCCATGCTCGCCGCAGATGCCGAGCTTCAGCCCGTTGCGCACTTTGCGGCCGCGCTCGGTGGCGATCAGGATCAGCTCGCCCACGCCCTCGACGTCGAGCGAGGCGAAGGGATCGTTCTCCATGATGCCGCGCTGCTGGTACTTCTCGAGGAACGAGGCCGAGTCGTCGCGGCTCAGCCCCCACGTCGTCTGCGTGAGATCGTTGGTGCCGAACGAGAAGAAGTCGGCCACCTCGGCGATGTCGCCGGCGCGCAACGCCGCGCGCGGCAGCTCGATCATGGTGCCGACGAGATATTCGAGCTTCTCGCCCGACATCTGGCTCACTTCCGAGGCGACCTGGTCGACCACGACCTTCATCAGCTCGAGTTCCTTCCTGGTCGCGATCAGCGGGATCATGATCTCGGGAATCACGGTCTTGCCGTGCTTTTTCTGGACCTCGACAACGGCTTCGAAAATGGCGCGCGCCTGCATCTCGTAGATCTCCGGATAGGAGATGCCGAGCCGCACGCCGCGATGGCCGAGCATGGGATTGAACTCGTGCAGCTTGTGGGCGCGGGCCTCGATCTCCTTGACGTCGACGCCGAGGTCCCTGGCCACGACCTCCATGTCGGCCTGCGTGCGCGGCAGGAATTCGTGCAGCGGCGGATCGAGCAGGCGGATGGTGACCGGCAGGCCGGCCATGATCTCGAACAGCCCGACGAAGTCCTGGCGCTGCATCGGCTGGAGCTTGGCCAGGGCCACGCGCCGGCCCTTCTCGTCGTCGGCCAGGATCATCTGGCGAACGGCCACGATGCGATCGCCCTCGAAGAACATGTGCTCGGTACGGCACAGGCCGATGCCCTCGGCGCCGAAGTCGCGGGCCTGGCCCGCATCCGCCGGCGTCTCGGCGTTGGCGCGGATGCCGAGCGTGCGGAACTCGTCGGCCCAGGCCATCAGCTCCCGGAAGTCGCCCGACAATTCGGGCTGCACCGTCGGCACGATACCCAGGATGATCTCGCCGGTGCTGCCGTCGAGCGTCAGCATCTCGCCGGTCTTCACCGTGACGCCACGCACGGTGAGCGTGCCGGCCTTGCCGTCGATGCGCACGTCGCCGGCGCCGGCGACACAAGGCTTGCCCATGCCGCGCGCCACGACGGCGGCGTGGCTGGTCATGCCGCCGGTCGAGGTCAGGATGCCTTCGGCCGCGTGCATGCCGTGGATATCTTCCGGCGAGGTCTCGCGCCGAACCAGGATCACCTTCTCGCCGGCCTTGGCCTGGCGCTCGGCGGCATCCGCCGAGAACACGACTTTACCCGATGCCGCCCCCGGAGACGCGGGAAGCCCCTTGGCGATCACCTTGCGCGGCGCCTTGGGATCGAGCGTGGGATGCAGGAGCTGGTCGAGCGAGGCCGGCACGATGCGCGCCACGGCCTGCTTCTTGTCGATCAGTCCCTCGCGCACCATGTCGACGGCGATCTTGAGCGCGGCCTTGGCGGTGCGCTTGCCGTTGCGCGTCTGCAGCATGTAGAGCTTGCCGCGCTGGACCGTGAACTCGATGTCCTGCATGTCGCTGTAGTGCTTCTCGAGCGTCTGGCGTACGCCCGTGAGCTGCTTGAAGACCTCGGGCATCACCTCTTCCATCGCCGGCGCGTCGGAGTTCTGCGCGTTCTTGCCCTCGACGGTGAGATGCTGCGGCGTGCGGATGCCGGCCACGACATCCTCGCCCTGCGCGTTCACGAGATACTCGCCATAGAAAAGATTGGCGCCGGTCGACGGATCGCGCGTGAAGGCCACGCCGGTGGCGCAGTCCTCGCCCATGTTGCCGAACACCATGGCCTGGACGTTGACGGCCGTGCCCCAGCTCTCGGGAATCGCATGCAGGCGACGATAGGTGATCGCGCGCTGGTTCATCCACGAGCCGAACACCGCGCCGATCGCGCCCCAGAGCTGCTCGCTCGGCTCCTGCGGGAACGGCTTGCCGAGGCGCTTCTCGACGATCTTCTTGTACTCGGTGACGACCGAGCGCCAGTCGCCGGCCTTGAGGTCGGTGTCCATGTGGACGCCGAGATCCTCTTTCTTGAGCTCGAGCGCCTCCTCGAAATAGTGGTGCGCGACGTCGAGCACGACGTTGGAATACATCTGGATGAAGCGGCGGTAGCTATCCCAGGCAAAGCGCTCGTCGCCCGACGACTTGGCCAGGCCCAGCACGGTCTTGTCGTTCAAGCCAAGGTTCAGGACCGTGTCCATCATGCCCGGCATCGACGCGCGCGCGCCGGAGCGCACGGAGACCAGCAGCGGGTTGTTGGCGTCGCCGAAATCGAGGCCGACGATCTTCTCGACGTCGGCCAGCGCCTTCTCGACCTCGTCCTCGAGCTCGGCCGGATAGGTTTCCTTGTTGGCGTAATAATAGGTGCAGAGCTCGGTCGTGACGGTGAAACCGGGCGGCACCGGCAGGCCGAGGCTCGACATCTCGGCGAGGTTGGCGCCCTTGCCGCCCAGCAGGTTGCGCATGTCGGCGCGACCTTCCGCCTTGCCGTTACCGAAACTGTAAACCCACTTGGCCATCTCTCAGCCCTCGATCTTCGAGAAATCGGCCACACGATCCATGGTGGCGCGAATCTGGTTCAGCAACTTCAATCTATTGAGCCGAAGCTCCGACTTGTCCTGTACGTTTACCGTGACCTTGTCGAAAAAGGCGTCGAGCGGCGCGCGCAGTCCGGCCAGGGCGCTCATGGCCCCGGCAAAATCCTCGCGCGCGAGCGCGGGCTTCACCGCCTGCTCCGGGGCCACGAGCGCGGTGAAAACGGCCTTCTCTTCGACTTGTTCCAGCAATGCGACATCCGGCGCGGCGGATATTTTCGCCGCGAGGGCCTTGTCCTTCTTCTCCTCGGCGCGAACGATGTTGGCGGCGCGGCCGTAGGCCGTCAGCAGGTTCTTGCCCGCATCGGTACCGACAAAGGCCTGCACGGCCGAGACCCGGGCCAGGAGCCGCACCAGATCGTCCTCGCCGCCGGCGCCGAGCACGGCGTCGACCACGTCGTGGCGCACGCCCTTTTCGCGCATCTGCACCTTCAGGCGCTCGGCGAAGAAGGCCATGAGGTCGGGCGCCTTGAAGAAGATGCCGAGCGGCAGGCGAAGCTTGTTCTCGACGACGATGCGAATGACGCCCAGCGCCGCACGGCGCAGCGCATAGGGGTCGCGCGAACCGGTCGGCTTCTCGCCGATCGACCAGAACGAGATCAGCGCATCGAGCTTGTCGGCCAGCGCCACGGCGATCGACACCGGCGCGCTCGGGCAGCGGTCGTTGGGGCCGGCCGGCGCGTAGTGATCGCCGATCGCGTCGGCCACCGCCGCCGGCAGCTTTTCGCCGAGCGCGTAATAGCGGCCCATGATGCCCTGGAGCTCGGGAAACTCGCCCACCACGCCGGACACGAGATCGGCCTTGCACAGGTGCGCGGCCTGCTGAACCTGGGCCGCATCGGCGCCGGGCACGAGCTTGGCGATCTCACCGGCGAGCCTGGCGATGCGCTCGACCCGCTCGGCCTGCGTGCCGAGTTTGGCGTGGAAGACGATGCCCTTCAGCAACGGCAGGCGGCTTTCGAGCGTCTGCTTGCGGTCCTGGTCCCAGAAGAACTTGGCGTCGGCCAGCCGCGGCCGCAGCACGCGCTCGTTGCCGTCGACGATCGTGGCGCCGCCGTCGCGCGCCACGTTGTTGGCGACGACGATGAACCGGTTGGCGAGTGTGCCGTCCTTCTTCGTGGTGACGAAGTAGCGAAGATGCGTCTTGATCGTGACGATCAGCACTTCGACCGGCAGGTCCATGAACTGCGCGTCGATCGTGCCCATCAGCGGTACCGGCCACTCGACCAGGCCGGCAACCTCGTCCATCAGCCCGTCGTCCTTCCTGAGGACGACACCGGCGTCGGCGCAGAGCTTCTCCGCGCGCTCGGCGATGATCTTCTTGCGCTCGGCAGGATCGAGGATGACGTGAGCGGCGCGCAGCTTGGCTGCATAGTCGGCAAAGCCCGTAACCGCGATCGCGCCGCTGCTGAGAAAGCGATGGCCGCGCGTCGTGTCGGAGAATTCGATCGGCGCCATCGAGCCTGCCAGCACGACCTCACCCGGCAGGACCTTGCCGTCGAACAGGGCGATCACCGACTTCAACGGTCGTACCCACAGACGCGTGCCGCTGCTCCACTTCATCGATTTGGGCCACGGCAGGCTTTTCATCACATTGTCGATGACGTCGGGCAGCACGTCGTCGGTCGGGCCGCCCTTCTTGCCGATCACGGCGAACCAGAACTCGCCCTTGCCGGTGTCGCGCTTCTCGGCCTGGTCGAGCGAGACGAGGCCCGCGCCCTTCAGGAACCCCTGGACGGCCTGCTCGGGCGCGCCGACCCGGGGGCCGCGCTTCTCCTCGCTCACGTCGGCACGCGCCGCCGGAATGCCATCGACCACCAGCGCCAGCCGGCGCGGCGTGGCGAAGGCGCGCGCCTCGGTGAAGGAGAGTCCGGCGGCCTTCAGTCCGTCGCACACAAGTCGCTTGAGATCGTCCGCAGCGCGCGCCTGCATACGGGCGGGAATCTCTTCGCTCAGCAATTCGAGGAGAAGCTCGGCCATCTCAGGCGGCCCCTTCGGCGGCGCTCAGGGCAGGCTTCACTTGAGTGGCCAACCAGCCTTCGCAGCAGGCCTTGGCCAAGGTGCGCACGCGCAGAATGTAGCTCTGCCGCTCGGTCACGCTGATCACGCCGCGCGCGTCGAGCATGTTGAAGCAGTGCGAGGCCTTGATGCACTGCTCGTAGGCCGGCAACGGCAGCTTCTTCTCGATCAGGCGGCCGCATTCCTTCTCGGCGTCCGCGAAGTGCCGGAACAGCATCCCGGTGTCGGCATACTCGAAATTGTAGGCCGACTGCTCCTGCTCGTTCTGCAGGAAGACGTCGCCATAAGTCATCGGCACGTTCGAGTTGGGCGAATTGTACGGCAGCTCGTAGACCGTCTTCTTGTCGAACAGGTACATCGCCAGCCGCTCGAGCCCGTAGGTGACCTCGCCAGACACCAGTTCGACCTCGATGCCGCCGACCTGCTGGAAATAGGTGAACTGCGAGACCTCCATGCCGTCGCACCAGACTTCCCAGCCCAGCCCCCAGGCGCCCAGGGTCGGGCTCTCCCAGTCGTCCTCGACGAACCGAATATCGTGCAGGGAGGAGTCGATGCCGATCGCCTCGAGCGAGCCGAGGTAGAGTTCCTGGAAGTCGGCCGGCGACGGCTTCATGATCACCTGGAACTGGTAGTAGTGCTGCATCCGGTTCGGATTCTCGCCATAGCGACCATCCTTCGGCCGGCGCGAGGGCTGCACATAGGCCGCGTTCCAGGGGTTGGGTCCGAGCGCGCGCAAGGTCGTGGCCGGGTGGAAGGTGCCCGCCCCCATCTCCATGTCGTAGGGCTGCAGGATCAGGCACCCCTGGCGGGCCCAGTAGTCCTGCAGGGTCAGGATCAGGTCCTGGAAGCACTGCGGCTTGGAGGGCATGGACACGGGTAATCCTCGAAGCTCAGAAGGCCTTGTGTTTCCGACACTTAGGCCGGTTTGTGCGGTGCGGGAAAATAGGTGCCACCCTATCCCCGGTCAAGCAGGCGGTCGGGAGTACGCCCGGGCGGCGCACCGTTTTCACCGTTTTAAAACGGTGTTGCGCGCCGGGGCGCTAAGTCCTTGAATTGCTTGTCTTTCGGTCCGACCGAAACCGGTCCTGACGGGTGGAAACCGGGCCTAAACCGTGCGGCATCAGGGAGCATCTTCAGTCCTTCCGACCACGCCGGAACAGCGTGCCCGATCACCATAGGCGCGTCCGCACGGCTTGGCCAAGATGGTCGTTATCACCCCTGAAACGCCGGCCCGCTTACAACAAAGACCTGTCGTCCATCCACACTTTTGACCGAGTCCGCAGGCAAAGTGCCGGCCGGGCGGCGGCTCACCCCTGTGGGCAATCCGGGCGGCTGCACTTGCCCGCGCCGGCCGAGACATAGGCCCCGCACACCGTGCACGGATGGGTGTCCTCGACGACCCGCGGCTTTTCGCGCGGCGCCTGAGGCCGATTGGCCGTCGACGCCGGTGCGGCCGGCGGCGGCTGGGGCGCCGGCGGCCGGCGATTGCCGCCCAGCAGGTTGAACCAGCGGTTCGCCGTGGTCCAAATGCCATACGCCACAACCGCGAAGATCACGATCTTGAGGATTAATCCCATGCGGCCTTGTGAGGTCCGCGCACAAGCCGGTCAAGCGCGCTATATGTCGAAGCCATGAATGAACGGAACGGCCAACCGCTCGACCTCTTCGTCGTCGGCGGCGGCATCAACGGGGCCGGCATCGCCTGCGACGCGGCGGGACGCAATCTCAAGGTCGGGCTCTGCGAAATGAACGATTTCGCCAGCGCCACCTCCTCGAAGGCGACCAAGCTGATCCATGGCGGCCTGCGCTATCTGGAGCAATACGAGTTCCGGCTGGTCCGCGAGGCGCTGATGGAGCGCGAGGTGCTGCTGGCCAAGGCGCCGCACATCTCGTGGCCGCTGCGCTTCGTGCTGCCGCACGAGCCGCACCTGCGCCCGCGCTGGATGCTGCGGATCGGCCTCTTCCTCTACGACCATCTCGACCGGCACATGACCCTGCCGAAATCCGAGGCCGTCGACCTGCCGACGTCGAAGTTCGGCAACGGTCTCAAGAAGTCGTTCAAGAAGGGCTTCGTCTATTCCGACGGCTGGGTCGACGACGCCCGCATGGTGATCTCGAACCTGAAGTCGGCGCGCGACATGGGCGCCGAGATCTATCCCCGCCACCGCTGCGTCTCGGCGCGCCGCAGCGACGACGGCAAGCTCTGGCAGATCGAGCTCGAGGGCCCCAACGGCGTCCGCACGTCGGTCGCCGCGCGCGGCCTGGTCAACGCCGCCGGCCCATGGGTGAAGCACTTCCTCGACGAGCAGACGCATGTGAAGACACCCAAGACGGTGCGCCTGATCAAGGGCAGCCACATCGTCGTGCCGCGCCTGCATGACGGCGACCATGCCTTCATCCTGCAGAATCGCGACAACCGCATCGTCTTCGTCATCCCCTACGAGCGCGAGTTCTCGCTGATCGGCACGACCGACATCGCGGTCGAGAGCAGCGAGAACCCGCAGTGCACGCCGGAGGAGATCATCTATCTCTGCGAGATCGTGAACTACTACATGGAGAAGCGGGTGACGCCGGCCGACGTGGTGTGGACCTACTCGGGCGTGCGGCCGCTGTTCGACGACGGCGACGACAACCCCTCGGCGGTGACGCGCGACTATCACCTCGAGGTCGATGCACCACCCACCGCAACCGGCGTCGCCGCGCCGCTGCTCTCGGTGTTCGGCGGCAAGATCACGACCTACCGCAAGCTGGCCGAGCATGCGCTCGAGGACCTGCGCAAGTTCTACCCGAGGATGGGCGGGCCCTGGACGGCGCACAAACCCGTGGCCGACGGCGAGTTCGCCGACGCGCCGACCTTCGAGGAGGCGTTCGACCGCTTCGTCGCCGGGGCCCAGCAGGTCAAGCCCGGCCTGCCGCCGAAGCTGGTCCGTGTGCTGGCCCGTCGGCATGGCGCGGCGCTCGACGAGCTGCTGGAGAACGTGAAGACCGAGGCCGATCTCGGCCGCTATTTCGGCGGGCATCTCTATGAAGTCGAAATTCGCTACCTGATGCGCGAAGAATGGGCAGCGGCTCCCGAAGACGTGATGTGGCGGCGCACAAAGGAAGGCCTGCACATGACCGCCGACCAGCGGGCCGCCTTCTCGCAGTGGATGAGCTTACAACTTCCTAACAAATAGTCGGCCGGGCCGGGCACGTTTCGAAAAGCGGGGCCGTACTGAGGGACAGGGAGAGTTATTCCAGCCCCTCAGGAGCCTTTAGAATGTCGTCCCGTATGAAATTTCTGGCCGTTTCCACCGCCCTCGTGGCCGTGGGCGGCTTTGCCTGGCTGACCTCGGCCGTTGCTTTCGATGGTGGGTTCGAGGGCGCGCCGCAGGTTGCCCAGGCAGCCCCGCCGGCTGCCATGCCCCCGGCGGCCGGCGGCGGCGCCGACCGGCCGATGGCCGCGCACAAGTTAAACCCGCGCAACATGTGCCTTGAGCACGTGGCACACCGGGTCGGCAATCGCGCATACCTCAAAGCCCGTCTGGACTTGAAGACCGACCAGCAGAGTGCTTGGAATGCCTTCGAGAAGGCGGCCGACGAGGTCAGCGCCAAGGACAAGGCGCGATGCGCCGCTCTACCCACGGATGTGACGACGCGGCCGAAGTTCACGGAGCGGATGAACATGCGCGAGACGATGATGAAGGCCCGGCTCGAGTCGCTGCAGGCCGTGAAGCCGTCGCTGACGACGCTCTACGCGGCGCTGACGCCCGAGCAGCAGGCGCTCTTCGATCGTCCGATGGGCGGGCATCGCCACCACGGCTGGCACGGTCGTCACGGCCGCGGCTGATCGAGGCCGCAGACCAAGTACGTCGTGGGCGGCCGACGCAAAATGCCGCCCAGCCGCCGTTAGTTCGAGGCGGTACACTGGGGGAGAGGCGAGTTGAACAATGCTACGGCGCGGCGCGCCGAATTCGCTACGGCGCGACGCGCCGAATTCGCTACGGCGCGACGCGCCGAATTCGACTGGTTGCGCGTGCTGGCGCTCGGCATGCTGATGATCTTTCACAGCGCCGTCGGTTACAGCACCTGGCAATGGCAGGTGAACGACCCTCACAACTCGGCGCTGCTCGACAACTTTCTCGATTTCCTGCTGCGCTGGCGCGTCTCGCTGGTCTTCATCGTCTCGGGCTCGGCTCTCATGCTGGCCCTTCGCAGCCGCCGGCCCAAAGCCATTCTCCGCGAGCGCGCCGCCCGCCTGCTGGTGCCCCTGATCTTCGGCGTCGTCGTGATCGTGCCGCCGCAGGTCTACCTCGGCCGGGTTCAGAGCGGACAATTCCACGGCTCGTTCGTCGACTACCTGCCGCAGGCCTTCAACGGCATCTATCCCGACGGCAACCTGACCTGGAACCACCTGTGGTTCATTCCCTACGTGCTCGTGCTGACGGCCGCGGCGCTGCCGTTGTTCGACTGGGCGCGCACGCCGGGCGTGCGGCGGCAGCTCGACCGTGTCGTGCACGTCGTCGGCGAACGCCATCTTTATTGGCTGCTGCTGGGGCCGCTGGTGGCGGCGGATCTCATCCTGCGCGGCCAGGACAACGACGCCCACGAATTCTTCGGCGACCCCCATGGCTGGCTCGAGTTCGCCAGCCTTTTCCTGCTGGGCGGCCTGGTTGCCCAATGGCCGTCGGTGCTGGCCGCCGTCCAGCGCGCGCGCTGGACGGCGCTCGGCCTCGGGATCGCCGCCTATGCGACCCTGCGTCTCGTCTGGCCGGCGATCGGCGAGAATCCGTCGGCCCTGCCGATCGGCCAGTCGCTCCTGTGGGCGAGCGCATCGTCGCTGAACCAGCTCGCCTGGGTTCTCGCGGCCGTGGGCTTCCTGACCCGGCACTTCAACCGCCCCTCGCCGGCGATCGCCTATCTCACCGAGGCGGCGATGCCGGTCTACGTGCTGCACCAGACGTTGATCGTGTTCGCCGTCTACCACCTGCACCACGTCGCCTGGCCGCTCGGCAACAAGCTGGCGCTCACGCTCGCCTTCTCCGTGCTGGGCGCGCTCGGCCTCTACGAGGTCGCGATCCGCCGCAACAAGTGGTTGCGCATCCTGTTTGGCGTCAAGCCGCGCGCCCGCACGATGGGGCCGGAACTGCTGGTGCCTCGCGGCCCAATCTCCGACAACACGGCGGCTACCAGTCGCTCGACCGGACGATCTTCATGAGGTCGTCGGCCATGGTGAGCGCGGTCAGCACGCCGGTCTTGGGATTGTCCGGCATCGACCGGCCGAGCCGCTCGAGCCGGAGCTCGCCCGAATCGCTCACCACCTCGAGGCGGCTCGCGTTGGTGCCCGGCGGCAGGGTCGGATCGGCCACCAGCTCGATGTCGGTATGGTCGAGCCCCGCGCCGCACAGCGCCACGGTGACCGCGAGGTTGGCGTTCTTCGGATAGAGGCGGCCGGCGTCGGCCGGCGTGCCCCTGAAGATCACGGTCGGCACCTTGATCGACGGCAGGTCGAAGTCGGTCTCCGCCGGCGTGCCCGTCCAGGCGTGCGGCGGCTTGATCGACGTGTATTTGACCCGCTCGAGCTTGCCCAGGCGCATGGCCAGCAAGCCGTCGAGGCCGGCGATGGCGCCCGACGGGAGCCGCAGGCGCGCGCCGCTCCTGGCCGCCGCCGCACGATGCTTCTTCCACAGCTTGGGATCGCCGTAGGCCCCGGTGGCGATCACCATCAGGTCGATGCCCTTCTTCAGGATCTTCTCGCCCCAGTCGCGCACCGCCTGCTGGCTCGCGGCCTCGACCACGACGTCGGGCTTGAGCTTGAGCAGCGCCTTCAACGACTCGACGACGACGACCTTGGCGCCCAACTTCTTCTGCGTCGCCTTGGCCCGGCCCTCGCGCACCAGGACGCCGACGATGTCGATGTCGGGCTTCTTTTCCCTGAAGACGTCGAACAGCATCTGGCCGATGGCGCCGTAGCCGATCAGCGCGATCTTGAGCCGCTTTTTCCTAGCCATCTCCGCCTCCGAAAGCCGCAAAACAGCGGCACTATAGCCTCCGGGGCCGGCTCTTGCGACCGCTGGAGGGCACCGCTATAACCCCGCCTCGCCAACGGGCCGGAGTCCGTAAACCTGACGGAGCGTAGCTCAGCCTGGTAGAGCACTAGCTTCGGGAGCTAGGGGCCGGAGGTTCGAATCCTCTCGCTCCGACCAATCGGCGAGCAGACGGCGCGCAGCAATGCGCGCCGTTTTGCTTTGAGGTGGCAATCAGTGAAACAGCCACTGTCGCGAAAGGCCGAACAGGCCGGTACCGAGCAGGATGGCGAGCGCCACGTTGCGGTAGAGGCGCTCATTGGCCAGCCCGTGGAACAGCCGGCCGCCGAGCCAGGCACCGGCGACGATGAGCGGTACCAGGACCATCGCGCGCACCAGCGCATGCCA
This sequence comes from Hyphomicrobiales bacterium, assembly GCA_041691635.1. Lineage (GTDB taxonomy): Bacteria > Pseudomonadota > Alphaproteobacteria > Reyranellales > Reyranellaceae > Reyranella. Next base: position 13,897 of record JBEPUH010000006.1, read on the forward strand.
CCCCGCCACGCCGGTCGCCAGCACGATGACGATCAGCAGGAATTGCGTCAGGAAATAATAGGTGACGATGTTGGCGCGGTTGACCTGCGGCGGGTCGTTGCCCGACAGCAGATAGAGGAGAACCGGCGGCCCGCCGACGCTGGTCGTGGCCATCATCGCGCCCGAGACGGCACCGACCGCGGCCGCCGCAACCGGCGAGCGGCCGCCGGTGTATTTCCAGCCGCTCCACATCAGCGCGACGAAGCCCACGATGATCGCCGACACGCCCGTCACGATCGTGTTCTTGTCGACGCTCGCCAGCAGCCAGACGCCGAGCGGCATGGCCACGCAGGCAGCGACGCTCATCGGCGCGAGCGTCCTCCAGTCGGCGTGGTGGCGGACCTGCGGAAAGAGCTGAAGCGACACCACCAGCTCGATCGCCACGACGGTGACCACCATCTCGGCCGGCCCGAACAGGATGGCGAAGATCGGCGCCATCAGCATGGCCGAGCCAAAGCCCGCGAAGCCGCGCATCAGCCCGGCCATCAGGGTGACGCCGACCGCGGTCCACAGGCCGGGTTCGGCGAACAGGTGCTGGATATGGGGAATCACGCCGCAATCAGGCCCGCTTCTGCCCTTCTCCGGTCTTTTCGCGCAAGCGGCGCATACCGCGCAGCCAGCGGTCGCGGTCGTTCTTGCGGCCCATGTATTCCGCGACCTCGGGATGCGGCAGGATCAGGAAGGTCTCGGCCTCCATCGCCTCGATCACCGTCTGCGCCACGGCGTCGGTATTGATCACGCCGTCGACCGAGGCCGCCGTGGCGCCCGCCATGCGCAGCATGTTGGTGTCGACCGCCTGCGGGCAGAGCACCGAGACGCGGATGCCCTTGTCGCCGTACTGGATCGACAGGTGCTCGGCCAGCGCCACGCCCGCGGCCTTGGTGACGCCGTACGGCGCGGAGCCCAGCGAGGCGAGCAGGCCCGCGGCACTCGCGGTGTTGATCAGATAGCCCTCGCCGCGCTTCAGCATCTGGGGCACCAGCACGCGGGCGGCGTAGACGTGCGCCATAACGTGGATCGCCCAGGAGTCGGCCCAGTCCTTGTCGGTCGCATCCTCGTGGCCGCCGCGGCCGATGCCGGCGTTGGAGAAGAAGATGTCGACCGGCCCGTATTTCTTCTCGGCCGCGTCGATCAGGCGCTTCACCTCGGCTTCCTTGCCGACGTCGCCGGCCACGGCGAGCCCGCCGATGTCGCTGGCGACCTTGTCGAGGCGCGCGGCATCCATGTCGGCCACGACCACGCCCTTGGCGCCTTCGCGGGCGTAACGCCGCGCGATCGCCTCGCCGATGCCGCCCGCCGCGCCGGTGACGACGCAGACCTTGCCTTTGACTTTCATGCCGGCGTTTCCTCTCGCTTTTGCCGCGAGCCTACGCGAGAAAGATTGCATGAGCGACACACTTGTCCTGCGCGCCGCGACGGTCGCCGATGCGGCCGTCCTCGCGGCCACCATCGCCGCCGCCTTCGAACAGTATCGCGGCAAGCTGGTGCCCGAGTCGGGCGCCTTCGGCGAAACCGCCGACAGCCTCGCCCGCGAGCTGGCAAACGGCGCGGGCGCCATCGTCGCGCAGCAGAACGGCATCGTCGTGGGCTGTGTCATGACCAAGCTGGAAGAAGGCGATCTCTATCTCGGCCGCCTCGCGGTGCTGCCGGCCGCACGCGGCATGGGCGTGGCCGCCCGGCTGATCGCGGCCGTCGAGGCCGAGGCGCGGGCGCGCCGCCTGCCCGGCGTGCGGCTGGGCGTGCGCATCGCGCTCACGGCCAACCAGAAGCTCTTCAGCGCGCTGGGCTACCGCGAAATCTCGCGCGACGCCCATCCCGGGTTCGATCGCCCGACCTCGATCAATATGCGCAAAGCCCTCTAAATGAGATAAAGTCCGGCCATGGCACGCACACCTCTCACCGGCCCCTCCGTCTGGCAGGGCAAGGATATCAAGGCCTCGACGCGCTGGATCCGCGAGCTCGGGTCCGACGCCGTCGACGAGCTCGAGGCGGCGCTCAAGGCGGTGAAGGACATGCCGTGGTCGGAGATCACGCGCGAGGACTTCCCGCTGCCGACGCTCGGCGACCTGCTCGACGACATCGCCGACGAGCTGGAGAACGGCTGCGGCATCATGAAATTGACGGGCTTCCCGGTCACCGGCCACAGCGAGGACGATTTGCGCCGCCTGTACTTCGGCCTCGGCACCCACCTCGGCCGGCCGGTGTTCCAGAACCGCTCGGGCGAGCTGATGCGCGCCATCCGCGACGAGGGCGCCCATGTCGGCCGCACCTACGGCGAGACCAAGGACCACAAGGGCGGCACGTTCCTGTCGTCCTACGCGCGCACGCTGACCAACGGCGGCCTCCGCTTCCACACCGACCGCACCGACGTGGTGGGCCTCTTGTGCGTGCGCCAGGCGCGCGCCGGCGGCATCAGCACGCTGGCCAGCACGCCCGCCATCCACAATGCGATCCTGGCCAAGCGTCCCGAGCTGCTCGACGCGCTGTTCACCGACTACTGGCGCAGCCGCTTCGGCGAGGAAGGCACCGCCAAGGACGGCGAAGGAACGAACGGGGGCACGCGCCTCGAGACCGCCTATCCGCTGCCGATCTTCGGCGTGCGCGACGGCAAGTTCACCTCGCACTATTCGCTCACCTTCATCGAGGCCGCCCAGATGGCGCCCGACGTGCCCAAGCTGACGGCCGCGCAAAAGGAGGCGATCGACGTGCTGATGGCGACGGCGCAGGAGCTGTGCTTCGAGATGGTGCTCCAGCCCGGCGATCTCCAGTTGATCAACAGCCACGTCACCTACCACGGCCGCACGCCGTTCGAGGACGACGCCGCGAGCGGCCACGACCGGCTGCTGCTGCGCCTGTGGCTGTCGATGCCCAACAACCGGCCGCTGCCCGCGGGCCACGAGATCCTGTGGCGCAGCATCGAGGCCGGCCAGCCGCGCGGCGGCATCGCCCAAGGAAAAGTCTGACGCCAAAGTCTGACGCCGAGGCGCGCGAGGCGGCTCAGTCGATGATCGCGGCCTGCACCATCGAGCGGAATTGGTTGCGCAGCGCCACGCGGTCGGGATCGCTCACCTGCACCATGTAGATCGCGATCAGCTGTTCCTTCGGATCGATCCAGAACAGCGTGCCCGCGTTGCCGGCCCAGCCGTATTCGCCGACCGATCCCGGCAGGGCCGCGTCGCCCACTCGTTGGCGGACCTCGAAGCCCAAGCCAAAGCCCAGGCCCGGCGGGCGTCCCGGCCGGTCGAACGTCTGGTCGGCGGTCATGAAGGCCAGGGTCTGCTTGCCGATGATGCGCGTGCCGTGCAGCGCCCCGCCGTTGGCCAGCGTCGCGGTGAAGCGCAGGTAGTCGACGATGGTGCTGAGCGCCCCGCCGCCGCCGGATTCATATTTGGCGCCGTCGTCGACCTTGAAGCGCGGCGTCATCGGCTGGCCGCCGGCGCGCGGGCCGGGCTGGGCCGCGCGCGCGATCTTGGCCGCCGGCACCTGGAAGCCGGTGTCGACCATGCCGAGCGGGCGGGCGATGCGCTCGTCGAGAGCCACGGAGAGCTTCTTGCCGGTCAGCACTTCGACCAGGCGGCCCAGCACGTCGACCGAGACGCCATATTCCCAGCGATCGCCGGGCGAGAACTTGAGCGGCACGTTGGAGAGATGCTGCACCATCTCCTCGACGATGAGGCCGCGGTCGCCGATCTTCTGTTCCCTGTAGGCGGCATTGATCAGGCCCGTGCCGCGATTGCCGTAGGTCAGGCCCGAGGTGTGGCGCAGCAGGTCCTGCACCGTCATCGCCCGCTTGGGATCGCTCAGCTCCAGCACCGGCTTGCCGTCGGCGCCGGCGACCTCGGTGCCCACCTTCATCTTGCCGATCTCGGGCAGGTAGTTGGCCACCGGGTCGCTGACCTGCAGCCGGCCTTCCTCGACGAGCTGCATGACGGCGATGCTGACCAGCGGCTTGGTCATCGAATAGATGCGGAAGATCGAGTCGACCTTCATCGCATCGGCGGCATCGGGCGCACGCTTGCCCTGCACCGACAGCCATGCGACCCGCCCGCGCCGCGCCACCAGCATGACCGCGCCCGGCATCAGCCCCTCGTCGATGTGCTTCTTGGTCATCGCCTCGAGGCGCTTGAGCTGCACCGACGACAGACCCACGTCCTCGGGCTTGGCGGCCATCGGCAACGGCATCTGGTGTTGCGGCGGTTGCGAGTGCGGCGGTTGCGGCTTGGTCTGCGCCTGTACACCGCCGGCGGCGACCGACAACGCGAGGACCGCCAGTACCGGCTTCAACATCTTCATGTGCGTCTCTCCCGATTTCTTTGCCCGACTATACGGCCTTCCAGCAGAGGACGCTCGCGCTGGAAGAGATCGACGACGGCATCCATGACCGCGCGCACCCTCGGCAGCGCGCGCAGGTCGCGATGCACGAGCAGCCACTGGTCGGCGAAGACGTCGGCGATCACGCCGCCGACCCGCTGCAGCCGGTCGTCGGGATCGCCCAGGTAACACGGCAGGACGGCGAAGCCCGCCGCGGCGCGGGCCGCCTCGTGCAGCACCAGCCAGTTGTTTGCGCGCACGACGGGCCGCACACCGGACAACTGCGCCTGCAGCCAGCGCTGGCCCGGCATATAGGAGTGATCGTCGTCGAAGCCGATCCACGGCAGATCGCGCAGCGACTGAATCGAGCGACGGCCGTCGGCCAACTCGGGATGGGCATAGATCGCGTAGGCCACGCGCCCGAGCTTGCGCGTGACGATGCCGGCGAGATCGGGCACCTGCTCGCGGATCAGCAGATCGGCCTCGCGGCGCGAAAGATTGGCCAGCGTGTGGCTCGCCACCAGCTCGAACTCGATCTGCGCGAGGTTCCTGCGCAACGTCGAGAGATGGCGGGCGACGAAGGCCGACATCGCCTCGCCGGCGGACAGGCGTACCACGCCGCTCACCGTGTCGCTGAGGGTGGCCGTGCGGCGGTTGATCGAGAGCGCGGCGTGCTCCATCGACTGCACATCGTCCAGCAGCTTCTCGCCGGCCGAGGTCGGCACGAAGCGGTCCGACAGCCGGTCGAACAGCCGCGCGCCGGTCTGCTCCTCGAGCGCCTTGACCCGCCGCGCTACCGTGGGGTGGCTGACGCCCAGCGCCTTGGCCGCCGTCGTCAGCGTGCCCTCACGCGCCAAGGTGAGGAAAATGCGCAGGTCGTCCCAGTTGAAGCTCATGTACAAAAATGTACAGCCGATCTTCCAATTTGTGGACTGACGAATACAGGCGTTCGGGCCTAGCATCCGCCCATGCACATCGAACCGCGCCTTTTCGCCTTCACCAAAGGGGTCCGCCCCCGCATCGCCGCGGCCGTCGGCCTCGGCCTCGTTTCCGTCGGCCTGGGCGTCGCGCGCCTGGGCCTGCTGGGCTGGCTGATCGGCCAGGTCTTCGCCGGCAAGAGCCCGATGGACCTCGCCCTGCCGATCGGCCTGATCGCGCTGGTCATGGTGCTGCGCGGCACCGCCGAGCACTGGCGCGCGGTCACCGCGCACGAGACGGCGGCGCGGGTGCAGAAGAACCTGCGACGCGTGCTCTACGACAAGATCGCGAGCCTGGGCCCGGCCACCGTCGGGCGCCAACGCTCGGGCGCGCTGACGCTATCGATGATCGACGGCGTCGAGCAGCTCGAGACCTATTTCGGCCAGTTCCTGCCGCAGTTCCTGATCGCGATGCTGTCGCCGCTGCTGATCTTCGCGGTCGTGGCCTTCGTCGACCTGCCGGTGGCCACGGTGATGCTGGCTTTCGCGCTGGTGGCCCTCTTCGCGCCCGCGCTCTGGCACAAGTGGGACGTGCGCAACTCGCACTTCCGGCAGAGATCCTATGCCAGCTTCGCCGCCGAGTTCCTCGATTCGATCCAGGGGCTCGCCACGCTCAAGGCCTTCGGCCAGGGCAAGGCGCGCGCCGACAAGCTCGAGGTCGAGGCGCGCGACCTGTTCCGCCGCACCATGTGGGTGCTGGGCACCAACTCGTTGGCGCGCGGCATCACCGACGCCTCGATCGCCACGGGTGCCGCGACGGCGCTAATCTACGGCGCCACCCGCGTGCAGTCGGGCGCGATGGCGCTATCGGCGCTGCTGATCATCATGATGCTGGGCGTAGAGATCTTCCGGCCGATGCGCGAGCTGCGCACGGTGCTGCACCAGGGCATGGTCGGCCTGTCGGCGGCACAGGGCATTTACAAGATTCTCGACGAGACGCCCGCCGTCGCCGACGCGCTGCCGGCACCGCTCGACAAGGCATTGGCCCCGGTCATCGCCTTCGAGGACGTGGCCTTCGCCTATCCCGGCCCTCTTGGCGCCAAACCTGGCCGCACCGTGCACGCCGGCCTCACCTTCCGCGCCGAGGCCGGCGAGCGCCTCGGCCTCGTCGGTCCCTCGGGCGGCGGCAAGTCGTCGATCGTGCGCCTGCTGCTGCGCTTCTACGATCCCGACCGCGGCCGCATCACCCTGGGCGGCCACGATCTCCGGACATTGTCCTTCGCGCAGATCCGCTCGCTGATCTCGGTCGTCAACCAGGACACGTTCCTGTTCCACGGCACGGTCGAGGAGAACATCCGCCTCGGCCGGCCGGACGCCGCGCATGGCGACGTCGAGGATGCCGCGCGCGCCGCCAACATCCACGATTTCATCCAGTCACTGCCGGAAGGCTACCAGACGATCATCGGTGAAAAGGGCATCAAGCTCTCGGGCGGCCAGCGCCAGCGCCTGGCGATCGCCCGCGCGCTGCTGCGCGACACGCCCATTCTGGTGCTCGACGAGGCCTTGAGCGCCGTCGACGCCGAGAACGAAGCCGTGATCCAGGAGGCGCTCGACCGGCTGATGCGCGGCCGCACGACGCTCATCCTGGCGCATCGTCTCTCCAGCGTGATCGACTGCGACCGCATCCTCGTGCTCGACGGCGGCAAGGTCACCGAACAAGGCCGCCATGCCGAGCTGATGTCGAAGGGCGGCGTCTATGCCGGCCTGATGGCCGAGCAGGCGCGCGAGGCGGCGACTCCCGCGTCCGCCGACGTCTTCGCCGTCCCCGCACGCGTGGAGTCGGTCTCCGACACGCCAGGCGGCGCGGCCAAGCCCGTGACCGAGGGCATCATCAAGGCCGAGGGCCTCACCTGGTATCAGGTGGTGGCGGCCCTCATGAAGGTGATCCTGCCGTGGAAGGGCAAGCTCGCCGCCACCTTCACCTTCGGCGTGCTGCGCGTCATCGCCTTCATCGGCGTCGGCGTGTTGTCGGCGCTGATCGTGCTGGCGCTGAAGAACGGCACGCCGTGGCATACGTTGGCGATCGCGCTGATCGTCGTGGCGCCACTGTCGGGCGTGCTGCACTGGTTCGAATCGTGGCTGGCGCACGACATGGCCTTCCGGCTGCTGGCCGAAATGCGCATCGACGCCTTCCGCAAGCTCGATGCGCTGGCGCCGGCCTATCTTGTGCGCCGCCGCACCGGCGACCTGATGGCCCTGGCCACCCACGACATCGAGTTGGTCGAGTATTTCTTCGCCCACACTGTGGCGCCGGCCTTCGTGGCCATCCTGGTGCCGGCGGCGGTGATCGTGGCGCTGGGTTCGAACAGCCCGTGGCTGGCGGCGGCCCTCGTACCGTTCCTGCTCGCCGTCGGCCTCAGCCCCTTCATGATGCGCAAGCGCGTCGACACGCTGGGCAGCCAGGCGCGCGAGGCGGCGGGCGAACTCGGCGCCTTCGCCGTCGATTCGGTGCAGGGGCTGGGCGAGATCGTGGCCTTCCAGCAGGAGGACGCGCGCGGCGCCAAGCTCGACGTGCTGTCGCAGCGCCACATCGGCCTGCGCCTGCCGTTCTTCCGCGAACTGACGACCCAGCACGCCATCCTCGAGGTGCTGACCGGCTTGGGCGGCCTCGCCGTCGTCGTGACCGGGGCGGTGCTGTCGACGCGGGGTGCGATCGATCCCGGCCTGCTGCCGCTGTTCACCGTATTGGCGATGGCGGCGTTCCTGCCGGTGTCCGAAATCGCCCAGATCGGCCGCCAGCTTGCCGATACGTTGGGTGCCACGCGCCGCGTCTATGCGCTGGCCAACGAGCCGATCCCGGTGCGCGACGGCGCCGGCGCGCCGACGAAGAAGGGTGCGGCGGCGCTGGCGCTGGAAGGCGTGAGCTTCACCTATCCCGGCCAGACGCGGCGGGCGCTGAGCGGCGTCACCGTGGCCATTCCCGCCGGCAAGACGGTGGCGCTGGTCGGCACTTCCGGCGCGGGCAAGACCACGACGGCGCAACTGCTGATGCGCTTCTGGGATCCCGACGCGGGCCGCATCACTCTGAACGGCGCCGACCTCAAGGACTACAAGCTCGACGAGCTGCGCCGCATGATCGCGCTGGTGGCGCAGGACACTTATCTCTTCAACGACACGCTGCGCGCCAACATCCTGATCGCCCGACCCGAGGCCACGGAGCCGGAGCTGCAGGCCGCGATCCGGCACGCTTCGCTGTCGGAGCTCGTCGCCAGCCTGCCCGACGGGCTCGAGTCGCCGGTCGGCGAACGCGGCACGAGTCTCAGCGGCGGCCAGCGCCAGAGGGTCGCCATCGCCCGCGCCTTCCTGAAGGACGCGCCCGTCCTGATCCTCGACGAGGCGACCTCGCATCTCGACGCGATCAACGAGCAGGCCGTGCGCCGCGCGCTCGACCTGTTGCAGACCGACCGCACCACGATCGTGATTGCACACCGTTTGTCGACGGTGCGCGACGCCGACCTGATCGTGGTGCTCGACGAGGGCCGGATCGCCGAGACCGGCACCCATGCGTCCCTGCTGGCGCAGGGGTCTCTCTATGCCCGTCTGGTCTCGCGGCAGCTTGCGGCGGCCTATGCCCCCGCGGCGGCATGAGCCGATCGCCGGTCGCGCACATGGCGGCACACCTCGGAATATGGAAGGATCGGATGGAGAGCCTGGGCCTCAAGCCCATCAACTGACGTCCACCGGAACCGCGCTGCATGCTCGAGAGACTATTTCGGCGCCGTGCGCTGCTGGCGCTGGGAGCGATCGGCGCCCCTGCCATCGTGCCGCAACTCGCGCGCGCGGATTTCATCACTGCCAAGAACATCACCATCCTGGTTGGCTTCAGCCCCGGCGGCGGCATCGACGTGCTGGCGCGAGTCCTGGCGCCGAAGGTCGAAGCGCGGATCGGCCGTCGCATCAAGGTCGAGAACCATGCCGGCGCCAACGGCGCGCTGGTGGCCGAGTCCCTGAAGAAGGGCCCGCCGGACGGATCGCTGATCGCCTGCATCCCGTCGAGCGCCGTCGCCGCCAACGTGACCGAGCCCAATCCCACGACCGATCCGCGCACCGACATGGTGCCGCTGTCGCTCGGCGGCACCTATCCGATGGTGCTGGCGGTCTCGCCGGCGAGCGGCGTCTCGACCCTGAACCAGTATGCCGAGTGGTTACGGGGCGACGCCACGCGCGCGCGCATCGGCATCATCGGCAGCGACGGCTATCTCGAAGCCTATGCCAGGCTGCTGTCGCGCGAGCTCGGCACGCCGCTCCAGGGCGTGCCCTATCGCGGCGGCCGGCCGCTGAGCAACGACATCGGGGAAAACAAGATCCCCGCCGGCCTCCTCAGCCTGCCGACGGCACTCGAATTCCACCGCGGCGGGAAACTGAAGATCGTCGTCACCTCTGCCGAGAAGCGCCTGCCGTTCGTGCCCAACGTTCCCACCGCTTTCGAGATCGGCCGCCCCAATCTCGTGGCGATCGAGTGGTACGGCTTCTTTTCCGCGCGCGGCACGCCGCCGCCGGTCGTCAAGGAGTGGAACGCGCAGATCCGCGCCGTGCTCGCCCAGCCGGAAACCGCGGCGCAACTCACCAACGTCGGCATCAGCGTCCAGACCTCGACGCCGGAAGAGCTTTCCGAGTGGGTCGACGCGACCCTGCAGTCGTGGAAGGACAGAATGAAGTCCTTGGGCATTCAACCGCCGGGCTGAGACGCCGGGCGGCACACCGCACGGACAACGGAGCAAACCATGTTCAGCCATGTCACGATCGGCGCCAACGACGTGCCGAAAGCCAAGACCTTCTACGACGCGCTGTCGAAGGCGCTGGGCCTGGTGCGCCATGCCGACTATCCCGAGGCGGCGGGCTACGGACGGCCCGATGGACGGGCGCAGGTCTGGATCGTGCGGCCGCTCGACAAGAAGGCGGCAAGCCCGGGCAACGGGGTCACGGTCGGCCTCGAAGCGGCGGACCGCGCCGCGGTCGATGCCGCCTATACAGCCGCGCTGGCGGCCGGCGGGACGGACGAAGGCAAACCGGGACTGCGCACGCACTATCACCCCAACTACTACGGCGCCTACGTGCGCGATCCCGACGGCAACAAAATCTGCATCGTCTGCCACAAGGCGCCGTGAGCGTGGCTGTCCGGTTCGGCGCCCACCACGAATGGGGCAAGCTGCGCGAGGTCGTCATCGGCATCTCGCCGGCCGAGGACTTCGTCGTCTTTCACGAAGAGTCGATGCGCTGGCAGTCGCCGGAGGAAGCGGCGTTCAGCCGCCAGCATGCCGGCCGCCGCCTGATCGAGCTCGATCCCGACTGGGCGCGCACGATCGAACGACAGGTCGAGGCACTTGCCGAACTGGTGGCGCGCGAAGGCGTCACGGTGCATCGCCCGGAACGGCTGCAGGGGCTGGAGCGCACTTTCCTCGCGCCGAACGGCGAAGGCGCGCAGCTCTACGCGCGCGACGGGATGATCGTCGTCGGCGACCATGCGATCGAGGGGTCGCTCCGGCTGCAGTGCCGCCAACGCGAGCGCTTCGGGCTGCGGCCGCATCTTCAGAAGGCCGCGAACGAGCGTGGCGCGCGCTGGTCGAGCGTGCCGTTCGGCTGGCTCAACGCCGTCGACGGCCCGTTCCTCGAGGGCGGCGACACATTGCTGAACGGCCGCGAGATCTATGTCGGCATGTCGGGCTGCGCCTCCGACATGGCCGGCATCGACTGGCTTCAGGCGCTGCTCGGCGAACGCTATCGGGTGATCCCGATGGCGCTCAAATCCGACGTCCTGCACCTCGATTGTGCGCTCGGCCTGATCAAGCCCGGCCTGCTGGTCTGGTGTCCCGAAAAATTGATCGACGGCCTGCCGATGTCGCTACGCGGCTGGGACGCCATCACCGTGTCCAAGGGCGAGGCCAATCGGCTGGCGACCAACGGCCTGGTCCTCGAAGAGGGCCGCATGATCGTCGATAGCGACAATACGCGCGTGATCGAGGAACTGCGCAAGCGGCGCATGGATGTCATCCCGATAGCGTTCGACGGGCCGATTCGCATCGGCGGCGGGTTGCGCTGCGCGCATCATCCCTTGTTGCGCGAGAGCGTCCTGGAGTAGAGTCGCGGCCTGTCTGGAGGAACGCGATGAGCGAACCGTTCAAGGTCTTCTGGCAGCCTGGTTGAACCAGCTGTCTGAGACTCAAAGAGTTTCTATCGGTCCGTGGGATCGACTTCGTTTCGGTAAATGTTCTTGAAGGCGACGGGATGGCGGAGCTGCAGAAGCTCGGCTTGCGCACCGTTCCCGTGCTGTCGCGCGGCGACAAGTACATCTTCGGCCAGAACACCCAGCAGATCATCGACTTCATCGGACTGAACGAGGACGGCGGGCCCCAGCTTTCCGTCGAGCAGCTTCACGCCCGCATCGACAAGTTCATGGGTGCAGCCCTCGAGCTGATCCCGCTGATGCCGTTCGACCGCCTCGGCACCCACGTGCCCGGCCGGCCGCGCAGCTACCGGACGCTCGCCTTCCACCTGTTCCGCGTGATCGACGCCTTCATCGGCGCCAACGAAGGCACCACCCTGGTGCAGACCATGTTCCGCGAGGAACCGGCCGCCGATGCCGATACCGACGCGCTGGTCGCCTATGGCCAACAGGTCCGCCAGCGCTACCGCGACTGGTGGGCGAAGAACGACCACGCCGCCGCCAAGAAGCTCGAGACCTATTACGGGCCGCAGACGCTGCACGAACTGCTCGAGCGGACGACCTGGCATTCCGGCCAGCATGTGCGCCAGTACATGATGTTGCTGGAGAAGGAAGGCGTCAGCCACCACCGGCCCCTGGTCGATGCGGATTTCGCCAAGCTGCCGATGCCCCAAAACGTCTGGGACGGCTGAAACCTTTCCCGCCACCCGGCGTTGATTGCGCAGAGATTCACTCCCACAGCCCGGAGAACGAACATGCGCGCCAATGGCCTCAGCCGGACCCAACGCAGCGGCAAGGACCTGATCAAGGAGATCAGTGTCCTGAAGTCTCAGCTCAAGAAGCTGTCCACCGCCATGGAAGCCGACGCGTCGGATGGCGTGAATGGCGCGGTTTCGGCGGTTCAGGTGAAGAGCCGCGCCGCGCTCGACGAGGCGATCGAGGCCACCACGGCGTTCATCGAGGAACAGACCGATCATGCCAAGGAGATGGCCGATTCCGCCATCGAGAAGGTCACGGAAGCGCGCGATGCCGCGGCCGACACTCTGATCAAGACCGTCAAGGAACGGCCGCTCACAACGCTGGCAGCGGTGGTCGGTATCGGCTTCCTCGCGGGGTTGCTTTGTCGCCGGTCCTAAGCCGGCAACCGACAAGTCAGCGGCAGATCAGCCGACGACGGCAAAGCCCGCCATGGCCGCTTCCGCAAAAGTGAGCCCCAAGCCCGACGGCCTTCTGTCGATGGTCGCGCCCGTTTTGCGCCTGGTCGCCGCTTCGGCGGCGGCGCGCGCCATAAAAAATGCGGCGACCGAGGCCACGACACGCGTGCTGCTGGCGGTGGGCGGTGGATTGGCCGCCGCCGTCGGCCTTTTCTGCTTCAGCCGTGCAGCCCTCACCGTCATGGAACGGTCGATGGATCCGGCCGAGGCGTGGACCGCCATGGGCGCCTTCTACGGCCTCGTGGGCGGCGCGCTGATTTTCGCGGCCTCGCGCAAAGGCCGTTAGGCGATTTCTCCCGCTGAGCCGTCGCCCCATTTGCCGAGCGCCTGCCCGACGCCCTAGGCTCGGCCGGCATGTCGACCCACGCTCCTATAGTCCTGCGCCGCCGGGCGCTCGCCCTGGCGGGTGCAGCGCTTGCCCTGCCGGCGACCGGCCGGGCCGAGACGGCGCTGCCCGACCGGCCGCTCCGAATCCTGGTCGGCTTTCCCGCCGGCAGCGCCAGCGACGCGATGGCCCGGATCGTCGCCGAGGCGCTGAAGCAGCGCACCGGCCGCGACGTCGTCGTCGACACCAGGGCCGGCGCCTCGGGCACCCTCGCCGGCGCAGCGCTGAAGAACAGCCCGCCCGACGGCACCACCGTCTGCTACATGCAGGGCGCCACGGCGATGCAGAAGCTCACCATGGCGGCGATCCCGTTCGATCCGCAGGCCGACCTGATGCCGGTCACCCTGGCCGGAACGGCGCAGACGGCGTTCTGCGTCTCGCCCACGATCGGCGTCGGGTCGCTGAAGGACTACGTCGAGTGGCTGAAGCGGAATTCCACCCGGACGAGCTTCGGCACGACGGCGATGGGCTCCTTCCCGCATTTCTTCGGCGTCCTGACCGGCCTGGCGATCGGCATCCCGCTCGAGCCCGCACCCTATCGCGGCGCGGCGCCACTGGTGGCCGACCTGCAGGGCGGCCGCGTCGCCGCGGGCTGCGGCAGCTTGGGCGATTTCCTCGAGCCGCAGCGCGCCGGCAAGGTGAAGCTGGTCGTCACCTCCGGTGCACGGCGCGCGACATCGGCGCCGGATGTGCCCACCGGCACCGAACTCGGCTATCCCTCGCTCGACATGCCAGGCTGGTACGCCTTCTTCGCGCCGCCGCGCACGCCGCCTGCATTGATCGAGGCCTGGGGCAGCGAGTTGCGCGCCGTGCTGCAGCAGCCGGAGATCGCCAGGAAGATGGCGGCGCTCGGCCTCGGCGTCGAAACCTCGACGCCCGCGGCTTTCAGCCAGCGCCTCGACGCCGACCTGGCGCGCTGGAAGGAAATCCTCGGTACCATCGGGTACAGGCCGCAAAACTGATCCACACCGACAGGAGACGACGATGCCGACCTTCAAGCGTGCCGACGCGGAGATTCACTACGAGGTTCACGGCAAGGGCTTTCCGATCCTGCTCTATGCGCCGGGCGGCCTGAAGTCGGAGATGACCATGTGGGGCGGCACCTCGGCCAACTACCCCAACGGCTTTCCGTGGATGGACCCGCGCACGGCGCTCGGCGACCAGTACACCGTGGTCGCCATGGACCAGCGCAACGCCGGCAAGTCGATCGCCGACGTCAAGCCCGACCACGGCTGGCACACGTTCGCGGACGACCACTTCGCGCTGATGGATCACCTGGGCTTCGGCAAGTTCCACGTCATGGGCGGCTGCATCGGCGGCAGCTACTGCTTCGAGGCGATCGAGCACGACCCCAGGCGCATCGCCGCCGCAGTACTGCAGAACCCGATCGGCCTGTGGGAGAACAAGGACACCTGGGACGCCGCGGTGAAGGGCTACAGCGAGACCGTGCGTGCGCGCGACCCGTCGGTCAGCGAGGCCACGATCCAAGCCTTCGGCAGGAACATGTTCGGGCCCGACTTCGTGTTCTCCGTCACGCGCGACTTCGTGAAGGCGTGCAAGACGCCGCTCTTCCTCCAGCCTGGCAGCGACAAGCCGCATCCCGGCAAAACCAGCGAGGAGATCGCAGTACTGGCGCCCAATATCGAGGTCCAGAAGGACTGGAAGGCGCCGACCCACCTGCAGGAATCGATCACGCGGGTGCGCGCCTTCCTGGCCAAGAACACGCCGGTCTGATTCTCATCGGCGTGAGAGACCTTGGATGCCGATGACATAAGGGTTTTATGCGATTCTTCTCATTTCTCGCAACACCCCAGACGCAACAATATTGCGCGATATTTTACCACTAATTGCGGCTTGAACGCAATTAGTTGTCGAGGTATAGGCACCGTCCGAGAGCGTCGAGACTCGGGACGTGCGGGCATTGGGGAATGACCGTATTTGGGACGTCCGGCAGTGACCGGCGTTGCGGGTGTGGGACCCGCAACGCCGGCCTCACTCCTTGTTCTCTTCCTGGTCCGGCGCCTTCTCGGGCAATTTAATGATCGCCTCGCCGACGGGGAATTTCGCGACCCAGGCGCGCGCGTCGTGGATGCTGCGGAAGACCTCGATCGGGCGCTCCGCCGACGTCAGCACCTTGAAGGCCTGGGCGACCTCGCCGCGGTCGCGATGGGCGACGATCGCCAGCGGTCCGCGGCGCGTCTTGGTGAACTGCCGCAGGCTGCCCTCGAAGGCGAGCAGCTTGTCGCGATCCATGTCGGACGACTCGACGGCCGTCACATCGATGATCTTTCGATAGTGCATGACGCCGGCCTGGATCATGTCGCCGATGAACCTGCCGTATTCCGGCATCATGACGACACCGCGTCCAATGCCCACGACCAGCCGGTCGAAGTGAAAAATCTCGATCTGTATCGGCACTGAAATCACACCCTCTGCAAGTCGGCAGTATGCCGGGCGGCGGCGCCCCGAGGCAAGCCGGGCGCCTGGGTACTCTCCGAACACGCGAATTTCAGTCGCCTCCCACAGCCGATCGGGCCTCGAACCGGGCCAAGCGATAATCGGGGGAAACGAGCCATGTGAAACCAGGTCTACAACCCGCTTGCCAACGAAGTGCTGTCGACTCTCGTCGCCGCCGTGCCGATGCTAATCCTTCTGGCGATGATCGAATCGGGCAAGGTGAAGACCCACATCGCCGCCGCCATCGCACTGGTCGCCTTCTCCTTCGGCGCCTTCTTCGAGGGCGCCTCGGGCTTCGGCACGCCGGTCGCCGTCACCGGCGCCATGGGCAAGACGATCGACGCGCAGTCGATCGTCGTGGCCTCGACGGCGACCAACTGGTTCGGCCACGAGGGCTCGATCCTGCGCTTCGTGTTCAAGCACTCGATCGCGCTGGCGTGCCTGGTCGGCATCTTCGCGATGCTGCAGGCCTACGTCTTCACGGGAATGATCGTCCATCCCTGACGATCCCGGCAACGGACGGGCAATCGGCGCGCGACGGCAGAAATCTGCAGTCGCGTGCCCCTCTGCCACATCGTTGCCACCCGGGGAACGAGTGCAATCCCCACGCCTTTTGCTTATGTATTGACCTAGGGCGTTCCGCCCGGAGGCTTCGGCGTGGCAATCGCAGGACAGGCAATCGCAGGACAAAAGCGCTCGGTCGTTCTGGTCGCGGTCATCGCCGTCCTCGTGCTGGTGTCGGGCGGCCTGGCATACGGCATCAAGCTCGAGAGCGTGCCGCTGTCGCCGCTGCAGCGCGCGATGGCCGACCTGCGCGCGACGCCGCTGATCGGCATGGCGCTCAAGGACAATCCGGCGTCCGAGAAAGAAATCCTCGAGGCGATGGAAGAAGACCAGCGCAATCCGGTGGCGCCGGGCGTGCCCTCGCGCGCCTTCTACGCCCTCGGCGCGATGAGCCGCGACCATATCCGCCCGATGCTGGGCGCCGCCGACGACGCCGCGGTCATGGCCGTCATGGCGGCGCGCTTTGCCCTGGCGCAGCGCCTGCGCACCGACGACCCCCAGACCTGCCGCGAGTTCGCCATGAACGCCATCCAGCGGGTCGACCGGCTGACGCCCGAGGCGCAGAAGCTGTTCAACGACTTCCTGTCGAAGATGGAGGCGGCCTATCGCAACGGCCGCGCCGCCAACGGCAAACCGCAGCCCATGGCGACGCCGGCGGAGATCATCCAGCTCCTGGGACAGACCGGCTTCTCGCAGGACGACCTCGCTGCGCTCAACCGCTTCGCAGCCCTGCCCGCGCTCAGGGCCTGCGACATCGACCTCAAGATCGACGGCGCGCCACCCAAGCTGCCGCCCGACAAGCAGGCGCCGTTCGCACGCTTCGTGCTGACGCACTAGACGCGCATCTGCGATAGACGGGCAACGATCCCGCGCCGCGAGGCGTTCTCTTTGCATGATCACGACAGTACATAAGAGCCGTGTCGGCGCGCGCAGCCGGGCCAAGCTGCGCCAATGGTCCGGCAAGGTGACGCGCCGTGGCAACGCCCGCGACATCGTGCGGTCGCTCGAGCGCCCGCCCGACCGCAGGCGCACGCTCGAGGCGGCGAAGCAGAAGCTGCGGCGGCTCTTCGACTAGCCGCGGCGCGCGCGGGTCTGCGACCAGCCGACGTAGAGGCCGCCGCCCACGATGACCGCGGCACCGATCCAGCCCAGCACGTCGGGGAAGTCGCCGAAGAACAGGTAACCGACCACCACCGAGCCCAGGAGCTGCGTGTACTGGAACGGCGCCACGATGTTGGCCGGCGCGTTGGTGAGCGCGCGCGCCACGAGATAGTGGCCCATGCCGCCCAGCACGCCCAGGCTGCAGAAGTAGAAGATGTCGCGCGCACCCTCCGGCGTCTTCCAGATGAACGGCAGGACGAGCAGCATGCCGAAGGCGCCGACGACCGAACTGTAGAAGCCCGACGTCTCCGGCGGGTCGATCGCCGAGATGTGGCGCGTCAGCACCTGATAGACGGCGTAGCACAGGGCGCTCAGTAGCGAGAGCAGCGAGGCCCACTGGAACAGCTCGGTGCCCGGCTGGATCACCAGCAGCACGCCCACGAAGCCCACGATCATCGCCACCACCCGGCCGCGCGTCGAGCGCTCGCCGATGCTGAGCCACGCCAGCGGCAGGACGAAGAACGGCGCCATCATGGTGATCGACGCGGCCTTGGCCAGCGGAATGAACGAGATCGACAGGAAGCTCGCGACGTTCGAGGTGAACAGCATCAGCGAGCGCAGGAGCTGCGTGCCCGGCCGGCGCGTGCGCAGCATGCGCAGGCCGAACCTCGGCACGAAGAACATCAGCATGAAGACGATGTGCCCGAAGGCGCGCGCCCACGAGATCTGCAGCGTGTTGTAGTCGGCGCCGAGGAACTTGGCGAAGCCACTCATCACCGGGAACAGCAACCCCGCGCCGCACATGAAGAGGATACCCGCCAGAACCTTCTGACCGGCCGGCGCGGCCTGTTCCGTCAACGCGATGGCCTTGCCGCGGCGAGCGCCTGCCAGATGCGATGCGGCGTCGCCGGCATGTCGAGATGGGCAACGCCCGCCGGGCGTAGCGCGTCGAGGACGGCCGCCATGATCGTCTGCGGGGCGGAGATGCAGCCGGCCTGGCCCGAGCCCTTGACGCCCAGCGGATTGGCCGCCGTCGGCCGCTCGACCAGCGTGATGTCGAAGCCGGGAAAATCGTCGGCGCGCGGCATCGCATAGTCCATCAGCGAGCCGCTCAGGAGCTGGCCCGACTGGCCGTCGTAGACCGTGTGCTCGACCAGCGCCTGACCGATGCCCTGGGCCACGCCGCCCTGGACCTGACCCTCGGTCAGCAGCGGATTGATCAGGCGGCCGTAGTCGTCGACCGCCGTGTAGCGCACCAGCACAGCCGCGCCGGTCTCGGGATCGATCTCGACCTCCGCGACATGGCAGCCGCTGGGGAAGGTGAAGACGTCGGTCATGTTCATCACGTGCGCGCCAAAGGGACTTCCGCTCTCACGCGCCATGGACAGAACCTCGATGCGCCGCTCGCTGCCGCGCACCGCGAAACTGCCTGACGCAAATACCAACTCGTCCTCGCTGGCTTGCAATAGACGGGCCGCGAGGCTGCGCGCTTTTGCGAGCGTCGCATCGATTGCCTTCACGACCGCGGCGCCGCCCATGTGCATGGAGCGCGCGCCGCCATGGCCCGCGCCGCTCTTCACCGCGCGCGTGTCGGCCTGGACGTAGCGGATGGCGTCCATTGGCACGCCGAGCCGATCGGCGGCGATCTGGGCGAACGCCGTCTCGTGGCCCTGGCCGTTCGATTCAGTGCCGACCGCGACCATCACCGTGCCGTCGCTGTCGAAGCGCACTTCGGCACCCTCGTTGGGCGCGCCGCGCGAGGTCTCGAGGAAGCAGCCGACGCCGATGCCCAGAAGCTTGCCGCGCGCTTTCGCTTCCACACGCCGCACCTCGAAGCCCGCGACGTCCGCCTGCGCCACGGCCCGATCGAGACTGGCGACGAAGCCGCCCGAATCGATCGCCATGCCCATCGCCGTCTTGTGCGGGAAAGCGGCGATCAGGTTCTGACGCCTGAGGTCGGCGGGATCGCGGCCGAGCTGTCGCGCCGCCGCCTCGATGGCGCGCTCGATGATGTAATTGGCCTCGGGCTTGCCGGCGCCGCGATAGGCATCGACCGGAACGGTGTTGGTGAAGACGCCGCGCACGTCGACGTGGATCGCCGGCACATCGTAGACGCCGCCCTGCGCCGTCGATGCCGCCACGGCCGACGCACCCGGCCCGTTGCCCGAGAGATACGCACCCAGGTTGGCCACCATCTCGACGTCGAGCGCCAGGATGCGCCCCGTCGCATCGAGCGCGAGCCTCGCTTTGGCGGCGATGTCGCGTCCTTGCGCGCCGGCCACGAACTCCTCCGCCCGGTCGGCCGTCCAGCGCACGCTGCGCTGGAGCTTGCGCGCAGCCCACAGCAGCAGGATCCATTCGGGATAGAGGAAGTTCTTCATGCCGAAGCCGCCGCCGACGTCGGGCGCGTGGAGATAGATGCGCTCGGCCGGCACCTTGAACACGAACTCGGCGAGCTGGCGGCGGATGCCGTGCAGCCCCTGCCCGGTCAGCTCGAGCTCCATCGTGTCGCCGGCGGCGGCGTAGCGCGCGATGCCCGCACGCGGCTCGAGCGGCGAGACGATGATGCGATTGTTCATCACCTCGATCTCGACCACGTGGGCGGCGCCGCGCATCGCCTCGGCGACGACGGCGCCCTCGCCCTTCTCCAGGTGGAAGGCTGTGTTGCCGGGCGCCATGTCCCACAGCACGGGCGCGCCGGTGGCCAGCGCGGCACGTCCATCGACGACCGACGGCAGAGCGTCGTACGCGACCTCGACCAGCTCGGACGCCTCGCGCGCGATGTCCGCGCTGTCGGCCACGATGAACGCAACGGGATCGCCGACATGGCGCACTCGGCCGGTGGCCAGCGCCGGGCGCGGCGGCACGATCAGCGGCTTCACCGCGGCCATGCACGGCATCGGACCCAGCTCGGCCATATCTGCCGCAACAAAAACGTCCTGCACGCCCGGCATCGCCTTGGCTGCGGCAGCGTCGATGCGCTCGATGGTGGCGTGCGCATGCGGCGAGCGCAGGACATGGCCCCACAGGCAGTCCGGGCTTGCGATATCGTCGACGTAGCGGCCCTTGCCGGTGAGGAAACGCCGGTCCTCGACGCGGCGGATCGATCGGCCGATTACCTTTTCTCGTTCGCGCTGTGCCATGCTGCCGATAAGCTCCCGCCAAACCTTACGGAGGATCAACCCGATGATCGACCTGCACTACTGGCCCACGCCGAACGGCAAGAAAGTCACCATCCTGCTCGAAGAGCTGGGCATGCCCTACAAGATCGTACCGGTGAACATCGGCCGCGGCGACCAGTTCAGCGACGCCTTCCTCGAAATGAATCCCAACCATCGCATGCCGGTGATGGTCGACACCGCGCCGGCCGACATTCAAAAGGGAAGCGCCGGCAAGCCGCTGGTCGTGTTCGAGTCGGGCGCGATCATGCTCTATCTCGCCGAAAAGGCCGGCAAGTTCTACCCGCAGGAACTGCGCGCCAAGCATGAAGTGAACGAGTGGCTGATCTGGCAGATGGCCAACCAGGGGCCCAAGAGCGGCGAGTGCGGCCACTTCCGCCGCGTCGACCAGGCCAAGGAAGGCGACCAGAAGTACGCCATCGCGCGCTTCACCGACGAGGTGAACCGCATCTACGGCGTGCTCAACAACCGGCTCTACAAGCACAAGTATCTCGCGGGCGACCAGTACACGATCGCCGACATGATCTGCTACCCGTGGACCCTCAACTGGAAATTCCAGGGCCAGGACATCGAGGAGTTCCCCTACTTCAAGCGCTGGTTCGACGAGCTGGGCGCGCGTCCCGCCGTCCAGAAGGGCATGGCCGTCGGCGCCGATCTTTCGGTCGACCGCGAGAAGCTCCCGCCCGCCGAACAGGAGCGCATCCGCAAGATGATGTACAACCAGCGCGCCCGGCCCGTGAAGGGGTAGCACAAGGACTGCAACACCTCCGTAATTAGCCTTTGACGAAGTGCTTCCGGTGTTCTGTGATCAACCGTCGATTGCAGAATCCGGGGGGACCATATGCAAATCGTGAGAATGGCCACAGCGCTTTTGGCGCTGTGCGGGTTGGCGGCGTGCGGCGATCAGGGCGAGATCCAGGCGATCGACGTCACGCAGATCAGCAAAGTGATCGGAGAGATCAAGAACCAAGTCGGCGATTTCCAGGCAACGACGTTGGCCATCTACAACCAGGAAATCCCCGATCCCGCCGATCCGTACCTCACCGGCCCCCAAGTGTGTGTCAACGAAAAGGGCCAGCGACTCACCTTCTCGATCACCAAGATCAAGATGGATCTGACGGCGACGGTCGATCGCACCACCAGCGGCTCGATCGCCATCGCGATTCCAATAACGGCGTTTGGCGGCGGCTCTGCAGGACTTGGCGTGTCGGCAAGCCACGAGGTCATCGGAACACAGGGCCTGACCTTTTATTCCTATACCTTCTCCGGCAATGAAGGCCCGTCCGGCCCGGGCACGAAGCCCCAAAGGCGCGACCCCCACGGATCGATCACCGCTGCGCTGATCTCGCTGAGGTCCGCGCTGATCGCGGCATCCATGCGAGGGCCGTGCTTCAACGCCGCGTCGTCCGCCGCGACGCCGCCGGAAAACACCGTCTCCTACGCTCTGACGATCGTAGATACCGGCGGCGGCAATTTCAGCCTGAAGCTGGGACCAATCGCGGCCAGCGCGGGCCAGACGGTGACGTCGAAGTCAGGCAATACGATCACCGTGAGCTACGTGGCTACTTATGATCCCTCGAAGCCGTCGACTCCGGGCGACCGGCCTTACTACGTCCCTTACAACCTGATCAAGCTGATGGACGACCGAAAGGCGAGGCCCGATCGATAGCCGATGACCCGACGTCGTCGGTCCTCCACCGTGCCCGGGTTGATGGAACCTTTGTCATCCCGGGCGCCGCGAGGGATCTCTCACCTTAGCGCCGAGAGCGGCGGCGCCACGTCCTCGAGCGACTTGCCCTCGGCTTTCACGCCGAGCAACAGTTCCACCACTGCCGCGACGATCATCAGCGCGGCACCGATCAGGTAGCCGACCAGCACGCTGCCGCGATCGCCGCTGCCGATCAGCACGCCGAACAGCCACGGCCCGCCGACGCCGCCCAGCAGGGTGCCGAGGGCGTAGAACAGCGCAATGGTGAGCGCCCGCACCTCGAGCGGAAAGCACTCGCCGACGGTGAGATAGGCCGCACTGGCCGCGGCCGAGGCAAAGAAGAACACCACCGTCCACATCGCCGTCTGCGTCGTGGCCGTCAGCACGCCCATGTGGAAGAGCTGGCCCGTGACGGCGAGGAGAATGCCCGCGAGAGCGTACGTCGCGACGATCATCGGCTTGCGCCCCAGTGAATCGAACAGGTGACCGAGCAGCAGCGGTCCCAGGAAGTTGCCCAAGGCGAACGGCAGGATGTAGAGCCCGACCTTGTCGGCGGCCACGCCGTAGAATTTGGTGAGCACCAGCGCGTAGGTGAAGAAGATCGCGTTGTAGATGAAGGCCTGGCTCGCCATCAGTACGACGCCGAGCACGGTGCGGCCGGGATAGTGCTTCAGCAGGGTCTGCGCGACGGACGCGAGCGTGAGCTTGTGCGGATCGCCCAGCGCCAGGGTCGCCTCGACGGCGGACAACTCGACCTTCTCGCTCTCGATCACCCGCGCCTCGATCCCGCTCACCACCTCGTGCGCCTCGCCGTCGCGGCCGTGGATCATCAGCCAGCGCGGGCTCTCGGGCAGGAAGCGGCGGAGATAGAGGATGAACAGACCGAGCACCGCGCCGCTGCCGAAGGCGATGCGCCAGCCCATGTCCTCTCCGAACAGGGCCGGATCGAGCAGCCAGACCGAGACCAGCGCACCCGCCGCCGCGCCGATCCAGAAGCTGCCGTTGATGGCGAGGTCGATGCGGCCACGCAGGCGCGCCGGGATCAGCTCCTGGATCGCCGAGTTGATCGCCGAATACTCGCCGCCGATGCCGGCGCCGGTCAGGAAGCGGAAGAACAGGAAACTCTCGAAGTTCCACGAGAAGGCCGTCAGCGCCGTCGCCACGAGGTAGACGCCCAGCGTCACGTTGAAGAGCTTCTTGCGGCCCAGCCGATCGGTGAGATGGCCGAAGAACAACGCCCCCAGCACGGCGCCGGCGAGATAGGCGCTGCCGGTGAGGCCGACCTGTTCGGCTGTCAGGTGCAGGCGCGGGCTGGTCTGCAGCGCCGCCGCGACCGAACCGGCCAGGGTCACTTCCAGCCCGTCGAGGATCCAGGTGATGCCGAGCGCCGCCACGACCAGCCGGTGGAAGCGGCTCCACGGCAGGCGGTCGAGCCGCGCCGGCACGTCAGTCAATGTGCCGGTCAGGGTGCTTTTGTCGGAGGTCATGGTGCGCCCGGATAACGCCACATCATATGAGCTGTTCCCCTCGGGCGCAGGAGACATGCGCCGGACCGAGGTGGTGGCCCCGCGGACCTGCCTTTATCATGGGCACATGAGCGACAGTACCCTGGCGGCCGGCGCCGCTCCATCGACCGGCACCGCCTCCGCCCCCACGATCGCGGACACCACATCGGCCACCGCGTCGGCCAACAGCACGACCTTCGCGATCATCCTGTCGCTCAGCTTCTGCCACATGCT
This sequence comes from Hyphomicrobiales bacterium, assembly GCA_041691635.1. Taxonomy (GTDB): domain Bacteria; phylum Pseudomonadota; class Alphaproteobacteria; order Reyranellales; family Reyranellaceae; genus Reyranella. Next base: position 37,734 of record JBEPUH010000006.1, read on the forward strand.
GAACGACATGATGCAGTCTCTGGTGCCGGCGATCTACCCGATCCTGAAGGACAACTACGCTTTGTCGTTCGGCCAGGTCGGCCTGATCACCATGGCCTTCCAGTTCACCGCCTCGATGCTGCAGCCGGTCGTCGGCCTCTACACCGACAAGAAGCCGCAGCCCTATTCGCTGATGGTCGGCATGGGCTTCACCCTGGTCGGGCTGATGCTGATGTCGCGCGCGGACTCCTATCCGCTGATCCTGTTCTCGGCGGCGCTGATCGGCATGGGCTCGTCGGTCTTCCATCCCGAGGCCTCGCGGGTGGCACGCATGGCGGCCGGCGGCCGCTACGGCCTTGCCCAGTCGCTGTTCCAGGTCGGCGGCAACCTCGGCTCGGCCTCGGGCCCGTTGCTCGCGGCCTTCATCGTCGTGCCGCATGGCCAGCAGAGCATCGTGTGGTTCTCGGCCGCCGCCCTGATCGCCATGGTCGTGCTGTTCCAGGTCGGCAACTGGTATCGCGCCCGCCGCGCGGCCAGCGCCAGGCCCGCGGCCCACGGCAAGGCCGGCCCGCCGACCGCCGCCGCGCACGGCCTGTCCAAGCGCCGCGTCGTGTTCGCCATCGTGATCCTGGTGACCCTGCTGTTCTCCAAGAACGTCTACCAGGCGAGCCTCGGCTCCTATTACACCTTCTACCTGATCCAGAAGTTCCACCTGTCGGTGCAGACCTCGCAGTTCTACCTCGTGGCCTTCATGATCGGCATCGTGCTCGGCACCCTGGGCGGCGGCTGGGTCGGCGACAAGGTCGGCCGCATCCCGGTGATGTGGTTCTCGATCCTGGGTGCGCTGCCGTTCGCCCTCATCCTGCCGCACGCCAACCTGTTCTGGACCGGCATCCTGGCCGTCACCGTCGCCATGATCATGGCCTCGGCCTTCCCCGCCATCCTGGTCTACGCCCAGGAGCTGCTGCCCGGACGGGTCGGGCTGGTGGCCGGCATGTTCTTCGGCTTCTCGTTCGGCCTGGGCGGCCTCGGCGCCGCGGCGCTCGGCGAGATCGCCGACATGACCAGCATCACCTTCGTCTACCAGGTGACGCCGTTCCTGCTATGCTTGGGCCTGTTGACGGCGCTCCTGCCACACCAGCCGGGAGAGCCGAAGAACGCCCATTGAAGGAGGGCTCCATGGACTCGCACGCCGACAAGAACCGCCGTCCTCTCGATGCTGCACCGGTCTCGCCGTCCCTGTTCGCCCACTTCGTGCTGCGCACGTCCGACCGCGCGCCGCTGCGCGACTGGTACCTGAAGGTGCTGAACGCGCGCCAGGTGTTCGAGAACGACTACATCTCGTTCATCAGCTACGACGACGAGCATCACCGCGTCGCCTTCGTCCAGGTGCCGGGCCTCAAGAAGGCGCCCGACGACAGCTGGGGCCTGGCGCACGTCGCCTACACCTTCGCCGACCTCGGCCAACTGCTGTCGACCTACCGTCGGCTCAAGGCCCAGGGCATCGTGCCGGTGCGCACCATCAACCACGGCCCGACCGTGTCGATGTACTACCGCGATCCCGACGGCAACCAGGTCGAGCTGCAGGTCGACGCCTTCGACAAGGCGGGCGCCGCCGGCTACTTCCACACCGAGCCGTTCGCCAGGAACCCGATCGGCGTACTGTTCGACGCCGACAAGATGGCGGCCGACTACGAGGCCGGCGTTCCCGAAGCCGACCTGCTGCGCCGGCCGTAGCCTTGGCGGAGAAGCTCACTCTTTATATGGCGCCCGGCTCGAGCTCGATGGCCGTGCACATCGCGCTACAGGAGATCGGCGTGCCGTTCGAGACCAAGCTCATGTCGTTCCACAAGAAGGACATGAAGAGCGCCGCCTACCTCGCGCTCAATCCCGAGGGCGCGGTGCCGATGATGCAGATCGACGGCCGGCCGCTCACACAGGTGGCGGCCTGTCTCTTCTATCTCGCCAAGCGCCACCCCGCGGCGAACCTGTTGCCTGCCGGCGATCCCGAGACCGAGGCGCAGGCCATATCGTGGATGTCGTTCATTGCCTCGAGCATCCATCCCGTGGCCCGTCTCGGCGGCGAATACGTCGCCGCCGCGTGGGCGATCGCCGAGCGCAAGTTCGAGATTTCCTCCAAGGGGGGCGAGTGGGCACTGGGCCGCTACTCGATCGTCGATATCCACCTGTTCCGGCTCTATTGGCGCATGCTCAACCGCCCCTCACCCGCCACCGGCTTCCCGCGGCTCGACAAAATGCATGCACGCATGATGGCGCGGCCAGCCGTGCAACGAACCATCGAGATCGAAAAATCCATCGGATACGAATTGCCTGTCTGATCGATTTTCCAGATCGTCGATGCTAGGGTCCCGGCGTTCGCGAGGGAGTTGGGGGTAACATTCTATGCAGTTCGGCTGGCTGACGCTCGGTTTGTCGCCATCGCCGGAGGAAGATGCGGTCCGAATCGAGCAGCAGATCGAGTTGGTCTGCGCCGCCGAGGCGCTGGGGTTCAGCGACGTCTGGCTGACCGAGCATTATTTCACCGGCGAGAGCGTCTACAACGATTCGCTGATGTTTGCCGCGGCCCTGGCGATGAAGACCAGCCGCATTCGCCTGGGCTTCGCGGTCGTGCAGACGCCGTTCCATCATCCGGTTCGTTTGGCCACGCAGTTGGCCCTGCTCGACAATCTCAGCAAGGGCCGCATCGACGTCGGCGTCGGCAAGGGCACCGTCTACAACGAATACGAGTTCATCGGCCACGGGCTGCGCAGCCACGACAGCCGCGAGCGCATGGAAGAGGCCGTCGAGATCATCGGCCGCGCGTGGAGCGGCGAGGCCTTCGAATACGACGGCCGGTTCCACAAGGTGAAGGTGCCGGCGCTGCGCCCCAAGCCCGTGCAGGCCGCCCCGCCGCTGTGGCGCAGCGTGATCTCGCCCGGCTCGTTCAGCGAATGCGGCCGGCTCGGCATCCCGATCCTGACGGCGCGCCTGCCGGTGGCGCGCATCCGCGAACGCTGGGCGCTCTACGAGGCCGGCCTGATCGAAGGCGGCCACGACGCCGCCACGCGCACGCGCCTGCTGGCCCGCAGCGCGCTGTGGCGCAACGTCTATGTCGCGGAGTCCGATGCGCAGGCCGAGGACGAGCTGGCCGCGCTGCTGGTCGAGACGCGCGCGCACATGATGCACGTGCGCGAGGCCTACAATCCGCCCGACTTCGCGCCCGGCCCGGAGACGCTCAACCCGTGGACCGACCCCAAGGTGAAGGACGACGTGGCCATCCCCTACGTGCTCGAGACCGGCTCGCTCTACGGCACGCCCAGGCGCGTGCGCGAGCAGGTGACCGAGCTGGCCGACGCCGGGGTCCAGCACCTGCTGTGCCAGACCGGCTTCGGGGCGATGAACCATGCCCGGAACCTGGCGTCGATGCGCCGCTTCGGCGAACAAGTCATGCCGGCATTCCGGCAGGAAATGGTATAGATGTCCGTCATGGTTCTCGGCCTGCCGATCGCGACCTTCAAGCTGATCTACGTGATCGTCAGCCTGTTCGCCATGTTCGCCGGCATGATGGTGGTGCGCGACATGCGCAAGAGGCGCCCGCTCGGCATCTGGAACCCGCTGTTCTTCGCCAGCACCATCGTCACCGCGGGCGCCGGCTTCCTGTTCCCGCCCAACACCTTCGGCCCGCCGCAGGACGTCTGCTGGATCCTGCTGGGCGTGCTGGCGCTCGGCCTGTTCATGCTCTACGCCACGCGGCTGAACGGCCTGTGGCGCTGGATCTACCCGATCGCCATCATCGCCGGCCTCTACCTCAACGTCTTCATGGGCATCAGCCAGGCGTTCATGCGGATCGAGGTGCTGCACCGCTACGCGCCCACCGGCAACGAGCCGCCGCTGATCGCCGCGCAGGCGCTGGTGCTGCTGGGCTTTCTCGTGATCGGCTCGATCGCCGCCAGCCGCTTCCGCGCCACCGGACCCTAGGGACGTTCGGCCCGTTTGGGCCGGCCCGGTCCCCGCCCGGTCTTCCTGGGGGGCCGCGGCGCTGATGCCTGCCCGTCGATCCAGGCGCGCGCCTCGGCGGAGGACGTGAACACCCGCATCGGGCGGTCGGCAATGGCCAGGATGCCGACCACGCGGCTCACCAGCTCCATCTTGTCGAGCGGGATCACGATTGCCAGCGCGCCCAATTCGCGTTCCATCTGCTGGTAGCCGCGCACGCGCACGCCGAGAGCCAGCACGTCCTCGGGGCTCATCGCCGTGTCGCCGAGTCGGCCGTCGAAAAACTTGCGGAAGGATATCGCCCCGCCCGCCGCCATCGCATCGAGGAAGGCATCCATGTCGGCGTGCGTCACGTCGCCCTCCGCCACGGCGGTCATCAGTCGCTTCTCGGGCTCGATCGTCCAGACCAATGACATGAATGAGGTTCGCAGGGCCGATTACAGGCTCTTTCTAACGCCCCCAAAGCGTACAAAGCAATTCGTCCCGGGGCCCGCGAGCCGCGCTACGGCTTTTTCGGCCGCCCCTGTCCGCGTCCGCTCTTCTTCGACCGGTATTGCGCGGGCCCGAGGTCCTCGATCCAGGCCCGCGCGGCCTCGACGTCGTCGAACACCTGCAGCGGACGATCGGCGACGGCCATGATGCCGACCATGCGGCGGGCCAGATCCATCATCTCGAGCGGCAGCACGAGCGCCAGCGGTCCCATCTCGCCTGCGGCCTGATTGAGGCCGCGCATCCGCACGCCGAGTGCCAGCATGTCCTCGGGGCTCATCGTCGTCGTGACTGCGCTGGCGTCGAACAGCTTGCGATAGGGGGCGACGTTGGCGGCCGTGGTTTCCGTGAAGAAGGTCTCGATGTCGGCGCGCGTCACGTCGCCTTCCGCCACCGCGGTCATCAATCGTCTCTCGGGATCGACTGTCCAGACCACGGGCATGTTTGAGACTCACAGGGCCAAGCAGCGCCTGTCTTAGCCTCTCCGTCCCACCGCCGCCAGCCGTCGGCCGCCCCCGACGAAGGTCGCAAGGTCGGCCTGCCGCCGCTTGCAGGCGAGATAGGCCTGGGCCACGCGCAGGCGCTCGGCGGCAAGCTCGTTGTCGGTCGCGGTCTCGTCCGCGAGCTCGGGATCAGTGCACGGCAGCAGCAGGCTGGCGTCCGGCCGGCGGTCGACCTTCGTCGCCGAAGAGCTGGTGCAGGCTGCGAGTGGCATCGCGCATAGGCAGAGAGCGAGCGCAGTTCGTCTGTATCGGTTCACGGTACACCTGTTGGAGGGCGGCGTTGATCTTCCGGTCGAGGGCGGCAAGCGCCCCTTGCTGCTGGCCGATGAGACGCTCAGACAAATCGGCGTCCTCGTTCTTCTGCAGGATGACGGCATCGCGCTGGGCGAGGCCGGCCTTGAGCGAGCCGTTCTCCTCGTACGAGCGCCTGAGCAGCAGCCCGGCGCCCGCCAGCAGCAGCGCGAGCACGCCGACGACAATGGCGAAATAGCGCGTCATGCGATTTCCTTTTCAAAAAAAATAGCAGGGCCTCGCGAGGAATGGCCTGAAACGCTGCAGCCACGCCATCGGAGCCCGTTCCTCGCGAGGCTCGCGAGGCGCGCGAGTTTCGCGAGCGACGCCGGCCATCGCTCCCGCGCCATTAAACAAATGGAAGAATAATGAGAGCGTCACGCCTCTCCTCCTTCGAACAGCGCGCGCTCGGCGGCGCGGCGCGTCACCAGGCCGGGCAACACGGCGTTGCCGGCATGGCACCACCGGGGAAATTCCGCGGCGGCGCCGGCCGCGTCGCCGGCGTTGAGCCGGCGCAGCAAGGTCGAGCCCGCCAGCGCCGCCGCGCCAAGGTTGAACGTGAACGACACCAGCGCATCGAACTGGCCCTGCGACAGCGCCACCGTCACCAGCCGCGCCACGTCGCGCTCGCTGCCCGCGAGGTTGCGCGCCAGGTCGGCATCGGCCGTGACCTGACTGATGGCCGGACCGCTCGGTACGACACCGTACGTGTTGCCGAAGCCGTCGGTCCACACGCCGACGCTGTCGCGATAGGGCACGAGCCGGCAACCTTCCGACCGCTTGATGAGCATGACGCCCCGAGGGGAAGTGTTCATGGCTTGCCCTTCCCGATCGTCGCCGGCGCCTGCCGGTCGGCGTCGATCGGCGCGCGCAGCGCCCCCTCGAATACGTCCCGCGACGGCGGCTCGCCCGCCGTGCGACTGAGCAGGCGCTCGATGGCATCGTCCCGGCGCTTCTCGGCGGCGGCCGCTTCGGCCTGGAGGCTTGGGGTGACGCAGGGCTTCATTTCGACACCCGCATCGCAGTCTCGACGACCCGCTCCAGCCCCTCCAGGGCCGCGGCCAGCTTGTTGTCCGACTCGATCTTCTTGGTGGTGAGGTCGAGCATCTGCGCGTTGCAGGACTTCAGCTCGCCGTAGAGCATCCGGCCCAGCCACGCCGCCACGACGACGAAGAACATCAACCCGGCCGCCAGGATCACCTGCGAGGACCCGGTGCCCAGCAGCTTCGTGGCCTCGATGGTGGTGGGATCGATCTGGAGGAGGACGTCAGCCATGGGAACACCCCGCCCGTTGAAGGAGGCGGCTCGGTGCGGGTAGGATGACGGGATGCTCGACAGGAACGATCCGCTGAAAAGCGACTACGCGGCGCGCAACGTGGCCCGCAATCTCAGAGCCACCCTGCGGGCACTTCAGCGTATCGGGTTCGACCGCACCAAAAGCGTTCTTGACGTCGGCGGCGGCGGCGGCGGGTCGCTCGTTCCCTACATGCTGGCCGGCCTTGCCGCGAACAGTCTCGCGGTGGCCGACAAGGACGCGGACAGCGGACAGGAGATCGCCACCCGCTTCCCCGGCGTGCAGTTCTTCCACGGCGACGCCGAGAAGCTGCCCATCGCCGACCGGAGTTACGATCTCGTCACAGCCTCGGGTATGCTCTACCAGATCACCGACGAGGCGAAGGCCAAGCGCATCGCCTCGGAGATGCGCCGCGTCTGCCGGGGGTATGTGCTGGTCAACGACTGGAGCTTTCGCCTCCCGCGCCTTCAGGAGGGCCGCAGCATCACGACGCGCTAGTGCGAGCGCGTCTTCGGCACGAAGGTTCTGTTCACGCTCTACGCCCAGCCCCATGCCATCGACCGGCTGTTGCGATTGGGGCCGCTGACGCTGCCCTTCGGCCGCATGATCTACATGATGAAGGCCTGACATCACGGCACGCCGCAAGAGGTCAGAAACGAACGGAAAGCCGAAAACTCGCCCGCCATCTGTCCGTTCGTAAGAGAGCCGCCGAAGCCCGCGAGAGAAATGCCCGCGTCGCTCGACTGGTATGGCGCATTACCGTTATTGGACGCGCACACGTAGAAATTCTGGTTCTTGACGGCGGCCGACACTTGGACGCTGCTGACTTTCTGAACGCCGGACTGCCACATCGTGATCGCGTTCGATGCGGTGCGGTTAAAGGTCAGGAAGCCGGTCAGCACTCCGCTGTTCGCGAAGAAGATTGACGCGGCCGAATTACAGCCACCGCTCCAGTTCGCCTTTGCGCCGGTCAGCGCAACCTCACCGTAGTTCGTCGCGTCGTTGCCCATGCCGCGGTCGAGGTCGATGGTCGGCGCGCTGTAGACGTGACAGAAAAAGCCCGCATCGTTCTGCGCGTAGATTTGGCCGGCGGTCGTGCCGTTCCACCCGGTGTCGATCGCGCCCGACCTCAAGCCCAGGAAGCCGCGATTGGCAACGAACGTCGGGTGCGTGCCGGCGGTGAATGTCTGCGTGATGCGCTTTTTCAGCGTCACTAACCCCTGCGTCTGGTTCTCCGCGCAATAGGCGGCGTAGTCGTCGCGCCGCTGCCACGCACCCGAGGCTTTCAGGGAGCGGATGAGCGTCGAGACGCGGCGGAGCTGCACGCCCGAGACCGTGCCGCCGGCCGCCGCCACGGCCTGCCACCACAGCACCGCATCGGCGTCCTTGCCCTGGGTGATATCGATGCCCACGGTCAGGTGCCTTCGACGTAGAGAAGGTTCTGCGTGTTCGTGCCGATGAAGGCGATCGCCGACGTGGGCGTGTCGGGGCCGGTGAAGCGGTGGATGTCGCCGGCCAGCAGCGGCACGCCGCCGGCCAGCGTCACCGTGCCGCCCGAGAGGTCGTAGCTCATCTGCGCGTTGCCCACGGGGTTGACGATCATCAGGCCCTTGCGCGCGGCGTTGGCGGCGATGAGCTGCTTGCTGGCACCGTTCGAGGCCACCGCGGTGGGGGCGCCCCAGGCGATCGAGCCGACGGCCGCCTGCGGGGCGACGGGCAACGGGGTCGCGGCCGACAGGGGAACGGCCTTGCCACCGGCATCGATGGAGTGCGGCACCACGGCGGTGGCGACGTCGGGGGCCTTGCTCAAAACAGGATAGTCCATGGGGTGCTCCTAGTTGCCGAGCGCGATCCAGAAATAGGTCGCGCTGTTGCTGCCGTTGTTGTGGATCCTGAAGCTGGCGGCGACGCCGGTGTCGGCGTAGCCCGAGCTGTTGGCGAGCGGCGTCAGAACCACGCCGAAGAACGCGGTGGGGAACGCCGCCGGGAACGCGATCGTGGCGTTGCCGCCCGCGCCGATCGCGCCCGAGGTGCCCCACTTCACGATCGGCCCGTTGGGCAGGGCGTAGCTGCCGGCCGCGGCGACGGTGGCGCCGGCGCCGACGTCGGCCAGCGCGATGGCGCCCAGAGCGCCGCGCGCCGCCGCAGCCGAGGTCGCGGGCAGGAAGTTGGCGACCAGCCAGTTCGAGACGCCGACCAGGCCGCCGGTCAGGGTCGTGGCAAGCGTCGCGGCGAAGGGCTGCCCGTCCGGATCGAAGGCGAGGACGGAATTGGCGCGCGTCGTGCGGCCCGGCAGCGCGCCCAGCGTGCCGCCGTCGGTCGGGCTGACGACCAGCGCGCGCGACGCGGTGTCGATCACGCCCTGGCAGAGCATCACGATCCGGTCGAGCGCCGCCTCGATCGCCTGCGGCCACATCGCGCCCTGGTTGGAGAGCGACGCCGGCTGCACGGCGGCGGCATTGCGATAGATCGTGAGCGTCGTGGCCGGCGCGATCGGGCTGCCCGCCAGCGGATAGGTCACGGTGCCGCCGGCATCGAGCCCGAGGCCGCTGGCACCATACTGCGCCGGCGAGAGCGTGAAATCCGTGCCCGTGGCGTCGGTGTAGACCACGGCCAGGTCGGCCGCCTGCAACACCTTGAAGGCGAAGGGGAACGCCGTGGTCGTGCCGTCGCCGGCATAGACCACGCGGCTCGATGTGCTCGAAACGGTCATTGAGTCAGGGGCTCCCTAGTGCTTCGGGGACGGAAACCAGTCGCGCGCCCTGCCCGCGATGCTCGACGCGCTGCCAAGCAGGCTCGAGCCGATCGTGTACGGGAGGTTCGCCGTGGCGTTGGTTGCCTGGAACGTGTCGTCGTTCGCCGACCCGGCAGCGTCGTTGGCCTGGATCTCGTAGTTGTAGGCCTTCTGTGCCGCGTTGCTGCGCAGGGTGGCGGCGTCGGTATATCCGGCGCGCGCGGTGTCGCCCAGGATGTCGAGCGGGCTGCCGCTGTTGACGTCGCCGCCCTGGCTGGCCAGCGCGGCGCGCTGGCTGCCCTCGAGCTGCGCCGTCTTGAGCTGCTGCCGCCCGGCGTCGACCTCGCCCTGCTGGCGCGCGAGCTCGGCGTTGCGCCGGGCGGCGATCTGGCTGGTCCGCGCGACCTGCGAGAGATAGTTGGCCTGGCCCGCCTGGGCCTGCGCCCGGTTGGCCTCGCCGATCGCGCCGAGCCCGGCGCCGGCGGCGGTCATCGCAAGGCTGGCGATGGCCATCGTTTCAATTCCCATCGGGGTCTCCTATCGACACACGGCAGAACAGGGCGCCGGCCGGCCCGAGCGGGCGCGGCGCCTCGACGGTGAAGCCCAGCCAGCGCAGCCAACGCAGCGACTGGGCGTAGTCGGCGTGCACCCAATTCACCAGAACGGGGTGGCGCCGCTTCAGCTCCTCGATGCGCGCCCGCGTGAGCCGCAGGAACGCCTTGCGGCAGCGATCGACCGGGCGGCCGGTGATGAGCCACGGCGTGGCGTGCCCGCCCAGCAACGACGACATGCCGATCCCCAGGATGGCCCCGACCTCGCCGTCGATCAGGTAGGCATCGGCCCACAGCGCGCGTTCGAGGCTGATGCGCAGGCCGTCGGCCTTGGTGACTCCATGGGCCGCGATCTCGCGCGCATCGCCCGGGCGCAAATCGATCGCCTCGGCGTGGGCCATAGTGGCGGGAACGACATTGATCATCAGTCCCCCGGATTAACTTCAGGAATGAGATCGAGGATCGTGCACGGCAGCGGATAGCTCTGCCGGCAGAACAGCCGTCCATCGCGGTTCCACTCGCTCGGGATCTGGACCGCCCAATCGCCCTGATAGGGCGCCATCGCCGTGCCCAGCGTCTCGGTCGTGCGTTGCTTGACCTCCTGCAACGCGCCCTGGTCGAGGCCGACCTTGAGGCCGCGCGCGTCCTTCACCCGCACGGTCACTTGGGCGATCTTCTTCATCTGGCCCTGTACCGTGCCGTTGACCGGCAGCTCCAGATTGAGCGTCTCCAGCGAGGCGCTGTAGCCCAGCCCGACCGTGACCTTGCTGTACGAGCCGTCGAGCGTGACCGTCCCGCCGCTCACCACCTGGTCGGGCACGACCGAGCCGTCGCCCAGGATCGACACCGTCAGCCCCTCGAGATGATCGAGGCCCGACACCGTCGTCACCGGCACGCCGCTGTACTGCAGCGCACAGTCGAGGAACCACGCATCGGCAATCGTGGCGAAGGTGCGCGGCGCCATGCGCTCGACATAGCGTTTGGTCACGCCGCCCACGGTGCGCGCCACGATCAGGTAGACCGCATCGAAGTAACCGCCCGATCCGTCCGGCTCGGTGAGGCTGCACACGCTCTCGACCGTGCCCTGCGTCACATGCCGGTGCCAGGCGTAGACCTCGTGCTCGCGCATGAAGGTGAAGCCCAGCAGCACGCCGTCGGAACGCACGCCCCAGACGATCTGGAACGGCTCGCTGGCCCACGCCCATTCCTCGATCCGGTACTGCGCCGTCGTGTCGTAGAGGATGTGGCTGGCCAGCACGCTCATGTCGAACGACTGGTAGAGATCCTGAATGGCATCGTAGCGCAGCTCGATCACGCGGCTGCCCTTCTCCTTGACGAACAGCAGGCTGTTCTGGGTCGGGATCGGCGGCACGTGGCTCGACCCGTGCGACGTCTGCGGCAGCGTGAAACACGACGCCGGCGTGAGCGCGGTCGCCGAGGGACCGGGCCAGCAGCGCCACTCCGCACCCGAGGTCATGACCAGCAGGTTGGTGCCGGCGGGGACCATGTGGCGGATCTCGTTGACCTGTTGCCCCACCAGCGTGCGGGTGATGGCGTCGCTGTCCTTGGTCGGCGAGGAAACCGCCATGTTGTTGAAGGCGCCGATGTCGGAGAACCACAGGGTCTGCGGCAGGGCCAGCGTGCCGGCGAAGGCCTGGCGCTGCAGGTAATAGGCCGAGCACTGCGGGTTGAGGCTCGCGTTCGCCGTCAGCCCCGGCGTCAGCACCGCGCCCCTGCCGGCGCTGTCGATCACGGTGCCGAGCGGGATCGTGTTGGCCGAACTGTCGTACATTTGCGAGCCCGACGGCGTCACGCCGGCGCCGGTCACCACGCCGCCCGAGACCGAGAGCGAGACGATCGCGCCTTCGGGAAAGCCGTTCGGCGGCCACGGATAGGCGTGGACATAGGCGCCCGCGTGGTAGCCCGAGCCGCCGCTCAGGATCGTGGCCCCGCTGAGATAATTCCAGTCGATGCCGGTGGAGGGGTCGTGGTAGCCGAAAGTCGTCGTGAGCTGCACGGTGCAGCCGCTGCCCGAGCCCTCGGAGACCTGGACGATCGGACTGGGCGAGTATCCCTGCCCCGATGCCGTCACCGTGGCCGAGGTGATGACGCCGCCGGTCACACCGAGCGAGATCGCCGCGCCCGAGCCCGTGCCGTCCACCACCCGGGCCGTGGGCGTGCCGTAGCCGCTGCCGCCGTTGGCGACGGTCACGGAGGTGATCGTGCGGTTGCCGAACGGATTGCGCTGCTGCGGCGGCGTGTTGCCGACGTCGGGGGCGATGGTGGCGTCGGTGAAGCCGACGGTGTTGCCGCCTCCGGCCACCTGGACCTGGCCGACGAAGCCGTAGATCAGCCCGGTCGCCGCCTTCTTGTAGACGTTGTAGTTCGTGCAGCCGGGCACTGCCGTCCAGCTCAACGTCGAGGTCGCCGACGCGCTGCCGGCGGCGGCCGACGGCAGGCTCTCCTCGCCGGTGGCGTCGGCGATCGCGGTCACCTGGTAGAACTGCGCGCTGCCGCCGGCGCTGCTCGATACGTTGGTGGGCGCGACCTGGGTCGGGGCGAAGTCGATCGCCGTCAGGGTCCAGGCCGCGTGCCCGGTCCGCGTCAACTTCATCGGGCCATAGGCCGGATGCGTGAGCGTCATGGTGTCGGCCGACTGCACGTATTTGAGCAGCGGCAGGTCGGCGGCGGCGTAGGGCGTCGCCAGCGTGTAGACGTGGCCCGGCGTGTCCTCGACCAAGCCCGGCGCGCCGGCATTGAACATCGCGACCTGCAAGGTGAGATGACCGAACACCAGGGCGTAGGTCTGGCCGGCCGGCAGGGTGCGGAACTGGAACGGAATCAGGCGATGGCGCACGGTGCTGTCGTCGACCGCGCCGACGAAGCGCGTGCCCGGCCGGTTGGACGCCCCGCCATGGGGATGGACGAAGAAATTCTCCAGCGTCCGCGCGCCGACACGGAACTTCGCGAGGTCGACCCGGCCGTAGAGGAACGGGCTGAGCTCGCCGGCGGCAAACGACGGCTGCAGGGTGACGAACGTGGGCATCAGCGCCCCGCCACCGCTTCGGGCACATAGGTGCGGTTGAGGCCCGAGCCTTCGTTGGCGGCCTCGACGGCGGCCTGCTGGAGCGCTGCCTGCCACATCTGGGCGAGCGCCTTGGTGCGCTCCTCCTTGCCGGTGAGCTCGAAGCAGATCCGGTGCGCCAGGCCATAGACCACGGCATCGACGAAGCCCCGGTCCCAGCGCAGCGGGTCGACGACCTGCGCGGTGTAGATCGCGCTCAAGGGCGCTGCATTGGCCAGGATCACGTTCACGATGCCGCCGGAGGCGTCGCGATCGGCCGCCAGCTCGTAGAAGGTCTCGGGCAGCACCAGCAGCGGCACGTCGTTCAGCCGGCGCACGCGCAGGCAATCCGTCGGCAGCGCATACTTGGCCGCCCAGCGCGCCGGCGGGTTCTGCAGCAGCGCGAGCTGGCCGGTGAGACGCGCGAAATTCCAGTCGAACGCCCGCAGGGTGGCGTCGCGCACCATGGCGAAATGCGTCAGGCAGGCGTTGGCCTCGGCCGAGCCCTCGTCGATCGAGCTGATCTTCGAGCGCGTGCCGACGTGGGAGATGGCCGCGTTGCAGATGTCGGTTACCGACGTCATGGGTGCTCACAGCGAAGCGAGAGCACCGGCGGGCGGCAGCGCTTGTAACCAAGCGCGAGAGCCCGCACGGCGCAGAAAGGGTGAAGAAGCCCCCTCACCCAACCACTCCCCCGAAACGGGGGAGAGGAGGATGAGCGGTAACGATCAGGCGGCGTAACCCCGCGGATAGACCGGCTGGACGTCGAGCGAGAGCACGAGGCCGGCCTTGAGCGCGCCCGCCGTCATGGCGGCGGTGCCGACCACGTAGTTCAGCCGCACGAAGCGCTGCGTGCCGCCCGGCAGCTCGCCCGGCAGGAACTTGTAGCCAGGCACCAGCGACGCCACCGCAATGGCGTCGGACTGGACGAGCGTCGACCACGAACCGGGCGCGCCCGAGCCGTTGTCGGGCGCGGTCTGGAACTGCGCCTGCAGGGTCGCCGAGCCGCCCGACGTGAAGGCGGTCGCGACCTCGCAGAGCAGCATGAGCTGGTCGGTCACCGCGCCGCCGATGTCGCGGGCGACACCGAGGTCGACAATGTTGGTCGATGCGGTGCTGCCGGTGCCGGTCGGCGTATCGCCTATGTCCGCCGAGAACTGGTTCTGCTTGTCGATGAGCATGTTCGTGTCTCCTCAGACGACGCGGGTTTCGTTGTTGAGGATCTGGTCGCAGATCCGGATCGGGATGCCGCGGAAGGCGACGTAGGGCTTGCTGTCGCGCGTCTCGAGCGTCAGGAAGTTGTTGGTCTTGGCCATCGCCTGCGTGTCGAGGGCGGCGCGCACCGTGCGGTTGCAGTAGAACGCGGTGTTGACCTGGCCGGGCCTAGTGCCGCCCGGCGGCGGGCTGTTGCCGGCCGCGCTGACGAACGGCAGCTTGTTGACCGCCGCGATCAGGCTGTTGATCAGGTTCGACGTGGTGACGGCGCCCGATGTGACGTTGATGTTGGCGATGCGCACGACAAAGCGCCAATCGCGCACCGTGAGGCCGCAGTCCCACTTGAAGTGGGTGCGATAGCCCTGGAACACGTTGTTGCTGGCGTCGTAGAGCGCCACTTCGCCGAGGTCGCGGACCTGCAGCCCCGCCTTGCTGCCCTTGGGGAACAGCCCGTGCACGGTGTTCTGGCCCCAGCCGACCAGCCAGATCGAGGTGTTGGTGCTAGACGAGCCGCCGCCGTCGACGATGTTGACGCCGTTGTTGGCCGACGAGATCGCCGAGAAGCGCGGCACCAGCCCGGTGAAGCGCTCGGGCGCGGCCGCCGTCGAGCCGTAGATCACCGTGCCCTGCATCTGCTGGTTGATGGCCTCGATGAAGGCCATGTCCTCGCCCATGCGGAACTCGGCGGTGTTGCCGTTGAGGTCGGCCAACGCCTTGTCGATCTCGCTGTAGGCCTCGAGCATGCCGGTGGCGTCGCGCACCTGGGCCGTCGTGCTCTTGGACTTGGGCACCCCGTAGTTCAGCAGGCGCCAGGTCGCCGAGGGCAGGCCGGTGCGCACGGTGGTCTTGTGGCCGGCGCCGTCGTTGCACTGCATCCACAGCATGTCGGTCAGCATCTCGTTGGTCTGGCCGAGCAGCTCGATGACCGCGGCGGGCTTGCCGCCGGGATCCAGTCGCGTGGCCCATTCCGCGAGGGTGAGGGCCGAGGAAGCAAGGGTCGTCATCTGTCTAAGTCTCCTGTCGCTATTGCGACTGCTTGGGATTGCCGTCGTAGATGGTTTCGGCCGGCGACCTCGAAGCGGGTGGCGCGGCAGCCGTGGCCGTCGCGAACCGATCCTCCGAGACCATCTGCCCGAGACGCACGAAGGCCTTCACGATCGCCGGGTTGTTTCCGGCTCCCGTCAGGTTCAGCGCCTCCTTGAGACCCGGCACACCAAGGCGATCGATCGCGCGGGCGGCCGAGGCCATCGAAGCCTCGAGCCGCGGTCCGCCGATTTCGGGATCCGCCTTGATCTCCGAGACCCATTTGTTCTGCAGGTCGACGAAGGCCTGCACGCCCTTGTGGGCGGCGGCCTGCTCGCGCGACACGGCAAGATCGATGAACTTCTGCGCCTGCTCCTGCGGCAGCCGCGCCTCGGCGAACAGCGAGCGCGCCCGGTCGAGCGCCGCCGGATCGACCGTGGCGCCCTCGGGCAGCCTGAAGTCGGTGTAGGCGGCCGGCTCATTGGAATTTGCGGGGGCAGTCGCGGCGGCGGGCGCGAGCGTGGCCGCGGCGGCGGTCGGCACCGACTCCTCTGCCCTCACCGGCGTCGCGATGGGCTCAATCGTTGGCATCGTGTCGTCCGTCATTGTCGTCTCCGTGGTAAGCGGGTTGGTCGGGAATCGCCTCGGCCTGCATGCCGGCGTAGCGCTCGGGACAGAGCCGCATCACGTCGCCGAGCAGCGCGAGGCCTGTATCGCGCCGGCCCTCGTTGAAGGCCGTGAGCTCGGCCGAGTGCGCCATGGAACTGCGGAAAAGGCCGGCCCTGCCGAGCAGCGCCCAGACGAAGCGACGGCCGCGCGCGTCGGCCATCAGCCAGCGCAGCGCCGCGTCGTTCTGCCGGTGCTCGCCGGTCGCGGCCTTGCGGCGGCGTTCGACGTGGCGCCGGTCGCCGGCGTCGTATGCGGGGGAAGTTTCGGTGCTGTTGTTCACCCAACGACCATAGGAGGGTCGGAAAAAAACACGCATCTTGGTCGTTATCACCGATCAAATGCACGCCGGCATCGATTTCCCGCGGGTCGCTCCGGCCAATTCCGCTTGCTCTTCGCACCCTGTTTGGCCATTTCTAGGATCGACCGACGCGATGACGATCAGCCCCGCCCCTGTCGCCGACACTCCCCTGCTGCGTTTCTGGCGCGGCGGCTATTCGCTGGCGGCCGCGTGGCTGATCGGCGTGGCACTGAACGTCGCCAGCGCGCTGCTGGTGCGCGGCCTGGCCTTCGTCGTCGGCGAGCGCGCCTTCGATCCCTACGCGATTGCCGCGGCGCTGTTCGGCATGTGGGCGCTGACGGCGGCGATCCTGGTCTACCAGTCGGTCGGCGTCTGGCGCGCCGCGTCACGCCACGCAGCGATGCCGGGCCGCACGCCGGCGCGCAGCCGGGGACGCCAGTTGCTGGCGCTGGCCGCCCAGCTCACCGTGCTGGGCAGCGTCGCCAACTTCGTCTACCTCGTCGCCCACTCGGGCGCGCGCCAGTTCGAGGAGACCTGGCGCATGGCGTTCGAGGGCGATCCCGACATCCCGGACTACACCATCCGCACCATGCGCGACGGCACGGAGATGGAGATCGCCGGCGGCTTCAAGTACGGGCTGACGAACGAGGCGCGCGATGCCATGGACGCCGCACCCAAGCTCAAGCTCGTGCACCTGGCCAGTACCGGCGGGCGCATCGGCGAGGCGACCCAGCTCGCCCAGTTGATCCAGGAGCGCGGGCTGTCGACCTACGTGGCGACCGCATGCATGTCGGCCTGCACGATCGCCTTCATCGCCGGCCGCGAGCGCTTCCTCAAGACCGGCGGCAAGCTCGGCTTCCACCGCGCCGCCTTCGCCGGCACCGAGAGCTCGGGCACCATGAGCGGCCTGCTGCTGGCCGCCGGCATCGCCCGGCCTTTCGTCGACCGTGTCGCCGCCCAGCCCGCCGCCGGCATGTGGTATCCGACGGTGGCCGAGCTCGGGGCCGCGCATGTGATCACCGCCGCCGTCGACAGCCGCCGCTTCGCCAGCTCCGGCCTCGGCGCCGATCCGGGCGCGCTCGCCTTCGCGCGCGACCTGCGCAGCGCCGGACTCTATCGCACCTTCGAGGACGTCGAGCCGCGACTGTTCCTGCGCCTGGTCGAGCGCTACCAGAAGGGCTACGACGCCGGCCAGTCCGAGGGCGAGATCCAGGACCGCCTGGGCGAGGTGACCGCGCCGGTCATCCGCCGGCACATCGCCCAGGCCGACAACGCCGTGCTGATCGACTACGCCAACCTGATTGCCGACCAGTTCGCCGCCGTCGGCGCCAAGGACGCGCGGGCCTGCTTCCTGCGCGTCACGCGCGGCGCCACGCCCGACCAGGCGGGCCTGCTCGGCCCCGAGCTGCGCGACCGCGAGCAGGCGCTGCAGCAGCGCGCGCTGCGCTCGACCGTGCCGCGCACGGCGGCGCCGCCCGACCTGTTGCGGCACGACTATGCCACGGTGTTCAAGCAGCTCGGCGACCGCTACAGCACCGCCGAGCTGCAGATGTTCGACCACCCCGACAAGGTGACGGCGGCGCAGTACCCGACGTTCTGCCGCATGACGACGGCGATGTTCCGCGGCATCGCCACCCTGCCGGCGATGCGTGCCAGCGACGTCATGAGTGCGCTGTTCAGGAGCATGGATCCTCAGCCACCGGCGAAGTGAGGCCGGTCTGCGCCTGCTCACGCTGCCGGCGCGCGGCCACGGCCTGCGCCCGGTCGACCATCGTGCCGTCGGGATCGAGCCGGTCGGCCGCCTCGGGGTTCAGCGCCGCGATCTGGCCGCCGAACTGCCAGAAGCGCTCGATCGCCCCCGTCGCCACCGCCTTCTGCGCCTGCGCCAGCATCGAGATGAACTCGACCTGCAGGCGACCCACCCCCAGCGCGATGGCTGTGCTAGAATCAAACTTCGCTAATCAAACTGGCTAAAGAGAATTGTCACACGCAACTATGACTCAGGAAGAATTCGCTCCAGCGCGGCTCCACTGTCCCACAGATACATAGTTACGCCGAACGGCAAAGCGGACGCCCACGCTATTGCGTCAGTAATAGAAATGTCTTGTCGTATTTCGTAGTCGATCTCTCCCTCGCGCGGATCAGCTCTGTCCGCGTCTGTGCACTTGTTGTCGTGCCATGTAGGCTCGATTACGACATCGACTCTTTTCCACTTGTAGATAGATTTGCGATGATCGACGAGATTAAGGATCATAGTACCTGCTCTTTGTTCGGTTAGTCATAAATTGTGACGAGTCTACCTTCCGGACTAAGGATCACCGTTGTCCCGCGAACGGTATATTTAGTGTTCCCGTTAGGTTGAACAACGCCTTTGCCATTTTTATCGCTTCCTGAAGGTCCGAGGGGTTTATCCCTCGCTCTTGTATTCGCCTCCACGCATGACTGGAGAAGTAAAGGTCGTCTCGTCTCGGATTCGACTCTTTATCTTTTGCTTCTGCAGGAGGGACGACAGGTACCGATGGCGGCTTCTGCTCATCGCCTGAACCAGCCGTCTTTCCTGAATTGTCACCAATTCATCGAGCTTGCCCCTCTTCCTTCGGTTTTGCCGGATCGTCCGGCGGATCGGCCATCGCAATGCCTGCCTGCTGCCTGATGCGGTTCACGGCATCGGCGCCGATGGCGCTCTCGAGCTGGCGCGGATCGATGGCGATGATCGACCGGCCGTCCGGTGCGGTCGCATGCTCCGCTTGAACCGGCAGTTCCTCCCAGCGCGCGCCGACGCCCGTGCCGAGCACGCCCTTGTCGACCTGACGTTCGATCGTGACAGTGCGCTGGCCAGGAGCGCTGCGTATGCGAAGCCCGTCGCCCAATTCGATGTTCGTCGCCTGGGTGTTTCTCGGGACGAGCAGAATAGTGGCCGCCGCACCGACTCCAGACGCCGCGCGGCCGACGTACGGCGCGGCGCGTGAGATAAGCCCGGACGCGGCTTCGGCCCCTGCCTTTGCCGTTTCGCCCAACGTCGCCGCGCCGGCGCCCGGAAGGCCGATATTCGACGCCGCGGCAGGTGTCCTGCCTTCGGCGACAGGAGGCACCTCTCCCCGTGCATTGACCACGAGTCGCTTGTCGAGGGCGGCCTGTTCGTCGGGAGAGAGTTGCTTCCACAGGGCCGGCGGCGGGCGGCTGGTTTGAGGCTCGCCGTTGAGGCCGGTGCGGGTGAGCCAGTCGGTGACTGCCTGGGCGCGCTGGGCCGTCGCGCCGTCGATGCCGCGTTTTTGCGTGGCGTGCTGCACGTCGAGGACATGCTGCACATCGGCCTGGTAGGCGGGATCGGCCCGGTTGTCGCTCTGATTCTGCCGCGTCGCGGCAGCGTGCTGAGCGTCGACCTCGTCATGAGATCCGCCAGTCCATTGCGGTACGAGCTGGCCGGCGTAGGCCTTCGCTGCGTCGAAGCGCTGTGCCGCATCGATATTGGCCTGCAGCGGTTCGGCGTGCGTGGGATCGAGCTGGTTTTTGAGCTTGTCGAACAGAGCCGCCGCCTCGCCGGTGTTGCCACTATCGAGCCGTGTCTGGATCGCGGCGCCGAGGACGCCGCTGCGCGCAGTGGCGGCAGCGGCATCCTCGGCTTGGCCGCCGGGTGGCCCTTCACCCACCCGTGCGTGGGCCCGCGCGGCAGTTGCCGCGGCGTGGCCCAGGGTATCGACCAGATCGTCGTCGTTGTGGTGGAGCGCTGCTTCCTTCGCGAGCGTGGCGATGCGGTCCTGCGCGACCTGGCGCTGCCAGGCCAGGCTCTGCTCGCCGACGTGGCGCGCCATGTTCTCGCGGGTGAGCTGCGTCTGCGCGTCGAGCGATGCGCCGAGACGCTGGCGCTGGTTGTCGTTGGCCAGGCCGTCCATCAGTTCGCCGCGCAGGTCGTCGAGCTTCTGGGTCGTCCCGGGAGCGGCGTGGATCGCATCGACGCCCTGCGTGCGATAGAACGCATCCGGCGCCTCGAACAGCGCGCTCTGCCGCGCCGTCACGAAGCGGTTGAGCGCATCCTCGACCCGCGTGTCGTCGGCGATCTTCTGTTCGCGCATCGCCGCCGGGTCAGGCGGCGGTGCGGCTTGCTCCGGCGCGGCGTCAGGCTCAAGCGGCAGCGGCTTCCAGTCGGGCCAGTTGAAGGCGGGCATCAGGCGCCTCCCAGCATGGCGCTGACCGCGTTCTGGCCGCCGCCGACGTCGATCTCGCTCGCCGTCTTCGCGCCCTGCACCAGCGCCAGCGCCTGCTGCATCGAGGCCTGCTTGGCCTGTTGCTGGGCGCGTTGCTGGCGCGCGGCCATGGCCTGCGCCCGGTCGACCATCACGCCCGACGGGATCCCCGTCATCTCGGCATAGGCCTCCATCGTGCCGTCGGGATCCAGGCGATCGGCCGCCTCGGGCTTCAGGGCGGCGATCTGGCCACCGAACTGCCAGAAGCGCTCGATCGCCCCGGTCGCCACCGCCTTCTGGGCCTGCGCCAGCATCGAGATGAACTCGACCTGCAGGCGTCCGACGCCGAGCGACCGCGGCATTGGAATGTCGTCGAACATGCCGTTGCGGCTCATGATCGCGAACACCCGCGCCACCAGCGGATCGAGCAGCTCGTCGTGCAGACGCTCGAGCACCGGCCCCAGCATCAGCATCTTCTCCTCGTGGCGCTCGTCGATCTCGCGCGCCGTGATCTCGCGGCGGTCGCTCTCGGCCATCATCAGGAACAGGTCGGCGTAGAACGCCTGCTTGATGCGGCCCTGGACCTCGGCGATGTCCTGGCCGAGGTGGGAGAGGTCGATGCGCACGTCGATCGCCGGCCGGAAGGTCTGGCCGCTGGGATCGACCACGTAGGTGATGCCGCCGGGCAGCAGGCTGGCCGGCTCGTTGC
The DNA here is from genome assembly GCA_041691635.1 of Hyphomicrobiales bacterium. Lineage (GTDB taxonomy): Bacteria > Pseudomonadota > Alphaproteobacteria > Reyranellales > Reyranellaceae > Reyranella. The sequence continues at coordinate 58,733 of JBEPUH010000006.1, forward strand.
GCAGGCTGGGCCGACCGACCATCGGCGGCTTCACCTGCTTGTCGATCGCCTCGAGCTTGAGGCGCTGCTGGGTCTGGAGCTGCTGGGCGTCGCCCAGCGCCGTCCAGCCCGGGCCCCAGCCGTAGGTGTCGGCGCCCGCCACTTCCCAGCGCGGCGCCATGACGGGGAATTCCTCGTAACCCGAGACGCGCAGCAGAGCGTGCTCGCCCTGCGTGCCGCGCTCGAACCACACCGAGCGCCAGGGAAAGTGCGAGGAAAGATGGCCGCGCCAGGGGGCAGGTCCCTCGGATGACCTCGGGACGGCCGCCGCGGCGGCCGGATTGGGCTCGATGGCGTGGACGATCTCGTATTCGAGATCGAGCTGGCCGGTGTCGTAGTTGGCGCGGATGCCGTCGGAGACGGCGTCGCGGCCGAAGGTGTCGACGATCTGGCGCACCGTCCACCACAGCGAGCGGTAGAGCGTGTCGACCGAGAGCCGCCGCGAGCTTGCGAGCCAATACTCACCCACCGTGAGCGTGTAGCCACGCACCACGTCCTCCTCGTCCTCGTCGACCCAGAGGGCCGCCGTGCCGAAGGTGCCGAGCTCGCCGTAGAGCGTGTGCAGGCAGTTGTAGAGGTTCGACTTGGCGAAGACGTGCAGGATGCGGCGCTGAACCTCGTCGAGCCAGAAGCGCACGGCGGCGTCCTGGTCTCTGTCAGACAGAGACTGGGTCGCCCCGTCGGAGGCGAGCCGCAGGCGAAACCACGGCCGCGCCGGGCTCGAGATGCCGGCCATCATGCCCGAGGCCATGACCCGCGCCGCCAGCAGCGGCGTGTTGTCGAGCACGCGGCGGTCGCGGCGCTGGCCGCGCCCGCCGCGGTCGCTGGTGCCGTAGAGGAAGCGGCCCCGGCGCGGCGCGAAATGGGACGCGAGGTCGCGCCACGTCGTCCAGTAGGACGCGCGGTCGCGATCGAGTGCGCCGAGGCGATCGGTGAAATAGATGCGCAGCCAGGAGTCATCCTGGCCGGCGGAGACGGAGCCCTGCGCGGTCATGGTCATTGCCCCAGCAGGGTCTTGAGCGTGGTGGTCGCGGGCTGGGTGACGCCCTGACCGCCGGTCAGAAGCGTGCCGCCGAAACCCGACGACGCGGCGAGGCGCGCCTGCGTCTGCCTGGCCGCGTCCTCCGCGGCTTTATCGACCGGCGTGGGCGGCGGCGGCGGAGCCGCGGGCAGCGGGGGGACATAGGGTGTGGATGGTGTCGGTGGTGAAAATATTCCCATGCCGATGACCATAGGCGCGGCGGCGAAAATCACCCATCTTGGTCGTTATCACGGATATATCGTTGGCCAGCCTGGAACGGATGGCTTGGCGCAGAGGCAAAAACAGACACAGTCGAAGCGCGACCCGGGAAAAATTCGGCGTTCAAGCTCAAGGCTGGGAGCGCGCGACCGTGGCGGAATTTACCCGCCTCCAGTCGCGCTCATGTCTGCGGGACCGCGGGCGGGAAGCCCGCCTCATGATTCCCGAGCGGGCGGGAAGCCCGCGGTCCGCATGACCGTGACGAAGATGCGCCACTGCAGGCAGAGTAAACTCCGCCACGGTGGCGCGCTCCCAGCCAGTCGATTGATTTCGTGGCGGACGGTGGGGCCTGCATCGCCCCCACAATACAGTCAGTGCCCGAAGGCCCAGCCGGACGGTGTGCAGGATAAATCGCCGTCATCGCGCCCGCAGAGTATCCGGGAGACGGGGCTCGAACCCGAACAAACCGAGGCTTTCGCCCCGACGCCTTTCCATGTCAGGCCACCCGGACGGCTGAGCCATATCATGCCCATCCCGCTTCTGTCCCGGCTACGTCCCGCCTTGTGCGAGCTGGACACACACATGAACGGGCGGCGGATCGCGAGGTCCGCCGCCTGTTTCGTTTCGTGAAGACCTACTTGAGGGAGGCGACGCTGATGGCGGCGGGGTCGGCCATCTTGAGGCCGATCACCAGCCGGCCACCGGCCGGCGCGATGGTGAAGCGGCTGCCGCCCGAGAAGCACGGCTGGCCATCGGCAGTGAATACGTCGGCCACGAGATAGAGCTTGCCGTTGTAGGTGACGTCGCGCCCGACCGCGGGACCGATGCCGCGGTCGAAGCCGAGCACGGTCGATTCGAGGTGGAAGTCGGCGATGACGTCGTGGGCCGCGGGCGTCGCGGGACGGGGCTTGCCCTCGACCGGCGGCGCGTGCTCGACCGAATTGACGATCGGCGAAGGTTCCTGGGCGTCGGCGACCCGGGGCAGCGCCAGCACGAGGCCAGCCGCCGCGATTGCCGCGACGCCCAGCGCACCGATCGCACCACCCTGTCGAACGCCCTTGACCATCGGTTCTCCCCGCTCACCGGCACAAGGGCTGGTGAACGCTCGCCTCTCCATAACAGGACTTCCCGCCTCCGAGGGCCGGAATCGCGCATTTGGCGCGCTAAATGATCCTAACTCGCCCCTCTGGTACGGGTTCCTGACCAGGCCGGATTTAGATTTCGCCATTCTTCCGCGCTGCGGCGAGAAGAACCGAGGTTCTTCGGGCCTTTCCGGGGCTCCCGCCGCCGGCCGGCCGCCGCCCCCTCGGAGGGAGCGCCTGCCGATTGAAGGCGGCCGCCATCCGCCGCACGATGGCTGCCATGGAAATCCGCCCCCTGACCGAGCACACCGGCGCCGAAGTGCTGGGGATCGATTTGACCGAGCCGGTCGATGCCGCCGACCGGACTGCCCTCAACCGCGCCTTCGTCGACCATCACGTGCTGGCGATCCGGGGCCAGCGGCTCGAGCCCCCGCAGGTGCTGGCCGCTGTCGGCCTGTTCGGCGAGATCTTCCCCCAGCACAACACGCGCTTCGCGCTGCCGCAGTGCCCGCAGATCCACTACCTGTCCAACCAGGACAGCTTCCCCGACGGCCGCCGCTACATCCCGGGCGAGGGCTGGCACACCGATCACTCCAACGACACCCGGCCGCCCAAGGCCACGGTGCTGCATGCCGTCACCCTGCCCGACCGCGGCGGCGACACGCAGTTCGCCAACATGGCCGCAGCCTATGCCGCCCTGCCTGCCGCGACGCGCGCGCGCATCGATCCGCTGGTGGCCATTCACGTCTATCAAAGCAGCCACAGCGCGCGAAAGCTGATGAGCCTCAGCGACACCAACAAGGAGCGCGTGCCCAACGCCGTGCTGCATCCGCTGGCGCGCATCCATCCCGAGAGCGGCGCGCGGTCGATCTACATCAACCCGATCCGCATCGAGGGCATCGTGGGCCTCGACCACAGGGAGGCGCTGCCGCTGCTGCACGAGCTGCTCGAGCATGCCACGCAGGCCAGGTTCCAGTACCGCCACGCCTGGAAGCCGGGCGACCTGGTACTGTGGGACAACCGCTGCCTGCTGCACAAGGCCAACGGCGACTACGACATGGACCAGACGCGCTATCTCTATCGCGTGATGCTGCAGGGCGACGTACCCCATTGAGCTACCGGTTCATCCGCTTCTCGACCGTCGGCCCGGTGGGCTGGCTCGAGTTCAACCGGCCGCCGGTCAACGCCTTCACGCGCCCGATGGTCGACGAGACGCACGACTGCATCGCCGCAGCGCTCGCCGATCCTAAGGTGCGCGTGCTGGTGCTGGCGAGCGCGGTCGACACCTATTTCAGCGCCGGCGCCGACCTCAACACCTTCCGCGGATTGTCGGCCGACGGCATCCGCGACTGGACCGAGCGCTGCCACGCTATCGTCCGCTTGCTGCGCGGTTCGCCCAAGCCACTGCTGGCGGCGATCAACGGCACCGCCGTGGGCGGTGGCCTCGAGATGACGCTCCACTGCGACATCCGCTTTGCCGCGACCGATGCGAAGCTCGGCCAGCCCGAGATCCGCATCGGCTTCATCCCGCCGATCGCCACCACCCAGGCGCTCGCCCGCCTGATCGGCCGGCCGCGCGCCATCCGCTATCTCTACGACGGCCGCATGATCACGGCCGAGAAGGCGCTGGCGTGGGACATGGTGAGCGAGCTGGTGCCGCCGGCCGAGCTGCGCGGGCGCGTGCAGGCCTATGCCGACGAGCTCGCCGCCAAGTCGCCGGCGGCGCTGGCGGCGATCCGCCGGACAGTCACCCTGGGCGGCGGGCTCGACTACGAGGCCGGCATGGCGTTCGAGAAGGCCGCCACGGTCGAGCTGGCATCGGGGCCGGATTTCCAGGAAGGCGTCGAGGCGTTCCTCGCCAAGCGCCCGCCGCGCTGGCATTTCGAAAGCTGAATCAATGGCTTGCGTCGGGGTTTGCGGCGGGCTGGCGAATCGCGGCGGCGCGGTCTAGAAGATCGCGCGGGACGCACAGCAGGGACGGTCACGATGTCGGTTCAGTACTTCGCCAAGGTCAAGTCGCCGGAAGATCACGAAGCCTTCCAGAAGCTCGTGAAATACTACCCGAGCTGTTCCTACGAGGACTGGCAGTTCCGCGAGCAGAAGAAGATGGCCGACTGGAAGAGCCGCCGCCACGCCATCAAGCTGGTCGACATCTCGCCCGCCGAATTCGAGACCTACTGCAAGAAGACCGGGAAGCCCGCCGATCTCACGACCTTCCTGAAGGCACTCACGGATAAAGCTTTTTGAGGCCAAGGCCTCAAAAGCGTCGGGCCTTCGAGCCGGCACTCTGCTCGGTACGTTTGCGGACCGAAGCGGGTGCCGTGGCAACCTTGTGACCGGCCGGCCGTTTATTGGCCATAACGGCAGCCGGAGTCCGCGTGGTCCCAACGTTCAAATCTTCCGTCCAGCAGGAGCTTTCGCTTCTCAGAAAGCTCGTCAGCACGCGCCGCGCGGCCGCCGTGAAGATGTTCAATTCGATCAAGCCGGCCCTCCCCGCGCTGCGCAAGGCGCCGGCCAAACCCAATCGTCCACAAATCTAGTCGTCTGAATCACCAGTCGGCCAATCAATCGTCGGCGTCGATCGGATCGTAGTCGACGATCGCCATGCGGCGGACGGCGCTGCCGTAACCCGCGCCCGCCCGCACGGCGGGCTGGGCGAAGGTGAGCGCGAAGGCGTCGGCATCGTCGGGCGAATAGCCCAGCCGCGCCTTGATCTGGTCCTTGGGCTCGAGCAGCAGGCGATCGCCGCGGAAACTGTAGGTCGTCTGGCTGAGCGCCGCGATCAGCTCCGGCACGCCCGATGTATCGATTGGCGGCAACGCGCCGCCCGCCTTGATCCACTCGATCGCCTCGAAATACATCTCCGTGCGCTTGTTGTCGTAGCGCGGATCGTTGGGCCGCGAGGCGAAGCCGATGCCGACCGGCTGGTGGCCGACGCGACGCAGGTTGTCGATCCATGAGGCGCCCCAGCCGCCGGTGTCGTCGATGAACACCGCGTCGGCGCCCCAGTCCTGCCATTTGCGGGCCACCGCGCCGGCGCCCTGCGTGCCGTCGAGGTTGCGGAACTTGAGCGGCGGATAGGCCACCAGCCCCTGGCGCGGGAAGATCACCGAGGCGTCGTCGCCGAAGCGGGCGACGTCGACGCCCAGCACGCGCGCCGAGGCCGCCACGTCCTCGGCGCGATAGGCGCGCTTCGTCGCCTCGCGGCATTCGTCGGGACCGATCAGCGTGTTGAGCGAGCCCGGCGGGAAGCGGCCGAAGACGTTGACCAGAACCCAGGGGTTGTCGCGCCCGTATTTCTGGATCTGCTCGCGCGCCCACTCGACCTTGACGCGACTGGTGCGCCTGGGATCGTCGGGATCGGCGGTGATCTCCGTCACGTGCCACAGCGCGCGTTCGCTGGTGCAGGCGCGCCACAGCGGGCCCTCGAGATGGGTGGGATTGCCGGCCTGCACGATATGGCCTTCGACGCACGAGCTGAGGGCCGCCTCCGCGCTCGCCATCACCGCGTCGGGAATGCCGCCGGCCTCGTCGAGGATGAAGAGGATGTAGTCGGCGTGGAGGCCGGCCAGCGTGTTGCCCTGTTGGGCGCGGTCGGCGGTCTTCGACCAGTTGCGCGCCGACATCCACCAGGTCTCGGGGCTTTCGCGATTGAAGATGCGCGTCTTGGTCCACTCGAAGCGCTCCTGCAGAAAGGGTGCGCGCTGCCGCCACTTCGCCATCTCCGCCCACAGGTTGTCGGCAAGGTTGCCGGCGGTGATCGAGATCGCGGCGATCTTGGGCTGTGGGCGGGTCACCAGGAAATTCCAGGCGAGCCACGCCTCGACGGCCGTCTTGCCCGGTCCCTTGCAGGCCTTCATGGCCAGCCGCTGGTGATGCGGAAAGGCCTCCAGCACCTCGGCCTGCCAGGGATCGGGGACGACGCCGAACATCTCGCGCACGAATTGGACGGGATGCCGTTGCCAGCGGCCGAGGGTGAGGGCGGCGTTGCGATCGCTCATGCGTCGACCATAGGCGCGGCGGCGCAAATCGCCCAAGATGGTCGTTATCGACGGTAAAAGCCTTATACGACGGGCATTTTACCGCGTCAGGGCGATGGTGCAAATGCGCCCGCCGCTGTTGGATTCGGGACCCGAGCCGCTGATCGTGCCGCCCTCGAAGTGCGCGACGATCATGCTGGTGGCGAGGCTGCCCTTGTTCGCGCCGGAGGTCGGCGAATAGGTCCGCTGCACGACGACGCTCGCGCCGGTGAGCCGCACGGCGATGGAATGGTTGCCGAGCGTGGTCTCCGTCGCGTTCGGCACGCTCCACGTGCCGGTGCCGCCCTGTATCACCAGGACGACGTGCATGGTGAAGGGCCCGCCACCGCGGCTGGGCGTGCACTGGTAGGTGCCGGTCCAGCGGCCGTCGATGCCGGTCTGGGCACCGGAAGGCGGCGGCGCCGGTGTCAGGGCCGGCGCCGCGGCGGCGGCGCGGGCCTTGTCCTCGTCGGCCTTCTTCTTCGCCTCGTCGGCCTTCTTCTGGTCGTCGTCGAACCTGGTCACGGCCGCCGACGCGGTGCGCAGCAACTCCTGGTTCTCGGCCCCGGTGAGATAGCCGGTGTCGGGATAGGAGCGGCTCTTCTGCCACGCCGCGATCACCTCGCGCATGCGCGGACCGAAGACGCCGTCGGCGCCGGTGGAATTGCGGAAGCCGAGCGCCGTCAGCGCGACCTGGGCGCGCTGACGATCGAGCGGTGTCAGGCGCAGTGCCGTCTCGGCGTCCATCGCCTGGGTCTTGCCCGCTTCGGTCTTCGCACGGGTCTCGGCCTCGGCCTTTTCCTTGGCCGCCTGCTCCGCCGCGAGCTTCCCGCGCAGCTCTTCCTCGATCTTCTGGCGTTCGGCCAGGTCGTGCGCGGCCTTCTCGCGAGCCGCCTTCTCCTCGCGCAGCTTGGCCAGCTCGGTTGCCTGTGCTTTCTGGGCCTGCTGCGCGGCGAGCTGTTCCCTCTGCAGAGCCTCCACCTTCTGCACTGCCGCAAGGTCGACGGCGGGCGGCCGCGTGGCGTACCAGTAACCGCCGCCGCCCAGTGCCAGCACCACGACCGCGGCGAGCGCCATCCACAGGCCCTTGCCGCCTTTCGCCGGCGGCGCCGACGGGGCGGCGGGCGGAGATATCGACGGCGGAGAGACGGACGGCGGCGAGAGCGTGGGCTGGCGCACGAAGACCGTGGCATCGGAGTCGGCTGGCCGGCGGAGCGCGACGGTTGCCTGCGCGTCGGGCGCGCCGGTCTGTCCCAGGATCGGCCGCCAGCCCGCGATCGACTGCGGACGGTCCGAGGCGCGCAGCGCCAGGCCCGCGTCGATGCCGACCAGCAGGCCGGGCGCGAAGCCTGCCGGCATCGACCGGCCGAGGGCTGCGTACTCGTCGTCGAGCGCGCGATCGAAGGAGCTCGGCGGCGCGGTCCCGGTGATGGCGTGATAGAGCGTCGCCGAGAGGCCGTAGATGTCGGTCCACGGTCCCTGCTTGGCCGACGTCATCTGCTCGGCGGCGGCATAGCCCGGCGTGAAGATCGCCGTCATCGCCGAGGTGCGGCCGGCCACGGCCATGCGCGAGGCGCCGAAGTCGATCAGGGTCGGCCGGCCCTCGCCGTCGAGCAGGATGTTGGCGGGCTTGATGTCGCGATGCAGGAAGCCGGTCTCGTGGACGCGCTCGAGGCCGTCGAGCAGCGGCCACAGGATCCTGTCGACTTCGGCCGGCGTGAGCGGACCGGCCCGCAGGCGATTCTCCAGCGTGTCGCCCGGCACCAGCTCCATGACGATGTAGGCGGTGCCGTTGGCCTCGAGGAAATCGAACACGCGCACGATCGCCGGCGCGCGCTGGAGCGTGGCCAGCGTGCGGCCCTCGTCGACGAAGCGCTGGCGGCCCCAGCTGAAATCCTCGGCCACCTTGGTCGAGCGCGGCAGCACGGTGGTGCCGTCCTGGCGGATCGCCAGCGCCGACGGCAGGTATTCCTTGATCGCCACGTCGCGATCGAGCTGGGTGTCGCGCGCGCGATAGGTGATGCCGAAGCCGCCCTGGCCAAGGATCGACAGGATCTCGTAGCGGCCAATCGTCTTGCCCGGCGCAAGGGCGACGAAATCCTGCTCCGTAACACCCGGCCCGGAGGTTCCGGTCGCCTGCCCGCTCTTGGCTTCGTCCCCCGTCAAGGAATGCTCCCGCAGCCTGCCCCAAAGTCCGCAACAGCCGAGGCAAAGCGTGCCAGCCTTGGCCGGCGAGGGCAACGGCGCGCTACGTCAGGTTCTGGTCGACGTAGTCCTCGAAGAGGGCCGCCAGGAAGGCGCCGAGCATGAAGCCCACGACCGCGCCGATGCCGCCGCTGCTCGTCGGGAACATCAGGTGCTCGAAGTACCAGAGGCCGGCGCTGCCCGAGGAAATGAGGATCAGCGAGAGCCACCAGAATCGGTTCGGGTCCTTGGGCAAGGCACTCTCCAGCGGGGATATTTGTCTTATCATATCGGCGGGGCGCTCGAAGGGATCATCCGTCGCACCCGATATGGAACCGGTCAGTCGCAGTCGTCCTGCCCGTCGGGTGCCGCCACGACCCGGTTGATCAGCTCCGCCAGGGACGTCTGCGGCCGGGCATCGCTGCGCCACATGCCGATGTGGCGGCCCAACAGCTCGACGGCGCGCAGCGCCGGCGCCCACGCCTCGGCTTCCAGGGCGCCGTCGCGGATCGTCTCGAGGTCGCGCACGACGCGCGTCTCGTCGAGCAGGTCGCTCTCGCTCATCGCCCCCACCCGCCGCGGGCCGTCCAGTCGGTCCACACGCCGCCCATCGCACGCATGCGGCGGCGGTGCGCGGGCCGCGGCCCCTTCTGCTGGATTTCGACGATCCCGCGGGCCTGCAGTCCCGCGAGCCAGGCCGCGAGCCGGCGCCGCGGCACGCCGGTCCAGTCCATGATCAGGGCGTTGGTCGGACAGGGCTTGTCCCGGTGCAGCGCCAGCAGCACCAGCACGTTGCCCGCCGCCGCGTCGAGGATGGGCCGGGAGACGCCCGACATGTCAGCCGCCTCCTGCTGGCGGCGCCACTCGGCCAGCCCACTCGGCCAATATCGCCGGCGGCACGCGCGCTGCGCCCGACTCCGGCCGCGGTCCCCAGTCGCCCTCGAGCCAGAACTTGCCCGGCCGATAGCGCGCCAGCCGCGCCCGCCATTGCGCCTCGCCCTCGCGCTCGGGCAAGTTATCCCCCGACGCAACGAACGGCTTGCGATTGTCGCCACGGCGGTGGGCGGGGGTGTGCGCCTTGCTGATCCACATCCGCCAGGCCGGCCCCCAGCGATGCGCCGTGCGCCGGTTGGCCAGCGCATGGTTGCGGAAACGCTCGCTTTCGGCGTCGAGCGTGGTCCTGTCGAGATCGGGCCGGGCGGTTGCCACCCAGGCGAGGTCGTCCTCGTCGGGCTTCCAGTCCGGCGCCAGCGGCCGGGCGTGCGCGCCGTCCGTTCCCTCCCCTTCCCTTTCTCCTTCCCCTTCCCTTCCCGGCGGCATTTCACCTGCAACTGCACCGCAAGGGGATGGCAGCTTCGACTGAGCCTCGCGCACGTTGACATGCTGATGCCGTGCGAAGCTCGGGATCCACGCCAGGCCGTCGCCGTAGAGGCGGACCAGCCCGCGCCCGACCAGCTCGCCGCCCAGACTCTCGATATCGCAGGAATCATCGGACAAATACCGACGCTTGAGCACGCCCGGCGTCCACGTGAGGCGACCTTCGCGGTCGGCCTCGCACCACAGGCCGATGTAGAGCAGGCGGGCCAGCGGCGAGAGCGCGCAAATGTCGTCGGAGGTGAAGAACTCGGGCTTGATCGTGCGGATGCGGGCCATGCTAGGCGTCTCCCTTGAAGTGCTTGCTCAGACGCCGCTCGCGCGCGGCGATGTCGCAGAGCCTGGATCGGCTCACCAGGCGGTTGCCCATCCGGAAGCGCTTGCCTTCGATGTAGACGACAAAGCCGCGGCGGCGCAGGAAGGTCACGTCCGGCAGGATCCGGCCGTAGAGCGCGGTTTCCCGTTCGGCGACTTCGCGGCGCAGGTCGGCGGTGCGGCGGATGATGTTGCGCAGGGACATGCGACAATATTGCGATTATCGCTTCATATTGTCAATAAATTTGATGCGATATTCGCACTGTTGCGAAACACGCAACAATGGCACAATATGGACCATGGATTTGAAATGGATCGCCGAACAACTCGATCGACCGGGCTATAGCCAGGTCGGCTTGGCGCGCGCACTCGGCAAGGATGCCGCCGCCGTCAACCGCATGCTCAAGGGCGAGCGCCAGATCAAGGTGAACGAAGTTCCCGCGATCCTGGGCTACCTCAAGGCGATGCCGCCCGACAACGACAGCCCGCTCAGCCAGGCCATCCAGCCGTTGCCCATGCTGGGCGGCGAGCGCGCCGAGGTTCCGGTCTGGGCCTCGGCCGAGGCCGGCAGCGATGGCGCGATGGTCCTGGTGTCGGAGCCGATCGACTACATCCGGCGCTCCGAGCGCATGCAGGGCGTTCGCAATCCCTTCGCCTTTTACGTGATCGGCTCGAGCATGAGCCCGGCGATCGAGCACGGCGACCAGGTGGTGGTGAACCCGACCATTCCGGTGCGGCCCGGCGGCGACTGCGTGTTCGTCCACGAGGACGGCACCGGCAACATGCTGGCCCTGGTGAAGCGCCTGCTGAAGAGCACCGCCGACCACTGGCGCGTGCGGCAGTTCAACCCGCCCAAGGATTTCGACCTGCCGAAGAAGAAGTGGTCGAAGGCACTCTGCATCACCGAGAAGCGCTACGGCTGATGCCGGCGCCGCGGACGCCTACGGCGATCCGGCTCTTCGAAGGTCTCACCGTCGCCGCCGTCCTCATCGGCCTCGTGTCGATCGTGCTGAGCTTTGGCGGGCGGGTCTACCGCTGCCCTATCTCGGCCTGATGCCGAAGGTCGCGTTGCCCGGACAGTTCGCCGTTGCCCAGATCGTCGTGCAACTCGCCGCGCTCGCCGTTCTGTTCACCCGCGACGCCCGCGCCTGGGTCGATGGCCGGCCCGGGGGCGCTCCGCCTAGAGGGCCGCTCCACCCAGGGATTACCTGAAGCCGCAGGATTGCGGCGCGACGCCGACGGCGAGCTCGGTCGTTCCCAGCTTCAGGCAGCCGTTCGTCCAGTTGCCTTCGAAGCGTTGCCCGCCGGGCTTGGTGAGGACGCCGAGGCCGTGGGCGGCGTTGTTGCGCCACGCGCCCTCATAGCGCGTGCCGTCGGGCAGCGTATTGATTCCCTGGCCATCGGCGCGGCCGTTGCGCATGTCGCCTTCGTAGCGCGCGCCCGGCGTGTCGCCGACGTAGAGCTGAAGCGTGCCCGTGCCCTCGGCCATGCCGCTGGCGCAGGCGCCGGACCACGTGATCTTTTCGTCGGGGTCGGGCGCGGCATCCCAGATCTTGCAGCCGGTCTTGGCATCGGGAATCCAGCCGGTCGGCGAATTCTCGGCGCACGCGGCGCCGGCCAGCACGGCCGTCAGCACGGCCGTCAGCACGACAAACGGTACACAAAAGCGCATTACAAGGCCCTCCCTCGAGGTCGAGACTAGGCGCCGGCCCGCCTTCCGGAAAGAGACGCCGCCGCATGACCGATAACGCATCCAGCCTCCCAAAAGGCGCAATATCCGTCCGGATGGACGGTCTTCCCGCATCGATCCGCCTGTTCGAGCGCCTGCAGATCGGCGCGCTGGTTGTCGGCTGGGCCAACGCATCGCTCACTTATCGCGACGTGCTGCACGACCGGATCAACCCGTTCCTGTTCGCCGCCGCGCTCAGTGCGCTGTCGGCGCTGGTGTTCCTGCTGGTAGCGCACATCAGCCGGCGGCGCAGCACGACCTGCAAGTGGATCCTGATCATGTTGTCGGCAGTCGGCGTCGGCCCGTGGTTCACGCTTTTGCGACACGGCGGCGCGGTGAACCTGCACGGCGCGCTGGCGCTGCTCCAGGGCACCCTGCAGTTCGGCTCGTGCCTCCTGTTGATCGCCGCGGACTCGCGCGCCTGGTTCGCCAGCCGCGAGAAGTGACAGCGCAGGTCGATTAGCGCATGTCGAGATGGACGGCCCGGCGCGCGCGCGAGCGCGTCACCACCGCCCGGCCGGCGAGATAGCCCGCGCCCAGCGCCACGGCGGCAACGAACAGGGGCTTGTTCTCCGCGCCGGCGGTGCGGAAAGCCATCACGACGTCGACTCCGGCCAGCACGACGACGGCCGCCACCACGACCATGCCGTCGCGCACCGGCGACAGGCGCACCAGCTTGGCGGCGTAGTCGGTGCGCAGGCGCAGCCAGAAGGCGCGCGCGCTGCCGAACGGAACGCCGACGACGAAGGCGATCACCCAGATCCCGCGGCCGCGCGTCGACAGGCCGGCCAGCAGGGCGAGCGAGCACAGCAGGACGACCAGAGCCGGCAGGAAGAGAGGCCAGGGCGCAACGGACCGGCGGTTCAACTCGAAGCGCACCGCCCACAGGCCGCTTACGGCAAGGAGAACGCCGAGCAGGTAAGCGAGGTTGAGGACGGCGAACATCGGCGGGCGCCGTTCCCGTACCAAGCGCCGACCGGACGCGACAACAACCATTCGTTCAGTCGTCGTGACATCGACAACCGGAACCGACTGCAATTTTTTCCGCTAGATCGCGCCCGGCCGCATGTCGTCGTGAGGGGTCTTACGTAGGCGATAGCCGATCGCGCTGGCGCGGCCGAGCAGATATCCCGCGCACGCGAAGGCCGCAGCGGCGAACGGCGCCGGCACCATCCTGTCGGCAAGGAACGCCACGACGGGAGCAATGTCGGCGCCGACAAGGATCGCGATCACCAGCGCGATCGCCATGCCATCATACAACTGCCGCAGGCGCACCACCCTCCACGAATGGTCGACGCGCACGGTCGTGTGTTTGCCGCGCACGCAGCCGGCCACCACGCCGCACGCCACGGCGGCGATGTTGAGCGCGAGCCAGCTTCCATCGGACATCAGGGTGAAGGCGCAGGCCAACGCGGCCAGCGGGGAGAAGAACAGGCGCCACGGCGGCACCACTTCGCGGCTCAATTCGAAGGCGATCGCGCCGACAGCGAAGGCAGCCAGCACTGCCGACCGGAAATCGACATCTTCCATCTTCGTACTTTCCTTCGGATCGGCACCGCGCGTCCAATGGATTGCGCAGGGAATTCTTCGTCATCGCGGCCACCTGCCCGCGTGCGTGCAATTTTCTTATTCTTGCATTGTCGTTTTCGCATTGACATTTGATGCGTATTACGCAATATTCGCATCATGCCTTCGCCCCTCCTGCTCGCGCTCCGGCGGCCCGCCGACGCCTCTTTCCTGGCCCGCCGCCTGGCAGCCATCGCCTGGGGAGAGGGCCCACCGTCGCCTCGCTCGCGCACCTGGCTGGTCGAAACCTGCCGCGCCGAGCTCGAATGGGCGGACGCGGAATGGCGGCACCTCGCGGGCGATCCCGGCGAGCGGACGCGGGGTGCCGACCCGTCTCGGGCCTGGCGGTTACCGCACGAACGGGCCGCCGCCCGCGTGGTGAACTGCCATCTCCATCTGGACGCCGATTGCTGGCAGCTGCGCGAACTGCGGCCGCGGCTGCGCGGCCAGCGCCGCGCCACCCTCGACGAGCGGCTGCCCGCCGCCGGCCGGCTGTATTGGGCCAACGCCGCCGCCGGTACGCTGGGCGACTACAAGCGCCATCTCGCCCGCCGGAAACTGGCCTGGCGCTGCTTCCTTGCCGCAGCCGCCGATTATCACCGCCTCAAGGCATTGATCGAACGAGCGAATCTCCGCATCGCCGCATGACGCAACCTCGGCGGCCACCGGGGTGTTGTTTCCGGGCGACAGCCAACAAGCCAACAAGGAGGTTCGAACCATGACTCATAAGATGATGACCCTCGTGATGGCCCCCGCCGCGGCCCTCGCGCTTTCGTTCGCGACTGCGCATGCCCAGTCGACCGGCGTCGGTGCCGGGACGAGCGTGGGCGGCAGCACCGGCATCGGCACGTCTACCGGCACCACCAACTCGCCGGGCAAGGCAGGCGTGACCAGCGGCACCAGCACGAACACCAACGCCGGTGTCGGCGCGGGCGCCAATGTCGGCGGCACCAGCGTCGGCACGTCGGGCTCGGCGGGCGCCGGCACTTCGACCGGCACCGGCGTGAGTGTCGGCACGGCGCCGAAGAAGTAGACCCGACGAGCCGAGGACAATGAGGAGGAAACTCCTCCGCGCCCTCGCCCCCGCGGCCCTTACCCTCGTTTGGGCCGTGGGGGATTTGGCGTTTGCGAAGCCCCTGCCTCGCGCGAGAATCCGCCCCCAACATGCCGGTTACCCGGCCGCAGCGCTGACGCGGGGATTGTGGCCGGTTGCACGCAACCGCGCGGCCTCGGGCGGGTTGATACAGAGCATTCCATGCTTCCGGGAGATGAACCATGCCGGACGATGCTGCCCGTCACGCCGCCGCTCTTCACGCTGATGAGGTCGAGAGCCTGAAACGACATGGTGGCGAAATGCGCGACCTGTCGATCGGCGCCTTCCGGTTCATCGCTGCGTTGCTGCTCGGCCTCGCCGTGCTGACGATTGCCGGCATCGTCTAGTCAGGAGAAAACCCAGGAGAGAACGCCAATGTCGGATATCCCGATGCTGCCCTCCGCATCCGAGCTGGAGGAGCATCGCCGTTCGTTCGTCTCGTTCGAGCGGCTCGTCCTGTTCGCCGCGCTGCACATCGCCTTGACGCTCTCGTGCGTGGCGCTCGCCTTCATCGGCGAGGAGCACTTGCTCGGCTTTCTGATCTGGCTGGGCGGCACCGTGACCCTGCTGTCCGGATTTGCCCTCAGCGGCCATTGGTCCGATCCGCCCTAGCATTCCGGCGACCGGAAACAGGCAGGCACTCTGAAACAAGCTCCCCTTTACGGTTCACGCGCGCGTAATCTAAGGTCCGCCAGCCTTCGATCCGGAGGACGTCCACGATTGCTCTCGAGGCACCACCCGCGCCATGTCTGTTCGTGCTTCAATGACGGCCCCGATGACAATCGCCGACCTCGCCCGCGCCTCCGGCATCGATGTGGCCTCCATCCAGGTCTACGAGAAGCGCGGCTTCCTCTCGCCGTCGAGTACCGGCGCGGAGGGCGAAGCGCTCTATCGCGAAAGCGACATGGCTGTCCTCACCTTCATCCTGCGCGCCCGCGGCCTCGGCTTTTCACTCGAGGCGACCCGCGAACTGCTCGACCTCACCGAGCGCCAGCCCGGGCACGGCTGCGCCGACGTCTACGACGTGATCGACCGCCAGCTACACGACATCCGCCGCCGCATCGCCGAGCTCGCGAACCTCGAACGCCTGCTCGCGCCCCTCGCCATGGCCCCGCGGCGGGGCGGCATCGACGACTGCCCCATCCTCATCACCCTGCAGCAGCCGGCCTGACGTGCTGGCGCTGCACTACGAGCGCCGGCACAAGGTGCTGGCGATCAGCATCGCCGGTGTGCTGAGTTCGGAAGACATCGCCGACCATGATCGTCTCGTGCTGCGCTTCCTCGCCGGCAGGGAGGGCGTGCGCGGCCTCTACGACCTCAGCAAGGTCGAGGTCCTGGCGATCCCGGTCAGCAAGATCGACCAGCGCGGCCAACGGCCGCCGATCATCGACGGTGCGCGCATCGTGGTGGCCCCACCCGGCACGGCAGGGCGCGATTTCATCCGCACCATCACCGCCCAGTTGCAGGCGGCCGGCCATCGCGAACCGGTGGTCGTGGAGACGCTCGCGGAGGCCTATCGCCTGCTCGACATCGAGGATCCGCGCTTCGAGCCGATCGAGCCGCGCGCGGATTGAGCGCGTCAGTCTTCGGTGCGCCAGAACCCGAGCAGGAAGACCCGCCGCTTGCCGCGACCGGCGCTCGCCTGTCCGTGAACGTCGTCGAGATCGGCGCCGCTGTGCGACATCCATCGGTCGAGCAGGCGCTTGACTGCCCAGCCGATCGCCAGGAACGTCCCGAGATAGAGGATCGCCGTCATGAGCGCCTGCATCGCCGCTCCCTTGCTCGAAGGACCGCAGCATACCGCACCGTCGGGCCGGTGCGTAACAATTTCATCGAGCGCCGCTGACGATTAAAACAATGCCGCGATTGTCGGTTGCGGAGTACTGCCTCACACTCAACTCGTGTGCCAGGGGGCAACGGTGCCGATTTATGTGACCTTCTACCATCTCGATCGAACGATGGTCGGCAAGACCGAAGGCGAGGTCACGCTGGCCGACCTGACGGGATATCTCGACGATGTCGAGAAGGCCCGAGCGGTTGGCTACGCGAAGATATTCGATTGCACCAGCGGTCGGGCGAACCTGCTGCCGGCGGAACGCGAAACCTTTTCCCGGCGCCTTGCCGCCTATCACGCGAGGTACGGACGGCAGGCCGGCCCTTTCGCCGTGGTGGCCGGTGCCGACGTCACGGAACGCCTCGCCGATCTCGACGGGCTCGTGAGAGCCGCGGACACACGCCCCGTCGGGATCTTCGATCATATCAATGCCGCCCGCGCGTGGCTCGAGGGGCAATCGGGAAAGCGCCGGTAGGGCCGCCGTCGGAACGCTGCTATCGTGGTGGCACATGAAGCTGCCACGCCCCGTGCAGGCCGTCGTGTTCGACATGGACGGCCTGCTGTTCGACACCGAGAGGCTCTATCGCGACGCCATCCTCTCGGCCGCCGTGGAAATGGGCGTGCCGATGACCGTCGAGGTCTTCCTGGGATTCATCGGCACGCCGTGGCCCCACAATCGCGCGCACATGATCGCGTGCTACGGCGAATCCTATCCGGCCGAGGCGCTGCGCGACGCCTGGATGCGCCATTTCAGGGAGCGGATCGCGACCGACGTGCCGCTGAAGCCCGGCGTGCTCGAGCTGCTCGACGCGCTCGACGCCCGCGGGCTGCCGCGCGCCATCGCCACCTCGTCGTCGACCCGCACCGTGCGCCATCATCTCGCCCACCACGGCCTCGACGACCGCTTCCACCACATCGTGGCCCACGGCGACTATGCCGCGAGCAAGCCCGCACCCGATCCCTTCCAGAAGGCGGCCGAGCGGCTCGGCGTGCCGGCCCGGCTTTGCCTGGCGCTCGAGGATTCGCACAACGGCGTGCGCGCGGCGGCAGCGGCCGGAATGATGACCGTCATGGTGCCCGACCTGCTGCCGCCGACCGACGAGATTCGCGGCCTGTGCACGGCAGTCGTCCGCGACCTGCTCGAGGTCGCGGGCGGCCTCGACCGACACCAGGCGGCCTAGGTGGCGTAGTCGGGACTGATCCGGTCGAGCTTGCGGCGCAGCGCCGTCCACGGCCGCTGGCCTTTGGTCTCGGGATGGCGGTTGAATTGCGCGGCGGTGTGGGCCGCCACGTTGTCGGACGGTACAGTGATCTTCTGGCCACCCTGGGTCGCGGCGACCTGGAGGCGGCAGGATTGCTCCATGTAGTACATGTTGTGGAACGCCTCGGCGACGGTGCGGCCGGCCGTCAGCAGACCATGGTGCTTCAGCACCATCACGTCCTTGTCGCCGAGATCGCGGACCAGGCGCTCGCGCTCGTCGAGATCCAGCGCGATGCCCTCGTACTCGTGGTAGGCGACGCCGCCGAAGAACGCCATCGACATCTGGTTGAGCGGCAGCAGGCCCTGGTCCTGCGCCGCCACCGCCATGGCCGCCGTCGTGTGGGTGTGCATCACGCACATCGCATCGTCGCGCGCCATGTGCACGGCCGAGTGAATGGTGAAGCCGGCGTTGTTGATCTTCGACTCGTCCTCCTTCTCGACCGCGTGGCCGTCGGGATCGACCTCGACCAGGCTCGACGCGGTGATCTCGTCGAACAGCAGGCCGTAGGGATTGAGCAGGAAGCGGTGCTGCTTGCCGGGAAGGCGCGCCGACAGGTGCGTGAAGATGAGGTCGTCCATGCCGAAATGGGCGATCAGTCGGTAGGCGGCGGCGAGGTCGCAGCGGACCTGCCATTCCTGCGGATCGATATTGCGCACGGTGAGGGTCTCCTTCCGGGAAGGCCGACCTTATCCCACGATATGACAGGCCGCCAAGGCGGCGCGTCAGCCGCGGCGCTGCGCCTCGAACCGGCGGTTGACGGCGCCGGTCACTTCGATCGAGCGCGAGACGTCCTGCAGCTCGATGATGTTGCTTTCCGGCATGCGAACCACGTCGCCGCTGGCGATCGCCACCGCGGCGAGGCCGAGCCGCTGGATGGCGCGCGACAGGTAGCTGGCGACGAGCATCGCCAGGATCAGGCTGACCAGGCAGAAGACGATGCCGATCAGGGTCATGGTGAGCGCGGTGTGCCAGAGCGGCGCGTCGACGATCGCCGCCGGCACGGCCACGCCCGACGTCCAGCCCGACAGCTTGGAGCGCTCGAAGGAGTTCTTCACCCGCACGCCGTCGCGGTCGACGACCTCGAACAGGCCGGCCATCTTGTCGCTGCGCGCGGCGTCGGCCATCGGCTGCTGCGCCGGCATGCCGACGTATCTTTCCGGCAGCCGGCTACGCGCGAGCAGGATGCCGTCGCGGTCGACGATGCCGGCCGACCAGCTGTCGCGCAGGCCCGACTCGGCGAACAGGCGCTGCAGCCGCTGCGGCGGCAGGCCGCCGCTCAGCATGGCGACGATCTTGCCGTTGTCGAACATCGGCACCGACACGAAGTACAGACCGGGCTTGCGACCGGCCTCGGGAATGAGGTTGGAGACGAAGACCTTGCGGCCGGCCATGACCTCGCTGAAGCCGAGCGTTTCCGCCGGCACCGTCTCGGCCGCCGCTTCCGGAGCGAAGGCGAGCTGGCCGGACGTGTCGTAGAGCACCAGCGCCTCGAAGCCGCGGCTGCGCGCCATGTCCATGATGCGGCTGACGACGTCAGGGCTGTTCTTGCGCAGGCCCGGCGCATTGGAAATGCCGTCGAGGAAGCCGACGGTCTGGTCGATCTCGCGATCGATCATGTACTTGATGTTGTTGGCGACATCGAGACGCTGCGCCTCGATGGTGCGCTGGGCCGCCTTGCCGTAGTCCCAGGCGACGATCGCCACCAGGATCAGCATCGGCAGCATGATGGCCGCGATCAACAGCAGCATGTAGCCGCGCAACGACAGCACGCCGTCGGGCGAGCGCGTTCTATGCAACGACGGATGGAAACCAGGTGCCATCGACGACCATGCCGGCGGCCAAGGCCGGCACCCCCCCCACAAAAATCCCAGCCGCCAAAATGGCACACTGGGACTGCAAGGAAAAGCAATCCGTAGCTTTTGCGACGCACTTTCATTTTGCACTCGAGGTGCTCGAGCGTCCGGATTCGCGGATTCCGGGCCTTTTATGACGTTACCGTACCGTCGTTGGCGGTATCTATCGATCCCTCGTGGGACGCTCAGCGACGCGCAAGCAGAAGTAGAAAGATGATTCCGCCGATCGCGCCCATGAGGGCATAGAAGAAGGTGACAACGAGCCGCCACCGCTTGCGGCGCGCGCGAATCTTCCGATCGTACTCGCGCCGGGTCAGTCCCTTCGGCGGATCGGGCTCGACATACGTGCGGCGATAAATCGGCTTGGTTGCGCGACGCCAACCGATGTAGCCGGCGACCGCGCTGAACAGCACCATCGTCGACACCAGAACCGGATTGAACACGTAGACCCCAAGGGTTCCCCGACGGGAACCTACAGTGCAGACGACGGCGCGCAACGGCAAACGCTGCTAAACCCTGCTAAATCAGTCCTTCTTGCATCGCCGCGGCAAACACTGCGGACCGCGACTCCTCCGGATAATCACACAATCATTTTAATTGGCGCCTTGCCCGCGCCACGCGGCGTGTGTCTGATGACGAACGAGCGCAGGAGGTCGACATGGAACGTGGTTTGCTTGCCCCGCTCAGTCCGAATGAAGAGAAGGCGTTGCGTCGCGTCGCCAACGGCATTTCCAAGCCGGAGCATTTGCGTGACGCCTCGGTCGAGCGGCTGAAACGGCTGGCCCTCGTCGAGGAATCGGAAGGCCGCATCCATCTCACGGCGCTGGGCGCCCTGCGCTTTGCCGGCGACAGGACGGCCGGCGCGGCGTCCTGACGATTTCCCAGCCTGAAGATTTCCCTGTGCCGGTTCACTGGACGATCTCGCATCCCACGCGCCTCGTCGTTGCCGTGACCAAGGGCGATGTAACGGCGTCGGACATCGAGAAGTATTTCGCCGGCGTCACCGCCGACGGTGCGATGGCCTACGCCAAGATCTTCGAGATCACGCACACGCCGCAGGCGCTGAGCGAGGACAACCTCCGCACGCTCGGCCAGCGCGTCGTTTTCTACGCCGAACACGGCCAGGTCGGACCGGTGGCGATCGTGGCGGCGTCGGACGAGAGCTACGAGAAGGCCGCGCTCTTCGCGTCGGCGGCGAAGGCCAGCCGGCCGCTGATGATCTTCCGCGAACTCCACGCCGCGCGCCATTGGCTCGACAGCCAGCGCAGCCCCGCCTGACACTTTCGTGAACTGACCCGGGCTCCCGGTAGGCTAGTGTCGCCATGGCCATCGCCACGGGAGACCCTTCATGCGCCTCACCGCTTTCCTTCTCGCCCTCTCGATCGCTGTTCCCGCCTCGGCGCAGACCGCCGCCTCGGCGCAGACTATCGACAAGCTCTATGTCATGGACTGCGGTCACAATGCCGCCCTCGACCAGGCGCGCTGGTCGCCTGGCGTCAACGTCGGCAAGCCGATCGAGCTGTCCGACAACTGCTATCTCCTGAAGCACGGCGCGCAGTGGCTGCTGTGGGACACCGGCTATCCCGACGCGCTCGCCGACAAGCCCGCGACAAGTCCTGCCGGCACGGCGACACGCGCCAGGAAGCTCTCGGCACAACTGGCCGAGCTCGGCGTCGCGCCGGCCGACGTCACCTTCGTCGCGGTCTCCCACACCCACGGCGACCATGTCGGCAACGTCGACATGTTCCCGGCCTCGACCCTCCTGATCCAGAAGGCCGAGGTCGACTTCGCCTTCGCCGCGGGCAAGCGGCCGCCGTTCAAGAAGGACCGGCCGATGAAGGAACTCGCGGGCGACCTCGATATCTTCGGCGACGGCAGCGCCACCATCCTGTCGACGCCGGGTCACACGCCCGGCCACCAGTCGCTGCTGGTCCACCTGCCGAAGACCGGCTGGGTCGTGCTGACCGGCGACCTCGCGCACTTCAAGGACAACTGGGACAACGACCGCGTGCCGTCGATGAACACCAGCGCCGACCAGACGCACGCCTCGCATGCCAGGGTCGCGAAGGTCGTGGCCGACAAGAAGGCGCAGCTCTGGATCAACCACGACCTGCCGACCAGCCAGGCGCAGAAACATTCGCCGCAGTTTTACGACTGACCGGCGGCTGCTATTGTCGCCGCGCAATGCCGATACGACTGACCCTGCACGATCCCAGCCGCATGGTGCTGGGCGTCGCCACCGGCAAGCTCACGATCGAGGAGCTGTTGGGCTTCCTCGACGAGTTCCGGAAGGTCGGCAAGACCGGCTACCGCAAGATCATCGACTTCAGCGGCGCCGAAGCGGATTTCGACGAGGCGGGGCTCGCACCCTTCCTGCAACGGCACCGGGGAGTGGCGCTCGAGGGCTCACTCGAGGACTCGCCCGGGGGGTCTCTCGACGGTCCGCGCGGCCCGCTGGCGCTGGTGATCGGCGACAACCAGAAAGGGCTCGCCCGCCTGTTCGCGACGCTCACCGGCGGCGACCGGCCGGCCGAGGTGTTCCGCACGATCCACGGAGCGCGCGAGTGGATCGCGCAGCATTCTGCACAGGAGAAGGGCGCGCCGCGCCGCTAGATGTGCGCGGCCATGTCTTGTGGATTCTTCCAGCAGGCCCACATATTCGAGCAAGCCATCGCGCGGTCCCATGCCGATACGATTGACCATATTTCATCCCGACCGAATGATCATCGGCGTCGCCACCGACAAGGTGACGCTGTTCGATCTCGTCGGCTTCTTCCGCGAGATCGCAGAGTCCAACACCCTGCACTATCGCAAGCTGATCGACGTCGCCGGCGCCGAGCCCGCGCTGTCGATCGAGGAACTCGCCGCGTTCGGCGAGCGGGTGCGCGCAGCCCGCACCGACCGTGCCCGCGGTGCGCTCGCCCTCGTGGCCGACTCCAACCGCGGCGAATTCGCGCGCTTCTTCAGCGAGCTCAGGGCTGGCACGGACGCCCCGCCCACCCAGGTCTTCCGCAGCATCCACGACGCCCGCCGCTGGCTCTCCGCGCAGCCCCTCGACTTCTAGGGCGCATTGCGGCCGGCTTGTAATCAGCCGGCCGCAATGTGCCCCGTGAAACCACGATCTCCCGCACGCGCGTTCGCGTTCGGATGGAGCGACAAGCGGCTCGATCCGAACGGGAACCGCTCCACGGCCCGATACTTACCGCGCTTCGACTGCAGTTTACTCGAGGCACCTCACGATAGATCGACTTGAGACGGAGCCGGGTTGGCCCTAAGACGGCACGGTCATGCCCGTCACTTGGACCATCTCTGCCGCCGACCGTCTCGTAAGCGCACGCGCCGAAGGCATCGTCACCTTGAAGCAGATCGAGGCGTTGCTCGACGACATCGTGGTGAAGGACGCGCTCCAGTACCGCAAGCTGTTCGACGGCCGCGGCTCGGTCGGCCAATACGACGATGCCGACGTCATGTCGCTGGGCGCACGCATCCAGGCCTACAACAGCCTCAATCTCGCCGGTGCCGCCGCCATCGTGGTCGACACGCAGGATCGCCACGACGTCGCCCTGCGCTTCGCCAATATCGCCAAGGGCAAGCGGCCGATCCGCGTCTTCCGGGATCCGGCGGCGGCGCGCACCTGGCTCGACAGCGACCCCAAGCTGGAAGACACGGTCTGACGCGGTCCCGGCGCGACCGGCCGATGGCAGACCCAGTCCCCGCCGCGCCGCCGGCCGCCGCCGATACCGGCCGGCGCGACCTGATCCTCGCGGCCTGCATGATGGCGACCTTCATGGCCGCGGTTGAAAGCACGATCGTGGCGACGGCGATGCCGACCATCGCCGCCGAACTCGGCGACTTCCACCTCTTCTCCTGGGTGTTCTCCGCCTACCTGCTGCCGCAGGCCGTCAGCGTGCCGATCTACGGCCGGCTGGCCGACCTCTACGGCCGCAAGCGCGTGTTCTACGTCGGCGCCGGGCTCTTCCTGCTGGGCTCGACCCTGTGCGGCTTCGCCCACGGCATGCCGATGCTGATCGCCTGCCGCGCCATCCAGGGCCTGGGCGCCGGCGCCGTGCAGCCGCTCGCCTACACCATCGTCGGCGACATCTACACGCCGATCGAGCGGGCGCGCGTGCAGGGGCTGCTGTCGAGCGTGTTCGGCGTCTCGGCCATCGTCGGGCCGTCGCTCGGCGCCTTCCTGGTCGAGCACGTGAGCTGGGCCGCCGTGTTCTGGGTCAACCTGCCGATCGGGCTCGCCGCCATGGCGATGCTGGCCGCCTTCTATCCCGAGCGGCCGCGCAACAAGGCCCATCGCATCGACTATGCCGGCGCGGCGCTGCTGACGGTGGGCGGCGGATTGCTGATGCTGGCCCTGGTGCAGGGCGCCAGCCTGGCGCGCGGCACGCTGGTCTTGTGCATCGGGGTCGGCGCGGCGGCGATGGCGGCGCTGACCTGGCACGAGCGCCGCGTCGCCGAGCCGATGCTGCCGTTCAAGCTCTGGCGCCACCGCACGGTGGCGCTGAGCGGGCTCGGCAGCTTCACGATCGGCGCGCTGATGATGGGCGTCGTGGGCTTCCTGCCGGCCTACGTGCAGAACGTGATGGGTCTGGATGCGCTCGCCGCGGGCCTGGCGCTCGGCGCCATGTCGGTGAGCTGGGCGGCGGCGAGCTTCGCGGCCGGCCACCTCATGATCCGCACCAGCTATCGCACGACCGCGGCGATCGGCGGCGCGGGCCTGCTCTCGGGCAGCCTGCTGCTGCTGGCCATGACACCGCACTCGGGCGTGCTGTGGGCCGGCGCCGGCGCGCTGCTGATCGGCATCGGCATGGGCTCGTGCAACACCACCTTCCTGGTGTCGGTGCAGGCGGCGGTCGACTGGCACGAGCGCGGCGCCGCCACTTCGTCCAACATGTTCATGCGCATCGTGGGCCAGGCCGTGGGCGCGGCGCTGTTCGGCGCCCTGGTCAACATCAGCCTGTCGTTCGGCGCGCCGATGCAGGCAGCACTGGGCGACATCTATTACCTCAGCACCGCCTTCGGCATCGCCGCCCTCGTGCTGGCCGCGCGCTGGCCGGCGCGACTGGGACCGACGCACGCGCGCTAGTGTCTTTCCGATTGGAATAGAAACACACTGGCCGGTGTTTGCACCGAGACGTCCCTTCCGGAGGGGACGCGTCCGATGCCCATAGCATAAGGGTTTTGCGGGATTCGTCCCCTATTCCCGCCACCCCCTGATAGCAATGATATCACCGGCTGGAGTCTTTCCGACTTCAAAGGAAACGCACGACGGATCGTCCAAAAGTCGGTGTCGTCCCGAACGAAGTGAGGACCTTTAGCGACTGTCCCGCAAAGCTCCCTCACTTCGTTCGGGATGACAATCTGCCCTGAGGTTTCGAAGGTGATTCCGACTCGATCGGAAGGACTCCAGAGCACATTCCGTTCGGCTGGAATCAGCCGGACGGAATGTGCCCGGTGCAACCAAGGTCTGCCGTCGAAGCGTTTCCGATTTGATGGAACCACGAGCGGTTCCATCAAATCGGAAATCGCACTAGTCAGTCCAGCAGCTCGCGGCAGCCGAGGTCGTCGACGGCCTGGTGGATGCGCTCGAGATGGTCCCACCAGATGACGGGCGGGATGAACGCCTGAATGAACACCGGCTTCAGGGTCTGCCAAAGAACGCCCAGCCGATAGTCGTCCTGCAGGGCCTGCCGGCTGTAGTCCCGGACGCCCGCCTCGACCAGGGTCCGGTGATAGAGATCGAGCAGATGGCTCTCACGCATCCTGCGCAGGTCGCCGAACCAGTGCAGCGCCATCGTGTACGCGAGGTCGACCGCGGCGGTGTCGACACCCCAGCTGTCCCAGTCGAACCGCCGCGCGCCGCCGGGCGTGCCGTCCTTCGGCAGGAAGCAGTTCCAGACGTGCGAATCGCCGTGGGTGATCGTCATGTGGCGGCGCGACGTCTGCCGCGCGACCAGCCGCGGCCCCGCCCCAAGCAGGCGCCTGTAGAAATCGAGACGCTCGGCGGACAGGAGGTCGCCCACCGCCCCGGCAAAGCGCGTGACCTCTTCGTCGGCGCGGGCGAACGCCTGGTCGAACCAGGCCGCATCGCGCCACTCGCCAATGTCGGCGCCGAGCCGCGGATGGTCCCACCACGCGGCATGGAAGCGCGCGAACGTGCGCACGATCGTCTCGCACTGCGCCATGGATGGCGGCAGCGGCCATTGCGTCGCCACGACATGCGTGTCGGTCACGTCCTCGACCAGCACATGCCAGGCCGCGGTCGCGGTGTCGTAGGATGACTCGAAGCAGCGCAGCAGCAGGCCGGCCGGCGTCGACGGCGCCACGTTCGAATAGAACGCCGCTTCATGCCGGCCGCCCACCCAGGCGCCGCCCGGCGTGTCGAGCGTACCGGTCTTGAGCACGAGCGTGCGCGGCGCGCCGTTGGCCGCGGCCCCGGTCTCGTCCTCGTAGGTCGGCTTCAACCGCCAGATCTGCGACAGGATCGTGGGCGTCATGGAAACGACGGCAACATCCGTGACCCGTCCCGCGCCCAGGACTTTCGTCAGGTGATCGGCGTTCGCCGCGGATGGCAAAGGCTGGGTTGTCATGGGCGGTCGCCATTGATCCAATGAAATTTGCAAATGGCAAGCGAGGAGGACGCGCAATGAAGGTGGGATTCATCGGCCTGGGCCTGATGGGCTCGGGCATCTCGGCCAACCTGCAGAAGGCGGGCCACGCCATGGTGGTCCACGACATGCGCCGCGCCGCCGCCGACAAGCTCTGCGCCGCCGGCGCGGAGTGGGCGGCCAGCCCGCGCGCCGTGGCCGAGGCGAGCGAGATCGTCTTCACCTCGCTGCCCGGCCCGCCCGAGTTCGAGGCGGTCGTGTCCGGCCAGGACGGCGTGCTGGCCGGCATCCAGCGCGGCCAGCCGCTGTTCGACTTCTCGACCAATTCGCCGACGCTGATCCGCAAGCTGGCGCCGCAGTTCGCCGAGCGCGGCGCCCACCTGCTCGACAGTCCGGTGAGCGGCGGCCCGGCGGGCGCGGCCTCCGGCAAGATGGCGATCTGGGTCGGCGGCGAGGAGGCGGTGTTCCAGCGCTATCGCCCGGTGCTCGACGGCGCCGGCGACCAGATCCTGCACATCGGCCCAATCGGCTCGGCCTCGGTCGCCAAGCTGGTCCACAACCTGTCGGGCTACGTCATCAACGTGGCGCTGGCCGAGGCCTTCACCATGGGCGTGAAGGCCGGCGTCGATCCGGTGACGCTGTGGAAGGCCATCCGCCAGGGCGCCAATGGTAGAAGGCGTACATTCGACACCCTTGGCGAGCATTTCCTGCCCGGCCACTACGATCCGGCGCGCTTCGCCCTGAAGCTCGCGCACAAGGACGTCTCGCTGGCGACGCAGGTCGGCCGCGAAGTCGGCGTGCCGATGCGGCTCTCCAACCTCACGCTCGAGGAGATGACGGAGGCCCCGGCGCGCGGCTGGGAAAAGCGCGATTCGCGGTCGGCGATGATCCTCCAGCAGGAGCGCGCGGGCCTCGAGTTCAAGGTCGACAAGGACGAAATTGCAGCCATTCTGCGAGACAACGCCAACCGCTGAGCGCCCGCTCGCCGACGCACCGGCCCCGGCCGGTAAACGCACTTCTTACAATCCGGTAAGGTCGTCGGCCGTTGCCCAAGCTGGCCCGGGCTTCTACGATCCGGTCCAAAGATTTGGGGAAGGCGTTCATTGGGCTGCAATCCACACCGGCTGACCCCCACAGGGCCCGCGGCATCATGATTCAAGGCGCCCCGGCGACCTGATGCGATGATTCCCGTCACGTTCAACGACACCCTGGGTTGGCTGCACGCGCCGCGCGGCGGCGTCGGTCGCGTCGCCGTTCTGATCTGCCCGGGCATGATGCAGGACGCGCTGCTGGCGCACTGCTCGCTGCGCGTGCTGGGCGAGCGGCTCGCCGAGGCGGGCTACTGGGCGCTGCGCTTCGACTATCCCGGCACCGCCGATTCGCTGGCCGAGGGCGACGTCGAGCCGCCCGAGGGCCACTGGCAGTCGTGGCAGAAGAGCATCGACGGCGCCGCCGACTGGCTGCGCGAGACGACCGGCGCCAGCGACCTGGTGTTCTGCGGCCTGCGCATCGGCGCCACGCTCGCCACCCTGGTCGCGGCCTCGCGCACCGACGTCGCCGCCGTCATCCAGCTTGCGCCGGTCGTGCGCGGCCACTCCTACGTCCGCCAGCTCCTGGTCCAGGCCCAGCTCCAGACCGGCCAGCCCCTGCCCGCCGACGCCGATCTGGTGTTCTACGAATTTCGCCTGAGCCCGCGCACGCTGGCGGAGATGCGCGCCGTCGACCTGCGCAAGACGACGCCGCGTCCCGGCTTGAAGCTGGCGCTCTATCCGTGGGCGAACTCGCGGCTGATCGACGAATGCACGCAGGCCTGGATCGCCGCCGGCGCCAGCGTGACGCGCGGCACGTGGACCAAGCTCGAGCCGATGCTGCGCCACAACATCATCGAAGAGAACACGCTGGCCGATTTCAGCGACGTCGTCGCCTGGCTCGCCCGGGCGGTGCCCTACGACGCCACGCACAAGGCAGTAACGCCACCGGCCACGCCGCTGTCGCTGCAGCCGCCGGACTGCGTGGAAACGCCGATGCTGTTCGGCCGGCGCGCGCGGCTGTTCGGCGTGCTGTGCCGACCCGACCGCGGCCAGACCGACACCGCCGTCATCATCACCAACTCCGGCCGCGATCCACACTACGGCTCGTGCCGCCAGTCGGTGACGTTCGCGCGCCAGCTCGCGCGCGCCGGCATCGCCTCGCTGCGCATGGACTTCGCCGGACTCGGTGACAGCCTCGGCCCGATCGGCAAGGAGGACTTCCTGACGCCGATGTTCGAGCAGGACCGCCTGCCCGACATCAAGGGCGCGATCGACGCGCTGGAACGGCTGGGCTACCGCCGCTTCGCCCTGCAGGGCCTGTGCGCCGGCGCCTATCATTCGCTGCAAGGCGGCCTGCACGACGCGCGGGTCTCGACCCTGCTGTTGGTCAACATCCCGCTGTTCTCGCTGCCCGGCGAAGTGATGGAGTATCTCACCCAGCGCGGCCAGTCGTTCGCGCACTACATCGGCCGCCTGCTGAGCTTCGACGGCTGGAGAAAGCTCCTCACCGGCCGGGTCAACGTGCTGCGCATCCTGCGCGGCCAGGTCACCCAGGTCCGGGTGCGCACGTCGGAGACGATGCACGAGCTCGCCGGCAAGGTCGGCGTCGCCGACCGGCGCACGCCGGCGCGCCGCGCCATGGCCGACCTGGCGACGCGCGGCGTGCGCACGCTGTTCCTGTTCTCGGCGGGCCAGGGCGAGATCGACGCCTTCGCACGCGAGTTCGGCTCGACGGGTCAGGGTCTCGCGGCTTACCCCGGCGCGGAGATGCACGTGATCGACAACATGGACCACGACATGAGCCAGGCGCCGGGCCGCACGGTCGGCCAGGCGCTGATGGTGAAGTTCATGGCGACGCCCGCCCATTCCTGATCGACACCGACACACCGTGCCCGGAGACCTCGCCATGTCCGCCCCCGTCATGTCCGTCCGCACCGCCGTCCTCGACCAGGTGAAGCTGGTGGCCGAACAGCAACGCCGGACGCTGGCGCCGCTCAGCGACGACCTGCCGCTCGCCGGCTCTGGCCTCGACTCGCTGTGCATCGCCATCATCGTCGCCAACCTCGAGGACGAGCTCGGCGTCGACCCGTTCGGCGTCTTCGGCAGCGTCGAGATGCCGACGACGCTCGGCGAGTTCATCCAGTTCTACGAGAATGCACCCGACGCCAAGACCTAGGGCATCCCGCCTTTCTTCAAGCCGGCGTGCATTATACCGGTGATAAAGACCATGTTGGGTGATTCGCGCCGACGCGCCTATGGTCGACGCATGACACACCTTGCCGGATCCTGCGGACTTACCCTGTCGCTTGCGCGATCGATGCCTGGCGCGGGGGCGATCGCGTGCGTTGGGGCTGCCCGGCGCGCGGCGGTCGCGCGCCCAGGCGCGCGGTGGTCGGATCGGTTTACCGGCGGTTTAGCCGCGGTTTCGCCCCGTCTCGGCACGGCGGGAGTCGAGAGAAATCAAGGACTTGCGCGGCGCCGACCGAACACCGTTAGAAAACGGATAAACGGTGGGCGGCACGCGACGACAGGGCGCGGAATTCCAGTCGCACGGCCGGCGATTGGCTGATGTAAACGCCGTTCCTTCGGCGCTAGGATCGAGCCAACGAATATCGGGAGGGAATGCAATGCACATCAAGCGTCGTACGTTCGGCAGGCTCGCCGCCGCCGGCACCGCAGCCGGTCTCGCCAGCGAATTGGCCAGCCCCGCCATCGCCCAGGAAAAGAAGCCCTTCACCATCGGCTTCGGCATGGCGCTGACCGGCAGCCTCGCGCCCAACGGCAAGTCGGCGCTGCTCGGCATGCAGATCTGGGAGGAAGACGTCAACAAGCGCGGCGGCATCCTGGGCCGGCCGGTCAAGCTGGTCTATTACGACGACCAGTCCAATCCCTCGAGCGTGCCGGCGATCTACACCAAGCTGCTCGACGTCGACAAGGTCGACATCGTGACCAGCGGCTACGCCACCAACATGATCGCGCCTGCGATGCCGGTCATCATGCAGCACGATCGCACCTTCTTCTCGCTGCTGGGCCTCGCGGTAAATTCCGAGTTCCACTACCCGCGCTACTTTTCGGTGACGCCGACCGGCGGCCCGAACCCCAAGGAGGCCTTTTCCGAGGCCTTCTTCGCGGTGGCGATGGCCCAGACGCCCAAGCCGCAGACCCTGGCCCTGACCGGCGCCGACGCGGAGTTCCCGCGCAATGCGCTCGACGGCGCGCGCGCGCAGGCCAAGAAGTTCGGGCTGAAGATCGTCTACGACAAGACCTATCCGCCCGGAACGGCCGACTACACGCCGGTCGTGCGCGCGGTCGCCGCCACCAAGCCGGATATCTATTTCTCGGCGTCCTATCCCGCCGACACGGTCGGCATCATCCGGGCGAGCCACGAAGTGGGCTTCAAGCCCAAGCTGTTCGGCGGCGGCATGGTCGGTCTGCAGGCGACCGCGCTCAAGACCCAGCTCGGGCCGTTGCTGAACGGCATCGTGACCTACGACTTCTGGCTGCCGTGGGCGGGCTTCGCGACCGACGATGGCCGCGAGCTGATCAAGAAGTACCAGACCCGGTCGGCCGCGGCCGGCGTCGACCTCCTGGGCTATTACATGCCGCCGTTCGGCTACGCGTTGTGCCAGATCGTCGAGCAGGCGGTCACCGCGACGGGCGGCACCAACGACGACAAGCTCGCCGAGTACGCGCGCAAGACCACCTTTAAAACGGTGGCCGGCGACATCAAGTTCAACGCCGAGGGCGAGTGGGCGGAATCGCAGGTCATGGCGGTGCAGTTCCAGGGCGTCACCGGCAACGACGTCGACCAGTTCCGCAACCCCAAGACCGAAGTCATCCTGTCGCCGGCCAAGTACGCCACCGGCAAGCTCATCTACCCGTACGATCCGTCGAAGTGACGGGCGGAACATGGCGAGGGATCTTTCGGCAACGCAAAGATCCCTCGGCTGCGCCTCGGGATGACAGTCATGCCCCTAGGTAAAATTCCCTGATCAGGTCGTTGTTGTTCAGCGCCTCGGCCGATTCGCCCTCGAAGGCGATGCGGCCGTGGACGATGACATAGCCGCGGTCGGCGATGCGGATGGCCTGGGTGAAGTTCTGCTCGGCCATCAGCACGGTGAGGTCGAAGCCTTCCTTCAGCTCCTTGATCTTGTCGATGGTGCGGCTGACCAGCAGCGGCGCGAGCCCGACCGACGGCTCGTCGACCAGCAGGATGCGCGGCGCCGACATCAGCGCGCGGGCAAGCGCCAACATCTGCTGCTCGCCGCCGCTCATGCTGCCGGCAAGCTGCTTGGCGCGTTCCTTGAGGCGCGGGAAGGTCTCGAAGCAGAAGTCGAGGTTGCGCTGGAGTGCGGCGCGCGCCTTGGGCCGGTAGGCGCCGAGCTGCAGGTTCTCCATCACGCTCTGCTTGGGAAACAGCCGCCGGCCCTCGGGCACGAAGGCAATGCCGAGATCGACGATCTCCTCGGTCGACAGGCCGACCAGCTCGTGCGCGGTGCCGTCGATCGTGGCGGTGATGCTTCCCGACGTCGGCCGCACGATGCCCATGATGCATTTCATCAGGGTCGACTTGCCGTTGCCGTTGGTGCCCAGCAGCGCCACCGTCTCGCCGGCACGCACGTCGATCGACACGTCCTCGAGCACACGCACCGCGGCGTAGCCCGCGCTCACCTTCGAGATGACCAGGCTACTCGCCAAGGTACGCCCTCACGACCTCGGGGTTGCGCACCACTTCCTTGGGCGGGCCGTCGGCGATCTTGCGGCCGGCGACCAGCACGGCCAGCCGCTGCGACACCTCCATGACCGCGCGCATGATGTGCTCGATCATGATCACGGTGACGCCCTGGCCGTTGACCCGGATCAGGAGCGCGATGATCTCGTCGACCTCGGTGTGCGAGAGCCCGGCCATCACCTCGTCGGCGATCAGCAGCCGGGGTTCGGCCGCCATGGCGCGCGCCAGCTCGAGCTTGCGCATCTCGATTTGCGTCAGGTCGCGCGGCAGGCGGTCGGCCTTGGCCAGGAGACCGACCTCGCCCAGCAGGTCGCGGCAGCGTGCGTCGATCGCGCCGTGCGCCACGTGCTGGTGACCGGGGCCGACCTTGCGCGCGTTCACCGTGTAGAGAATCGGGATGCGCACGTTCTCGACCAGCGACAGCGAGCCGAACGGCCGCGGCAACTGGAAGCTGCGCGCCAGGCCGCGGCGCGTGCGCTCGTGCGCGGCCAGCCCGTCGAGCGCCTCGCCGGCGAAGGTCACCTTGCCGGTCTCGTTGCGCAGGGTGCCGCAGATGCAGTTGACCAGGGTCGACTTGCCCGAGCCGTTGGGGCCGATCAGCCCCAGTCGCTCGCCCTCGTTCACCTCGAGGTCGATCGACTCGAGCGCCACGAAGCCGCCGAAGCGCTTGCCGACGCCCTCGACATGGAGCAGCGCGCTCATCGCCGCTTCCTCTGGAACAGGCCGACGATGCCCTGCGGCGCCACGATCACGAAAAAGACCATCAGCACGCCGGCGATCAGCACGTTGGCGGCCGAGGAGATGGTGACGCGCAGCACTTCCTGCAGGCCGCCGACCAGCACCGCGCCGACCACCGGCCCCAGCCAGGATGACGTGCCGCCGATCAGCGGCATGGCGATGGCGTTGACCGCGTAGTTGAGGTTGAAGCCCGAGGTCGGGTCGAGATAGGTCACGTAATAGGGTAGCGGCGCCCCGGCCATGCCCATGAAGCCGCCCGACAGCGTCGTGGCGATCAGCTTCAGCTTCAGGGTCGGCACGCCCGCGGCCTCGGCCGCCGCCTCGTCGTCGCGGATGGCGGCAAAGCCATAGCCCAAGGACGAGCGCTCGATCGCCCGCGCCGTCGCCAGCACGATGACGCAGAGGCCAAGCATGATGACGAAGAGGTACTGCACGTACTCGCCGCCCATCAGCGGCGCCAGCTTGGGCCGCAGCACGTAGGCGCCGCGTGCGCCGCCCACGAAGTCCCAATTGGTGATCAGCGTCTGCACGACCACGGCCAGCGCCAGGGTGGCGATCGAGAAGAACACGCCGCGCAGGCGCAGGGTCAGATAGCCGGTGCCGAGGCCGACGATGCCGGCCAGCACGCCGCCGATCAGCACCATCAGCGGCAGCGGCATCGCCGGCACCAGCTTGTAGAGCGCCACCGTCGAATAGGCGCCGATGGCGAAGAACGCCGTGACGCCGAAGTTCACGTAGCCGGTATAGCCGCCCAGGATGTTCCAGGCGGTGCCGAGCACGATGTACTGCACGACGACGTAGCCCAGGAAGAAGGCGTAGGCGTTGCCGATGAGGCGGCCCACGCCAAAGATCGCAAACGCCGCCACGATCAGACACAGCACGAACGGCACCGCGCGCATCGATCGGTTCGGGGTGCTAGCGACCGAGGATGCCACTGGGCCTCACCGCAAGCGTGATCAGCAGGACACCGAACGACACGGCCGGCGCCCACGACGGGCCGAACAAGGTCGAGGTCAGGGTCTCGACGACACCGAGCGTCATCGCCGCGATCACCATGCCGGAGAAGCTGCCGAGACCACCCAGCACGCAGATCGCAAACACGCGGCCGATATATTCACGGCCGATCGAGGGCTCGACCGGCTGGATGATGATCAGGATCGCGCCGCCCAGCGCTGCCGTCGCGATCGACAGGCCGAAGGCGATGCGCTTGATGCGGATCGGGTTGGCCGCCATCAGGCGCAGCGCCAGCTGGTCCTGCGCCACCGCCTGGATGGCCCGCCCGAGGAATGTCTTCGCCAGGAAGAGCTGCAGGCCTCCGACCGTGACCATCGACACGATGAACGGCACCAGCAGGCGGAACGGCAGCTCGAGCGGCCCGAGCCGCAGGCTCTCGCCGATGTAAGGCGCCTGCACGAGACGGTAGTCGACGCCGAAGATCATCACCAGGCCGACCTCGGTGATGAACAGCAGACCGAAGAAGAAAGAGAGGCCGCGCAGCGACTGGTCGTCGCGCCGCTCGAAGGCGACGTAGTAGAGCTGGTAGACCGCCATGCCGAGGAAATAGAAGGCCGGCAGCGCGATCACCGCCGACAGGATCGGGTCGAGGCCGAACACGCTGTTGCCGATGAAGGCTGCGTACGAGCCTAGCAAGATGAAGGCGGGATGGGCGATATTGACGATGTCGAGCATGCCGAAGGAGATCGCCACACCGATCGAGACGGCGGCGTAGAACCCGCCCAGCAGCAGGCCCGAGAGCACGGCGTTCAGCAGCAGGTCGGCGGACGCGTCCAGCTTCCGGTTCCTCCCAAGACGTGGCGATGTTTCGCCTTGGGCGGAGTGTGGTCAAGGAATCGGCGGTTGCCTAGTGGTTTTGTGTCGCCCGCCCGTCGCTCAGCGAGACGCGAGCTTGTTGTAGGTCTCGCGCACCGCCACGATCGCATGGTCGGCACAACCGTTCTCGCGCTCGACGTTCGAGCGCCCGTAGTCGGCCGACGTCATCATCTCGAGGAACGCCGCGCGCGAGGGATAGCGCACCAGCGCGACATAGTCCCAGCGATGCGCCTCGGGCACGCCGAGCGCCACGGCTTGCGCCTCGCCGGTCCACACGATGGTGCCGCCGACCGCCTTGATGAGCTTGATGGTGAGCGCGCTGTAGCGCAGGTAGGCGTCCCAGCCGCTGCCGTTGCCGTCGAGCGAGCGCTCGCGAAAACGCATCAGGTTCAGCATCGTCACCGGCCCGTCGTCGGGCAGCGCCTTCAGGAGGTCGGCGTTGAGACGGTCGACGGTCATGGCGTGTCCGATCGTTGCGCGACCGGCGGCTCGTCCAATGCGATTTCGACGGCGTCGCGGAAGGCGGCAACATCGCCCAGCCGGTGGCCCAAGGTCAGCGCCAGCCGGGTGAGGAACAGGGCCTCGCGCTCGGGGCCCGCCCGGTCGATGGCGGTCGCGAGGTGTTCGTAGATCAGCTCGAGCGGGTCGGTCATGAGCGATGTCCCAGGCAGGTCGACAGGGCGCGTCGGCTTTCGCCCGCATCGGCGGTCCGCCAGCGGGCCGCCACGTGCAAATCGGGCCGCAGCAGATAGAAGCTGCCAGGTCGGGCGCCGTAGATCGTGGTGGCGGGCTGGCCGACGACCAGTCCGGTGAAGCGCCGGTCGAGCGTACGCAGCTCCTCGAACAGGCGGGCCGGCGCGTCCCCCGGATCGGTGTCGGCGAACCACAGGCCGGAGAAGCCCTCGCCCAGGCGATCGAGCAGGAAGCTGCCATCGTTCAGCCGGACGTTGGGCGCCGCGCTGCCGATCGCCGGACCGTCGGCAAACTCGCCGTCGCGTTCGGGAAACAGGGTCAACGGGCTGGAGGCATAGGTATAGGGCTGCATCTGGCGCGGGTTGGCGAGCGCGCGCGTGAACTCGTGGCGCACCGCCAGCGACAGTGCGGCATCGCGGGCGAGCTTCCAGCCGCGGGTCGGCGGCGTCATGAACCGCGTGCTCTTGCCGGCGTTGGCGAACACGTCGAGCGTGGCCCCGCGTCGCTCCGGCGAATAGCTTTCTAGCAGGGCTGCATCGGCGTGGCCGCCCAGCACGTAGCCCAGCTTCCAGGCGATGTTGTGGGCGTCGGCCAGGCCGTTGTTGAGGCCACGCACGCCGAAGATCGGCACGATGTGGGCGCTGTCGCCGATGAAGAACACGCGGCCGTGACGATAGTCGTCGAGGCAGAGCGTGTTGGCGGTGTAGACGCTCCACCACTCCATTTCCCAGCCGCCGGTGTGGCCGATGTCGCCCAGGATCGCCTGGACGCGACGGCGGACGTTGACCTCGAGCATGGCATCGTCCTCGCGCTCGTCCTCGCGGAGCTGATAGTCGACCCGCCAGATATCCTCGGGCTGCTTGTGGATCAGGACGGTGCCGCCCGGATTGCCGGCGGGCTCGAAGAACGCCCGCCGCTCGGTCGGGAAGTCGTGCGCCATGCGGATGTCGGCGATGGCGTAGCGGCCCTCGTAATTGTCGCCCTTGAGCCGCAGACCGAGCAGCGAGCGCATCGCGCTGCGGGCGCCGTCGGCGGCAAGCACATAGCCCGCACGCAGGTCGTAGGCGCCGGCCGGGCAGTCGACGCGCAAGGTGACGCCGTCTGCGCCCTCTTCCGTGACACCCGTCACCTCGCTCTGCCAGCGCGCATCGATCAGCGCGCAGCGCGCGACCGCGTCCCACAGATACTGCTCGGTATATTGCTGCTGCAGATTGTACATCGGCAGATATTTTTCGTGGTCGCCGTGCGGCATCTCGAGGCGGTAGATGCGATGGCCGCGGTAGAAGCTCTGGCCGAAGCGCCAACCCAGCGCCTTGTCGGCGAAGGGCTCGACGGCGCCGATGCGCTGGAGGATCTGCATGCTGGGCCGCGCGATGCAGACGGCCCGGCTGCCGTCGTTGAAGGTATTCTTGCGCTCGAGCAAGACGCTGCGCACGCCATAGGCCGCGAGCGTCAGCGCCGCGGTCATGCCGATCGGACCCGCGCCCACGATCGCCACCGGATGGCGATCGCCCCCGCCGTCATGCTCGGGCGTGCGCCTGGCCTCGAAGATCGGATAGCGGAAGTAGAGCGACTCGAGGGGTCCCTTGCCGGCCGGCCGCATGGCCCTCAGAACTCCAGCAGATTGTCGCGCAGGTGCTTGTGCGCGTAGGCCTTGCGCGTCAGGCCACGGCGCTGCAGCTCCGGCACCAGTCCTTCGCACACTTCGGTGACGTAGCGGCGGTCGAAGTAGGTGTTGAAGATCAGGAAGCCGTCGCCGCCCACCTCCTCCATGATGTCCTGCATCATGCCGGCAACATGGTCGGGCGTTCCGGTGAAGTCGATGCCGCCCTTGCGGGCGTAGCTCTGGACCACCGCGCGCGGCGTCTTGCCGATCCACTTGGCGAGCGCGGACTGGTGGCCGTTGGTGGTGAGCGTCGCCGGCAGCGGCGTGTCGAGGTCGAACTGGGCGAAGTCGATGCCGGTGAGGCGCGACATGCTGGAAAGCTGCATGTCGATATGCTCCTCGGCGGCGGCCTGTTCCTGGCGCTGGCGTTCGCGCGCGGCGTCCATCGTAAGGTCGACGATGGGATGGGCGAGGAACAGCACCTTGATGTCGTCGGGATTGCGGCCGAGCGCCGTCGCGCGCGCCCGCACGCCCTCGCGATAGGCCTTCATCGAGGCGACGCTGCCGCCGCCCTCGGTGATGATGGTGTCGGCCCAGCGCGAGGCGAACTCCTGGCCGCGCGGCGAACCGCCGGCCTGGCAGATCGGCACGCGGCCCTGCGGCGAGCGTGGCGCGTTGAGCGGCCCGCGGCACTTGAAGTACTTGCCCTCGTGGTTGACCGGGTGGACCTTGGCTCCGTCGGCGAACAGATGGTTCTCGCGGTCGAGCACGACGGCGTCGGGCTCCCACGCCTCCCACAGCTTGGTCACCAGCTCGGCGAACTCGTCGGCGACGTCGTAGCGCTCGTCGTGCGGGTAGTGCTTGTCGCGCCCGTAGTTTTGCGCGGCGCCATCGTTGCTGCCGGTGACGCAGTTCCAGCCGATCCGGCCCTCGGTCGTGTGGTCGAGCGTATTGACCAGGCGCGCCAGCAGGTACGGCGGATATTCGCTGACCGACAAGGTGGGCACGAGGCCGAGGTGTCGGGTGGCCTGCGCGAGGTAGGGCACGAGCACCGCCGGGTCGAGCTTGGGCGTCGAGGCGGCATACTTGAGATAGGTGTCGTGGCTGCCCCTGTAGGTGTAGGGCACGTTCGAGGAATCCTCGATGATCATATAGTCGAAGCAGGCGCGCTCCATGCCCTGCGCCAGGTCGGTGAACAGGTCGGGCATCATCCAGCGCGCGCCGTCGGCGCCCGGCCACGCCGAACGCCAGCTCTTGGGGCCGTACCCCTGCGACAGGAACCAGGCGAGATGGAACGGACGCTTGGACATGGCCGCCAGCTTACCTCCAGGCGCCCGCCCGCGCGCGGCGCTGGGAGCGCGACAACATCGCCGCCGGCACCAGCGCCAGCAGCGCCACCAGGCCCACGATGATGAAGGTGTCGGAGAAGGCCAGCATCTGCGCCTTGGCCTGCAGGATCACGCCGAGATAGTCGTAGGCGCCAGCCTTCTGCTGCTGGTACGGCAGCCCGCTGCGCTGCATGAGCTGTTCGACCAGGGTGAGCAGGCGCGAGGTGCTGCGGTTGCCCCAGTCCTGCGTGGCGGTGAGCGCGTCGGCATGGAAGCGCGTGCGCACCTCGAAGAACGCCACCATCAGGTTGATGCCGAAGGCGCCGCCGAGTTGGCGCATGAAATTGGCCACGCCCGCGCCCTGCCGCACCTTCTCGGCCGGCAGCGCCTTCAGCGACGAGGCGTTGAGGCTGGGGTTGATGAAGCCGAGGCCGAGGCGGGAGACCATGACCATGCCGACCAGCGACCAGAAGGTCGTGTCGACGTCGGCCGTGCACATCAGCGCAAAGCCCGCCGAGAACAGCAGCAGCCCGCCGATGATCATCGTCGATGCCGGGATGGCGTCGGCCATGCGGCCGGCCAGCGGAAAGATGAAGGCCAGCATGATGCCGGCCGGCATCATCATCAGCCCGGCGAGCAGCGGCGTGAAGCCGATCGCGGTCTGCACGAACACCGGCATGACGTAGGTCGAGCCCATCATGCCGGCGCCGAAGATGAAGGCGATGAGGGCGGCGGCCGAGAATTCGAGGTTGGCGAAGATGCGCACGTCGAGCATGGCGCGTGGCGTGTAAAGCTCCCAGAAGACGAAGGCGACGCTCGACGCCACGCCGACGCAGAGCCGCACCACGATCGTGTCGGAGCTCCAGCCTTCGCGCTGACCGTCGGCGATGCCGGTCATCAGGCCGAGCAGCGCCAGGCACAGCAGGCCGAAGCCCAGCCAATCGAACGGCGGGATCTCCTTGGGAAACGGCCGGGTCGGCATGAAGAACATGCCCAGCCCCGCTGCCAGCACGCAGAACGGCAGCGAGATGAAGAAGACGTAATGCCAGGAGAAATACTCGATCATCATGCCGCCCAGCGTCGGGCCGATCGCCGGCGCGAAGACGACGCCGAGGCCAAACACGCCCATCGCCGAGCCCCGCCGCTCGGGCGGAAAGACGGTGAAGATCGTCGACATCACCAGCGGCTGGGCGATGCCGGCGCTGAAGCCCTGCAGCATACGCGCCAGGATCAGCGTGTCCTCCGTCCGCGCCGTGCCGCCCAGCAGCGCACCCACGGAGAAAAAGCAGAGCGCGCCGACGAAGGTGCGGCGCTCGCCCAGCACGCCGGTCACCCAGGCGTTGATCAGCATGCCCGCCGTCATCGTGGCCATGTAGGCCGACGACATCCACTGCGCCTTGTCCTGGCCGATGCCGAAGGCGCCCATCACGTCGGGCACCGCTACGTTGACCGTGGTCATGGCCAGCACCATCGACACGACGCCGACCATGCCCGAGATGGTGACCAGCCAGCGATAGGACGGACCGTAGCGCTCGGTCAGGAACTGCGCCGTCTGGACCGGCGGCGCGCCGAGGGGGGCGCTAGCGGACGTCAATCTCGACTTCGACCATCATGCCGGGCGACAGCGGCTTGGGCATGTCGTCGAGCTTGACCCGCACCGGCACGCGCTGCGTGATCTTGGTGAAGTTGCCGGAGGGGTTGGGTGTCGGCAGCAGGGCAAAGCGCGCCGTCGTCGAGCTGCCGATCAGCGAGACGCGGCCGGTGAAGCGCTCGTTGGGATAGGCGTCGACCGAGACCAGCACCTTCTGGCCGAGGCGGAGCTGGCCCACCTGGGTTTCCTTTATGTTGGCCTCGATCCAGACGTCGCCCGCATTGTGCAGCATCAGGATGCGCTGGCCGGCCTGGACGTACTCG
Source organism: Hyphomicrobiales bacterium (assembly GCA_041691635.1). GTDB lineage: Bacteria > Pseudomonadota > Alphaproteobacteria > Reyranellales > Reyranellaceae > Reyranella. Next base: position 98,815 of record JBEPUH010000006.1, read on the forward strand.
CCGGGCTGCACGAAGGTCCGGTCGATCACCGCCGCCACGGGGCTGCGGATCGTGCGGTCCTCGACGTCGACGATCTGCTGGGAAAGCTGCGCCTGCAGGTTGGTCGCCTGGAACGCCAGCGCGTCGACCTGGGCATCGATCACGCCCAGCCGCTCGCGGTCGGCGACCCCCTCGCGCAGGCTCCCCTGCGCCTGCTCGTATTCCGCCTGCGACTGCTGAAGCTGGCTCTCGAGCTTGGTGGCGCCGGCCTGCGCCACCTGGAGTGCACGCTCGTTGGCGACGTGGCGGTCAAACAGCGACTTGTTGCGCTCGAGCTCGAGGCGCGCGAGGTCGAGGTCGGAGCGCAGCGCCGCCAGCGCCTTCTCCTTCACCGTGACGGCCGAGGTGCGCGTGCGCACCACGGCCTCGGTCTGGTCCTTGACCATGCGGCGTTCGGCCATCAGCCGCTGGCGCTCGGCCTGGACGCCCTGCATTTGCGTCGCCAGCGCATCGCCGCGCAGCTTGGCCACGCGGTCGTCGACGCGTACGATGACGTCGTTGGCCGCCACGCGCTTGCCCTCGAGCGCCGACAGCTCGACCACCCAGCCGTCGACGCGGCTGGAGACGGTCACGATGTCGGCGGTCACGCGCGCGTCGTATTCGTAGACGTGGGTGAAGCGCAGGTAGATCTCGCGGCCGCCGTAGGCCAGCGCCAGCAGCGCCACGACGAGGGCGGCCAGAATGCGCGGCCGCAGGAGGAACGCCCGCAGCCCGCGCCGCGACTGGCCCTGGCGCGGCGCGCGGCCGAGGGCCGGGTTGGCGATTTGCGGCGGCAGCAACGGAGACTGCTCGGCTTTCGACAAGGGCGGGGAGACCGTGTGGTCCAAGATCTATCCGGCTGAGGCGACGCTGCGACGTGTCATCGAAAAACCATAGAACTGAAACGGAGACTAGGTAACCGCTCCAACGCATAGCTGTTTTGCTGGGCGATGCGCCCCGCTGTTCCGTCCCGGAGCAACGACGCCGCATGTGCGTTTTCCTCAAGCAATTTCAGGGGCTTGGCGTTTCGCCGAATACCTCAAACGGGCTTGCTGTCGGCCAAGCGCGTGCCTACGCTTGTCCCCAACGAATTCGTGGCAATCGGCCACGCCAGCACAAAGCATCGGGGAAGCAATCATGACGGATGTCCAGTACGTAGCACCGCGAACGCTCGAGGAGGCCGTCGGCGCTTTTGCCGCCGCCGCGGGGGCGGCGAAGATCCTGGCCGGCGGCACCGACCTGCTGGTGCAGATGCGCGCCGGCACGGTGCGGCCGGGCCTGATCGTCGACATCAAGAAGATCGCCGAGATGACCACGATCGAGGAGATCGCCGGCGGCGGCTTCCGCATCGGCGCGGCGGTGTCGGGCGCCGCCCTGCGCGAGCATGCCAAGCTCAAGAAGGCATGGCCGGGCGTCGTCGAGGCCGCGAACCTGATCGGCTCGACGCAGATTCAGGGCCGCGCGACGGCGGGCGGCAATCTGTGCAACGGCTCGCCGGCCGGCGACAGCGTGCCGGCCATGGTCGCGGCCGGCGCCATCGTCACCATCCAAGGCCCCAAGGGCCGGCGCGAACTGGCCGTCGAGAAGGTGCCGGCCGGCCCCGGCCGCCTCAACCTCACCGCGGGCGAGATCGTCGTCTGCTTCACCCTGCCGGCCCGTCCCAAGAGCTCGAGCGACGCCTACCTGCGCATGATCCCGCGCACCGAGATGGACATCGCCGTCGTCGGCTGCGGCGTCAGCCTCACCTTCGACAAGGGCACCTGCACCGCCGCGCGTGTCGGCCTCGGCGCCGTCGCGCCGACGGTGCTGCTGGTCGAGGACGCCGCCAAGGCTCTCATCGGCTCGAAGCTCGACGACGCGGCGCTGGCCAAGGCCGCCGCCGCCTGCAGCGCCGCCTGCCGTCCGATCGACGACAAGCGCGGCACCATCGTCTACCGCACCAAGATCGCCGGCGTGCTGCTGAAGCGCACGGCAACCATCGCAGCCGAACGCGCCGGGAGAAACTAGCACCATGGCAAAGCTTCACGTTTCCACGACCATCAACGGCGAGCCGCAGGAATTCCTCTGCGAGGCCGACCAGAGCATGCTCGACGTGCTGCGCGGGCCGCTCGGCCTCACCGGCAGCAAGGAAGGCTGCGGCACCGGCGACTGCGGCGCGTGCACCATCACCGTGAACGGACGCATCGTCTGCTCCTGCCTGATGCTGGCGGCCGAGGCCGAGGGCCAGAAGATCGGCACCATCGAGGGCATGGCCGACGGCGAGAAACTGCACCCGCTGCAGCAGAAGTTCCTCGAGCAGGCCGCGCTCCAGTGCGGCATCTGCACGCCGGGCGTGCTGATGGCGGCCAAGTCGCTGCTCGAGCGCAACCCGAATCCGAGCGAGCACGACGTCCGCTTCTGGCTGGCCGGCAACCTTTGCCGCTGCACCGGCTACGACAAGATCATCCGCGCCGTCATGGAAACGGCCGCCGACATGAGGGGAGCCGCACGATGAGCACCAAGGAAAGCACCTCGGCCAACGACAACAAGTGGATCGGCCAACGCACCATCCGCCCCGACGGCGCCGACAAGGTGACCGGACGCGCGGCCTTCGCCGCCGACACCACCATGCCCGGCATGATCTGGGGCAAGGTCCTGCGCAGCCCCCATCCGCACGCGCGCATCAAGTCGATCAACACCAGGAAGGCGGAAGCCTATCCCGGCGTAAAGGCGGTCATCACGGCCAAGGATATCGTCGACTTCCCGCTCGATAAATCGGTGATGCTCGGCATCCAGGACATGCGCTGGATGTGCCGCAACGTCATGGCGCGCGAGAAGGTGCTGTTCGCCGGCCATCCGCTGGCCGCCGTCGCCGCGACCACCGAGAAGATCGCCGCCGAGGCGTGCAAGCTGATCGAGGTCGAGTACGAGGTGCTGCCGTTCGTGATCGACGTCGAGGAGGCCATGAAGCCCAACGCGCCGGTGCTGCACGACTTCGTCAAGTTCGAGGGCAAGCCGTCCAACATCGCCGGCCGGCTCGAGCACAAGCTGGGTGACATCGACACGGGCTTCGCCAAGGCCGATGTGGTCATCGAGCGCAGCTTCCGCACCAAGCCGGTGCACCAGGGCTATATCGAGCCGCACGCCTGCCTGGTCAGCGTCTCCGACGGCAAGGCCACGGTCTGGAGCTCGAGTCAGGGCCAGTTCATGGTCCGCGCGATGTGCGCCTACATGTCGGGTATCCCGCAGAACGACATCCGCGCCATTCCCGCCGAGATCGGCGGCGGCTTCGGCGGCAAGACCATCGTCTACCTCGAGCCGCTGGCGCTGGTGCTGGCCAAGAAGACCGGCCGCCCGGTCAAGATGATCATGACGCGCACCGAGGTGTTCCACGCCTCGGGCCCGACCTCGGGCTCGTACAGCACGATCAAGATGGGCGCGACCAAGGACGGCATGCTTGTCGCCGCCCGCGGCACCTTCTGCCTGCAGGCCGGCGCCTTTCCAGGTTCACCGATCCGCGGCGCCGCCGGCTGCGCCTTCGCGCCCTACAACATCCCGAACGTCTACTCCGAGGGCTTCGACGTGGTCTCCAACCGCTCGAAGGTCGCGGCCTACCGCGCGCCGGGCGCGCCGATCGGCGCCTATGGCACCGAATGCGTGATGGACGAGCTGGCCGAGGCGCTGAAGATGGACCCGCTGGAGTTTCGTCTGAAGAACGCTGCCAGGATGGGCACCAAGGCCGCACACGGCCCGGTGTTCCCGCGCATCGGCTTCGTCGAAACCATCGAGCAGGCCAAGGCGCACGCGCACTACACCACGGCGCTGCCCAAGGCCCGGAACGGCAAGCTCTACGGCCGCGGCGTCGCCTCGGGCTTCTGGTTCAACGCCGGCGGCGAGTCGAGCGCGCAGGTCAACGTCAACGAGGACGGCACCGTGGTGGTGATCACCGGCCATCCCGACATCGGCGGCAGCCGCGCTTCCACGGCCAACATCACGGCCGAGGTGCTGGGCATCGACTACCGCAAGGTCTCGGTGCTGATCGGCGACACCAGCACCATCGGCTTCAGCAACCTGACCGGCGGCAGCCGCGTCACCTACGCCTCGGCGATGGTGGTCACGCAGTCGACCGAGCAGGTCATCGCCACCCTGCGCGAGCGCGCCGCCAAGATCTGGAAGATCGATCCCGACGCCGTCGTCTGGGAGAACGGCGAGGCCCGTCCCGCCGGCGACAACGCCGGCAAGTTCGAGCCGCTCAGCCTCGGCCAGATCGCGGCCCAGGCCAGCGCCACCGGCGGCCCGATCGGCGCCGGCAAGCAGCTCAACACCACAGGCGCCGAAGGCGGCTTCGCCACGCACCTTTGCGACGTCGAGGTCGACCCCGACCTCGGCATCGTGCGGGTGCTGCGCTACACGTCCTTCCAGGACGTCGGCCGCGCCATCCACCCGAGCTACGTCGAGGGCCAGATGCAGGGCGGCGCCGCCCAGGGCATCGGCTGGGCGCTGAGCGAGGAGTACATCTTCGACAAGAACGGCAAGCTCGATAACCCGAGCTTCCTCGACTACCGCATGCCGGTGTGCTCGGACCTGCCGATGCTCGACTCGGTGATCATCGAGGTGCCCAACACCAAGCACCCGCAGGGCGTGCGCGGCGTCGGCGAGGTGCCCCTGGTGCCGCCACTCGGGGCCGTCTCGAACGCGATCTACAACGCGCTCGGCCGGCGTTTCTACAGCCTGCCGATGTCGCCGCCGAAGGTGCTGGCGGCGATGGACCTGGCGGCGGAGTAGCGTCCGCAGAAAGCCGCGCTCGGGGGAGCGCGGCCGCGAGACCGGGGGGAGCGGCATGGCTCGGGCGCTGGCCGGTCAGACGTGGCATAGCCTCGTGCTGTGGGGGCTGATCGCCCTCTACGCGATTGATCCCGTGCTCAGGGACGCCTTCCCGCGCGCGCTGGCGTGGCCGCTCACCACCCCGATCGCCATCGTGCTACCGATGGTCTTCGCGCTGCTCCACGGCGCCGCGGCTGGGGCGGCATCCTGGTGTTCCTCGTGCTGTGCCTCGGCATCAGCAACATCGTGGAGAATCTTGGCGTCCTGACCGGCTTCCCGTTCGGCCACTACCACTACACCGACGTCATCGGGCCCAGGCTCTTCCTCGTGCCGCTGCTGATCGGCCCGGGCTATTTCGGCGCCGGGTACGTGAGCTGGATGCTGGCCAATACCATCCTCGGCACCGACGGCCGCCGCGACCTCCGGGCGGTGATCGGCGTGCCGCTGGTGGCCACGTTCGTCATGATCGCCTGGGACCTGTGTGTCGATCCCGGCTCGTCGACGCTGGCCAAGATCTGAATCTGGGAGAAAGGCGGCGGTTACATCGGCGCGCCGCCGACCAACTATCTCGGCTGGTACCTGACGGTGTACCTCTTCCTGCAGGCCTTCGCCGTCTACGACGCGCGCCGCGCGGAGCCGGTGCCCATGCCGCCGCCGCACGTGCACTGGTACCAGATCCCCGCCTTCTATGCCGTGATAACGATCGACCTCGTCGCCGGCTTCATCGGCAGCCACGATGAGGCGACCGTCGTTGCCGTCGGCAAGACCTGGCACACCGCCAACCTGTTCGAGACCGGGGCGATCATGGGCCTGTTCGCCATGATGCCCTTCGCCTTCGCCGTCGCCGGCTTCGTGGCCCTCGCGTTGCGCGAAAAACCCGCTGGCTGAGGAGCGCCCGATGAGCGATTTCGACACCGACTTCTGCGTCGTCGGGGCGGGCCTCGCCGGCCTCGCTGCGGCGCGCGATCTCGTGCGCGCGCGGCCTGCATTCCGACGAGGGCCGGCCACCCTCACATCCGGTGATCCATGTTGGCGATCACACGCACGAGCTCGTAGGGGGTGATGGCACCGTCGCCGCTATAGGGCGAGTCCATGACGAACACGAAGCCGAAGAACGCACCGATGACCGAGGTCTGCGCGGCCAGCACGACCCTGCGAAACGTCGTCTGCTCCACGGCACTCGAGACGAAGACCACAATCGTCAAGGCGAACAGCACGACCTGCCAATAGGCGGACGGCAGGTAGAGATAAAGCGAGTTGATACGGGCGTCCCTCGACTGCGCCACGGCGTCGACCGACTTCAACATCTCGGCGTAGATCAGGCTTTGCCGATTGCTGAGCGGATCGATCACGAAGACGCCCCGGGAAACCGGACCGAATGCCTCCCGCGTCTTGTCGCTCGTCAGGCCCTTGGCCATTTCAGGCCATTCATCATTGACGATCGACTGGGCGTAATCGTGGAGCGGCTTCCTCGCGGCATCGGCTACGGGACTGTTCATGCGCGTCAACAGGCGATCGAGTTGATCGATCTGGGACGCTTCCGCCGAGACCAGCGCGTCGACCTTGCGGTAGTTGGATTGCGCTTCCACCAGAGTGAAAGCGATGACCAGACTCCCCATCGTGAAGAGGGTGCTCTGGATACGCAGCACGAAATCGGTTTTCTCCGGTGACGGCCGCATGAACGGCATGCGCTGAACGAGCTTGGGAACGAACGCCATGATCAGCCCGAGTATGGCGGCGGACATCGCGATTATTGCCCAGTCGGGAAGTTTGTAGAGCGCGACAATCATCGAAGGTCCTCAGAACGACACCGATTGGAGAAATCAGGGGTGGTGGTGGTGCGATTCCGGGATGCGGCCCCAGAAGATCGCCATCAACATGCGCACGATATGATTGGCCAGGATGTAGGCGCCGATTGCGACCAGGAATGTGCTGACGTACAGAACGACGGGGTCGAAGCCTTCCGTCGGAATAATGTGGTTTGGCAGGCGCACCGCGGTGACGGCGATCTCGGCGAACAGGCCGAAGATCAACAGCCCGACACCGCTCGAGTGGCACAGGACGTCGATCCCCGCCTCGATGGTCTCTTTTGCGCCACCCCGCAGGTTGAAAATCTCCCGCAGGGACGGACGCTCCTCCATCGCCACGCCCCAGCCGATGAGGACGACACCGACGCCTTCCACGATCTCCATGGGTTCGTCGAGCTTGCCCTGAAGCAGGTCCACGATGATCGTGAACACCGACAGCAGGAGCGGCACCAGGATCAGAACGTCGATCAGAACGATTGTTCCAGGCAGCACGAAAATGCGGATTGCCGGACGCACCATAAAATGACAACGCGCTCCCAAAGCCTGATGTTCCCGGCAAGCGGCGCTTTCTACGCCGAGGGATGTTTCAACGCCATCCCAATCTGGGTCCGATGACATCGCAATTTCAAACGGCTCCGGATTCTTCGACACTTTTGTATTTCATTCTTGTATTTCAGCGAATCGACGGCCGATGGCTCGTCACATCGAAGGCATTCCGCGTCGCGCAGGTCTTCCTGCCGGGATCATGACGTCCTGGCCCGGGTTTCCCACCATGGCTCTCGACCGCTGCGCCGATCCGCGCCAATCTGTGCCGGCGCGTCCTGGAGTACCTGCATGTCCCCTCCCAGCCTGGTGATTCGCAACGGCACCGTCGTCGACGGATCGGGCGGCGATCCCTATGAGGCCGACCTTTCCATCGCCGACGGCAGGATCGCGGCGATCGGCGGCGGCATCGCCAAGGGCGAAGACGAGATCGACGCCCGCGGCAAGCTCGTCACGCCGGGCTTCGTCGACGTGCACACCCACTACGACGCGCAGGTGACCTGGAGCGACCGGCTGTCGCCGTCGTCGTGGAACGGCGCCACGACCGTCGTGCTCGGCAATTGCGGCGTCGGCTTCGCGCCCTGCCACGAAGACCAGCATGCCATGCTGATCAACCTGATGGAAGGCGTGGAGGACATTCCCGAAGTCGTGCTGTCGGAGGGCCTGCCGTGGAACTGGCACAGCTTTCCGGACTTCCTCGATGCGATCGCCGCCCGCTCCTACGATGCCGACGTCGCGACCCAGGTGCCGCACGCGGCGCTCCGCGTCTATGTGATGGGCCAGCGCGGCGCCGACCGCGAACCTGCCACTGAACAGGATCGCCGGCGGATGGCGGAGCTCACCATCGAGGGCCTGCGCGCCGGAGCGCTGGGCTTCTCGACCTCGCGCACGCTCAATCACCGTTCGGCCGACGGCAAGCACATCCCGACCCTGCGCGCCGAGGAGGCCGAGCTCACCGCGATCGCCCACGCTCTGCGCCAGGCCGGCGCCGGCTGGCTGCAGATCGTGTCGGACTTCCAGGAAGGCGAGATCGGCCTGTTCCGCCGGCTGGCGAAGGAGTCCGGCCGCCCGGTCACGATCACGCTGACGCAGTCCAACGCCCGGCCCGACGGCTGGCGCGCGACGATGGCGGAGATCGACGAGGCCAACCGGGAAGGGCTACGCATCACCGCCCAGGTCCGCTCGCGCCCGACCTGCGTGCTGCTGGGGCTCGAGCTGCGCGAGACACCGTTCACGGGCCGGCCGAGCGCCGACCGCGTCGCCCGCCTGCCGTTCGCCGAACGCCTCGCCCAGTGGCGCCGGCCCGAGTTTCGCGCCCGGCTGCTCGCCGAATCGTTCGCGGGCGACGGGCGCGGGCGCATGGTCGATCGCTGGGATCGCATGTACCCGCTCGACGATCCGCCTGACTACGAACCGACGGCCGAGTGCAGCATCGCCGCGATCGCGGCGCGGCAGGGCCGCCTGCCCGCCGAGGTCGCCTACGACCTGCTGCTCGAGCGCGACGGCAAGCAGATCGTCTATCTGCCGGTCACCAACTTCGCCGACGGCAATCTCGACGTGGTGCGCGAGATGATCGCCGCCCCCAACACGCTGATCGGCTTGGGCGACGGCGGCGCCCATGTCGGCATCATGTGCGACGCGACGGCCACCAGCTACACGCTGACCCATTGGACCCGCGATCGCGCGCGCGGCACGCTGTTCCCGGTGTCGTGGGCCATCAAGCGGCTGACCGCCGATAACGCCACCGAGATCGGCCTCGGGGATCGCGGCCTGCTGAAGCCCGGCCTGAAGGCCGACATCAACGTCATCGACTATGACAACATGCGGCTGCGCCGGCCCGAGGTCGTCTACGATCTGCCGGCGGGCGGCCGGCGCCTGGTGCAACGGACGGATGGCTTCGACGCGACCATCGTGTCGGGCGCGGTCGTCTACCGGCACGGCGAAGCGACCGGCGCCTTGCCCGGCCGCCTGGTTCGCGGCGCACGCGGCGGCTGAGCGCGATGAGAACGGACCCCGGCCCTACGGTAACGAGGATATCGCCTTCGCGGCGTCGCGCTTGATCTTTTTCGCAAGCGACCATTTGTGGACTTCGGTCGGCCCGTCGTAGATACGAAAGGCCCTGATCTCGCGGAAGACCTGCTCGACGATCGTATCTCCGGAGACTCCGGTGCCGCCCATCACCTGAACGCAACGATCGGCCGTCCGAAACAACGCCTCCGACACGGCCACCTTGGTCATCGAACTCTCCACCGTGCCGAGCACGCCCGTATCCAGAACGTCGGCGCACCAATCGATCATCAGCTCCGCCTGCTTGAGATCGATCAGATTATCGGCCAGCATGAAACCCACACCTTCATGATCGATCAGGGGTTTGCCGAACGCATGGCGCTTCACGGCATAGGCCGTAGCGATTTCGTTCGCTCTCTTCGCCGCGCCGAACCAACGCATGCAATGCGACAGGCGGGCCGGACTGAGGCGCACCTGCGCATAGTTGAAGCCATCACCGCTTTGCCCAAGCATCTGGTCGGCGGGCACGCGCAAATTATCGATCGTCAGGACGGCGTGGCCGCCCGGCATGGAGCTGTCGATGGTCTGCAGCACCCGGTCGATCCGGATCGCCGGATCGGGAAGGTCGACCAGGAACATGCAGGCCCCAGCGGCGGATTTCGCCATGACGATGCCGACCTTCGCGCCTTGCGCCCCGGTGATGAAGGCCTTGCGGCCATTGATCACCCAATGGTTGCCGTCCTGCACGGCCGTCGTCTGCATCATCGAGGGATCGGAACCGGCGCCGCCCTCGCCCGCCGGCTCGGTCATCAGGAAGGCTGACCGCGCGCGCCCCTCGATCAGGGGCTTCAGGAAGCGCTCCTTCATCTCCGGACTGCCGACCTTGCCCAGCAGGTACATGTTGCCCTCGTCGGGCGCCATCGTGTTCACCGCCACAGGCCCGAGCGGCGACAGTCCAGAGGCTTTAAGGACAGTCGCAGTCTCGCGCTGGGTGAGATGGCTGCCATCCGGCAGGATATGCGGCGTCAGCACGCCGGCAGCGCGCGCCTTCTCACGCAGTTCGGCGACCAATGCATCGGTGGGGCCGTGGCTGCCGCACCGAGGATCCTTTTCGTAGGGCACGACGACGTCGCGAACGAATGCTTCCACGCGTGCGGCAATCTCCGCGGTCTTCGCAGCACCTGCTCCACTCACTTGCATGAAAAACCCCATCCCCATGGTGTTGACGAGCCACGGTGCGACAACCTTAACTCCTGCGGGCGTGTCGAATGAAAGAAAATGGGGGAACGTTCTTGAAGGTTGCGAAATTATCCCGGCGCGCGGCCGTCGCATCGGCGGTGGCGGGCCTTGCAAACGTGGCGATTCCGGCCCGCGCGCAGGAGTTTCCGAACAAGCCGATCACGATCGTCGTGCCGTTCGGTCCCGGCACGACCAACGACGTCATCGCCCGCCAGCTTGGACAGGACATGCTGGGCACACTGGGCCAAAGCGTCATCATCGACAATCGCGCCGGCGCAACGGGCAACATCGCGACCGACCTCGTGGCGAAATCGCGACCCGACGGCTACACGCTGCTGATCGCCTCCATGAGCGGCATCCTCAATCAGGTCACCGGCAACGCCACCACCGACCTCACGAAGGACTTCGCGCCCGTGGCCTTCAGCGGCAAGGGGCTCTATTCGATGTTCGTGCCGAATGAGTTGCCGGTGAAGACCGTGGCCGACCTCGTCGAACTCGCCCGCAAGCAGCCCGGCCAGCTCAACTATGCGGGTTATGTCGGCGGCGTGCCGCAGTTCCTGGGCGAGATGTTGAATCGCGCGGCCAAGATCAACACCGTGATGGTACCATACAAGAGCACGCCCGACGCGCTGGTCGACCTGCTGGCCAACCGCATCCAGATCTGGTTCACCCCCGTCACGTCGGGCCTGCCGGTCCACAGCGCCAGGCAGGCCCGCATGATCGCCGTCACCGGCGAGGCACGGGCGAGCGTGCTGCCCGACATCCCGACGTTCAAGGAAGCGGGCTACCCCGATCTCAACGTCGAAGTCGCCTACTTCCTGGTGGCGGCGAAAGGTACGCCCAAGCCGATCGTCGACAAGCTCTACGGCGCCATCGACAAGGCGCTGCAGAATCCGAAGATCAAGGAAACCCTGTTCGCCCAGGGTGTCGAGGAAAAGAGGGGCGGCCCCGGCGAACTGAGCGCCTATCTCGCCGCCGAAGTCAGCCGCTGGGGCGATATCGTCAAGCTCTCGGCTCCCGCCGGCGCCAAGAAATAGCCGGCCTGACCGCGCGACATTTGTCGGCGAGCCGGGGAGCCGCCGCTAGAATGGATTCCGTTGACGTTGGCACCGCCCTCGTACCTGACGCATCAAATCTACCGGGCGGCCGAAGTCTTCCACTTCAGTAGACGTCAGGAACAAATCTCTGGTCGGACATCTTGGGACGTTCGTAGCCGGTGTCGGATTGACGTGGCGGAACTTCGATCTCGACGGGCTTCATGTCCTGATAGGGTATTTGATCCAGCAAGTGCCGGATGCAATTGAGCCGTGCCCGCTTCTTGTTGTCCGCATTCACGACAAACCAGGGCGTATGCTTGAGGTCTGTATGCTCGAACATCACGTCCTTGGCCCTGGAATAGTCGACCCAGCGCTTGCGTGACTCCAGGTCCATCGGGCTCAGCTTCCAGCGCTTGATCGGGTTGTGGATACGCTCCTGGAATCGCCGCTCCTGCTCCTCGTCATTGACCGAGAACCAATACTTGACGAGGTGAGTGCCCGAGCGCACCAGCATTTCCTCGAACTGCGGGCAGGAACGCAGAAAATCCCGGTATTCGTCGTCGGTGCAGAAGCCCATGACCCGCTCGACGCCGGCGCGGTTGTACCAACTGCGGTCGAACAGGGCGATCTCGCCCCGAGAAGGCAGCTGCGAGACATATCGTTGGAAATACCACTGGCCGCGCTCGCGCTCCGTGGGCGTGCCGAGCGCCACGATCCGGCAAATACGAGGATTTAGAGACTCGGTAATGCGCTTGATGACGCCTCCCTTGCCTGCGGCATCTCTGCCTTCGAACAACACGACGACCTTGAGACCGTTCAGCCGCACCGACTCCTGCAATTTGATGAGTTCCAGTTGCAGGTGAGCGAGTTCTTCGACGTATTTGTAGTCGGCAGGAGGCCTGCGCGCCTTTGGTCGTTCGGCCAGGTGCCAATATTGCTGAACTGCGGCGGCTTCCTTGACGTCGCGCAACACCGACCCTCTGGGCTCGACGGTTCGGTCTCTCTTGGATTTGTTCTTCTTGGATTTGCTTTTCTTCGACATGTGACTTCCCCCATCCGCTTCGGCAATGCCGCCAAACCCATGCAGCGCCGCAATGTGGTCGATCGAACCGACCATCGAGTATATCATCGAATCGGCGCAAACGAGCGGCGCGCGGCCCATGCGCACGAGCGCCGTAGGGGATGACGACAATGGACACCGAAAACGCCCGGACGGAAACATCGCGCTTCGCGATCGATCTGTCGATTCGTCTCGCCCTGCTGGCGGGCGTGTTGTACGGCAGCTTGCTGCTGCTTCGCCCCATCGCCGGGCTGCTGCTGTGGTCGGTGATCTTGGCAGTTGCGGCGTTTCCCCTCTTCTCCATCCTGCGCCAGCGCGCGCGCCTGCCCAACGGGCTGGCCGCGGCGATCCTGTCGATCCTGCTGCTGGCCCTGCTGCTGGGGCCTGCGGCGGTGCTGGGGGTGTCGGCGGTGGAGACGCTCGACCAGTATGCCCACCGGATGTTGGGTGGCGAAGCCCTGCTGCCACCGCCGCCGGAATCGATCCGCGGCTGGCCGCTGGCCGGCCAGCGCCTCTATGACTTCTGGCTCGACGCCTCCAACAACCTGCGCGCGCTGGCATCCGCCCATGTCGGGCAGATCGCGTCTGCCGGGCGTTGGCTGGCGGGCATCGCCGCAGGAGTGGCGCTCGAGTTGCTCCAGTTTGCCGGCGCGATCGTCGTGGCCGGCGTGATGCTCGCCTATTCGGAACGCCTGACGAAAGCCGTCCGCAGGCTCGCCGAGCGAGTCGCCGGACCGAGGGGGGCGCATTTCCTCGCCATAGCCGGATCGACCATCCGCAACGTCTCGCAAGGCGTGATCGGCATCGCGCTGCTGCAGGCCGCGTTGCTCGGGGTCGGCATGTTGGTGGCGGGGGTGCCCCTCGCCGGTCCCATCACCTTCGTTGCCCTCGTGCTGGCGATCGTGCAGGTCGGCCCCAACCCGGTCATGATCCCGGTCATCATCTGGGTGTGGAGCACCATGCCGGCCGGCACAGCGGCACTTTACACAGTCTATACGATGCCGTTGCTGCTCCTGGACAACGTGCTGCGGCCGGTCGTGATGGCGCGCGGGCTGCAGACGCCTATGGTCATCATCGTTGCCGGCGTCATCTGCGGCACCCTTGCCGGCGGCCTGGTCGGACTGTTCGTTGGGCCCGTCGTCCTTGCGGTCGCCTACGACCTGGTAGCGGTGTGGCTCGAGGCAAAGTGACGGTTTCGCGAGCCGGCCTGTCGAAATGCTGCGATCGGACAGGCGCGCCCTTCTCCAGCATCAACCCTCGGTGCCGCGAGAGAAGCCAAGCGTCACGTGCATGGTGCCCCTTTCACGTCGGGTCGTCATTGCAAGGCCGCAGCGTTGGAATACCTTGAGCATCGGCATGTTCTCGGGCAACACTTCCGCCACGAACTCCTCGAGATTGGCTGCCCGGCCAATCGCGATCAGGTGTGTGATCAAATGCGTGGCGATACCAAGCCCTTGATGCAAAACGCAACTTCGGCCCGACCGGGTTGCGAAACAACGTATCTTGCGCCGCCAACAATCGTTTGACCTCCGGTTTCCGGAAATTGAGCCGCGAGAGCGACGTGATTCGTAAAGTCGACGTTGAGAAAGAAGTCGACCTCGCGCTCGCTGAAATACCTCTTGGGTACGAAGAAGCGGCGATATAGCGCCTCCTTGCTGAACCGGCCGATGGCGGCAAGCATCTCCGCGCGGTCGTCAGGACGCAGCGCCCGGATTTGGACCGATGCCCCGTTGCGTAACCTTTCTGTGGCCAAGTACTTGGCAGGATCCATCCTCAGCGTACCTCGTTATCGATTGGGCATTCGTGCGCCCAAACATTCCATAGCATTCTACCAGCGCGCCGCTTCCTCGAGAAAGGCATCGACTCGATTTCCACGCCGAATGGGCAGGCCGCCCTGAAGGAACGATGGCATTGAATGTCGTCTAACCGGCTGAGCGAAGAGACAACGAGCGCTTCCGTGGCCGCACCGCTCTTGCGGTGATCGACGCGTAGATGCCAGGGTCCGTACCGGATTGCCTTGGCGATCGAATATTTCCGTATAGATTGTCAGTGCCCCAGGGGGAATATTGTCATGCCAGCGCCGCGAGCGAATGCCAAGACTCTTCCGAAGATGCATCCCTTCGCCATCAAGCTCAGCCACTTCATCCAGTTCAGTAACGAGGATCTGGCGGCATTGACCCGTCTGCTCGAGCGCAAGGTGGTGGCAAAAAAGGCGAAGGATCTCATCGTTGAAGGCTACGAGTACAAGGCACTGCATATTGTGGAGAATGGGTTCGCCATTCGTTACAAGCTTTTGCACAACGGCAAGCGCCAGATCGTGAATGTTATTTTACCGGGAGATATCATCGGCTTTCCGGCCTGCTTCTACGAACATGCGGTGTTCTCGGTCACGGCTATCGACGAAATGGGCCTCAGTTACGTACCGCTCGATGACTTTGCCGCCTTGTGTCTGCAGCGGGCGAACATTGCGACGGCGATGGTATGGTACGCGGCACGCGAAGCGGCAATTTACGCAGAACATGTGATCGATACCGGTCGGCGCGAACCGCTCGAGAGACTCGCACACTTCATCCTCGAAATGCTTACCCGCCTGCGCGCGGTCGGATGTGCGGCCGAAACCTCCTACGAAATGCCTCTGTCCCAGGAGAGCATCGGCGATATGGTGGGATTGAGTGCGCCCCACGTCAATCGCATGTTCGCGAAGCTGAAGGGCGAAGGACTGATCGCCGTAAGTGGGCACGAGATCCGGGTCCTCGACATGGCCTCCCTGCAGATCCTCGGGGAGTTCCGGCCGGCTTACCTCGAGAACATGCCGATCAACGCCCGGCGGCGGGACGGCCCCTAGTCCCTGGCTGTCCATCCCTTCATCAGGTCTATCGGAAACGGAAACACGATCGTCGAAGTGCGTTCCCCGGCGATGTCGAACAGGGTCGCCAGATACCGAAGCTGCATGGCTTGCGGTGACGGGGCGAGGATATTGGCCGCCTCCAGAAGTTTCTGCGCCGCCTGCTGCTCGCCGTCGGCATTGATGACCTTGGCGCGCCTGCTACGCTCGGCTTCCGCCTGACGGGCGATGGCCCTTATCATGCTCTCGTCGAGGTCGATGCGCTTGATTTCCGCGTTCGAGACCTTGATGCCCCACGCGTCGGTTTGCGTATCCAGCACCGCCTGAATGTCGACGTTGAGCTTGTCGCGCTCCGCCAGCATCTCGTCCAGGTCGTGCTTGCCCAACACCGAACGCAAGGTGGTCTGGGCCAGCTGGCTGGTGGCCTCCTTGTAGGTTTCGACGTTGATGATCGCGCGCTCCGCATCCATGACGCGGTAATAGATCACTGCACTGACTTTCACCGACACGTTGTCCTTCGAAATCACGTCCTGGCTCGGCACTTCGTCAACGACGACCCGAAGATCCACCCGGACCATCTGCTGCACGAAAGGGATGAGCAGGACGACGCCGGGCCCCCGGGTGCCGGTATATCGGCCGAGTGTAAAGACGACGGCTCTCTCGTACTCGCGCAAGACCTTGAATCCCAAGCTCAGCATGATGAGCAGGACGACGACGAGTATCGAGACGCAGGCAACGATCGTGGACATTTTCTTTCCCCTCCTGTGACGGGAAACGGATCGACCCGTAACGACGCATCGGGAGGACACGATAGAAGCTGTCGAGTGGCCGGCCTCTGACGGCAGTCATTGATCCGGAGCAAGGGGAGGCCGGTCGACGGCTCCGCTCCAGCACCTTGCGTGGAAGCAATATCGCGGAGTAAAGCGGCATTTCCGGCCCGGGCGCACCATTTGCCCCGACCCCAATCGAGGGGTCGTGAGCATCGAGGAGAAAGTCCATGCGCGCCAAGGAAATCATGACGTCACCTGTCCCGACGCTGCCTCTGAACGCCTCGGTGCTCGACGCGGCCAAGCTGCTGGTCTCCTGTGCGCTCGGTGCGATTCCCGTCGTGGACGAATGGACCAACATGGTGGGCATGCTGAGCGAAGCCGACCTGATGTACCGCGAGGAGATCGGTACGCGGCAGCATCGATCCTGGCTGAGCAGGTTCTTCTCGGACGATGTGACGTTGGCGCACGAGTACGTGCGGTCGCATTCCCATCACGTTGCCGACCTGATGACCAGGACGGTCGTCTACGCCAGCCCCGAGTCGACGCTGGGAGCACTGGCGACGTTGATGCAGAGGCACTCCGTGCGGCAGATCCCCATTCTCAAGCACCGGGCCATCGTCGGCATGATCACCAGAAAGAGCCTGCTGCGGGCCCTTCTTTCCAATCCGGACGAAAGCCATCACGCGACCTCGGACGAGGAAACGCGCCGGGCCGTGGCCCTCGAACTCGAGCGGCATACCTGGTCGTCGGCCTGGCCGAAGGACATCGTTGTCGCCGCCGGCGTGGTTCAGCTGCGAGGCTTCATCTCCAGCGACGGGCTGCGCGACGCCTATCGCGTGGCGGCGGAGAACGCTCCCGGTGTCAGGGAAGTCGAAGATCATCTGGAAGTCGTGCCGAACAGCGCGACCATGGGCGTCTAGCGGCGATACTGCCTGCCGGGCGCGAGTGTCATTCGCAAGAGAGAGGACGTAAGATGGACGGGAAAGTTGGCGTCGGCACCCTTTGCACTCTCGTAGCCTTGGTGGCGATTCTTTTGCTCGCTATCGGCTTTTCGATCGTTGGATGGAATTCCGCCGACGACGACATGGGAGGCGGGGCGATGTCCTCCTCTGGCTACATCGCCATGATCTTCGGGATTACGGTGACGCTGGCGCTGGGCTTCGGTCTGATGAGCCTCGTGTTCTACAGCGGCCGGACAGGGCACGATCGGGATGCCGACCCGCACAGGGACAGATAGTCTGCGCGCGGGCGCCGGTTCCGTTGCTCACCTACGGCCGCACCGTCCGGCGAGCGGCCAGTTCCTTGCGTAGCGCCGCGACCTCCTCGGACTGTCGCGTGACGTCCCGCATGATGGCGGCAACGCCTAGAACGCGCCCCGCCTTGTCCTTGAAGGGGAGAATTGTAAACGCAACCGATATGCGCGTGCCATCCTTGCGCGCGGCGGGAACGGAAAGAATGTCGCCGTCGACATATCGACCGGTGCCGGTCTTGACCGCTTTCATGTAGCCGGCCCAGTGACGGGGCTGTTGCGGTCCCGGGATGATGAGATCGAGGGATTTCCCCATGGCTTCGGCTTCGGTGAATCCGAATATGCGTTCTGCGCCTTTGTTCCAGAATGCGATCAGGCCGGCGACATCGGCATAGACGATGGCATCGGACGCCTCGCGAGCGAGCGTCTTATAGAATTTGTCGACAGTCATGTTGAATCTCAACCTCGCGCGGCCCGGGCGTAGACGTCAGCCTTGGGCATCTCCCGCCGGCCCGACCGGCCGATCGATCCATCCGATCGGAAGGCATTTCGGGAGAGGCAAGCCGGATCGCGACGGCGTTCGGCGCGAGACGCAGCAATTGATATGCTGCGAAGTTGGCGAGGCCTGTTCCCCCGTCGAACGCCGTTGGGCCCTGATCGGCATGGTAGTGCTCCCGCCCGTGAACCGGAGGAGGATACTAGCCAACCTGCGAGAGGTTACTTTGCGCGTACGCAATGTCGACGCATAGGAAGATTGCCGCGTAGGAAGATCGCAGCGCCTCGCGGGTCTCTAAGCGCCGATGGCCACAGCACGTTGTGTGCGCGCGCGATCTACAGCCCAAGTGCCCGCCCAGAATCGAGCCGACCGCACCGTGCCGGACTTCAGGTGCTTTCGTTGGGATCGGTCTCCGCGGGTGCGGTCGCGCCGGTCTCCGTCTTGGTCCCCTCCCTGGCTTCTTTCTTTGCGGCAGCCTTCTGCGCGTTCTTGAGAGCCTTGAGGCGGTCGCGCTCGTGACGTTCCATTTGGTAGTTAGGTTTGCGTGCCATGGGCCCCTGGGTGTTTGTATTCGCTCTTAGGCATACCATGACCGAGAGTTGGCTGCTCGAGCAAGTCGCGTCCTTCGTCGACCGAGGTAGCCGAGCAATTGGCCGCAAGAAGACGATGGACGCGAAAAAGCGCGTCCTGCCGATGTTGCCCGAACTCAAAATGGTTATCGACGCCACACCGTCAGGTCAGCTCGTCTATCTCGTCACGGACTTCGGCAAACCCTTTACGGCCGCAGGCTTCGGCAACAAGTTCCGGGACTGGTGTAACGACGCCGGTCTCACGCATTGCACGGCGCATGGTTGCCGAAAAGCCGGTGCCAAAATGGCGGCTGAGAATGGGGCCACTGTCCACCAACTCATGGCCATCTTCGGATGGGAGACGCTGCGTCAGGCCGAGGTCTATACGCGCGGTGCCAATCGCACGCTGCTCGCAGAGCAGGCGATGCACCTGCTGGTGCCCCGAGAAAAGAACAAATCGGGGGCCTGAATTGTCGCACTTTTCGATTCCGTCGGACGAGTGCGACAAATCTGGGGGCTAACCCCTTGAGATGTTTACATCGCGGAATGGAATGGTGCCCAGGGGCGGAGTCGAACCACCGACACTGCGATTTTCAATCGCATGCTCTACCAGCTGAGCTACCTGGGCATACCGTCCGGCTGACGGCGGGCTGTATAGGATGGGTCAGCCGTCCTGTCCAGACGGTCCGTCCGGGGGCGTTTCCCCCTCTTCCGGGGCGTCTTCCGTGGGCACGCGGTAGCCCTCCTTCAGCCAGCGGCCGAGATCGATGTCGGCGCAGCGCTTCGAGCAGAACGGGCGGTATTTCGCGTCGCCGGGCTTCGAGCACACCGGGCATTTGGCCGCGATGCGGACCGCGCGGACCGGCGGGACGGATTTGTCAGGCGGCTGCGTCATCTTCTTTCTCGAGCGCCTCGAGCTGGGCGGCGAGCGTCGCGCCGCGGCGCGCGCGCGTCAACTCGAACAGGCCGAGTCGCGTGAAGCCGTAGAGCTGGGTCGGCACGGGGTCGTCCTTCACCGCCTCGGCGAGCGCCGCCTGGACCTTGTCGCGGTCGTAGGCGCTGCGCATGGTGATGAAATCGATCACCACGGCGCCGGCGATGTTGCGCAGGCGGAGCTGCTGGGCGATCGCGGGCGCCGCCTCGAGGTTGACCTCGACCGGCCGGCGCGGCGCGCGGCCCTGGCGGCCACCGGCGGCGCCGCTGTCCACGTCGACGGCGGTCAGCGTCTCGCCCGGCTCGAACAGCACCTCGACGCCGCTCGGCAGCACGATGCGTGCGGCCAGCGCGGTGCCGACCTGGCCCGAGACGTCGTCGATGTCGAAGGCCGGCATGGGCCCCGAATGCCAGCGCACGCGGAGGCGCTCCTGGCGGCGGTCCATCTCGTCCTGCAGCCCGCGCGCCAGGGTGCGATCGTCGAGGATCACTTCTTCCAGCGCAGCACCATGGTCGCGCAGCAGGCGCGCGATCGGGTCGCGCTCGCCCGGGATGCGCGCCGACAGGTCGGCGGGCGGCGGCGCTTCCAAGGCGTGGCGGCGGATCTTCTCCCAGCGCTCCATGACCTGGACGGCGTCGACCTGCAGGACGTCCGCCGTCGCGCCTGCCGCGGCGGTGCGCAGCACGATCCCGCCCTCGAGCAGCGGCGCCACGTGGGCGGCCAGCCGGTCGCGCTCGGACTCGCCCTCGATGCGGCGCGAGAACGACGTGCCGGCGCCCAGCGGGTGATAGACGAGATAGCGGCCCGACACCGCGATATCCATCGACAGGCGCGGGCCCTTCCCGCTTCCTTTGGTGTCGCCACCGTCGTTCTCGGTGCGCATCTGCACCAGCACCGGCGCGCCGGGCGGCGGCCAGTCGTCGAGGCCGGCGCGGTCGACGGCACGCAGGAAGCCCGAGCGGCCGATGCCGATGTCGACGAAGGCGGCATCGAGCTCCTGCATCACCCGCTCGATCCGGCCGAGGAAGACGCCTTCGACGAGCGAGGGCCGGTCGCGGCGCGCGACCTGCAACTCGACCAGGCGGCCATCGCTCACCAGCGCCATCAGGAAGGCGCGCGGCATGACGTGGCAGATCAGACGATCGATGCTGCTCATCAGCCGGCCGCCTTCAGCAACTGCACGGTCTCGAACAGCGGCAGGCCGACGACGTTGCTGTAGGAGCCGGCGATGAAGGAGATGAACGTGGCGGCCTGACCCTGGATGGCGTAGCCGCCGGCCTTGCCCTTCCACTCGCCGCCTTGCACGTAGCCCTCGATGTCGGCGGCCTGCAGGCGGCGGAAGCGCACGACCGTTTCGACCAGCCGCGTGCGTACCTTGCCGTCGGGAAAGCTGACGGCCACCCCGCCCAGCACCTTGTGGCGCCGGCCCGACATCAGCGCCAGGCAAGCCCGCGCCTGCGCCTCGGTCTCGGCCTTGGGCAGGATGCGGCGGCCCACGGCCACGACGCTGTCGGCAGCCAGCACGAGCTTGCCGGGATGGCGCGGCGCCACGGCGGCGAGCTTCTCCATCGCCATGCGCAGCGCATAGGCGCGCGGCGCCTCGGCGGGACCGGGCGTCTCATCCAGTTCGGCGGGGTCGATCGCGGCCGGCTCCAGGCCGACCTGTCGCAGGAGATCCAGGCGGCGCGGCGACGCGGATGCCAGGATCAGCGCCCCGATGAACACCGAGGCCAGCGGCGCCTACTTGAAGCGGAAGGTGATGCGGCCCTTGGACAGGTCGTAGGGCGTCATCTCGACGGTGACGCGGTCGCCTGCCAGCACGCGGATGCGGTTCTTGCGCATCTTGCCCGAAGTGTGGGCGAGGATCGTGTGATCGTTGTCGAGCTTCACGCGGAACATGGCATTCGGCAAAAGCTCGTCCACGACGCCGTTGAACTCGATCAGGTCTTCCTTGGCCATTCGGCCTCCGGTTGGGGGTGCGAGGAATTGAAGCGGCGGGAAAATGGGCCGCGCACGGGGGTTAGTCAACCACACCCTCACAGCTCCGGTCCCGCCGGCGTGCCGAACCGGGCCTTGAGGCGGGCCAGCACGAGGTCGCGCGTGCGGCGATAGGCGTCGAGCCGCGCCTCGCGCGTGCCCTCGACCGCCGTCGGGTCGGGGATCGGCCAGTATTCGACCTCGGCCGCGGTGCCGCGCGTGAACTCGAGCGCCCGGTGATGGGCCTCGGGCGACAGCGTCACGATGAGGTCGAACGAGGCCGGATCGACGTCGTCGAAGGTCTTGGCGTGGTGGCGATGGCCGTCGATACCGATCTCGTCGAGCACGGCCACCGCAAAGCCGTCGACATCGGTGGCGCGCACGCCCACCGAATCGATATAGGTCGACTGGCCGTAGAGGCGCTTGGCCATCGCCTCCGCCATCGGCGAGCGCACGGAATTCTGGCTGCACGCGAACAGCACGCTCGGGGGCAGCACGCCGCTCATGCCTTGATATGGAGCGCGCAGATCAGGGTGAACAGCCGCCGGGCGGTATCGTGGTCGACCTCGATCTTGCCGGCCAGCCGCTCGCGCAGCAGCTCGGAGCCCTCGTTGTGCAGACCGCGCCGGCCCATGTCGAGCGCCTCGATCTGCGACGTGCCGAGCTTCTTGATGGCGGCGTAGTAGCTCTCGCAGATCATGAAGTAGTCCTTCACGATCTTGCGGAACGGCGTCAGCGACAGGATGATGTCGCGCAGCTTGCGGTCGCTCTGGTCGTGCACGCCGAACACCAGACGCTGCTCGAACACGCCGAGATGGAGCTTGTAGGGACCGGCCTCGGTGCCGGCGAGCACGAAGTCGTTGTCCTCCAGCAGGTCGAACAGCGCCACCGCGCGCTCGTGCTCGACCTCGGGCGAACGGCGGGCGACGGAGCGCTCGTCCAGCACGATGTCGACGATGCGGCGCGCCCCTGAGGTTTTTGGCGACACGCCGAGCCTCAGGCGCGCCGGTTGAGCCGGCCCGCATCGAGCCGAAACGAGACCGAGCGGCCATGTGCGCCCAGCCCCTCGGCTTCGGCCAGCGCCAGCGCCGCCGGACCAAGTGCGGCCAGCGCCTCGGGCGTGCAGGCCACGATCGACGTGCGCTTGAGGAAGTCGGCCACGCTCAATCCGCCCGAGAAGCGCGCGGCGCGCGAGGTCGGCAGCACATGGTTGGTGCCGGCGACATAGTCGCCGATGGCTTCAGGCGTATGGCGGCCGACGAAGATCGCGCCGGCATGGGAGATCTTATCGCACAGCGCCTCGGCGTCGGCGGTTTCCATCGCCAGCTCGACATGCTCGGCGGCGATGCGGTCGACGATGGGCGCAGCTTCCGTCACGTCGCGCACCAGGATGATGCAGCCATTGTCGCGCCAGCTCGCACCGGCGATGGCGGCGCGCGCCAGGGTCTTGAGCTCGGTCTCGACGGCGCCGGCGACGGCATCGGCGAAGGCCTTGTCGTCGGCGATCAGCACCGACTGCGAGGAGACGTCGTGCTCGGCCTGCGACAAGAGATCGGCGGCGATCCAGGCCGGATCGTTCTGGCGGTCGGCGACGACGAGAATCTCCGACGGACCGGCAATGAGATCGATGCCGACCTGGCCGAAGACACGGCGCTTGGCGGCGGCGACATAGGCATTGCCGGGGCCGGTGATCTTGTCGACCGGCTTGATGGACTGCGTGCCGTAGGCGAGAGCGGCCACGGCCTGCGCGCCGCCGATACGCCAGACCTCGTCGGCGCCAGCGATCTCGGCCGCCAGCATGACCAGTGGATTGAGCACGCCGTCGGGCGTCGGCACGACCATGACGACCCGCTTCACGCCCGCCACCTTGGCCGGCACGATGTTCATCAGCACCGACGAGGGATAGGCCGCCGTCCCGCCCGGCACGTAGACGCCCACCGACTCGAGCGGCCGGTAGCGCGCGCCGAGTCGCGTGCCGGTGGCATCGGTGAAGTCGACGTCCTTGGGCAGGAGTGCGCGATGGAAGGCTTCGATGCGCTTGGCGGCGAACATCAGCGCGTCGCGCTGCGCGGCCGGCACTTTCGCGGCGGCAGCCTTGCGCTCGGCATCGGAAATCCGCAGGCCCGCGGCGTCGCTGTCGAAGCGGTCGAACTTCTTCGTGTACTCGACCAGCGCGGCGTCGCCGCGTGTCGCCACATCGGCCACGATGTCGGCGGCGATGCGATCGACGTTCTCGTCGGTGTCGCGGTTGCGCCCGAGGAAGGCCGAGAATTCCTTGTCGAATCCCGGCGCCGAAGCGTCGAGCCTCAGCGGCCCCTCTTTAGGCGGCAACGGAAAGCTCGCGGAAGCGGTCGACCCAGCCGCCGACCCGCCCGGCCTGCGTCTTGAGCGCGGCGCGGTTGACGATGAAGCGCGAGGTGATGTCGGCGATGTGCTCGATCTCGACCAGGCCGTTTTCCTTCAGCGTGCGGCCGCTGTCGACGAGATCGACGATGCGGTGGCTGAGGCCGAGCGACGGCGCCAGCTCCATCGCGCCCGACAGCTTCACGCACTCGGCCTGCACGCCGCGCGCGGCGAAGTGGCGGCGCGTCACCTCGGGATACTTGGTGGCGATGCGGACGTGGCTCCAGCGCCGGGGATCGTCCTTGCCGGCCATCTCGACGGGCTCGGCCACGGCCAGGCGGCACTTGCCGATGCCAAGGTCGATCGGCGCGTAGATCTCGGCGTAGTCGAACTCCATCAGCACGTCGTAGCCGGCGACGCCCAGGTGCGCGGCACCAAAGGCCACGAAGGTCGCCACGTCGAAGGAGCGCACGCGGATGATGTCGAGGTCGGGATGGTTGGTGGTGAAGCGCAGCAGGCGCGACTCGGGATCGCTGAACGCCGGTTCAGGTACAATGCCGGCGCGCGCCAGCAACGGCGCCGCTTCCTTCAGGATGCGGCCCTTGGGCAGGGCCAAAATCAGCTTTTCGTTCTCTTGCCTCGACACGACTATCCACCTCTGAACTCAGGCGCACTCCGTAACGCAAACGCCCGCCGCGGGTTCTGTCACACCGGGTGGGCGGGTTTCCACGGGGTGGGCCAAGGCTCCCCGACATCCCCCAAATGGCATGCAAGACGGCCGATTTCCAGCCGTATGGAGCGCTCGGCGGCAAAGTGCAGGACCACGGAACCGTCCTCTTCGAGGCCGACCGACAGCAGGTCGAGCACCCGGTCCGGCCTGTCGAGTGGGATCTTGTGGTGGTGGACCGCCTTCACCTCGTTGAAAACAAGGGCCGAATGGGTGCGCCAGTATTTCACGTCGATGGTGGCGTCGCCTTCCCAGCGGAAACGATTGAGCAGCAGCACAAAGCGCTTCTCGTCGGCAAACCAGGCGCAGTCGCGCACCGCCACCAGCGAATCCTGGACGGCGGCCGAGATCACGCCGAGGTCGTCGGCGTCGAGCGCCGACAGGTGCAGCTTGTCTTCCATTCAGCAGGCTTCCGAAGAGAGGTGGTTACCGCGCGGTAACGTTTTAAATAAAGCAAATAAATAGGGAAGTCGCGACACGTATGCCGGACCCGCGCGGAGTTTCCAAAGATCCTGGAGGAATGGCCTAAAACGCCGGCCTGCCTGCATCCGAGCCCAATCCTCCGGAAATTCCGGAAATTCCTGAGGATTGGGCCGCGCGGTCATCCCGCGCGAAGCGACGCTTCGCTCAAGCTGACAGGAGGCGCGTGCGGCGGGCGCAGGGTCGGCGGCGTAACGCCGGGGCGAGGAAGCGATCATGCACCCAACATAAGCGCGTCGCGGCGAAAGCCCTAACATGGTCGTTATCAGGCATATGACGCTGCCCCGCCTGCAACCGATGCTCGCCCGTCCGGCCTCAGGCGGACTTGCGCCACGGCACCAGCATCGAGACGCGCGCGCGGTAGCGGCGATAGTCGTCGCCGAAGAAGGCCACGAGATCGCGCTCCTCGCACAGGATGCCGATGAAGATGTAGGCCGTCAGGACGCCCGCGAGCAGCAGATGGCCCACGGTCAGCGAGGGCGTCGCCCACAGCGCGATGATGAAGCCGAGATAAATCGGATGGCGCACGAACTGATAGAAGAACGGCGTGCGGAAGACAGGCGCCGGCATCTCCCGGCCGGTCAGGTTGTTGGCGACCTGCTGGAGGCCAAACAGCTCGAAGTGGTTGATCAGATACGTGCTGGTCAGCACGACCAGCCAGCCCAGGAGCGACAGGCCGATCAGCGCATTGGCCACCATCGGATCGCCGGCGCTCCACAGCACCGTCGGCATCGGGCGCCACTGCCAGCACAACAGAGCCAGCGCGAGGCTGGAGAACAGCACATAGGTGCTGCGCTCGATCGACTTCGGCACCCATTGCGCCCACCACTGCTTGAAGCCCGGGCGCGCCATGACGCTGTGCTGGAGGCCGAAGATCATCATCAGCCCCAGGTTCACGATCACCGACTCGACCAGCGGCGCCGTCGCGCCCGTATCGATGGTCTTCGGCACCACGAAGCCTTCGACGAAGCCCAAGAGGTACAGAAAGGTGACGAGGAAGAACGCGTAGGACGCGAGGCCGTAGAGAAGTGCCAGAATACGACTCATGTGAGTCTCCCGTATGTTGTACGGGCGCTTCTTTCAGGCTTCCGAGTGTCGGGGTATGGGGAGGTGTTCCCTATTTTATGCCCCGCGATGAGGGGCGATACCGTCCGAGCCACCCGTAAGCTGAACTGTGGCGCCTTGCGCGCTCATCTAATCAACGGCGATAACGGAAGGCTAAGGCCGGACTTCAACAATCACGTAGCGGGCTCCTGCGATTTTGAAGTCCGCCGACCTGTCCTCTCGTCGGTCGTAAACGAAGGAGTCCATGCCGACAAAGCCCGGGTTTGGGACATAGTAGATACCGGTTTCGCTTACGGGTTTTGCGCAATCCGAAGGCGTTCCGTTTACCGGTCGAATGACTACTTTGCCGTTGCTGGGCGGCGTTCTGACATCGACTTTCGGCATTGCGCCTTGTTCGCAATTCCGCCCCCAATTGCCGTGCATGCTTACAAAGACTTCCACGCCGCGCGAGGTAGTTTTCCTAAAGATTCGTGAGGGGTCAGTGGCAGGCGGAATCAGGATAGGCGGTGCCGCGACGGGCGGCGCGGCCGGCGCAAGAGTGATCGACCGCTCGGCGCCGGGTACGGTCCGCTTGCTCGCCAAGCCGTCTAGCGCCGCCTCGGTCTGGCGTTGAATCTTGGCCGCTTCTCTGGCTTTCGCCTCTTCGTCGGCCTTCCTCTTGATTTCTTCCTCAGCTTTCCTTTTTTCCTCCTCGGTGTCGTCGTACTTGCTCACAGCCACAGCAGCCTCCTTGAGCAGAGCCTGCTGCTGTGCCGCGTTGAGGAATCCGGTGACTGGCTGGCTACGGGTCGTCTGCCAGCCCGCGATCATCTCTCGAGTGCGGGGGCCAAACACGCCATCGCTACCGTGAGTATCTAAGCCCTGGGCTGAAAGCGCGACCTGCACATGCTGGCGGTCGAGGAGCGTAAGGCGAAGTGCGTTCTCGGCGGATTCCGCCGCTTTCTTCTGCGCCGCAGCGTCAGCTTCGGCTTTTGCCATGGCATCAACATCTGCCTTAGCGTTAGCAGCGACCTTGGCGTTGACATCAGCCTTTGCCTTCTCTTCCGCCTCGGCCTTTTGCTTCGCCGCCGCATCCTCTGCTTGTTGTCGTTCCGTCTGAGCCTTGGCCAATGCGTTGTCTGCTCGTTGCTTGGCGTCAGCTTCAGAGGCCGCCCTCTTCTGAGCGACCTCCTCGGCCTGTCGGAGTACGGCGGCTTCAGCTTCCGCCTTGAGCTGGACAGCTTCGTCTGCCGCCTGCCTTGCTGCAGCATCAGCAACGGCCTTCTGCTTTGCGTCCTCGTCCCGCTGCCGGACTGCGGCCACCTCAAGTTCGGCCTTGTTACGCCGGGACGCTTCGTCGAGAGCACTCTGTGCGGCAACAGCTGCCAATTCACGTCGAACTGTCTCCGCCTTCCGGCGCGCCTCCATATCAGCCTTGAGTTTTGCGAGCTTATCCTCGGCTCTCTGTCGTTGGTCTTTCGCATTCGCCAGCTCCACATCGGCCGCCTGCTTGGCCGTGGCATCAGCGTCGGCTATGCGTCGTGCCTGCTCTTCCAGCTTCCTCGTCTCTGTGGCGGCAGCATCGGCCTTGCGCCGCTCATCCAGCGCCTGTGTAAGTTCTTGGGCCGTCAAGCTCTGAACAGCTGTGCCAACGAAGACGGACCGATTGAGGTAGCCCATGCCCGCCACCAAGAGAAACGCTGCCGCAGCCCCCGCCCACAGGGCCCAGCGCGTTCGCTTGGCACCGAGTCTCAGCACTGGGGGCGCCGGTGCGTCCACCGCGGGTTTGTATTTGGGCAGGACTACCGTTGCTGCGGCGCGGGGCAACATCGCTGGCGCCTGAGCGAGGATCGGACGCCACTCGGCAATAGTCTGCGGCCGGTTAGCAACCCGTACCGATAGACCGGCATCGATTCCAATCAGCAATCCCAACGGGAAACCCATCGGCCGAAGTTGGGCCAACGGAGGACAGGTATCGTCGAGAATGCGGTCGACGGCACTGGGCGGCACCTTGCCTGTAATCGCGTGATAGAGCGTCGACGATAGGCCGTAGATGTCGGTGTATGGTCCCTGCGCAGCCGAGGTGAACTGCTCTGCCGCCGCATATCCTGGCGTGAAAATGGCAGTCATCGCCGATGTGCGCCCGGCCATCGCCGCGCGCGACGCGCCGAAGTCGATCAGGGTTGGATTACCCCTGCCATCGAGAATGATATTTGCGGGTTTGATATCGCGATGCAGGAAGCCGGTGGCATGAACCTCCTCCAATCCGATTAGCAACGGATGGAGCAAGCGTTCAATGGCCATCGCCGGCATTGGACCGTCGCGCAGGAGGCGTCGCTGCAACGTGTCCCCGCGCGCCAGCGCCATCACCATATAGGCTGTACCGTTCGCCTCAAGGAAATCGAAGACACGGACGATTGACGGCACGTCGCCGAGCCGAGCCAGCGTGCGCGCCTCGTCGAGAAAGCGGTCGCGACCCCAGATGAACTCTTCAGCAAGCTCCGTAGAACGTGGCACGACCATCGTGCCGTCTTCCCGCAGCGCCAAGGAAGTGGGCAGATATTCCTTGATGGCGACTTCACGGTCGAGCTGTGTATCGCGGGCAAGGTAGGTGATGCCAAAGCCGCCTTGGCCGAGAACAGAAATTAGCTCATAGATTCGAAGCCGCGTACCCGGCGGCAGTACGCCGCGCAGTTCTTGCGTCCCTGCGGATTTTTCGTCGACTTTGGACACCCGGTCCGTCCCCCGGATACAACCCTACGTAGTCACCGGATCGGCCGTCAAGCTGGAATGGGTCGACTGGTGCCACGATGCCTCCCGGCTCATGTGATACAACCCAAAATCGGTGGCGGTTCACAGGCAGGGGCCGTTACCTTCGGTCCATGGAAGCGACGACGAACCTCAGACACGTCCACATCTTTGGGGACGAAAGTTCTCACGATGGAACCAATGAGTTCATGGTCTACGGCACCATGACCTGCGAAGAACGCTGGCTCGATGAGGTCAGGCGGACGCTGAAGTTCCCCGACTTCCTTCATGAGTTTCATTGGAGCGAGTCAGATCGACGGCTCCGCCAGCACCAAGAGTTCGTTGCGGCGATCTTCAAGTTGATCAACGGGAATAAGCTTCGATTCCGCTGCATAATCGTCAAGACCAGTCACATGCGACATCGGGAGTACAATCAGAGCGATGCCGACCTGGGCTTGGAGAAGTACATCTACGCCCAGCTTCTCCAATACGCCTTGGACTACCTGACGGATGCGGGCCGCTTCCACGTGGTACTCGATGAAGGGCGTGGACATAAGTACCCGCCTGAGCAGAAGCAGCGAATGTTGAACGCCGGCTTTCGGAAGCAATCCCGATTCAAGCATGACCCCTTCGTTTCGGTCACCACAGTGACCTCAGAGAGCAGCCGACTGGTTCAGGCCGCCGATGTGTTAACCGGCGCCGTCGCTTGGGTTCGGAACAAGCGATACAAGAACGTCAGTAACTCCGGGAGGAAGAAGGAACAACTGGTCATCGATGTTGGCCGGCTCGCTCGGCCGCGCGTCACACATAAGGACGCTATCGCGAGGGGCCTGGAGAGGGGCGATTATCTAGTGCTGCACTATCCGACTTATCGATTTGCCGACTCTCACGGGTTTACGCTTTGGAACTTCGATCTCACGGCTGAACGCCGAAGGGAGCTTCAGGAGATAAGCCGACTCCAACTCGCTGCCCTTCCCGACTTCCGGTTCCATTTCGGCGAACTGCCGGGGCGTGGTTACGAGATTCGGCTGGAGTGTCCCTATTGCAACGACGTAGTCGCTAACGATCCCCCAGACGAGAAGTTCAACAGGTTCACCGTGAACGCTCGCTATCGCCCGAAGTGCAGCGAATGCTGGAATCCTCGTATCGCGCTGCTTTACCCAGACCCTCGGGACGGCGGCTTACTCGCAGGGATGAAGGCACGTTTCTGATCCCGGTCGTGGCCTCTCCGCCTCCCGTAGCGAGCGCCATTTTCCAGAACATCGCAAAGCCGACATCAGGCGTCGTGTCGCTCCGACATCGGCATTCCCCAAGGGCAACGCAAACTACCCCTTCAACCGCTCGATATCCGCACCACACGCCGCAAGCTTCTCCTCGAGGCGCTCGAAGCCGCGGTCGAGGTGATAGACGCGGTGGAGCGTCGTGTCGCCTTCGGCGGCGAGGCCCGCGATGGCGAGCGAGACGGAGGCGCGCAGGTCGGTGGCCATGACCTCGGCGCCGCGCAGCTTCGGCACGCCGCGCACCAGCGCGGACTGGCCGTGGATGGTGACGTTGGCGCCCATGCGGGCGAGCTCGGGCACGTGCATGAAGCGGCTCTCGAAGATCGTCTCGCTGATCATCGAGGCGCCCTCGGCGCGCGTCATCAGCGCCATCATCTGGGCCTGCAGGTCGGTCGGGAAACCCGGATAGGGCTCGGTCATCACGTCGACGCCGTGCAGCTGGCCGTTGGTGCGGCGCACGCGAAAGCCCTTCTCGGTCGGATCGAGCGAGACGCCGGCCGAACGGAGCGTCGCCGCCACCGTGTCGATCAGGTCGAGCCGGCCGCCTAAAAGCTCGACGTCGCCCGCCATCATCGCCACGGCCATCACGAAGGTGCCGGTCTCGATGCGGTCGGGGATCACGGCGTGCGTGGCGTCCCTGAACGTCGTCACGCCCTCGATGGAGAGCGTCTCGGTGCCGATGCCGTTCACCGGCACGCCCATTGCGACCAGGCACTCGGCGAGGTTGGTGATCTCGGGCTCGCGCGCGGCGTTGTCGAGCACGGTCGTGCCCTTGGCCAGCGCGGCGGCCATCATCAGGTTCTCGGTGGCGCCGACGGACACCTTGGGGAAGGTGAAACGCGCGCCCCTGAGGCCCTTGGGCGCCCGGGCGATCAGGTAGCCGCCGTCGATGTCGATCTCCGCCCCCATCGCCTTGAGGCCGGCGATGTGCAGGTCGACCGGGCGGGCGCCGATCGCGCAGCCGCCGGGCAGCGACACTTTCGCTTCACCCTCGCGCGCGACCAAGGCACCGAGCACCAGCACCGAGGCGCGCATCTTGCGCACGATGTCGTAGGGCGCCGTGGTCGACTTGACCTTTTTCGTCTGCATCGTGAGCGTCGTGCCGTGGCTGTGGCCGTTCTCGCCCGCCGCGGCGTTGATCTCCACGCCATGCTGCTCGAGCAGCTGGATCATCGTGCTGATATCCGCCAGCCGCGGCACGTTCTGCAAGGTGAGCTTCTTGTCGCTCAGAAGTGCGGCCACCATCAGCGGCAGCGAGGCGTTCTTGGCACCGGAGATGCGGATGGTACCGTTGAGCTGCCTGCCGCCGCGGATACGGATGCGATCCATTTTGTTTCTCCGCTCAGATCTTGGGAAGCGTGACGCCGCGCTGGCCCTGGTACTTGCCGGCCTTGTCGCGATAGGAGGTCTCGCACGGCTCGTTGCCCTGCAGGAACAGGAACTGGCAGGCGCCCTCGTTGGCGTAGATCTTCGCCGGCAGGGGCGTGGTGTTGGAGAATTCGAGCGTGACGTGGCCCTCCCACTCGGGCTCGAGCGGGGTGACGTTCACGATGATGCCGCAGCGCGCGTAGGTCGACTTGCCGACGCAGATCACCAGCACGTCGCGCGGGATGCGGAAATATTCCACGGTGCGCGCCAGTGCGAAGGAATTCGGCGGGATGATGCAGACGTCGGCGGTGCGGTCGACGAAGGAATTCGCCGCGAAATTCTTGGGATCGACGATCGCGGAATCGACGTTGGTGAAGATCTTGAAGTCGGTGCCGACGCGGGCGTCGTAGCCGTAGGACGACAGGCCGTAGGAGATAACGCCTTCGCGCTTCTGGCCATCGACGAAAGGGTCGATCATGCCCTTGTCTTGCGCCATGCGGCGGATCCAGCGGTCGGAGAGGATGGTCATTGCGAGGGGCTTCTAGACGGTTGGAGGGGCCGGCTCAACCGCCGGTCTTTTCCCCTGAGAACGGTTCCGGGATCGGCGATTTGTTTTTATCCTGCAGCGACCGCGCCTGCGCCTTGCGCCGCTTGAGGTTTTCACGCAAAGCGGCAGCCAGCCGCTCGTTGCGCTCATCCTTCTCGGGCTCCGGTTTCGACGACGCCGCCATGGGAGGAGAATACACCATTGATCGACGTTCTGCGCACGCCTCCCGAGCGGCTGGCCGGATTGCCGGGCTGGCCCTACGCGCCGTCCTATTTCAGGCGCCTGGACGGGCTGACGGTCCACTATGTCGACGCCGGCCCGCCGGACGCTGCCCGGACCTGGTTCTGCCTGCACGGCCAGCCGACCTGGAGCTACCTCTACCGGCGCATGATCCCGGCCTTCGTAGCTGCCGGCGACCGGGTGATCGCGCCCGATTTCCCGGGCTTCGGCGGCTCCGACAAGCCCCGTGACGAGGCCGTCTACACCTTCGACTTCCACCGCCAGACCCTGCTCGAGCTGGTCGACTCGCTCGACCTCCGGAACATCGTGCTGACCGTGCAGGATTGGGGCGGGCTGATCGGCCTCACCCTGCCGATGGCCGAGCCCGAGCGCTACCGCAGCCTGCTGGTCATGAACACCACGCTCGGCACCGGCGACGAGCCGCTGGGCGAGGGCTTCCTGCAGTGGCGGGCCTTCTCCAACCGCAACCCCGACCTCGACATCGCCGGGCTGATGCAGCGCGCCTGCCCGCACCTAGTGCCCGACGAGGCCGCAGCCTATGCCGCCCCCTACCCCGACGCCTCCTACAAGGCGGGCGTACGGCGCTTCCCCAACCTGGTACCCGACCGGCCCGACGCCGAGGGCGCCGCGCTCGGCCGCCAGGCCCGGGAGTTCTGGCGCACGCAGTGGACCGGCCGCAGCCTGATGGCGATCGGCATGGCCGACCCGGTGCTGGGCCCGCCGGCGATGCGCAAGCTGCACGCCCAGATCGCCCACTGCCCGCCGCCGATGGAGATCGCCGACGGCGGCCACTTCCTGCAGGAATGGGGCCTGCCGGTCGCCGAGGCGGCAATCAAGGCACTCTAGGAACGAAAGACCGCCGACTGCGTTCACTTGGCGCGCTCATGGGGGCGCATTCAAAGGGGAGAAGCGCGATGGATATGTCCGTTCACAGTCTTTTAGTCATCCTGATCATCGGCATCGTCGCCGGCTGGCTCGCCGGCAAGGTGGTGCGCGGCGGCGGCTTCGGCCTGATCGGCGACCTGCTGGTCGGCATCGCCGGCGCCTTCATCGCCAGTTGGCTGTTCCCGCGCTTCGGCGTGCACATCGGCAGCGGCATCGGCGAGCAGATCGTATGGGCCATGCTCGGCGCCATCATCCTGCTCGTCGTCGTTCGACTGATCCGCCGCGTCTGACGACGCGACGGTACGAACGCGACGCCTTTCCTCTTTCATTCTCCTCTCCCCTGCGCCGCTTTCGCCTTCGGCGAAACGGCTAAGGGGGAGAGGAACATGACGAGAGACAAAAAGGAAAGCGGCGCCTACTCCGCCGGTTCGAGGCCGGCCCGGGCATCCTCGTGCGCCTTGGAGTGGTCGCCCGCGATCATCACGTAGACGGCCGGCACCACGAACAGCGTGAACAGCGTGCCGATCGACATGCCCGAGGCGATCACCAGGCCCATGGCGAAGCGCGACAGCGCGCCCGCGCCGCTGGCCATGATCAGCGGAATGACGCCCAGCACCATCGCCGCCGTGGTCATCAGGATCGGCCGCAGGCGGATGCCGGCGGCCTCCTCGACGGCCTCGCGCTTGGTGCGACCCTGGCGCTGCAGGTCGTTGGCGACCTCGACGATCAGGATGCCGTGCTTGCTGATCAGGCCCATCAGGGTCACCAGGCCGACCTGGGTATAGATGTTCAGCGACGCGCCCGGGACTTCCATCGTGCCCAGCACGTTGATGAAGATCAGCGCACCGGCGATCGACATCGGCACCGAGAACAGGATGATCAGCGGATCGCGGAAGCTCTCGAACAGGGCCGCCAGCGACAGGAAGATGATGATCAGGGCGAAGGCGAAGGTGACGACGAAGCCGCCCGATTCCAGGACGTACTGCCGCGACAGGCCGCCGTAGTCGACGGTATAGCCCGCCGGCAGGGTGCGCGTGGCAAGGTCGCGCAGGAAGTCGATCGCCTCGGACTGCGACACGCCGGGGAAGGTCACGCCCTGGATGGTGGCGCTGTTGAGCTGCTGGAAGTGGTTCAGCGACTCGGGCGTCGTGCGCGTGACGATCCTGGCGACCGTCGACAGCGGCACCGACGAGCCGTCGGCGGTGCGGATGTAGTAGTTCAGAAGCTGGTCGGTGTTGAGGCGCGACCGCTGCTGGACCTGCGGGATCACCTTGTAGGAGCGGCCGTCGAGGGCGAAGTAGTTGACGTAACCGCCGCCCAGCATCGACGCCATCGCGCTGCCGATGTCGCTCATCTTGAGGCCGAGCTGAGCCGCCATGTTGCGGTCGATCGTGACCGTCGATTCGGGCAGGTCGATCTTGAGGTCGGTGTTGAGGAAGATGAACCGGCCGCTCTGGTTGGCGTCCTGCAGGAACTTCTGCGCGACCTCGTTCAGCCCGGCAAAATCGCCGGTGGTGACGATGACGAACTGCACCGGCAGGCCGGTGCTGCCCGGCAGCGGCGGCGGCTGGAAGGCCACGACCTGCGCGCCGGCGACGCTGGCGGCCTCGCGCTGGAGCACGGGCTGCAGCTTGTTCGACGTCAGCGTCCGCTGGTCCCACGGCTTCAGCACCATGCCGGCGATCGACGAACCCGGCACGTCGAGCTGAAACACGTGGTCGGTCTCGGGATGCTGGGTGAAGATCTTGTACATCTCCTTGGAGTACAGCAGGCGCTGGTCGATCGTGGCGTTGGGCGCGGAGGTGGCGAAGGTGATGATGATGCCCTGGTCCTCCTGCGGCGCCAGCTCGCTGCGCGTCGTCGAATAGAGGAAGTAGATGCTGCCCAGGATGACGACGGCGAACACCGCCGTCACCGGCATGTAGTTGAGGCTGCCGTGCAGCCGGCGGCCGTAGAAGCGGCGCGTGCGGTCGAAGATGCGGTCGATCCGGCGGACCAGCCGCGCGTCCCAACCCTTGTCGTCGTCCCTGGTCGGCTTGAGCAGCCGCGAGCACATCATCGGCGAGAGGGTGAGCGCGATGATCGCCGAGACGGTGACGGCGCCGACCAGCGTGAAGGCGAATTCGGTGAACAGCGCGCCGGTCAGTCCCTTCTGGAAGCCGATCGGCACGTAGACCGCGATCAGCACGACGGTCATGGCGATAATCGGCCCGCCCAACTCACGCGCGGCTTCGAGGGCGGCCTGGACGGGCGGTGACCCGTCCTCCATGTGGCGGTTGACGTTCTCGACCACGATGATGGCGTCGTCGACCACCAGGCCGATCGCCAGCACCAGCGCCAGCAAGGTCAGGAGGTTGATGGAGAAGCCGAAGGCCGCCATCATCGTGAAGGTGCCGATCAGCGACAGCGGGATGGCGATGACCGGGATCAGCACCGAGCGCGGCGAGCCGAGGAACAGGAACACCACCGCGGTGACGATGAGCAGCGCCTCGATCAGGGTGCGAATCACCTCGTCGATCGAGCTGTTCACGAACGCCGTCGAATCGTAGACGATCTTGCCGCTCAGGCCCTGGGGGAACTGCGCGACGATGTCGGGGAACACGTCGCGCACGCCCTTGATGACGTCGAGCAGGTTGGCCGCGGGCGCCACCTGGATGCCGACGTAGACCGCTTTCTGGCCATCGAAGGCGACCTGGCTCTCGTAGTCGTCGGAGCCCAGCGTGACCTCGCCGACGTCCTCGAGGCGGATGATGGCGCCCTTGTCCTGCTTGAGCACCAGCTTGCGGAACTCTCCCAGCGTGTGCAGCGCCGTCGAGGCGACGAGGTTGACCTGGACCATCTGGCCCTTGGTCGTGCCGAGGCCGGAAATGTAGTCGTTGGCGCTCAGCGCGTTGCTCACGTCGGCCGCGGTCAGGCCGAAGGCGGCGAGCTTCTTGGGATCGAGCCAGGCGCGCAACGCGAAGTTCTTGGCGCCGAGCAGCTCGGCGGTCTGCACGCCGACGACCGCCTGCAGCTTGGGCTGGACGACGCGCGTCAGGTAGTCGGTGATCTGGTTGGGCGCGAGCTCGTTGCTCGCAAAGCCGATGTACATCGCATCGATGGTCTGTCCGATCTTCACGGTCAGGATCGGTTGCTGCGAGCCCGCGGGCAGCCGGTTCAGCACCGAACTCACCTTGGTCGTGATCTCGACCAGCGCCTTGTCGGACGGATAGTTGAGGCGGAGGTTGACCGTGATGGTACTGACGCCGCTCACGCTGGCCGACGTCATGTAGTCGATGCCGTTGGCCTGGGCGATCGCCTGCTCGAGCGGCGTCGTGATGAAGCCGGCGACGACGTCGGGATCGGCGCCGTAGAACACGGTGGTCACGGTGACGATGGCGTTCTCGGTCCGCGGATACTGCAGCACCGGCAGCCCACCGATGGCGCGCAGGCCGAGCACCAGGATCATCAGGCTCACCACCGTCGCCAGCACCGGGCGACGGACGAAGATGTCGGTGAATTTCATCGCGCGCTGCCCCTATTGGTCGACAGGCTTGGGATTGGGATCGTTGGTCGGCACGACCGAGTTGTTGACCAGCAGCGACACCCCGTTGCGCAGCTTCACCTGACCGGCGACGACGATCGTGTCGCCCTCCTTGACCCCCTTCAGGATCGAGACCTGGTCGCCGCGCGTGGCGCCGGTGGTGACGAAGGTCTGGCGGGCGACGAGGTGCGGCTTGCCGTCCGGGCCGTTGCCCTTGTCGTCGACGATGTAGACCAGGCTGCCGTAGGCGTTGTAGGTGATCGCCGTCTGCGGCAGCGTGAGCAGCTTCTGCGCCGCCCCGGAATCGACGTCGACGGTGGCGAACATGCCGGGCAGGAGCTGGTGCGCGGTGTTGTCGAGGGTGCCGCGGACCTGGATGTTGCGGCTGCTCGAATCGACCTTGGCGTTGATCGACGTGATCTTGCCCGGGAAGGTCTTGCCCGGGAAGGTGTCGACCTTGACCTTGATCGGCTGGCCGACCTTGGCGATGTCGAGCGACTGCTGCGGCAGCAGGAAATCGACATAGATCGGCGACAGCGCCTGCAGGGTGACGATCGTGGTGCCGGCGGAGAGATACTGGCCGAGGTCGACCTGGCGGATGCCGAGACGGCCGGCGAACGGCGCCTTGAGAATTTTCTTGTCGACGATCTCCTTCTGTTGGTCGACCTGGGCCCTGAAGTTGCGCAGGTTGGCCTGGTCGGTGTCGACGACGGCCTGGCTCACCGCCTTGGCGTTGAGCTGCTTGACGTCACGGTCGTAGGTGATCTGGCTGAGGTCGGCCTGGGCCTGCAGCGACTTGAGCTTGGCCACGTCGTCCTCGTTGCGCAGGCGCAGCAGCATCTTGCCGGCCTCGACGTCGTCGCCCGACTGGAAGTTGAGCTCGGCGACGACACCGGCGAGCTCGAGCGAGAGGTCCGCGCCGCTCACCGCGCGCAGGGTCCCCACCGCCTCGATCTGCGGCTGCCAGTCCGACGTCGTGGCCTTGGCGGTCGCCACGGTCTGCGGCATGTTGCCGATGCCGGCCATCGCCTGCTTGATCTTGCCGTTGACGAAGGTCTGGAAGCCGTAAATGGCCCCCAGCACCGCGCCAACCAGAATCAACATGATGAGCATTCTCTTGATCATCGCGGCTCTCTCCGGAAATCAGTGCCCTGCGCGCGGCAGGTGAATTTGGTCGACCGGCGGCAGGGTGAACACCCCCGGCTTGCCCTTCGACTGCGGCGCGACATCGTTGCGGTTCCACCAGCCGCCGCCCAGCGCCTGGAAGAGCGCGGCGGTGTCGCTGTAGCGCGTGGCCTGCGCCTTGACCCGGTTGATGGCGGCGTTCTGGTAGGTCTGCTGCGCCGTAAGCAGCGTCAGGTAGTTGATGGCGCCGAGCTGGTACTGCTGCTGCGACAGGTTGAGACTCGCCGCCGCGGTCTGCTCGGCCTCGACGGCCGCGCGCAGCCCGTCGGCATCGGACTGGATCGCACGCAGCGCGTTGGCGACGTCCTGGAAGGCCGAGAGCACGGTCCCGCGGTACTGCGCGGCGGCCTTGTCGTAGGCCGCGATCGCGGCCTTGCGATTGTGGTCGAGCGTGCCGCCGTCGAACAGCGTCTGGGCGACGCTGAGGCCGAGGTTCCAGATCTGCGCTCCCGGCAAGAACATCGTGCCGAGGCCCAGCGAAGCGTAACCCAGCGCGCCGGTGATGTTGAACTGCGGCATCTGGGCGGAGACGGCGACGCCGATGTTGGCGCTGGCGATGTGGAGCTGGGCCTCGGCCGAGCGCACGTCGGGCCGCTGCTCGACGAGCTGCGAGGGCAGGCTGAGCGGCAGTTCCTCGGGAAGGTGCAGCGTGGCCAGGCGCAGCCCCTGCCCCGCATCGTCCGTCGGCGGACGACCGAGCAGGCGCATGAGCTGGTTGCGCTGCTGGGCGAGCGCCTTCTGCAGCGGCGGCAGCGTCGCCTGGGTGGCGCGCAGGTTGGCCTGCTGCTGCAGGACGTCGGATTGCGCGGCGCCGCCGAGGTTGAACTGGGTCTGCACGAGGTTGAGCGCGTCGGTCTGCAGCCGGATGACCTGCTCGGTCGCGGCGATCTGGCCGCGCAGCGAGGCGAGGTTGACCGCCGCCACGACCACGTTCGAGGTCAGCGTGAGGTAGGTCGCCTCGAGCTGGTAGCGCTGGTAGTCGACCTGCGCGCCCTGCGATTCGACCTGGCGGCGCACGCCGCCGAAGAGGTCGGGCGAATAGGAGACGTTGAGCGACGCCGAGGTCACACCGTAGACGATGACCGGCGTGTCGATCCCCGACTGCGCGCCGTTGACCTTCTGGTTCACCCCGGAGCCCTTGGCGCCGAGCGTCGGGAACAGCCCGCCCTGCTGGGCATAGAGCTGCTCGTTGGCCTGGCGCAATGCGGCCTGCGCGGCATCGAGATCGGGATTGGCGTGCAGCGACTCCTCGATCAGCGCATTGAGCTCCTGCGAGCGGAACAGCGTCCACCAGTCGCCGGGAATGTCGCGGCCGGGCTGGAAGGTCTGCGCGGCGCCGCCCTCGGCGGGCGTGGAGGCGGTCTGCAGGTCGAGCGTCTCGGGCGTGTAGCCCTGCTCCCTGGGCTTGTCCGGCTTTTTGAAGTCAGGGCCGGCGGTGCAGCCGACGAGCAGCGCGGCGCCCGCCAGCAGGACGGCGCGAGAAAAGGGAAAGCGACGACGGGTCATTGGAGGGACGCTGCCTTGAACGAAACAGCCCGGAAGATGGCGAGCGTATGCTCGCGGACGAGACCCTGGATGATGCGCACGCGCTCGGGTGTGAACTCGGCCGGCGCGCGCGTGTCGAGCGCGCCCTTGTGGCAGAAGATCGTGACCTGTCCCATCAGCGCCAGCGCGCGCAGCTCCGTCTCGAGATCGTCGGCCGGACGTCCGGTGAGGCGCGCGATCAGCGCCAGGCACGGCGCGAAGACGTGCCGCTTGCCGCTCTCGTGGAGCTGCTCGAGGCCCGGCGTATCCTCGACCTCGGAACGGGCGAACAGCAGCCGCCGGCTCTCGATCTGCGTGCCGCCGAGAACCAGGGAGACGAACGCCTTCAGCATCTCGCACAGAAGCTCGAGCAGCTTCTCGCGCGAGGTGCCGGGATCGGCGAGCGCTGCCTTCACGCGCAGGTCGAGCGGCGCCATGTGGCGCTCGGTGTGCTCGATAATGCTTTCGAGGACGGCGCGGAACAGGCCTTCCTTGCTGCCGAAATAATATTGGATCGCCGGCAGGTTCACGTCGGCGCGCTCGGCGAGCTGGCGCGTGCTGGCGCCCTCGTACCCTTCGGTGGCGAAAATCTCGAGCGCCGTCTCGAGGATGCGCCGGCGCGTATCCTCACCCCTTGCCTGGGTACCCGGACGATGGCGTGCGATGACGTGAACCATGACCCCACAGCGTTTGAAGCGCGTGGATGTATATCGGTCGATAGACTATGTCAATCGACTGATACAATCGAAACAAACGTCACAGGCACGGAATCTTTTCGCTCTCGGCCACCAGGCCGGCGGGCACCGTCACCGGCATGTCGAGCAGCATCTGCGCGAACGCCTTGGCCAGGGGATCGGCCTTGAGCGACGCCATGCCCCCGCCGCCCAGCGCCTGGCGCAGCAGGAAATTGAAGCCGTTGATGCCGGGCAGGCGCCAGCGCGTCACCGGCCCGTGGATACGGTGCGCGAAGTATCTGGCGACCGCCGCCTCCGTCACTTCCGACTCGAGGATCGCGTGATACTCGGGCTTGCGCGCGAAGATGCCGACATTGGCGTTGTCGCCCTTGTCGCCCGAGCGGCCGTAGGCGAGCGCCACCAGCGGCACCGTCTCGGTCGCGGATGTGGGCATTGACGGCCCGAACATCGAAGGCGCCGGCGGTGCCTCGACCGGAAGCTGCGCGGCGGTGAAGCCGCCGCTGCGCGCGCCCTCCTGCAGGGCAATCTGCCGGCCGCCGATGTCGACGGTCACCGGCACGGCGCTCTTGGGCACCAGGCAGGAGAACATGCGGATCACCGGCGAGGGCGCCACGCGGCCGGCGCCGAAGCTGCCGGCCATGCCGACCACGCCGCCGGTCGCCATCGGCGCGATCTCGCGGCCGAGCAGCGACAGCGCTTCCTTGTGGTCGTGCCTGGCGGCGATCTTCACCACCACCTCGCGCGTTTGGGTGGCGCGACTGTGCGGGCCGTAGGTCGCCTCAGCACCGATCACCTCGATCGAGACCTCGCGGAAATCGGCCATGCCCTTCTCGGCCAGCATGCGGCGCACCTTCTTGACGATCGACTCGGCGCTGTGCCGGCCCTTGGCCGCGGCCTCGCGCCCGCCCAGCATGAAGATGGCGCTGAGCTTGTGGCCGTCGGGCCAGGTCGTCGAGACCTTGTAGGTGTCGGTCGCCGGCCGTCCCCGGGCGCCCGACACGCGCACCCTGTCGGGACCGACCTGCTCGTAGCGCGCGTGGGTGAAGTCGCACACCACGTCGGGCACGATGTAGGCGCGCGGGTCGCCGATCTCGTAGAGCATCTGCTCGGCCACCGTCGCCGGCGTGATCAGGCCGCCGGTGTCGCGGGGCTTGCCGAGCACGAACGAGCCGTCGCTGTCGACCTCGGCCACCGGAAATCCCATGTCGTCGTAGCCCGGCACCAGCCGCCAATCGGTGAAGTTGCCGCCGTTGCACTGCGCGCCGCATTCGATGATGTGGCCGCACAGGGTGCCCGCCGCCAGCGCATCGTGGTCGTCCATGCCCCAGCCGAAGGCATGGATCAGCGCGCCCAGCGTCACCGCCGAATCGACGCAGCGCCCGGCGATCACCACGTCGGCGCCCTCGGCCAGCGCGCGGGCGATCGGGAAGCCGCCGAGATAGGCGTTCATGCTGGCGATCTTCGTCGGCAGCTCGGCACCCGTATCCATCTCGCGGATGCCGAGCGCGCGGAACTCCTCCGCGCGCGGCTGCAGGTCGTCGCCCAGCACGACGGCGACGTTCAATGTCACCCCGGCCGCCTCGCAGGCCTTGAGCACAGCGTCGCGGCAGGCCTGCGGATTGACGCCACCGGCGTTGGTCACGACCTTGATCTTCCTCTCGGCGATCTCGCGGGCGAGCGGCGCCATCACCGCGGTCACGAAGTCGGTGGCGTAGCCGGCCTGCGGGTTGCGCAGCTTTTGCGCCGCCATGATCGACATGGTGACCTCGGCGAGATAGTCGCTCACCAGATAGTCGACGTCGCCGTGGCGCACGAGCTGGGGCGCGGCGGTCTCGGTGTCGCCCCAGAAGCCCGAGTGGCAGCCGATGCGTACCGGTCCTCTGGCTTTCTTCGCCACGGCTCAGCCCTTCTTCTTGCGGTTGACGAAGGCGCCCATGCGCTCGACGTGCTCGCCCTCGCCGACCGACTGGGCGAAGGCGTCGATGCCGGCCTGCACCGCCTCGTCGAGCGGCAGCCGCTCCCAGCGCCGCATCAGCCGCTTCTGGCCACGCACCGCCTTGGGTGTGCCCTCGACGATCGACCGCACGCAGCGCTCGACCGCATCGGCGAGCCCCGCCGCCGGCGCCACCTGCTCGACCAGGCCCCAGCGGTCGGCGGTGGCGGCGTCGATATTCTCCGCCGTCAGCAGCAGCCACGAGGTGCGGCCCCAGCCGATCAG
Source organism: Hyphomicrobiales bacterium (assembly GCA_041691635.1). GTDB lineage: Bacteria > Pseudomonadota > Alphaproteobacteria > Reyranellales > Reyranellaceae > Reyranella. The sequence goes on from JBEPUH010000006.1 coordinate 140,977, forward strand.
GCGCGGCAGGAGGGCGGCCTCGACGACCGAGGGAATGCCGACCTTGACCTCGGGCATGCCGAAGTGCGCGCTGTCGGCGGCGATGCGGATGTCGCAGGCCGCCGCGACCTCGAGCCCGGCGCCCAGCGTGTAGCCTTCCAGCCGGCAGATCACCGGCACCGGGCAGTCACGGATCGACTGGCAGAGCTTGTGGACCAGGGTGATGAAGGCGCGGCCGTCGTCGGGATGGCGCATGGCCGCCATGAAATTGATGTCGGCGCCGCCGATGAAGGCCCTGCCGCCGGCGCCGGAGAAGACGACGACGCGCAGGTCGTCTTCCGTCGCCAGAGCCTGGAAGGTCTCCGTCAATTCCTTGAGCGCGGTCGGATTGAGCACGTTCAGGCGCCGCGCATAGTCGTAGATCACATGCGCGACCACGCCGCCGTCGCGAGTCTCGCGCTTCACTTCGATCCTGTGCCCGACTGCCTGGTGTTCGCCCGCCATGGTTTCGCTCCGTGGTGCTTCTTAATCCGGATGATTTCTTCTATTAGAGCATGGAATGCCCGCCGCCATCGACCTCGCCCGCTATTCCGTCTTCGTCCCGTCCGATCCTTTCGAGGATCATTCCGGCCCGTTCTATTTCAGGATCGAGGGCGATGCCCGCGCGGCCGGCGCCGTGCATTGCGTGCTGCCCACCCTGCCGCGCCAGGAGAACTACGCCGGTGGCGTGCACGGGGGCGCGATCCTCACATTTGCCGACTACGCGCTCTGTCTGGTAGCCGGTCGCGCCGCCGACGGCGGCACCAACTCCTCCTTCGCCATGACCGTGAGCATCGCCGTCGAATTCCTGTCGGCCGGCCGCATCGGGCCGCCGCTCGAGGCCACCGGCGAGCCGCTGCAGGTGACCGGCCGGCTCGCCTTCGCGCGCGGCTCGATCACCCAGGAAGGCAAGACGATCGCACTGTGGTCCGGCGTCTGCCGGCACGTGGCGCGCACCAAGGCAATGGCGCGCAAGGACGAGGCCGCGCCCACCCGTGCCGCCGTCCCGGCGCAGACGGTGCCGGCGGGCTTCGAACTGCTGACCGGCGCCAGCGTCTACTCGCGCCACATCGGCCCCTCCTACGCGCGTCCCGAGACCGACGGCGTGACGATGATCCAGCCGACAGCGGCGCACATGTGCAACTCCGGCGGCGTGCTGCACGGCGGCTACATGATGAGCTTCGCGGATTCGGCGGTGACGCGCGCGGCGAGCCTGGTCACCGGCATGGCACCCAGCACCGTGTCGTTCGCCGCGGAGTTCCTCGCCGCCGGCACGGCCACGATGCCGCTCACGACCCGGGTCGAGGTCCCGCGCCACGGCCGCTCGCTGGCCTTCCTGCGCGGGCTGCTGGAGCAGGACGGCAAGCCGCTGCTGTCCTATTCGGCGACGATCTTCCTGCGGCCAAAAACCTAGCGGGCGGCGGCGCCGACCTGTACGGCGACCCGCTCGACCTCGCGGGCGAACACGTCGTGCAGGCGGCGCACGCCCGCCAGGTCGCCGGTCTTGGCCGCGCGCTCGAGCGCCTCGGCGATGGTGCGCAGCGCTGCGGCACCGATCATGCCCGAGGCACCCTTCAGCCGATGGGCGGCGCGGGCGATGGTGGTGGCGTCGGTGGTGCCGGTGATCTCGCGTTCGGCCGCGCGCGCGGTGTCGAGGAACTCGCGCTCTACCTCGGCCACGGTGACGGGATCGTCGCCGAACAGCTCGACCAGCTTGTCGCGGTCGTAGGCCTGCGTCTTGACCTTGTCGATCGTGGCCTGGCTCATTTCACATGCTCCGCGCTGGCGTCCTTCAGCCAGACATCGAGCGTCGCCTTGAGCTGCTCGATGCCGACCGGCTTGGTGATGAGGCCGTCCATGCCGACCGCCCGGCTCTTCTGTTCATGATCCTCGAGCGCGCTTGCGGTGACGGCGAGGATCGGCGTGCGGACGCGCCGCTCGACCCGCTCGTTCTCGCGGATGCGGCGGGCGAGCTCGAAGCCGTCCATCGACGGCATCTGCAGGTCGGCGAGCACGAGGTCGTATTTGCCCTTGCGCCACAAGTCGAGCGCTTCCTCGCCGCCGGCCGCGGCGTCGGTCGTGGCCCCGGCCAGTTCGAGCTGGCGCGCCAGGATCTTGCGGTTGACCGAGTTGTCGTCGACCACCAGCACGCGGCCCGCGACGCGACCCGGCGTCGACGCCGCATGCGTCGCCGTGCGCGCGACATCGCCCGGCCGGCCGGCCGCGCGCGCCACGGCCCGCACCAGCACGTCGCGCCGCCATGGCCGCGGCACGCCGCCGCCGGCTGCGGCCGCAGGATTGCTGGAGGGGCCGTCGACCATCGGGATGTAGCGGTCGAGGCCGATCTGGATGCCGGTGAAGGTGGCGTTGATGGCAAGGCTGGTCGCCGCACCGGCGTCGCCGAGATAGCGCGCGATGGCGCGCGCCTCGGTGTCGTCGGGCAGCGCCACGACGAGCGACAGGCCGCGCAGCAGCGGCGCCGGCGCCTGGGCCGGCGCGGGCTCGAGCCGCACCGTCACGCTGAAGGTCGAGCCGGTGCCCGGGGTGCTCTCGACCGTGACGTCGCCCTGCATGGCCTCGGCCAGGCGGCGCACGATCGACAGGCCGAGGCCGGTGCCGCCGAAGCGGCGCGTCGTCGAATTGTCGGCCTGCACGAAGGGCTGGAACAGGCGCTCGCGCTGCTCGTCGGTGAGGCCGATGCCGGTGTCGACGACGCGGATGCGCAGCACGACCTCGTCCGCGGTCGCGCCCGCGTTCTCGATCGCCACCCGCACCGAGCCCTGCTCGGTGAACTTGAGCGCGTTGCCCAGCAGGTTGAACAGGATCTGCTGGAGTCGCAGCGGATCGCCGATCACGCGCTCGGGCACGTCGGCGTCGACGTAGGCTGCGAGCTTGATGCCCTTCGCGGCGGCCTGCGGTGCCAGGGTCTCGGCCGCGCCCTCGATCAGCTCGACCGTCGAGAATTCGATGCACTCGAGATCGAGCTTGCCTGCCTCGATCTTGGAGAAGTCGAGAATGTCGTCGATGATGCGCAGCAGCGACGACGCCGAATAGCGCACGGTGCCGAGCGCGTCGCGCTGCTCGGCGGAGAGTTCCGTGCGCTCGAGCACGTCGATCATGCCGAGCACGCCGTTCATCGGCGTGCGGATCTCGTGGCTGACGGTAGCGAGGAAGGTCGACTTGGCCTGGTTGGCGTTCTCGGCCTCGAGCTGGGCGTCGTTGGCGGCAGAGCGCGCCAGGCGCTCCTCGTCGTAGGCGATCTGCAGGCGGCGGGCGAGCTCTTCCTTCTGGTAGGCGAGCGCGATGTTGTCGTACTGCCAGCTATGGACGTCGCGCACGTAGGCCATGAGATGGCCGACGTAGGCGCCGCCGGCGATGCCGACGAGCTGGTAGAACGGATCGACGCTGGTCAGCAACACGAACAAGAGCGGTGCCGTCGTCGCCAGCGAGAAGGTGTAGAAGGTCGGCGGATGGGCCGAGCGGATCGGCACCGCCGTCGTGATGGTGGCGAGCAGCACCAGCCCCAGCAGCATGCGCTGCAGCTCGTACTCCTTCGAGGCGAGCATGTAGCCCGCCACACCCCAGCAGGCGCCGGCGAGGAACGACAGCGCGGCGAACCACCAACCCCAGCGGATCACCTCGTCGTCGGAGGGATTGGCGCGCGTGAAGTTGCGACGCAGGATGTCGAAGCCGAGGGTGACCGCGAGGTGGGCCACGAACGGCGGCACCAGCTCCATCAGGTTGACCTGCCGCCAGTAGATCGCGGCGATCACCGGCCACAGCACGAACGAGAAATAGCGCGACTGGCGCGAGCCTTCGAACAGCCGGCGGATCAGCTCGGCGCGCACGAAGGCTTCCTGCCGTGCCGGATTCTCGACATCGAGCACGGCGGGTGGCGGATCGACCGCGAGCGTCATGGCGCGGTGCCCGTCAGGGAAGAGGAAAGCAACATCTTGTGGGTCGCCGTCGATTGACCCTATTACTGTATCAAAGATGTGAAGAAGACACTATAATTCTTTGAAAAAACTTGGTATTTTGTCAGTCATAGAAACCAAATCATTTTCGGATCGAGCCATGCAGCAGCCTTCAATCTTGCTGGTCGAAGACGACGCCTTCCAACGCAAGGCGGCCGAAACCTATCTCGCCAACCACGACCTCAAGGTCACCGCCGTCGAGAACGGCGCCCAGATGCGGCGCCAGATTTCGCGCGCGATGCCCGACCTCGTCCTGCTCGACGTCCAGCTTCCGGGCCAGGACGACGGCTTTACCCTGGCGCGCTGGCTGCGCGAGAGCAGCACCCGCGTCGGCATCATCATGCTGACGGCGGCGGGCGATTCGGTCGACAAGGTGCTCGGCCTCGAAAGCGGCGCCGACGACTATGTCGCCAAGCCCTACGAGCCGCGCGAGCTGCTGGCGCGCTGCAAGAGCGTGCTGCGCCGCTCGGCCCACAAATCGACGCCCTCGCTGATCGAGCGCGTGCGCATGGGCCGCCATATGCTCGACCTGTCCAAGCGCGAGCTGCACGACGACGACGGCAACGACGTCGCCGTCACTGCGGGCGAGTTCGACATCCTGAAGATCTTCGCCGAGAACCCCAACCGGCCGCTCAGCCGCGACTGGCTGCTCGAGACCACCAGCCACCGCAGCCGCGACCCGTTCGACCGCGCCATCGACCTGCGCATCACCCGCATCCGGCGCAAGATAGAACCCTCCCCCGAGAAGCCGACCGTCATCCGCACCGTGCGCGGCGTCGGCTATATGTTCGTTCCCCCGGCCGAATAGACGGGCTAAAAGCGGCCCCGGCGGGGCCCGTAGTTCAGCGGTTAGAACGAGCCGCTCATAACGGTTATGTCGCAGGTTCGAATCCTGCCGGGCCTACCAGCCACCCACGGTAGTGATAGACAATTTGGAGACAACCCGGAAAAAGCCGCGCAAATTGGCCCTTTCGGGCATCCCAGTGACACCAGAGACTGCTTAATTTCTAACGATTCCAGGCGAATAGCCGGTTTTGGCCCTAGTGTCTCTGGGCGGTCCAGATGCAGGTGTCACTCTGGGATCAAGCACCTCAAGGGTTGCGGCCGAAAGTTCGAATCCAGGCCCCCTTTGCCGACGGCTATGATCGAACTACCAGCCAAACTGGCCGGCTAAGGCCGCGCCGCTCAGCGTCACTGGCTTCGTGGGATCGGGCTGCACCGTCAGAAAATCCGCTGTCAGCACTTGGCGGGACAGGCCCATCGTCGGGGCCGGGCTCATCACTCTAGCTCGCCAGGAGTTGCAGGCAGGTGCGCTCGCAGGTTCCGAGAGCGTCCGTGGTTGCCAGATAGGCTCGGTGCCGTTCAGCCTGCTGCGCCGCCCGGGCGGCCAGAGCATGGTCTGTCGACATCGCGCCGATGAGCTCGGCGGAAATGTCGACGCCTGGCTCATACACTCTCAGGAACTCGGCCACGCCCGCGTTTTGCAAGGCTCGTCCGTTGAAATCCTGTTCGATCTGCGCGCTCAGCACGAGTTGCGGAACGCCCGCGACAAGCGCCTCGGCGGCGACGCCCGGTCCTCCGTTGTGCACGATGAGACAGGTCGTGGGCACGATGTCGGCGAGCGGCACAAGCTGGGTATCGATCTCTGCCCCGGCGCGACGAAGCTCCTCGACTTGTGCCAGGGGCAATCCTGGTGCCTGGACGCGCAGGCGCGCCGCGAACGGCCTCAGCGCCGCGAACAGCGAAGGATGCAGCGCGTAGCCGCTCGACAGGTAGGCGAAGATCGAGCGGGCGCGGGCGCCCTTCACCGCCGGCGGTTGATCCAACATCGGTCCATCCAGCGGCTCGGTGCGCTGCGTGTCGTACGGATCGAACAACGGGAACGTCTGCACCAGGCAGGCATCGCCCGAGAAGAGCTGCGGCAGGTGATCCAGCGGCGCCCATCCGAAGGCGCGTGCCGCCTGGTTGACCGCGGCAAGCGTTTGCTCCTCGCTCCAAACCGGGGGCGAGAACCGATGGAGCGGAGGAAACCGTTTCATTCGGTGCGGCGGTAACGTGTAGCCGTTGCCGATATGCACCAGCGGAATGCGGCGGCACGCCGCCAGCGCCGCCAGCGGCGAAAAATCCGCGATCACCAGGTCCGGCCGGGTCCGCTTGAAAATGTCGTCCCAGGCGCCGAGAAGCCGCTGCACCGCCCCGGTGTCGGCCAGCCCCATGGCTGACAGGATATCGTTCAAGGTCGCGGACGATATGGCGGGCCGCTGCGACGCCGAGCGGGAGTCGATCGGCCATCGAGGCGCGGCGATGATTTCGGCGAATTCACCCCCCAACAGATGGGTCGCAGCTGGGTCTCGAGCGACCGCGACGAATCGAAAGCCATGAGGTTTCAGGCGCACCGCGATGCGACGCATGTTCATGAGGTGGCCAAGGCCGCGACCCAGCTCCCAGGCAAAAAGTATGGTCTTCACCGTCGGTCACTCTCGCGATTTACAAGCACAGCCCACATGCACTATCCCATCATGGACCTTACGGCCAAATCCAACCTTGTCGTCAGCCCAGCCCAGGACGCGATTATGGAACCTCCTGCGTCACCGGATATCGGCGAAAGCTTGCCGGGTGTCGCGTCGCGGCCGGAAGTTCGCCTGTTCTGGACCGGTCCTCCGCTCAGTCCCTATGAAGAGCTGTCGCTGCGGAGTTTCGTTGCGGCAGGTGCCCGCGTGCTGCTCCATGCGACGAACATGGACCTGGTGGTTCCCGAGGGCGTCGAGCTTGTCGATGCGCGCGAGATCCTGTCAGGGCAAGTGCACCAGTTCACCTTCGCCGACGGTGTCCGCTCGCCGGCATTGCATTCCGATCTATTCCGTTACCTGGCGATACAGCAATTCGGCGGCTGGTATGCCGATCTCGACATCGTGCTGGTGGCCAAGGAAATGCCCCGCAGCAAAGTCTACATCGCGCGCGAGTCGGACGACCTCGTGAATGGCGCGGTGATGAAATTTCCCACAGGCTCGCCGTTCCTCACCGCGGCGATCGAAGAAGCCTGGAAGCTGCTGCCCGAGGCCGGGCCCGGCGCCCCTCTGAGCAAGCGCATATCGATCGGACCCAGGCTGGTGACCCAGCTGGCGCGGGACTATGCCCTGGACCACCTGGTCCGCCCGCAGTCGAGCGCCTATGAAATCCCGAGTGCTGAAATTCCCCTCATGTTCGATCCCGGACATCGGGAGGAACTGGACGAGCGAATCGCAAACAGCGATTTCGTTCATCTCTGGAATGAGGTTTGGCGCTGGGCCCGGATCCCGAAAAATTTCGGCCCCCCGGTCGGAAGTTTTCTCGACGGCTTGTTCCGCCGATTCGGAATGTCGTTTGCAGACGACGCGCGCCTGTCCGCGGAGTCCATTGCCGTCTGGTTTCGCGAGCGCAATATCCTGGAGGAGCTTCGGTGGCGCCTGCGTACGGAGGTTACGCCCCCGAACGCATTGGATCTTCTGGTGGGGCGGGATCGGGCAGGTCGGTCGACCGCCGTCTCATCCCGTCCTGCGCCGCACGACCAGGGCAGGCGCGCAAGACCGGTGCACATTGCAGCGGCCCCGCAAACATTGCGTACGTTCTGGCACGGGGGTCCGATCGGACCCTATCAGCTCCTGTGTCTGCGCAGCTTCGTGGATCGCGGTCATCGCGTTGAAGTCTTTTCATTCGAGCCGATCCCCGAATTACCCGATTGGCTCGTGCGCGAGAAGGCCGAGGACATCGTGCCGTCCGAGCGCGTGTTGCGCTACCTCCCCGACCAAAGAAGGGTTGCCATCCACGCCGACCTGTTTCGTCACGCCGTGTTGCACCGCCTGGGTGGCTGGTGGATCGATCCGGACATCGTCCTGCTGCGAACCGAGTTGCCAACGGGAGAGTTGTTCTTTGGCGGCCCGACCAGGTTCGACATGATTCCCACGGGCGCGCTCAAATTTCCCGCGGGCCATCCGGTCCTGACCGACGCGCTGATCCACTCGACGTCGTTCGAGGACAATGTCGCCGACTGGGAGCAGGCGGGCGCTTCTCTCTTGACGCAATCCATCGCATCGAACAAACTTCTTGCAGCCTGCACGCCTGTTGAATTGGTTAGCCCCTTATCGTGGTTCGAAGTGCTCCGCCTGTTCGATCCGAGCGAGGCCGACACTCTGGCAAGAGAGTTCGACGGCAGGTATTTCGTCGACCTGCACATGGACGCGTGGCTGCGTGCCGGCGTTCCCAATTTCCTGGCGCCGCCGCGCGGCTGCTTTCTGGACAGGCTGTTCGAGCGACACGATTTTCGATTGACCTTCCCGGCTCAAATGGAATTCGCCGACGTCAGTCGCTGGATGACGCACATGTATAAATGCACGTATCCGCAATGGGCTTCGGATGCATAGGTTCATTTTCTGCACGTTGGCTTTCTGGTTGGCGGGTGTCGGCTTGGCGTCCGCCCAGGACGCTGCCTCCGAGCAGCAACGGCTGTTCGATCAGATGATGCGGCAGCCGACGAACTACGAGATCACCTCCGCCTATGCGAAAGTTGCGGTGCAGCGCGGCGACTACGAAGCCGCGATCGGCGCGCTCGAGGGTCTTCTGTTTTACAATCCCGATTTGCCGCTCCTGAAGTACGAACTCGGGGTGCTCTACTATCGGCTGCGCGCCTTTGACATTGCGAAGCGCTATTTCGGCGAGGTCCAGGCGAGTCCGGGCGTCAGTGCGGCGACGAAGGCGAAGGCTGAGGCCTATCTCGCGGACGCCGACGCGCAGTCCCAGCGGGGCCGGCTGTCGGGTTTTGCCCAGACGGGTCTCCGCTACCAAAGTAACGCAAGCTTCTCACCCGACGGCGGAATCACGCGATTCGGCGGACAGAACTTCAATCTCCCGGCGACACCCGGTGGCAACAGCGACGCGAACTGGTTCGGATTGGTCGGGCTGAGCCACGACTACGATCTGCAGGACGATCGAGGCAGTGTCCTGGAGACTCGAATATTTGGATCGCTCACCCAGCAGTTCCGCTTCAGCAACCTCGATGTCGGGCAGGTCGAGGGAAGCATCGGGCCACGTCTGCACCTGCCGTCCAGCTGGCTCTCCGATGCGACCGTCAAGCCCTACCTGGCCGGCGGCAACATCTGGGTCGGCGGCGGCCAGTTTCTGTCGTCGAAGGGTGCCGGCCTTTCGCTCCGATCGGCGGCGCCCTGGGGCGCTGCGATCGAGCCCAGCTTCGAATACCGGCACGTCGAACTCACCACCGCCACGCCAACTCTCTCCGAATTCGATACAGGGAATTGGTTTACCGTCGCGCTCTCGTCGGGCTACGCGATTGACGAGCAACTGAGGCTGGATGGACGCGTCTATTATCGGCGTGGCGAGGCCACCACCAACTTTCAGAGCTTCGGTCAATGGCTCGCCGAAGCGGCTTTGTCGTACGAATTTGCTCCGCCATCTTCGTCGATCCCCCGGAACTGGGCGATCACGACGTTCGGCCGGTTGACCAAGGCAGATTTCGATGCGCCGAACCCCTTCATCGATTCGGGCGCCGGTCATGCCGATTTCCAGTGGGTTGTCGGCGTCACCTTCAACATGCCGATCACCAGCACCTTCGGCATATCGACGACAGTTCAGTACGATCAGGCCAGCTCGTCGCTGCCAAATTATGGCCTGAGCAACCTTTCAATCCTGACGGGGCCGACGGCTAGGTTCTGAAGAGGCTCTCATGGAATGGCGCAACCAATCCTTTTTCACCCGACTGCTGACCCTTCTGCTGTCGACGGCCGCGCCGCTGACCCAGGCGGCCTCGCAAAGCATCGGCAGGGTCGGCGCCGTCAATCCGGACACCACGGGCACGCCGCCGGGCGGCTCCTCTCGCACGCTCATCGTCGGCGCCGACATAGTCGTCAAGGAAACGGTTCGGACGTCCGCGGCGGGATCGAGCCATATCCTGTTTCCCGATCAGTCGACCCTGAACATCGGCCCCAACAGTGAGTTGGTGATCGATGAATTTGTCTACGATCCGAACGTCAAGATCGGAAGGATGTCGGCAACCGCCTTTAAAGGGGTGCTGCGCTATGTCGGTGGCCAGATCAGCCATAAGACGGGGGTGACGATCACGACGCCGTCGGCCTCATTGGCCATTCGCGGCGGCATCGTCACACTGCTGCTTCCAGTGCCGGCCAGCGTGGCCGCGTCGGATCCGAATCTCAGGGGCCGGGAGGGCGGCGAGTTCGTCATCAATCACTTCGGAACGGTCACGGTCAGGAATGGCGTGAGCCAGATCACGCTCCGGCCCGGCGAAGCTGTGGTGATCGGCGGGGCCAATCAGCCGATCGGCGTCGCCTTCAAGCCGGCTGCGGCGACCCTGCAGCAGATCACGCGAATGCAGACCAGCGCCCCGGGGCAGAACGGCGGTGTGGTGGGGGCAAACATACCGCGAAGCGGTTCCTCCGGGCTGCCACAGGGCTATAGCGTCACCAACATCCCCCCCACTCGCCCTGGACAACCACCCGGAGCCGGTCCGCTCGGATCCCCGTCGATCTTCGCCAACCCCGCAGCGACCTCGTCCCAGAACCATCAGGTGCAAAGCGTGCGGCCACCGTCCTATCCATAGCGCGATACGGATCTGCATTCCTATGCGCGGCCGGCGCAGTCCGACCGTGATGGGGCGGCCTTCGCGGGCGACGTGTTGCCGAAGATCCCGATGCCGCACCGCATGTATGCCGGCTCGACTGTCACTTTCGCCGGCACCGGCAAGCAGAAGTGCAGATTTGGCGGCTACAAGTTGGCCCGGACTGGGCGGGTCGTCTCCCGTAATTCGAACTGGTCTCCGAACTCGGAACTCGCCACATGGCCGCAGCCCACGAAATGCAGGGGCGGAAAGTGCCGATAAATGGGGGAGCTTCAGGCCGCCTTGTTCAGCGTCTGCGACGGCCATTTGGAGTGCTGACTGACTAGCATCGAGTCATGTTCCTGGTTCGAATCAAGTCTCGACTACCAGCCAGTCCCTGCTTGCTGACGCGTCAGCAGCCAGTCGAGCAAAGAGCCCGCAAATTGCGGGCTCTTTTCACTTTCAGCGACACCAGAGACCGTGGCTTTCTGGCCTAAATCAAGGGTTACCGCTGAAATAGGCGGTGTGTCTCTGTGCGGCTGAGATCCTGGTGTCACTTCCAGATGCTAATGGGCGGACAATCCAGTCAGAAAGCGGCGCGTTGCTGGCGCCAGTCGATGGGTATGCCGCGCCGGAGCAGTTCCATTAGACCGCCGCTGATTTGGCGGCGGCCATCGAGCAGCTCACGGGTCAACCGAGGTTCCAAAAAGGCCAGCGGCAGGACGGCCTGGACATAGCCCGGATTGACGGCCGCTTTGCTCGCTATGTCCCGGTAGGAATGCACCTCGTCATCCTCTAGCCACCCCCTCCATTCATGGGCACGGGCCATCGCCCGAATCACCACGGGATCCGGGCCTGCGGCGCCGTCGTCGAGGATCTTGGCTCTGCTCCGGTGGGACAGTCGGACCGGCACGATCAACGTTTGTTGGCCGGAGGCGTCCTGGTCATCCTCCACCACGTCCGTATTAGTCTTCCGAATCTCGATCCGATCCTTGAACACCATGACTCGCTCGATGGCCATGCGAACCGCCTCGCCCTCATTTCCATCGGGCAATGCTGGCGCGATCGCCTGCCGTACCAAGCGATCAATCTCGTCGGCGGGCACTCTTGCCAAGGAACCGGCCTTGGTCTTTTCGTCCTGAAGCAACGCTTGGCTGACGTAATAGGCGTACCGCTTCCCTTTCGGCCGAACCGTATAGCTTGGGCTCATGGCATTGCCGCGATCATCGAACAGCAGTCCCATCAACAGGCGACCGCTTGAGACGACCTTCTGTCTCACGTTGACCGTCTTGCTCGCCAGAAGTGCTTGCGCCCTTTCCCAGACAGCCGACGAGATGATGGGTGCCTGCCGGCCTTCGTAAGTTTGGCCTTTGTGGGTCACTCGCCCAATGTAGACCGGGTTGCGCAGCAGCCAATGAAGGGCTCCTCGGCTCAATTTCCGACCGCCACAGGTGCGACCTGTAGCCGATATATGCTGCTTACTAACGGTGCCCTTTTGACCCAGCTCTACTCGTAACGCCGCGACCGAACCGAGGCGGAGATGCGTACGTGCTTAGTGATCGGAAAGACGATCTTTGGATCGGAAATATCCTTACACCGACTGACCTGCTCCCCTGAAACTCCCTCGTAGTAAGGTTGAGTCCGTTCTGAGGAGAACGGACATGAAGCGGAAGCGTTTTAGCGAAGAGCAGATTATCGAGATCCTGAAGCTGCACAGTGCGGGGGCGAAGCCCGCCGACCTGTGTCGCCAGCACGGGATCAGCGAGGCGACGCTGTACAACTGGCGAAGCCGGTATGGCGGGATGCAAGTGTCGGACGCCAAGCGGCTGCGGTCTCTGGAGGAAGAGAACCGCAAGCTGAAGAAGCTGCTGGCGGAGACCATGCTCGACAATGCCGCCTTGAAGGATATCGCCTCGGGAAAGTTCTGAGGCCTGCGGTACGGCGCCGGGCAGTGGACCACGCAAAGGGGGTCCACGGGTTGAGCCAGCGCCGAGCCTGCAGGCTGATCGGGATGGACGTAAGCAGCTACCGTTATCGGTCGCGGCGGGCTGACGATGGCCCGTTGCGCGAGAAGCTGCGCGCGCTGGCGGCGGTGCGCCGTCGGTTCGGTTAGGCCCTTCTCGACACCAGCGGCCATAGCTGGGGTCATGCGCAGCGTCTTGTGCTGGCGCACGAAATTGTAGTGCGTGAAGTGCAGCGCCACGGCGGCCTGCATGTTCTCCAGCTTCTTGCTGAAACCCGACGTGAGGCGCGTAAACCGGCGCATCGACATGCGCATGGTGAGGTTCTGACGCTCGATGATGCTGGTCGAGATATGCCGCTGGTCGGGGTTGCCAGCCACGACAGTCCGCTCCATGCCGACAACCTCTGGCGGGCTATAGCGGCCCGGCCCGACCGGCTCTGCCTCATAGAATTTTACCGCCTGCCCGTAGTCAACATCCGCACCGAAAGCCCGTTCAACGGCATCGACATAGGCCCGGAGGCCGTCCGTTGAAATCTGGACGCGGTTAGCGAGGCGCATCGACAGGTCTTGCATGAACGCGACCGCATGCGGCTTGGTGCGCTTGCCGATGCGATAGGCCGGTACCAGCTTCGTGTCCGGATCGATTGCGACGAACGTCCACTGATCACCAACGCGGCTGCGATCATCGCCCGGCTTCACGTGGCGCTGCTTCTTGCCGACATACGCCCAAATTTCGTCTGTCTGGATGCGCTTACAGGGAAGCTCGCGCATCTTCTCGTCCATGATGCTGGCGCAGCCGGTGCCGACTTCGACCAGCAACCGCATGATCGTGTCGCGATGGACATTCAACATCCGCTCGGTCGACCGGATCGAATTGCCCTCTACAAGGGCTCCGATGATCTGGGTGCGGCGGTCGAGGCTGAGGCGGTTCATGCGACGCTCCTATAGCCGATTTGTACCCCTATTGTGGGCACATGTAAAGAATAAAGTTGTAAATGTACCCCGTATGTGGGTACAATTAGTCTTGACGGAGGTTCCTGAATGCCCAAATCTGACACGATGAAGTTCCGCCTACAGGCGGAGGAAAAGCAGGCATTTGAGCAAGCAGCTGCTTTGGCGGGCATACCCCTTTCGGCTTGGGTGCGAGAGAGGTTACGCCGGTCGGCGCGAATGGAGCTTGAAGATGCCGGTCAGCAAGTGCCTTTTTTTGCGAATCTTCGCCGGGATGACGATTGATGGATGAGATCACCACAGGTCTAAATTTTGAAGAGCGCGGCATTGCAAATGCCATCGCGCAAAACATCCTGCGAGTGCCCCTCAATCAGCGATCCTATGCTTGGACGCCGGACGAAGTTCAGACGTTACTGGATGATCTACACCGTGCCTTTGAAGCTGGTGAGTCGATTTATTTTCTCGGCATGATCGTTCTCACGCGCGGCCCAAAGAAGCAGTGGGAAGTCGCTGACGGGCAGCAGCGGCTGGCTACGATTTCTATCTTGATATCAGCGGTGCGCGATTATCTATTGGAGCTTGATGATCAGGACGGCGCGAAGAAGTATCAATCCACATACCTGCTCGATTACGATCCCCGAAAGCGCGACTCAACTCCGAAGCTCTACCTCAATTTCGAGGATCATGATTTCTTCCTAGGGCAAATACTGAAGGCCCCCGCAGACCGCGTCGTGTTTGCCGGGCAGCAATTTGCCTCGCATGATAGGTTGGCCAAAGCAGCCGCGCTCTCTGCGTCCCATGTCAGAAAAATTACTGCCGCTTTCCCTCTGAAAGAAAAAGCCGAGCGGCTTTATGATTGGATCGATTTTCTGCATGACGCCGCAAAGGTAATCATAATCATGGTGCCTGGACGCGTCGGAAACGCATTCAAGATGTTCGAGACCTTGAATGCACACGGCATGGAGGCATCAAAAACCGATATTCTCAAGAACTTCCTTTTTGACGTGGCAAGCAACAAGCTCGGGGATGTTCATCCGCGTTGGATTGGGATGTTAAGCACAATCGAGGGGGCTGGCGAAGACGATCTACTTATTACTTTCATTCGTCACTACTGGATCTCAATACACGGCCCAACAACTGAGCGGAAATTGGGCGAAGCCGTGGAAGAAAGAATCAAAAGCGAGCGACAGGCCGTTGACATGATATCGGCGCTTAATTCGTTCGCAGGGGATTATGTGGCACTCCTTGCCCCTCGCGATCACGCGCGTTGGAACGAGCTCAGCCGCTCCGGCCGTGACGCGATTTACACTATCAGCCGCGAGCTTGGCGGTGAGCAAATTCGCCCCCTAATGTTGGCCGTCACCCGACATTTCTCCACCCGCGAGGCGCAGAAGGCCTTTCTGGTAATGGTGTCTTGGTCCGTGCGATTTTTAATTGCTGGCGGCGGCGGCGGTGGCTTCCTAGACCGTCATTATGGTCTTCGTGCGCAGGAAGTAACCAAGGGGGAAATCAAAACGACGGATCAATTGCGCAAACGGATGATCGACATCGTCCCAAATGATGAAGTCTTCAAGGAGGCATTTGCCACAGCGACGGTGCGACGAACCAACCTCGCGAGATACTATCTCCGAGCGCTGGAATTGCACGTCAAAGACGAGAGAGAGCCCCAGTTGCTGCCAAACGATGACACGATGTCTGTAAATCTGGAGCACATCTTGCCGGTTACTCCATCAGACGAATGGGACATTTCGACTGATCTTGCTGCGGCCTACTATCGTCGAATCGGGAACATGGTTTTGCTGAACTCGCGCCAGAATGTTGAGTTGGGAAATCTGGGTTTTTCGGAGAAGAGGACTATCCTGAAGGGCAGTCCTTTCTTGCTGACGGCCGAAACAGCAAGGTCCAAGAAATGGGGCCCCGATCAGATTGCCAAGCGCCAAGAACGTCTTGCTGAGCTCGCTCCCGCTGTATGGCCGCTTTAGTGGAAGTGAGCGTTGACCAACTGAAACAGGCCGTCGAAGGCCAGCACGGCGGCAAGGCCGTTCTGGTCTCTGCCGAGCCTGTCAAAGAGGTTTTCCAAGGCAAGACTGTCTGGGAGGGCGTCGTCCATGTCTTCGACCTGGACGACCATCCTAGCGCCACTAGAGCCTATGCGTGGTCGTCCCCGGTCGAGGGCAGCAATAAGCGCCGGTTCTATGCGGTCCTGCATCTAGGCGGCATTAGATCGCCGCTAGACGCTGTGCGAGCCGCCATCGTAGCTGAGCGGAGGGCGAACGGGTGATCGCTAAGAGCTTGGCGCTGGTCGCCCTATTGAGCAGCGCTTGGGCACGCAACGCGGTTGCAGACGACGAAACCCAAAGCGCCAACTGGGTCATGACTGGGTGCCGTTCATACTTGGCCAAAAAACAAGACAGTATGTTTAGACAAGGGATCTGCCTTGGCGTGTCGACCACTCTAGGTGACGCATTCAACGGATCAGCGGTTTGTGTGCCGCCTGGCGCCACCATCGACCAGTCAGTTCGGATCATTGTTGCTTACATCGATCAAAGGCCAGCCCGGCTGCATGAGCCGTTCTCGGCCCTCGCACTGGAAGCGCTTCTAACGGCATGGCCGTGCGCCAAGGCGCGGTAAGTCAAATTAGGACACCACCCAACGCCGGAGTAAAAATGCATCGGCTGGCCGGAGTAAAAATGCCTCACGGCTGACGGCATGAAGGCCCCCCGCGGGGGGCCTTCATGCATTTCTGGTTTACTCCTCGGGCGGTCTTTCGGGGATATCGGCGGCGCGGGCAGCACCCTGGCGGCGCTTGCTCTGCTTGAGTCGGTAACTGTCGCCATTCATCTCCAGGATATGGACGTGGTGGGTCAGCCGGTCGAGCAGCGCGCCGGTCAACCGCTCGGAGGCGAACACGCCGGTCCACTCGTCGAACGGCAGGTTGGAGGTGACGATGGTCGAGCCGCGCTCGTAGCGCTGGCTGAACACCTCGAACAGCAGCTCGGCACCGGTCTGCGACAGCGGCACGTAACCGAGCTCGTCGATCACCAGGAGCTTGTAGGCGGCGAGCTGGCGCTGCAGCCGCAGCAGTCTCTTCTCGTCGCGTGCCTCGAGCAGCTCGTTCACCAGGGCAGCCGCCGTAATGAAGCCGACCGAGAAGCCCTTCTGGCAGGCTGCCAGCCCGAGGCCGAGCGCCACGTGGCTCTTGCCGGTGCCGCTGTTGCCGACCGCGATCACGTTCTCGCGGCGGAGCACGTACTCGCAGCGCGCCAGCTCCAGCACCAGTGTCTTGTTGAGTGAGGGCAGCGCCAGGAAGTTGAAGCTGTCGAGGCTTTTGACCGCCGGGAACCGCGCTTCCTTGATCCGCCGCTCGACCATCCGCCGTTCGCGTTCGATCAACTCGAGTTCGGCCAGGCGCAACAGGTAGCCGGTATGCTCAACCCCCTCGGTGGCGCACTGCCGGGCGAGCTTGTCATACTCGCGCAGGAACGTCGGCAGCTTGAGCACCTTCAGGTGATGGCCGAGCAGTACCTGGGGCGTATCGGTCATGACGCCACCCCGCTGAGCAGATCCAGGTAGGTCCTGGCCGAGGTCGTCGCCACGGTGGCGCGCGGCAGGTAGGGATACACTGCAAGGTCGAGGCGGGGCGGCCGACGCTCGATGCGGCACAGTACCAGGTGCTTGACCGCGTCGAAGCCGATCACGCCGCGATCGATGGCATCGCGCACACCGGCGACGACGTCATCGATCCTGAACGCTTCCATCAGGCGCAGCACCTGCACGAACTCGCGCTTGCCTTGCTTGCCCATGCGCGCCTCGAGCAGGCGACGCAACGTGGCGAACGCTTCAGGCAGTTCCCACCCGGCCAACGGTGCCGCCTGGTCGAGCGCCCCGATCTTGCGCTCAAGCAGCGCCAGGTAATGCAGCGGGTCGAACACGAAGTCTTCCCGCTCGTAAGATCGGACGTGCCGGGCAATGATCTCGGCACCGCACGAGATCACCACCGTATCGACGTAGCCACGGATCACGACCTCGCGATGGCCCCACGCAGTCGGCACCGAGTAGTCGGTGCCGCGATAGCGCACCAGCGACAGCGAGCTGACCCTGCCGGCCTGCTTGTCACAGGCGTCATAGGGCGCGGCAGGCAGCTCGTGGAACACCGCCAGGTCCCGCGCCATCCGCTCCCCGATCGTCTCGTCGTGGCCGCGCAGCCGATCGCCGAGCCGGCGGCGGCAATCCCTCAGCAGTTGCTCGTTCAGCGCCGCGAAGCTCGCGGCCTGCGGCACCGGCACCAGGAAGTTCCGCCGGATCAACCCGACCAGCCCCTCGACCTTGCCTTTGTCGTTGCCCTTGCCCGGCCGGCCGAACCGGTCGGCGAACAGGTAGTGCGACTGAAGCTCGCCGAACACCCGCGTCCGCTGGCGTCTGCCATCCCCCAGGATCCGCGCCACCGCAATCCGCGTGTTGTCATAGAGGATCGACTGCGGCACGCCGCCGAAGAAGTCGAACGCCGCCACGTGGCCGGCGCAAAACGCCTCCGTCGTCTCCGCCGGATAGGCCTGCACGAAGCCAGCGTCCGAGTGCGCCAGGTCCATCGCGAAGAAGTGGATCTTCCGTTCGACCCCGCCGATCACCGCCAGAGCCTCGCCGAAGTCGGCCTGCGCATGCCCAGGGTCGTGCCGCAGCGGCACGAACATCTCGCGCTGCCGCTGACGCTGCCCCAACACGTAATCCTTCACGATGGTCAGCCCGCCGCCATAGCCGTGCTCGTCGCGCAGACGCTCAAAGATCCGCTTCGACGTATGCCGCTGCTTCGCCGGACGGCCCTTATCAGCCTCCAGGATCTGATCGATGATTCCGACGAACCGGTCCAGCTTGGGGCGGGCCGGCGGCCGGCTCCGGCGGTACCCGGGCGGCACCGAGAAGGACAGCATCTTCGCCACCGTCCGAGGGTCGAGCCCGAACCGACGCGCCGCTTCGCGCCGGCTCAGCCCCGCAATCCGCACCGCATGGCGGACCTTTCCATATAACTCCACGGCCTTCATCCCCCCGCCCTCTGCACTCCGCGCAAAAGGCTAACTGCCGATGCATTTTTGCTCCGGCGCAACCAGACTTTCCGGCCGCTTCAGTGAGGGATTTTGTCTCCGGCGATTACAGGCCACGTGAGATCACGGTAGGGGTTATGGGAGGCCGAATCGCAGGTGAGGCCCACTTCCTCTAACTCGGCATGGGCGTCTTGTATTTATTGCAAATTCCAATCCGAGGGTCGCAAACTCTGCAGTCCATCTGGGTCGACCACTGCTTTCCAGTACAGGCCAGCGCATGTCAGCTGCGGAGGCAAGTCCGGATAGCGCTCTTGGACCATCTTCTTCACTACCAATGGACCAAACGCCTTTATCATGCCGATTGCCATTGGCGACGGACCCTCGAGTGAGCTCCTGTTCATAGCGTAGGCAACCAACGCGTCACATTGCGAGTCGGCACCTTCGATAAAAGTTGGCCCCAGGTAGAATCCCAACAATGCCAAGAACAAGATGATCGCGATCGACTTCATTTGGCCTCCTGTAGCTAGTAAGCAGCTCCTAGGGTCAATCTCGCTACCTGAATGTCCGACCGTTCGATACATCGAGATAAATGCGAAGCGATCCACCACCGCAGTAGGTGAAGTAGATCCCCGCACCTTTGTTTGTAGACTTCATCCAGCCGCCTATGTCCTTGAAATCCTTCTCGGAGCATTCACCTGAAGACAGCAATTTCTCTGCCGCTTTGACAAACGCAGACTTATAGCGGTGAAAGTCGTCCGAGTTACCGACCAGCGCAGCGACGCCTTGCGCACCAGCCGCGGGATCGGCCGGTCTATTGCGCGACAGACGATCGAGCCTGACCCACTCAGCCACCTTACCGTCCGTGATGCCATTCGCGGGGGTACAATCGGCTTTTCCCGATTTCACGTATTCAAACCGCCCACCCGTACAGAGCGCTGGGTAGTACTTAGTCACGCGGGCCCAACCAGCTTTTGTCTCGAAGACGCTCGCAGCTTCCCGATAGAACAAATCGCCGACGGTGCCGCATTCGATGGAGGCGCACGTCCGTCGGTCCGCTCTATCGGTCGTCACCCACATTTGGGTGGTTGGAGGTTCCTGAGCAAACGTCGTTGGGATACGAGCGAACACCAAGAATAGAGTTGCCATTCCACATGCGAGACGCAGCGAGAAGGAGCAGCTTCGACATCTAGATCGAGGTGTTTTCTGGCTAAGCATCGCCGGCACAATGGCTCTCAAGACGTCATGACTGTCCACCCGCTTCTTCTCCGGCGCAAGCGACCTGAAGCCACGATCGAACGGCGACTTTGTAGGAATTCTTAACAGCGAATTGGCCGGTATCGGCCCCACAATCTCCTGCTGCAACTACGCCGTGCCTCGAACTCTAAACTTTGCTCGGCTGATGCTGCGGGAGGGCCTGGGTTGTGGGAGCGGCGAGCTGGCGTGGTTGTCCAGTCGCATCAAGCGCGATTGGAGTCGCGCCGGGAAGCAGCGAATAGCCGTGTGGCGCATGGAGCGTCACGTTAACGACGTTGTGGACGTTGGCGTTGGCCACCGCCGTATTTGCCCGCAGCGCCGCTAGCATGTTGGCATTGCGCACCATGCTGCCGAGGAAGAACAGGTCGAACAATTGACCGACGCCGAGAAGACCAAGGGTGAACAACCACAAGATGCCAGTGCCGACTCTTCCTACGTAGAACCTATGTAAGCCACACAGACCGACCAAACCTAGAAGCCATAGGACAAAGGCCGCAACTCCACTTTTCTGTCCCATCCCCAATCTCCCGTTCTTGACCGCTCGGTTGCGGTAATTCATCGTCCCACGACTATTGCGACCCATCAAGCGTCGTGACTGTATCCGCAGCTCGGGGGAGACGATGCGGCTATTGGCTATTCTGCTTCTCAGCATGGCGCAGCCAGCTCTCGCCGCGGACTATTCGGCGTGGCCCGGACACGATGTCAGTCGGTCTATGCTTTCAGACGTTCACCTCATCAAGGGGGAGGATAGCTGCTGCAAACACTGCACGAAGGGCCAGCCGTGCGGGAACACCTGCATCAGCGCGAAGGCGAAGTGCAAGAGCCCACCGGGGTGTGCATGCTAAAGAAATTGCTGCAAATGACCGTGCCCCTAGCGCTTGTGATTGCGATGCCAGGTGCCATCCGGGCCGATGTGGATGATTGTCGGGAAGCGATAAGGACATTCAAGGGAGCGAGATCTAACATAGCCGACGCTTTCAGATTGTATGGGAACTGTGTGTCCAGCAGCGACGGCCATGATGACTGCTCCTCTGAATTCGGTAGCCTTAGGTCCGCACAAGATGATTTCGAGTCCGCCGTCTCAAGCTACGAAGGGGAGTGCTCGTAGCTCGGCAGCTCCCGTGAGTGGGGCTGCTGTCCCAGAACCCTCAGTTCGAGCTTAAACCTCGCCACTAGCGCCAAGCCTTGTGCTTCCCCAAGATGCTTTGTCATGACAAATCGCTTCCTCGCGTTGCTCGCCCTCACCCTCTGCAATCTGTTCTCTACGCCCGCTTTCTGCTGGAACGGCCTTGAGCATATGGAAGTAGCGGCTATAGCGTGGGAACAGCTGACGCCGACGGCGAAGATACGGGCAGGCAGACTGCTAAGGCTGAACCCACTTTACGACTCATGGATAGACAACGTGGTCGATGCTGATCGCGATCGAGTCGCCTTTATAAAGGCCTCTAAGTGGGCCGATGTGATCAAGCGCCTCAGCCCTTACCAACCTGATGGGCTGTCAGGTTCGAACGGCAATCGCCCTTCTCCAGACGCCAAATCTAGGCAGAACATCGGCTACAAGGACACGCTGCAGCACAAGTACTGGCACTTCATCGATATGCCTTTCTCTACCGATCAAACCGAACTTCATGACCCGGATACACCGAATATAGAAACGCAGATTAATACCTTCAGAGACACCCTCGGAGCACAGTCCCGCGTCGATGACGATGTAAGGTCTTATGATCTGGTCTGGCTCATTCACCTTGTGGGCGATGTCCATCAACCTCTACATACGGCCCAACGTTTTACGCGCGAGCATCCCGAGGGCGATGCCGGCGGCAATCTTGTGGCAAGGTGACCGCTTACGACCGCTTTTCGGACCGAGTTTAGTCCGCCCTCGCAACTCATTTGCAACGACAAGAAGTCGAACCGCTCGTGACAGCTAGACGACGGATGTGAACATCGTCGACCGCCGCTTGGTCAAATTGCCCCTCTGCAGCGCCGAAGTAGAGGCTCCAACGGCGGCCCATTTTCCAGAGCCTCGCTTACGCAGCATCGCAGGATATTCAATATGATGGACTATCCGGGCGGCGCTGGCATGACTAGAGTCACTCCAGCTCGAGGGGACAAACATGAAAACACATGTGCGTTGCGGCACACTGTTCAGCGCCTCCGACCAAGAAGCCAGGTCCGGCCAGACCCTTGTGTACGATGCGCGTGGCGTCCTGGAGTTTGTCGGTCCGACGGAACAGGCGCCCAAGGCGGGGCCGGCTGAGCAGGTGCTGGACTATTCCAGGCAGTTCGTCATGCCAGGGCTGATCGATCTCCATGTCCATCTCGCCTACGGCAATGCCAAGAGCGAGGAGGACATCGACCTCTACAATCCACTGGAGTTCCGCGCGCTGCGTGGCCTGTTCTTCGCCCAGAAACTGCTAGCGGCCGGCTACACCGCGATGTGCTCGCCAGGCGATGCCGGCCAGGTCAGCCTGTCAATTCGCAACGCAATCCGCGCCGGCCTGTTCGAGGGACCTCGCATCACCGCCGCCGGGCCTTACATCACGGCACGGCAGAGCCTGACCGATTGGTACCCGAGCTGGATCGGCGCGCCTTCCACCTCGATCGGCCGCCTGGTTGCCAGTCGGGACGAAGCGATCGAGGAGATTCGCGTCCAGGCCAAGAACGGCGTCGATTGCGTAAAAATCGCGCTCGACGGTATCCAGCGCCGTCCCGATGGGTCCTTGATTGCGGCGTTCACCGAAGAAGAGACCGCCGTCATGGTGTGCGAAATTCAGCGCCTCGGCCGCAAGGCGGTGGTCCACGCCATCGGCCGAGAGGCCGTGCTTTACGCTGCGCGGGCCGGCGTCGATCTGATCTTCCATGCTTTCGACCTCGACGATGAGTGCATCGACGCGGTTCTAAAGGGTGGCTCGGCGATCGCCCCCACTCTCACCTTCCAGCGCAACATCATCGACTTTACTCAGGCGCAAGACCCGGCAGCGGCCAAGGGCCGAGTCGGCCAAGTTCAGCGCCAGTATGAACGCGCTTGCCGCAACCTCGCCAAGGCCCATAAAGCCGGCGTACCGATGATGGCCGGCACCGATTCGGGCTTTGCCGTCACGCCCTACGGCGAATGGCATGCGCGCGAGCTCGAGATTCTCGTGAAAGATATTGGTTTGACTCCCGTCGAGGCGCTTTGCGCTGCGACCCGAACCAACGCGCGCTTTCTCGCTGATGGCGACCAGGTCGGCAGGCTCGAGCCCGGCCGCTGCGCCGATTTTATCGCGCTCGACGGCTCGCCCATTGAAAACATATCGATCCTGCTCGACAAGAGCCGCATCCTCGCCGTGTACCTCGGCGGCAAGCGCATGGCGCTACCCGAGCGTGATTACGACCCGCGCCAAGTCACAGACGCGGCACTGACCAATTGGAGCGATATCTATACCCAAGCGCGTGTCGCCGAACTGCGCCGCGACAAGCCGCTCCCCAAGGCAGCGGAGTAGCCTGAACCTTGCGGTCGTTCCGGCTTGAGCTGGGCCCATGACGCGGACGACGAGATCCTATTGAGATTAAACCTATCGGTGCCGGGTTTTCCCAGAACATGCCTTACGCGATGCTCGTCAATTTTCCATATTGATCGTTACCCGAATTCATCCTGTAGACGCAAAATGTAAATGTCAGTGCCGAGCAAGTTAGACATGTCAGTCTC
>JBEPUH010000007.1:0-156770 GCA_041691635.1 Hyphomicrobiales bacterium
TGCGCGACGCGCTGATCGACTGGCGCCTCGGCCTCGAGGCGCGCTTCGAGGCCGAGGCGGGACCCCAGCCGCCGTCGCCCGACCGCGAGCTGCTGGAGCGCGAGGCGCTGGACGAGCAGTTGCGCACCGAAGCGGCACTGCGTACCGGCTTCCACGACCTGCAGGAGCTGCACAAGCAGACGCTGTTCGCGCGCATCTCGATGAGGGCCACGGTCGAGGAGGCGCATCGCGCCTACCTGCAGAGCGCCGCCGACCAGAAGGCGATCAGCCGCTAGCTGTGGCCGCTCACTTCTTCGGGCGGATCGCGGCCCACTGTTCGTCGGTCCAGTCGAGCATCGCCGACGTGTTGGCGCCGCCGCCGCCCGACTGCAGCGACTTGCCGCCATCGATGACGATCGCGTCGCCGTTGATGTAGCCCGCCCCGTCGCTCACCAGGAAGGCCGCGAGGTTGGCGAGCTCGATATGTTCGCCGACACGGCGCATCGGGATCGCCTTGATCATCTCCTCCTGCCCGCCGCGCTCCTTGGGCATCAACCGGCTCCACGCGCCCTCGGTCGGGAAGGGGCCGGGCACGATGGCGCAGGTGCGGATGCCCTTGGGGCCCCACTCGACAGCGAGGCTTTTCGTCATGGCCAGCACGCCCGCCTTGGCCATGGCCGATGGCACGGTGAAGGCCGCCCCCGTCAACGACGAGACGGTGAGGATCGACATCACCACCTTGTTGCGCTCGCCGGCATCGATCCAGCGCCGGCCGGCGGCGACCGTGCAGTAGGCCGAGCCGTGCAGAACGATGTTCAGCACTGCATCGATGGCGCGCGCCGACATCTTGTGCGTTTGCGCGAGAATCTGGCCGGCGGCGTTGTTCACCAGGATGTCGAGCGGACACTTGGCCCAGATCGTGTCCATCATTGCTTCAACGGCGGTGGGTACGCGCACGTCGCAGCCGATGGCCTCGATCTCGCCGCCGGTATCCTTGTGCAGTTCCTCGACGGTCTGCTTCAGCACATCTTCGCGGCGGCCGCAGATGATCACGTTGGCGCCCAGTTCGAGATAGCGATGCGCCATCGAGCGGCCGAGTCCGGTGCCGCCGCCCGTCACCAGGATTCGCTTTCCCTTCAGCAGGTCGGATTGGAACATGCGTCAGGCCTTCCTGATCTCGGTGAGCGCAATGCCGGCGCCGATGAGCCTGTCGATCTCGGCCGGCGAATATCCGTTCTCGGCCAGCACCGCGCGGGTGTCGGCACCGAAGGTCTTGGGCTTGGTGCGCGCCTTGGCCGGCGTGCGCGAGAGCTTCACCGGATTGCCGACGTTGCGCCAGCCGTCCTTCTCCCACACCATGCCGCGGTGCCGGGTGTGCGGATGCTCCATCACGTCGGCGACGTCGAGCACCGCCGCCGACGGCACGCCGCCCTGCATCAGCTCCTGCGACAGCGCGTTGGCGTCGCGGTCCTTCAGGAGCGCACGCAGCTCGGTCTCGAGCTCGGCGCGATGGGCCACCCGGTCCTTGTTGGTCTTGAAGCGCGGATCGGTCGCCAACTCGGGCTTGCCCAGCATCTGGGTCAGCTTGCGAAACTGGCCGTCGTTGCCGGCGCCGACGACGATGTTGCGGGTCTTGGTGGGGAAGTTGGAATAGGGCACCAGGCTCGCATGGCTGTTGCCGACCAGCTTGGGCTTCAGCCCGGCCATGAAGTAATTGGGCGCGTGTGGCTGGTGCAACGCGATGGCGCTGTCGTAGAGCGTGGCGTCGACGAACTGGCCCTTGCCCGAGCGGTTGCGCTCGTAGAGCGCCATCAGGATGCCGATGGTAGCGTTCATGCCGGTCGACAGGTCGACCACCGGCACGCCGATGCGCACCTGGCCGCCTTCGGCCGAGCCGTTGACCGACACCAGGCCGGCCGAGGCCTGGACCATGGCGTCGTAACCCGGGAAGCCGCCGAGCGGCCCGTCCTCGCCGAAGCCCGAGACGCGGGCGTGGATCAGGCGTGGATATTTCGCCGCCAGCGTGTCGCGATAGCCGATGCCCCACTTCTCCATGGTGCCGGTCTTGAAGTTGTCGATCAGCACGTCGGCCGTCTCGAGCAGCTTCAGCAGGACGTCGCGGCCCTCGGGCTTGGACAGGTCGAGGGCGATCGTGCGCTTGTTGCGGTTAATGCCGGCGAAATAGGCCGAGACACCCTCGGCGTCGAACGGAGGGCCCCACAGGCGGGTCTCGTCGCCCTGCGGCGGCTCGATCTTGATCACCTCGGCGCCGTGGTCGGCCAGCATCTGGCCGCAGTAGGGTCCACCCAGGACGCGCGACAGATCGACGACTTTCAAGCCTTCAAGTGCCCCCGACATGGCATTCCACTCCTCGAACGCAGGATAGAGGCGCGGTTATAGACCATGGGGCAGAGGCCCGGTACCGTCCGGCCATGATCGAACGCGAACTGGATATCGCCACACGAGACGGCGCGATGAACACCTACACGGTGCGGCCCGACGATGGCGGTCCGCTGCCGGTGGTCCTGATGCTGATGGATGCGCCCGGCGTGCGCGAGGGGCTGAAGGAGATTTGCCGGCGCATCGCCCAGTCGGGCTACTACGTGCTGCTGCCCAACCTCTACTACCGCAGCCTGCGCGAGTTCGTCTGCGGGCCGACCCGGGATCACCCCGACGCCGACGCCAACCGCACGCGCATGTTCGGCTACATGGAGGCTATTTCCAATGCCAAGGTGGCGGCGGACGTCGGCGTGATCCTCGACCGGCTGCCGTCGATGCCCGATGCCCGGCCCGGCAAGATCGGCTTGGTCGGCTATTGCATGAGCGGCGCCTTCGTCACCGCCGCCGCGGCCACGCACGCCGACCGCATCGCCTGCTTCGCGTCCTACTACGGCACGCGCCTCATCACCGACAAGCCCGACTCGCCGCACCTGATGCTCGGCGACATCGCGGGCGAGGGCTATTTCTCCTTCGCCGAGCACGACACCTACGTGCCGCTGTCGGACGTCGCCAGGTTCGAGGGCCTGCTGGCCGCCGCGCCGTTCCCCTCGCGCGTCGAGACCGAGACCGGCACGCACCACGGCTACGCCTTCTCCGACCGCGGCAATCTCCACGAGGCCGCGCGCGAAAAGCACTACGAGCGCATGCTGGCCATGTATCGCCGGCACCTCGGCTAGGAGAGACCATGCTGAACGGTATCCACGGTCACCAGGACATCGAGCGCGTCGTCTACGGCAAGGCGACAGGCGAGGCCGTGCTGGCCGAGGCCGAGCGGCTGGGCGCCGAGCGGGTATTCATCACCACCACGAAGTCGGTGGCGCAGACGGCGCTGCTGGCGGACATTATCCGCGATCTGGGCGAGCGCTACGCCGGTGTTTATGCCGGCATCACCGCGCACTCGCCGCGCCCTTGCGTGATCGAGGGCGCACGGTTGGCGCGCGAGGCCAGGGCCGATCTCATCGTCGCGGTGGGCGGCGGCTCGGCGATCGACGCCACCAAGGTGATGCTGATCGCGCTGTGGCAGGACGCCACGACCGTCGACGACCTCGACCTCTACAAGGCGGGCAGGCCCCAGGGTGGTGCCGCGCCGCCGTCGGAGAAGATCGCCCCGCCCGCCGACGCCGTGCGCATGATCGCCGTGCCGACGACGCTGTCGGCTGCCGAGTTCAATGCCTTCGCCGGTATCTCCGACCCGCGCAAGGGCATCAAGGAGAGCTTCGGCCATCGCCTGATCGTGCCGCGCGTGATCGTGCTCGATCCGGCGGCCACGATGGCCACGCCCATGGACCTGATGCTGTCGACCGGATTGAAGGCGGTCGATCATGCCGTCGAGCGGCTGTGCTCGCAGCAGGCCAACCCCTTCGCCATCGGCACGGCGACCGAGGCGCTGAAGCTGCTGTCGCACGCGCTGCCGGCGCACAAGTCGAAGCCGGAGGACATGCAGACGCGCATGGACCTGCAGTTCGGCATGTGGCTGTCGATCGGTGCCGGCACCTCGGGTGTCGGCGTCGGCGCCAGCCACGGCATCGGCCACGTGTTGGGGGCGGCCTGCCATGTGCCGCACGGCCATACCTCGTGCGTGATGCTGCCCTCGGTGCTGCGATGGAACCTGCCGGCCAATGCCCGGCGCCAGAAACGGGTGAGCGAGGCGTTCGGCAAGCCGGACACGCCGGCTGCCGATCTGGTGGCGGGCCTGGTGAAAACGCTCGGCCTGCCGGGCAGCCTGAAAGAGGTCGGGGTCGGGCGCGAGCGGTTCCGCGAGATCGGCGAGAAGTCGATGCACGATCGCGCGGTGCTCAACAATCCGCGCTCGATCACGGCGCCCGAGCAGGTCATGGAGATTCTCGAACTGGCGGCATGACCTCATGAGTTCTTCTCATGATCCCACACGCCTTGAAGGGCGTAAGCAGCGGTACGATCTCTGAGGGAGGCCAAGGAGAGCCACAATGGTCCAAGCGTCCGTCAATTATCTCGCCGATCTCAGCGTCACGCCCGTGACCTACAATCCGCCGGCCGGCACCGGCCTGCCGCGGCGCGACGGCAACTACCGCGATTTCAAGATCGAGGTGCACGACGGGCGGCCCAAGGCGGCCGAGTTCTCGCTCGATCGGCAGGCGTTCAAGCTGGTGAACCACGACACCAAGGTGCGGGACTTCTACGACGAGAACGAGGTCAAGACGGCCTACTACGCCGAGGTCGAGGCGCTGGTGAAGCGCGAAACCGGTGCGTCCAAGGTCGTGATCTTCGACCACACCGTGCGCACGGCCGACAAGGCCGTCGAGCGCGGGCTGCGGACGCCCGTGCGCAGCGTGCACAACGACTACACCGAGAAGTCAGCGCCGGTGCGCGTGCGCGATCTGCTGCCGCCGGCCGAGGCCGAGCAGCGGCTGAAGAAGCGCTTCGCCGAATACAATGTCTGGCGCAACATCGCCGCGGATCCGGTCGAGATGACGCCGCTCGGCTTCGTCGATTCGCAGAGCATCGCGCCGCGCGACCTCGCGGTGTGCGACCTGGTCTATGCCGACCGCACCGGCGAAATCTATCAGGGCGTCTACAACCCCGATCACCGCTGGTACTATTTCCCGAAGATGAAGCGGAGCGAGGCGGCGCTGATCAAGTGCTTCGACTCGCTGAAGGACGGCCGCGCGCGCTTCTCGCTGCATTCGGCGTTCGACGATCCGACGTCGCCGGCCGATCCCAAACCGCGCCAGAGCATCGAGGTCCGGGCGTTCGCCTTCTTCGACTGAGGGCATTCATATGCGCCGGGACCGCGGTTCCGGCTCTGAAATTTCCTCTTGACTAATAGTGCGTAAAGCGCAATACTGGATTGCGATAGGGTCCCGCGCGGGCTCCGCAGGCGGCTCCCATTTAATTTCCATTTGTTTAATGGCAGCCGTCGGAAATTCTACGACGCCGCGATCGCCTCGAGGTGCCCGACCAGCTCTTCGGGCTGGCTGTAGAAGGGCGAGTGGCCGCAGGCCATCGAAACGACCTTGCACGGCAGCGTCTTCACCATCGCGCGCTGGCGGGCGATGCGGATCGAGTTGTCGTGGGTGCACTCGATGTACCAGCGCGGCACCGAGCCGTAGCGGTCGTCGGTCAGCGTGAGCGGCGTGGTCGAGATCGAGATCGGCTGCGGCCGCAGGCGCTCCATGGCCCGGTAGCGGTCCTCCGGCGAGACGTCCTCGTAGAACAAGGTCGGCAGCGTGGCACGCGAGAACGTGTAAGTGAGGCCGTCCGGGCTGACCTCGCGCGAGCGGCGGAAAAGCATGTCGGGATCGCCGGCCGTCATCTCGCGGCTCGCCTTGCCCGACGGCGGCATCAGCCCGCAGAGATAGACCAGCGCCTTGATCTTGCGGCGCCGCGCCTCGGCGGTCTGGCTGATGGTGACGCCGCCCAGCGCATGGCCGACCAGCACCACCGGCTCGTCCATCTTGTCGAGCAGGCGGGAAATCTTCTCGACGTTGTCGGCCAGCGTGACGTTGGCCGGCGGCGTGTGGTCCTTGCCGAGGCCGGGCAGGTCGGGCGCGCAGACCTTGTGGCCGCGGCTCTCCAGGATCGGCTGGACCTTCTCCCAGCACCAGCCGCCGTGGCACGCGCCATGGACCAGGATGAACGTCGCCATGGCGCGCTCAACCCCGGCCGACGACGGTGCGCGCGCCGGGCGCGGGGACGAAGAAGTCGGGCATCAGCGGCGTGCCGGGCGAGACGGCGTACTGGTCGAAGTTTGTCACGCCTTCGGCCGCCAGCACCTCGTCGTCGATGAAGAAGTTACCGGAGGAGGTCCTGGCCGGGCGGTTGAAGATGGCATAGGCGGCATCGGCCATGATCTCGGGCTTGCGGCAGGCCTTCATGCCCTCGTCGCCGCCCAGCACGTTGCGGATCGCCGCCGTGGCGATGCCGGTGCGCGGCCACAGGCAGTTGAAGGCGATCTTGTCCTTGAACTCCGCCGCCATCGCCCAGGCGTAGATCGACATCGAGAACTTGGCGAGCGTGTAGGCCGGATGGTTGGCGAACCACTTCACGTCGAAGTCGAGCGGCGGCGAGAGGTTGAGCACGTGCGGGTTGGCGGCCTTCAGCAGGTGCGGGATCGCCTTCTGCGAGACCATGAACGTGCCGCGCTGGTTGATCTGGTTCATCAGGTCGAAGCGCTTCATCGGCGTGGCGAGCGTGCCGGTGAGGCTGATGGCGCTGGCGTTGTTGACAAGTATGTCGATGCCGCCGAATTTGGCGACCGTGTCGGCGATGGCCTTCTCGACGCTCTGCTCGTCGCGGATGTCGCACGGCAGCGGCAGCGCTTTGCCGCCGGCCTTCTCGATGTCCTCGGCGGCGGTGAAGATCGTGCCGGGCAGGCGCGGGTCGGGGGTCACGGTCTTGGCTGCGACCGCCACGTTGGCGCCGTCGCGCGCGGCACGCAACGCGATCGCGAGGCCGATGCCTCGGCTCGCGCCGGTCACGAAGAGCGTCTTCCCACCGAGGCCCATGCGGCTCCCACGAATACCCCGCGCTCTATAGCCGGGTGGGGCAGGGGCGGCTAGGGTGGCAAGCGGGCGCAGGGGAGGCTTACGTGCATCCGTGCTTTGAGACGGCGACGCGGCTTGCCCGCGCTATACGAAACGGGAAAACGAGTTCCCGCGAGGCCACCGAAGCGCACCTGGAGCGGATCGCGCGGCTGAACGCGGCGGTGAACGCGCTGGTCGTGGTCGACCGCGCGGGTGCCCTGAAGGCCGCCCGGGCTGCCGACCGTGCGCTGGCGGGCAAGGGGGGCAAGCTCGGCCCGCTGCACGGCGTGCCGATCACCATCAAGGAAGCCTTCGACGTGAAAGGCCTGCGCACCACGGCGAGCCATCCGCCCCTCAAGGACAATGTCGCCACATCCGATGCCACGCTGGTGGCGCGGCTGCGCGCGGCGGGCGCGGTGATCCTGGGCAAGACCAATGTGCCCGAGCTATGCGCGGACTTTCAGACCGACAGCCCCCTGTTCGGCACGACGAAGAATGCCTGGGATGCGCGGCGCACGGCCGGCGGTTCGACCGGCGGCGGCGGTGTGGCGGTGGCGGCGCGCTTCTCGCCGCTCGAGCTCGGCAGCGACATCGGCGGCTCGGTGCGCAACCCCGCGCACTACAACGGCATCTTCTCGCTGAAGCCCACGGAGTGGCGCGTGCCGGCGCACGGCCACGTGCCCGACCTGCCGGGCGTCACGCGCGCCACCCGCTACATGGGTACGTTCGGCCCGCTGGCGCGCTCGGTCGAGGATCTGGAGACGGCGCTGCGCGTCATCGCCGGACCCGACGGCCGCGAGGCCGAGGCGGCGCCGGTGCCGCTGGGATCGGTGCCAGCACTGAAGGCGGGCGACCTGCGCATCGCGGTGCTGGAGAGCAATCCTCTGGTCGAGGTCTCGCGCGACACGGCCAGGGTCGTGCAGGCGACGGCGAGGCTGCTGGCGAAAGCCGGTGCCAGGGTGAAGCGCGCCGAGCCCGCGGACTTCGACTGGATGCAGAGCTGGGAGGACTGGTGCGACCTCTACCAGTACGAGAGCCGTGCGCTCGATCCGCTCAGCGAGCGCGAGCGCTTCTTTCCGATGATCGATTCGCCCGACCCCTCGGTGCGCTCGACGGCACGCGCCGCGCGCCTCGACATGGGCGCGTTCTTCGCCGTGCTCGACCGGCGCGACCAAACGATACGCGCCTGCGAGACGTTCCTCGACGACTTCGACGCCTGGCTGATGCCGGTGATGCCGGATGCGGCGTTCATTCGCCAGAGCCAGCGCGAGCCGCTGATGATCGACGGTGTGCCGCACCCGTACTTCTTCGCCGGCACCGCCTACAATTATCTCGCCAACCTCACGGGGCAGCCGTCGATCGTGCTGCCCTGCGGCTTCTCGAAGGACGGCCTGCCGATCGGCCTGCAGCTCACCGGCAAGCGTTGGGGCGAAGCCCGTCTGCTGGGCGTCGCCAGGGTGCTGGAGCGGCTGCTGCCGCCCTGTCCGGTGCCGCCGAACTACAGGGGCTGAAACCGCGCGCCCTTGAGTTGCAAAGGAAGACAGCGCAGTCTGCTAGAAGTTGCGTTCTCCTGCCGTCACCGGAAGGAGCTTGCGCATGTTCGGTTGGATACTGTCGGGTGGCAAAATTTCGTCCGCGGTGCTGCTTGCCTTCGCCGGATGGGCGGCGACGGCCCCGGGCCACGCCCGCGAGTTCCGGTCGTCGGACGTGGAGGCCGCCGATCATCCCGTGGTCAGGGCGACGGCCCATATGGACGAGCTGCTGCGCAAGCGCACCAACAACCGGCTCGGCATCAGCCTCGGAGCGGGGAACAAGGACTCCGAAATCTTCACGGTCGCCAAGCTGCGTGCCGGCACGCTCGACATGGCCCGGCTGAGCATGAACTCGCTCAGCAACACCGTACCCGAATCGGTGGTGCTGGATTTGCCGTTCCTGTTCAGATCGACGGCGCATCGCCGGCGCGTGCTCGAGGGGCCGATCGGAGACGAGTTGATGGCGGCCCTGACGCCGCACGATCTGATCGGTCTCTGCTTTTACGACGCCGGCGCGCGGTCGCTGTACACCGTCTCCAAACCGGTCCGCACCGCCGCGGACCTGAAGGGACTGAGAATCCGCGTGCAGCCGTCGAGCGCGATCATCCAGTTCATGCAGGCGCTCGGCGCCCGGCCCGTTCCGCTGCCCTATTCGCAGGTAATGGCGGCGCTCGGCTCCGGGACCATCGACGGAGCCGAAAACAACATCGCCTCCTATCTCGCCTCCAGGCACTACGAGAAGGCCAGGTTCTTCAGCGCGACCGAACATACCGCGCCGCCGGCAATCCTCGTCTTCTCGAAGCGGATCTGGGACTCGCTGCGCGAAGAAGACCGGAAATTGATCCAGCAGGCGGCGAAGGGATCGGTTCCATACTACAACAAGTTGTCGGACGAGCAGGATGAAGTTGCGCGAAAGACGCTGGCCGCCAACGGTGTGCAGTTCGTCTCCGGCGTCGACACCGCCTCGTTTTCGGCAGTGCTCGCGCCGACATACGCCCGGTTCGTCCCCGACCCGCGCCTTCAGTCTCTCGTCCAGCGCATCCAGGCGCAGTAGCGCGCCGTCACTCGATCTTCACGTTGGCGGCCTCGAGGATCTTCTTCCAGCGCGCGTACTCCTGCTTGTGGAAGGCCGCGAACGTCGCCGGCGCCATTTCGGCGGGCGTCGGGATGTCCTGGCCGAGATCCTCCAGGCGCTTGCGCACGCCGGGATCCTGCATCGTGGCGATGGCCGCCTTGTTCAGACGGTCGATGATCTCCGGCGGCGTGCCCTTGGGCGACCACAGGCCATGCCAGATCGACACTTCCATCGGATAGCCGGCCTCCGCCGCGGTCGGGATGTCGGGCGCGGCCGGCGAGCGCTCCCTGGCGGTGATGCCGTACGCCCGAATCTTGCCGGCGCGCACCTGCGGCAGCGAGTTCGACGACTGGTCTACCATCACCTGGATCTGGTTGGCCATGAGGTCCTGCATCGCCGGGCCGGTGCCGCGATAGGGCACGAGCTGGTAGGTCGTGCCGGTCGCGGCGAAGAAGGCGAGCGCGCCCAGGTGTGAGCCCGAGCCCATGCCGGCCGTGCCGCCGGGTACCTTGTCGGGATTGGCCTTCAGGTACTCGACCAGCTCCTTCAGCGTCTTGGCCGGCACCTGGAGCGACGAGCAGACCAGCATCGGGTTCTGCGGCAGGCGCGCGATCGGCATCAGGTCGGTCAGCAAATCGTAATTCAGGTTCTTGTAGATCGTGCCGTTGGCCACGTTGGTGCCGACGTGGCCGATCTGGATCGTGTAGCCGTCGGGCGCGGCGCGCACGACCTTGCCCGTGGCGATCGAGCCCGCCGCGCCGGTGGTGTTGTCGATGATGAACTGCTGGCCGAGCTCCTTGGCCATGCGCTCGCCCACGACACGCGCCACCACGTCGGTCGGGCCGC
Source organism: Hyphomicrobiales bacterium (assembly GCA_041691635.1). GTDB lineage: Bacteria > Pseudomonadota > Alphaproteobacteria > Reyranellales > Reyranellaceae > Reyranella. Next base: position 10,434 of record JBEPUH010000007.1, read on the forward strand.
CCGCGGCGAAGGGCACGATCATGTTGATCGGCTTGCTCGGATAGGTGTCGGCCAATGCCGGAGCGGCGACGCTGGCCGCCATCGACGCCAGAACGGTTCTTCTGCGCAACATCGTTTCTTTTTCCTCCCTTACGATTTCATTCGTGAGATTTCATCGTCACCAGCACGGTCCGGTTCGAGACCTGCTGGCCCTCCTGCACCGCGACAGTCTCGACGTCGGCGTCGAGAGCGGCCTTAAGCTGATGCTGAATCTTCATCGCTTCAAGCACGATCAGCGTCTGGCCGCGCGAAACCTTTTCTCCGGCGACCACCTTGATCGAGATGATCCTTCCGTCCATCGGCGCGCGCAGCTTGCCGTCGCTGCCCGCCGCGGCCGAGGCCGGCGGCGCGTAGGTCCTGTCGGCGAAGCGCACGGTGAAGGCGTCGAGATCGACCACGATCTCGCCGCCATCGATGTGGAACGGCGGCGTCGCGGTGTCGACGTGCGCGGCATCCACCGCGGCTGCATCTACCGAGATGGTGCGCTCGGCGCCGGCGACGGCGAGCCTGATCGGCGTCGGCTCGGGATTGGAGTTGCGCCAGCCGCGCAGGGCCACGGGAAAGCGCGCCGCCGACTGGCGCCACAGGAGCGCGGCCGCGAGCTGCCAGTGGCGGTCCTCGATCTCGGGTGCCGCAAACGTGTGCTTCACCAGGAAAGCGGTCGTGGCCTTTCCGGCGGCAAACTCGGGATGCTCCAGCAGGCGAATCAGGAAATGCCGGTTGGTTGTCGGCCCGAGCACGACCGTGTCGCGCAGGGCCTTGATCAGCCGCGTGCGCGCTTCGGCGCGCGTGGCGCCGTGCGCAATCACCTTGGCGATCATCGGATCGTAGAACGGCGAGATCGCCAGCCCATCCTTCAGGCCATGATCGATCCGCACGCCGGGGCCTGACGCGGGCTGCCAGACGTCGATGCGGCCGGTCTGCGGCAGGAAGCCTGCATAGGCATCCTCGGCGTAGAGCCGGACCTCGATGGCGTGCCCGTCGAAGCGCACCTGCTCCTGGGTGAGCGGCAGGCTCTCGCCGCGCGCCACGCGGAGCTGCCATTCGACGAGGTCGAGGCCGGTGATCGCCTCGGTCACCGGATGCTCGACCTGCAGGCGCGTGTTCATCTCGAGGAAGTAGAAGGCGCCGTCGCCCGCCAGCAGGAACTCGACGGTGCCGGCGCCGCGGTAGCCGATGGTGCGCGCGGCGGCCACGGCGGCGGCGCCCATGCGCGCGCGCAGGTCGGCGTTGACGGCGGGCGAAGGTGCTTCCTCGATCACCTTCTGGTGGCGGCGCTGCACCGAGCAGTCGCGCTCGCCCAGGTGAACGACGTTGCCGTGGCCGTCGGCGAAGACCTGGATCTCGACATGGCGCGCGTCGACCACGGCCTTCTCGAGGATCAGTTCGCCCGAACCGAAGGCGCTCTCGGCCTCGCTGCGCGCCGTGCGGATCGCCTCCAGAAGATCGCCGTCGCGTTCGACCAGCCGCATGCCGCGCCCGCCACCGCCGGCCGCCGCCTTGACCATTACCGGCAGGCCGATGGCGCGCGCTTCTTTCTCGAGGTGGGCGTCGCCCTGATTGGCGCCCTGGTATCCTGGCACGCAGGGCACACCGGCGTCGATCATGCGCCGCTTGGCCGCCGCCTTGTTGCCCATGGCCGCGATCGCTGCGGGCGGCGGGCCGATGAACACGAGGCCTGCCTTCTCGCAGGCCGTCGCGAAGGCCTCGTTCTCCGAGAGGAAGCCGTAGCCGGGATGGATCGCGTCGGCGCCCGATGTGTGCGCGGCCTCGAGGATGCGGTCGATGCTGAGGTAGCTCTCGCCCACCAGCGGCGGGCCGATGCGCACAGCCTCGTCGGCGGCAGCGACGTGCGGCGCCTCGCGGTCGGCGTCGGAATAGACCGCGACGGTGCGATAGCCCATCGCCTGGGCGGTCCGCATGACCCGCCACGCGATCTCGCCGCGGTTGGCGACCAGGACCTTGGTGAAGGCCGTCATTCGACCGCCCATTTCGGCGGACGCTTTTCGGCAAAGGCGCGCAGGCCCTCGCCCGCCTCGGGTCCGCGACGGGCTTCGGCAAACTTGTCGGCGGCGAAGTCGAGCACCGACGACAGCGCCTCGGTGCCGACCCGCATCACCACCTGCTTGGTGAGCGCGTTGGCGATTGGCGCGCATTTGTCGATCTGCTTCAGCACTTCCTCGAGCTTGGCGTCGAGGGCCGCGCTGTCGCTCACCATGTAGTGCGCGATGCCGAGGCGCAGCGCCTCCGGGCCCTTGAAACGCGCCGCCGTGAGCGTGAGATGGCGCGTCTGCGGCACGCCGATGCGCGCGGCCACGAACGGCGCGATCTGCGCGGGAACGATGCCGATGGCGGTCTCGCTCATGGCGAAGCCCGCGCCCTCGGTGCAGATCGCCACGTCGGAGACGCAGACCAGGCCGAAGCCGCCGGCGATGGCATAGCCCTCGACCGCCGCCACGACGACCTGCGGCAGGGTGTTGAGCGCCTCGAGGAAGCTGCCGAAGCCGCGGTTCCATACCGCGATCGGGTCCTTCTCGCCGGGCTTGGGCCGGTCGCCGAAGCTCTGCTCCATGTTCTTGAGGTCGGCGCCGGCGCAGAAGGTGCCGCCCGCGCCGCGCAGGACCACGACCTTGATGTCGCGCCGGTCGCGCAGGATCTCGACCACCTGCTTCAATTCACCGATCAGCGTCGGGTTGAGCGCGTTCTTCACTTCCGGCCGGTTCAAGGTCACGTAAAGCCGCGCCCGCTCGCGCTTCAGGATCAGGGTCTCGTACTTGTCGGCGAACTCAACCATGTGAACTCCGGGGCAGGGTGCCCATTCCCTTGGAAATGATCTGCAGCATCACTTCGTCGGCGCCGCCGCCGATCGAGGCCAGGCGCGAGTCGCGGAAGGCGCGCGCGGTGGGCGACTCCCAGAGATAGCCCGCGCCGCCCCAGTATTGCAGGCAGCCGTCGGTGACGAGGCGCATCATGCGGCCGGCCTTGAGCTTGGCCATCGAGGCCAGCATGACCACGTCCTTGCCCGCGAGATATTCCTCGCAGGCGCGGTAGCACAGCGAGCGCACCAGCTCGACCTCGGTGCGCAGCTCGGCGAGCTTGAAATGGATCACCTGGTTGTCGAGCAGGGGGCGTCCGAACACCTTGCGCTCGCGCGTGTACTCGACCGTCTCGTCGATCAGCCGCTCCATGCCGACCACGGCCGAGATGGCACCCCAGAGGCGTTCCTCCTGGAACTGCTGCATCTGGTAGATGAAGCCCATGCCCTCCTGGCCGACCAGGTTGCGCACCGGCACCTTGACCTCGTCGAAGAAGATCTGCGCGGTGTCGGACGAGCGCATGCCCAATTTGTCGAGCTTCCTGGCGATCTGCACGCCCTTCGTCTTCATCGGCAGGCAGATCAGCGACTTGTTCTTGTGCGCCTGCCCATCGCCCGTATTGGCAAGAAGGCACATCCAGTCGGCCTGGGTGCCGTTGGTCGTCCACATCTTGCCGCCGTTGATGACGTAGTCACCGCCGACCCGCCGCGCCGTGGTCTTGAGCGAAGCGACGTCTGAACCGGCGCCAACCTCCGAGACGCCGAGACAGGCCACGTAGTCGCCGGCGATCGACGGTGCCAGGAAGTCGCGGCGCATCTCGTCGCTGCCGTAGCGGGCGAGGGCGGGCGTGGCCATGTCGGTCTGCACGCCGATCGCCATCGGCACCGAGCCGCAGTGGATGTGGCCCAGCTCCTCGGCCATCACCATGGCGTAGGAGTAATCGAGGCCCATGCCGCCGTATTCGACAGGCTTGTGGATGCCGAGCAGGCCGGCGGTGCCCAGCTTCTTGAAAACCTCGTGGGCGGGGAAGATGCCGTCTTCCTCCCACTGGTCGACGTGCGGGTTGATGTCCTTGTCGATGATGGCGCGCAAGGTGCGGCGGATCTCGGCGTGCTCCTGGGTGAATTGCATCTAACGATTCCCCCTATCGATTCCCGAGGCGCGGCATGGTGCCCATCAGCTTCGAGATGATCTGCAGCATCACCTCGTCGGCACCGCCGCCGATCGAGCCGAGGCGGCCGTCGCGATAGCTGCGCGCGACCGGGCTATCCCACAGGTAGCCGGCGCCGCCCCAGTATTGCAGGCAGGCGTCGGAGACCTCGCGGCGCAGGCGACCGGCTTTGAGCTTGGCCATCGACGCCAGCATCGTGACGTCCTGGCCCGCGAGATAGTCCTCGCAGGCGCGATAGACCAGCGAGCGCAGCGCCTCGACCTCGCTCTTGAGCTCGGCCAGGCGAAAGTGGACGACCTGGTTGTCGAGCAGCGGCTTGCCGAATACCTGGCGCTCGCGCGTATAGTCGATCGTGGCGTTGATGATGCGGTCGCAGCCCATCAACGTGCCGGCGCCGGCCCACAGCCGCTCCTCCTGGAACTGTTGCATCTGGTAGATGAAGCCCTGGCCCGGTTGGCCCACCGTGTAGCGCACCGGCACCTTCACCTCATCGAAGAAGGTCTGCACCGTGTCGGACGCGCGCATGCCTAATTTGTTCAGCTTCTTCTGAATGTCGATGCCTTTGGTCTTCATCGGCACGACGATCAGCGACTTGTTCTTGTGCGCCTGGCCATCGCCTGTGTTGGCCAGCAGACACATCCAGTCGGCCTGCGCGCCGTTGGTCGTCCACATCTTGCCGCCGTTGATCACCCAGTCGCCGCCGACGCGGCGCGCCTCGGTCTTGATCGAGGCGACGTCTGAACCCGCGCCGGTCTCCGAGACGCCGAGGCAAGCCACGTAGTCGCCGCTGATCGAGGGCGCCAAAAATTCCTGGCGCAGCTCGTCGCTGCCGTAGCGGGCCAACGCCGGCGTCGCCATGGAGATCTGCACGCCGGTCGCCATCGGGATCGAGCCGCCGTTCACCAGCCCGAGCGACTCCGAGCAGACCATGGCGTAGGAGAAATCGAGACCCGAGCCGCCGAACTCGACCGGCTTGTCGACGCCCAGCAGGCCCGCGTTACCCATCTTCTTGAACAGCTCGTGGGCCGGGAACTGACCTTCCTTCTCCCATTGGTCGACGTGCGGGTTGATCTCGCGGTCGATGAGTGTCTTCCAGGTCTGGCGCAGGGCCTCGTGCTCGGGCGTGAACTTCATGTGACTACATCCTTGCGACGCCAAAGGTGATGGGATTGAGCGGCCGCACCAGCGACTCGCGCGCGATCGACAGGGTGAAGGCCAGCACGCGGCGCGTGTCGCGTGGATCGATGATGCCGTCGTCCCACAGGTGTGCCGTGCCGTAGAGCGCCGTCGACTCCTTGTCGAACTGGTCGACGATCGCCTTGAACATCTTGTCGATCTCTTCCTTGGGCGGCTCCTTGCCCTCGCGCAGGAATTTCTGCTCGGTCACGGTCTTCATCACGCCGGCGGCCTGCTCGCCACCCATCACCGCGGTGCGGTTGTTGGGCCAGGCGAAGATGAAGCGCGGATCGTAGGCGCGGCCGCACATGCCGTAGTTGCCGGCACCGAACGAACCGCCGATGACGATGGTGATCTGCGGCACGGTGGCGTTGGCGACGGCCTGGATCATCTTGGAGCCGTGCTTGACGATGCCGCCGCGCTCGGCCTCGGTGCCGACCATGTAGCCGGTGGTGTTCTGCAGGTAGACGATCGGCGAGCCCTGCTGGCAGCACAGCTGGATGAATTGGGCGGCCTTCACCGCGCCCTTGGTGGTGATCGGCCCGTTGTTGCCGATCACGCCGATCGGCTCGCCCTCGATCTCGGCCCAGCCGCAAATCGTCTGCTGGTCGAACAGCCCCTTGAACTCGAGCAACGCCGAGCCGTCGACCAGGCGGGCGATCACCTCGCGCACGTCGTACGGCTCCTTGTACGAGGGCGGCACGACACCGCACAGCTCGTCGATATCGTAGAGCGGGTCCTTGAACGATCTGACGGCGCGCGGCGGCAGCTTGTCGTTCCAGTGCCAGCGGGCAATGACATCGCGCGCCATGCGCAGCCCGTCGGCATCGTTCTCGGCCATCCACTCGGCGACACCGGAGACGGTGGCATGCATCTCCGCGCCGCCCAGCTCCTCGTCGGTAGCGATCTCGCCGGTCGCGGCCTTGAGCAGCGGCGGGCCGGCCAGGAACACCTTGGCCTGGTTGCGCACCATGATGACGTAGTCGCTGAGACCGGGCAGATAGGCGCCGCCCGCGGTCGACGAGCCGTGCACGACGGTGACCTGCGGGATGCCGCGCGCCGACATGCGCGCCTGGTTGGCAAAGCCGCGTCCGCCCGGCACGAAGATCTCGGCCTGATAGAGAAGATTGGCGCCGCCCGACTCCACGAGATTCACGACCGGGAGCTTGTTCTCCATGACGACCTGCTGGATGCGCTGGCCCTTGCGCTGGCCGGAGGGCGCCACGGTGCCGCCCTTGATGGCGGAGTTCGACGCCGAGACCATGCAGCGCACGCCCTCGACATAGCCGATGCCGGCGACCGAGCCGCCGCCGGCACTCGAGCCGTCCTTGTCGTCGTGCATGCGGTAGCCTGCCAGCGGCATCAGCTCGAGGAAGGGCGCGCCTCTATCGAGCAGCAGTGCGATACGCTCGCGCGGCATGAGCTGCTTGCGTTTGGCGAAACGCTCGCGCGACTTGTCCGACGTCGCCTGCACGCTCGCCTCGGCGACGCGGAAGTCCGCGATCGCCGCCAACATTCCCGCGCGATTCTTCTTGAACTCCTCGCCGTTGATGTCGATGGCGCTTTCGATGATCGGCATCGTTCAACCGCCCAGCACTTTGGGCGTCTTGGCGAGATGGAAGCCGTTGAACGGCTGCGACCTGTCCGTCGCCGGCAGGTCGACCGAGCGGTTGGCCAACGGCACGCCGCCGTCGATACGGAACTCGGTGCCGGTGATGTAGGCCGAGGCGTCGCTCAGCAGGAAGCATACGACGGCCGAGACTTCGCTCTCGGTTCCGAGGCGGCCGAGCGGGCAGTAGCCCTTGAGCTTGGGGATCTGTTCCTTGAACTCGCCAGTGTAAGTGTCCATGCCCGACGAGGCGATCCAGCCCGGCGCCACGGAATTCACCCGCACGCCCGACACCGCCCATTCGTAGGCGAGCGTCATGGTGAGGTTGGCCATGCCGGCGCGTGCCGCGCCGGTGTGCACCATGTTGGGGAAGCCGTTGCGATAGTCGGCCGTCATGTTGACGATCGAACCGCCATGGCTCTGCATCGACTGCGTGTAGACCTCGCGGCTGACCAGGAAGCCACCGGTGAGGTTGTTGCGCACCACGACGTCGAAGCCCTTGGCGCTGAGTTGCGCCGCCGGCGAGGGGAACTGGCCGCCGGCATTGTTGAACAGCCCGTCGATGCGGCCGTTCGCAGCCACGATCTTCCCGACCGCGTCCTTGACCTGGGCTTCCTCGCGGATGTCGAACGTGTGCGTCTCGCAGGTGCCGCCGGCCGCCTCGATCTCGCCCTTAACGACGTCGAGCTTCTCCTGCTTGCGGCCGGCGATGACGACATGGGCTCCGAGGGCCGCGATCTCGTGGGCGGTGCAGCGGCCGATGCCGCTGCCGCCGCCGGTCACGACGACGGTCCGGCCGCGAAACAGCTCCGGCTTGAACACCGAGCGATACGACATGTCTTCGTTTCCTCCGCACGGTCTGAACGGCCGTTTATCGGCCTGTAGTTGACGTTTACGTAAAGGTCAAGTAAGTCCGCCGGATCATTCTGGACCGGAGGAAGTGGCCATGACCTTGCAGGAAATCACCGCGAAAATGAAGGAAGGCGCCTCCAAGAAGTCGCCCTTCGGCAACACCGTGAAGTTCTCGACGGCCGAGGGCGTCGTCTACATCGACGGCAACGCCAATCCACCGGCCGTCAGCAACGACGACAAGGACGCCGACTGCACGCTGAAGATGGAATTCAGCGACTTCGACGACATGATCAACGGCAAGCTCGACGGCATGACCGCGTTCATGACCGGCAAGCTCAAGATCGAAGGCGACATGGGCGTCGCCATGAAGCTGCAGTCGATCCTGCGTTAAGGCAGCGCTTCGACAGCGAAAACGAAAGGGCCCTCGCGGGCCCTTTTTGTTTGGGATGAACGGCTCGCGTTGCTCTCACCGCATCGGCTCGACCCAGCGAGCGCGCGAAGGTCCCGGTTCGAACGCATTCCCGAAGTACTGGGTCTCGCGCGCCACCTTCCCGTCTTTGAACTCCATGATGCTCACCGAGTAAGACGGTTGCCCGTCGTAAGTCAGGACAAATTCGGTGACCCAAAGGTCGGCAGTGCCAAGGATGCGCCGCACCGTGAAGCGCTTCTTGTTCGGCTGCGCGGAGCGGGACGCCTGGATATCGCGCCGGCCGCGGATACGTTCGCCCGACTGCGGATACTCGAGCACGGCGTCCTCCCGGTAGATCTGGTGTTCGGCCTCGAAGTCGTTCGCGTCGGACGCCACCCAGTGGCGGTTCAGGGCCGCTCGAATCTCCCTGTCGGCCATTTCGATCTTCTCCCGTGTCGTCGTCAGGCTTCACGGCCCTTGTGATAATGCCGCTTGGCCTTGGCGCGGTTGCCGCAGGCCGACATCGAGCACCAGCGCCGCTTGCCGGCGCGGCTGTCGTCGAGGAACAGGTACAGGCATTCGGGATTGGCGCAGCGGCGGACCTTGTCGAGCTTCGGCCCGGCCAGCAGGTCGCCGGCCGACCACAGCACGGGCGCCAGCAGTGCCAGCGCCGTGCCCGACTTCACGTCGACGTCCCAGCCGTAGCCATCGCGGTCGCGCTTCAGCGTGGTACGCGCGGGTGCGGCTGCCAGCGCCGCGTTCAGCGCCTCGAGATCGCGCGCCGCCGGTGCCTTGGTCTGGGCGTGGGCGTCGAACAGCCGATGGATCGTCTCGCGCAGCGCCAGCGCCGCCTCGAACTCGCGCGGCGGCGGCGCCTTGGCGGCCTTGGCCCAGGTCGCGAGATCGGCGGGAGCGTTCAGCGTCTCGGTGGGCGTCGCTTGGCCGCGCCAATAGCGGGTATTGGCGAAATCCAGGCAGAGGTCAGGGCGGTTCATGTCGTCCACATGATAACCGGTTGTCCGGTTGACAAGCCCGGCTTCCTTTTATAACTATATAACCAGTTAAATGGTTATACAGGAGGAAGAGATGCTCGACCATGTTTCCATCGGCGTCAGCGACATCAAGAAGTCCGGCACGTTCTACGACGCGGTGCTGAAGCCGATCGGCTACACGCGCCTGTCGGACGGCGAGGGGGCGCTGGGCTACGGCGAGAAGAACTCGGGCCTGTGGCTGCTCGCCACCGAGAAACCGGTGCCGGCCAACAAGGAGTCGGGCCTGCACTTCTGCTTCGTGGCCAAGGATCGCGCCGGCGTCGACGCCTTCCATGCCGCCGCGCTCAAGAACGGCGGCACGGACAACGGCAAGCCCGGCGTGCGGGCCGACTACAGCCCGAAGTACTACGCCGCCTTCGTCGTCGATCCCGACGGCTACCGGATCGAGGCCTACTGCGGCAAGTGAGTGATCAGGCCGTCTCGGCGATGACCTCGAGCGGAACGACTTCGACACCGTCGTTCGAGACCAGCCGCGTCTTCTGCGTTTAGCGCGAGAAGAAGTCGCGGGTCTGGAGCGTCTTCGGTACCTGATCGTCCTTCGGGCTGGCGAGATGGTAGTAGTCGGCGCCGTCGCGCATCTTGAAACAGCGATAGCCGATCCGGCCCTTGAGGTCCGGATCGGTGTCGAGGGCGGCGATGAACTCCGCGATGTCCTTGTGCCAGTCGCGCGCAAGGATTTCGGCACGGTGCCGCCCAAGGTCGAATACAGGCTGACCCCGATGGGCCGCAGCTTCGTGCCGGTGATCGCCGGGCATCCGCCGATGGGGCGACCGTCACCTTGTGGTCTGAGGCCCGCGCAACAATCTTGCGCAGGGGGTGTGGCGAGAAATGAGAGGAATCGCGAAAGATGCCGATGCCATCGGCATCGGAGCTCTCTCACGCCGGTGAGAGTCCCTGCACGGAATCCGGGTTTAGAATCCTACGGCTGCGCCGTCGCGGCGGCTCTCGGAGGCGCCGAGGTAGGGGCCGCCGTCAGGGAACTTCCAGATGATCTGGCTCGAGCCGAAGTCGTAGCTCGGCCACTTGGTGCGCGTCAGCCTGTGGCCGCGCGCCTCGAGGCCCTCGGCGGTCGCCGCCGGCAGGTGATCCTCGGTCCACACCGTGCCGTCGGTCTCGTGGACGCGCCAGCGCGGCGCGTCGATCGCGGCCTGCGGGTTCTGGCCGTAGTCGACGATGCGCGAGAACACCTGCATGTGGCCCTGCGGCTGCATGGCGCCGCCCATCAGGCCGAAGGTCGCGACCGGCTTGCCGTCCTTGGTGATGAAGGCCGGGATGATGGTGTGGAACGGCCGCTTGTTGGGGCCGACCTCGTTGGCGTGGCCCTTGGTGGTGACGAAGCCCGTCGCGCGGTTCTGGAGCGCGATACCGGTGCCCGGCACGACGATGCCCGAGCCGAAGCCGGTGTAATTCGACTGGATCAGCGACACCATCATGCCCGACTGGTCGGCGGTGCCGAGGTAGATCGTGCCGCCGTCCTTGGGCACGCCCGGACCGAAATCCTGGGCCTTGCGGGGATCGATCAGCTTGGCGCGGCTCTTGAGGTAGCCCTTGTCGAGCATCTGCGCCGGCGTCACTGCCATGAAGCGCGGGTCGGCCACGTATTTGTTGATGTCGGCGAAGGCCAGCTTCATCGCCTCGATGCGCAGGTGCGCGACCTCCGGCCCGTCACCGTCGTGGCCGGCGATCTCGAAGTTCTCGAGGATGCCGAGCGCGATCAGGGCGGCGATGCCCTGACCCGACGGCGGGATCTCGTGCAGGGTCGTGCCGCGATAGCTGAGGCCGAGCGGATCGACCCAGTCGGGCGTGTGCGCGGCGAGGTCTTCCTTGCGTAGCGTGCCGCCGGTCTCCTTGGCATGCTTGTCCATCGCCTCGGCGAGCTCGCCGCGATAGAAGGCCTCGCCCCGGGTCTCGGCGATCTTGGTGAGGGTGCGGGCCTGGTCGGGGAACTTCCACAGCTCGCCGGGCTGCGGCGCGCGGCCGTTGGGCAGGAACGCCTTGAGCCAGCCCTCCTGGCCCTTCAGCCGCTCGATGGCGCGGTCCCACTGGCGCGCTACCATGTAGGACACGCGGAAACCGTCGGCGGCGTACTTGATCGCCGGCTCGAACAGGTCGGCGAACGGCAGCTTGCCGTAGCGCTTGTGCAGCTCCATCCACAGCGACACCGCGCCCGGCGTGGTGACGCTGCCCCAGCCGACGTTGGGCATCTTGGCCTGGCCCTCGTACTGCTTGGGGCTCATCAGCGCCGGCGAATGGCCCGAGGCGTTGAGACCCACCAGCCTGGTGCCGTCCCACAGGATGCAGAAGGCGTCGGCGCCGATGCCGTTCATCGTCGGCTCGACGACGGTGATGGCGGCGGCGCTGGCGATCGCGGCATCGACGGCGTTGCCGCCCTTGGCCATCATGCGCAGGCCGGCGGTGGCCGCGAGGTGCTGGGAGGAGGCGACGACGTTGGCGGCAAAGACCGGCAGCTTCTTCGAGCCGTACGGGAAGTCGTAGTTGAAAGTCGGCACCCCAAAAGTCCTTTCTAGTCGGTCGACGCCAGCGCCTCGATGCGCGCCAGGAAGCGCGGGTTCTGGAGGAACTGGCGGTTGTCCCCGTCGCCCTTGCCGAACAGTCGCGTGAGGTCGAACAGGCCCGAGCCCGCGATCTCACCCATCCGTCCGGAGAGCGACACGGTCTGGCCAAGCCGGAAGGTTTTTAGCGCCGCGATGGCTTTGTCGGAAAGCCCCGGCGGCGGCGTATCGCGCGAACGTGTGGAGAAGAAGTCCGTGGCGCGGCCGGCGAGCGCCAGCGCCCAGTCGTTGAACGCGTAGAGCGAAACTTGCGGGCCGATCTCCAAGGTGAGGGCGACGTTCTGGGCATTGCCCTCGATCGCCTTCAGGATGGCGCGCCAGTCGGTGAAGACGCCGACCTGCGTCGACAGCACGACGCTCTGCTTGGCCGCCGCCTCGATCTTGAGCGGATTGTCCGAGGCCAGCGCCGGCTTGGCGAGTGCCTGCAGGGAGTCCAGGAAGGCCTTCTGCTGCGCGTTCTTCTCGTAGTAGGCGCGGTCGAAGAGGCAGCCACCCAATGAACCGCCGAGTGCGAGACTGGCGCCGCCAAGCAGGAGGGAACGTCGTCCCGCGATCATGCCGCCTTCGGCTTGTTTGCGTTCTGGGCCTTGGCGCGCTCCTCTTCCTTCAGCTCCTTCTTCGACAGCTTGCCGACCGGAGTCTTGGGCAGCTCGGCGCGGATTTCGAGCGCCACCGGCATCTCGTGCTTGCCGATCCTGTCCTTGAGATGCGCCATCAGCTCGTCGAAGGTGAGCGTGGTGCCGGGCTTCAGCTTGACGAACACCTTGGGCGCTTCCTGGCGATGCGGATGGGCAATGCCGATGACGATGCACTCGTCGACGGCCGGATGCTCGTAGACGGCTTCCTCGATCATGCGTGGGTAGACGTTGTAGCCCGAGGAGATGATCAGGTCCTTGGAACGGTCGACGAGGTAGAGCCAGCCGCCCTCGTCCATGTAGCCCATGTCGCCGGTGCGCAGGCCCTTCCACTTCGACGCCGGGTGGTCGAACAGCACCTGCGCGGTCTCGTCGGGCTTCTTCCAGTAGCCCTTCATGACCTGCGGGCCGATGATGCAGACCTCGCCGACATTGTCCTTGCCCGGCGGTAGCACCTTGTCGGAACCGTCCATGGCGCGGATCTCGATGATCGTGCCCGGCATCGGCACGCCGCACGAGCCGGTGCGGCGCACGGCCTTGTCGATCGGGCAGATCGCGCCGGTCGGCGAGGTCTCGGTGAGGCCGTAGCCCTCGATCAGGGTGGCGCCGGTCAGCTTCTCGAAGCTCTGCTGGACTTCGACCGGCAGCGGCGCGCCGCCCGACATGCAGATCTTGAGCGAGCTGAGGTCGAGGCCCTGCGCCTTGGGGTGCTTGTTGATGGCGGTGTAGAGCGTCGGCACGCCGGGCAGGAACGTCGGCTTCTTGGTCGCGAGGTCCTTCACGATCATGTCGATGTCGGGCCGCGGGTAGAGGATGAGCTGGTTGCCGTTGCGCACCGCGCCCAGCATGATTCCCGACAGCGCGTAGATGTGGAACAGCGGCAGCACGCAGACGACCTTCTCGGTGCCGGGCGTCGTGCTGGGCGCGGTCCATGCCTGGCCCTGCGCCATCGCCGACACGACGCAGCCGTGCGTCAGCATCGCGGCCTTCGGCAGCCCGGTGGTGCCGCCGGTGTACTGCAGCAGCGCCACCGCGTCCCACAGGTCGCCCTCCACGGGGTGTGCAAGATAGACGCCGTTGTTGTCGAGCAGCCCCTTGAACGACATGTGGAACTCGTCGCGCGGCCACGCCGAGATCTCCTTCTTCTTGGCGAGCGGATAGAGCCAGCTCTTGGGCCACGGCAGGTAGTCGGCGATCGAGCCGATGATCAACTTCTTGAGCCGCGTCTTGCCGCGCATCGCGGCCATCTTCGGATAGAGCGCGGCGACGTCGAGCGTGACCAGGATGTCGGTCTCGCTGTCGCCGATCTTGAATTCGAGCTCGCGCGCAGCGTCGAGCGGGCTGTAGTTCACCACCCGGCCGCCGGCCTTCAGGATGCCGAAGAAGGCGATCAGGTAGTGCGGCGTGTTGGGCAGATAGAGGCCGACGTTGACGCCGGGCTTGACGCCGAGCTTCTGGAAGCCGGCGGCGGCGTGGTCGGACGCCTCGCGGTAGTCGGCGAAGGTCATGATCTTGTCGAGGAAGTCGGTGAACGGCCGCTCGCCGTACTGCACGCAGCTCTCCTCGAAGATCTGGTGGATGGTCTTCTTCGGGACGTCGAGTTCCCACTTCACGCCGGTGGGGTAGCTCTTCTCCCAGGGGTAGTGGTGAGGGTCTTGGGCCATTTGTCTTGTTCCTCCCGCCGCCGACTATGGCACACGATAGGCGTAGGAGTAGACGGTCTCGAAGCCCAGACCGGCGTAGAGCGGCAGCGCCGCCGCGTTGGTCGCCACCACCTGCAAATAGATCGAGCGCGAGCCCTGGGCGCGGCCCCAGGCGCCGATGCTTTGCGTCAGCCGCCGCGCCAGGCCGCGGCGACGGGCACGCGGCGCCACCAGCACGTCGAACAGGCCGACGTGCTCGCCCTCGGCGACGCCCAGCGCAAATGCCATCGGTCCTTCGGCATCCTCCACGCTGGCGAATGCCGCCGGGGCGGCGATCGCGCCCAGCATCCGCGCCATGGTCGTGCGATGCGGGGGCGCGACCGGGCTCAATTCGGCGAAGCCCGCCAGCCAGGCCGGGGAGGGGGCGGTGGCGATCTGCACCTCGGGGTCCATCGCGAAGCGGCCGTCGAGTGGCGCCACTTGGACTAGGCTCTCGTCGATCCGCCGGTAGCCCGCCGCGGCCAGTGCGTCATCGGTTTGCGGCGGCGCCAGAGGCGTCAGCCGCCAGATCGCCGGCTGGCCGCGCTCGCGATAGGGCGCTTCGAGGGCGTTTCTCACATCCGGTGTGAACAGCGCACCTTCCTCCAAGGCGTTGATTGAATTGGCTCTTTTGGTGTAGCCGCCGGACAGGCGCTGGATCCAGCCGGCATGTGTGCGGGTTTCCACGGCGGGCCAGGCCCGGAAGGTTTTGCCTTCGAGTATTCGGATGGACAACATTCGCTGTCTATGATAAAACAAATCACAATAAAAACAGTCAGTTATTTTATAAACTGCAAGTTACACATGAACGCGTATCGACCCCCCTTCGTCGATGTTCGTGTCTGTCGGCAGCCGCCCTTTCCGCCTTCCTCCCAGGAGATCGGTCAACGGCTGCCGGCCCTCCTTCTTCTGATCGTTCTTTGCGCCCTGATGCTGGCCGGCTGCGGCGGCGACGGTAGATCGCGCAGCGCCGGCGCGGGCTACAGCGAGCAACCGCCGACCAACCGGACCGCATATGTCGCCTGGGCCGAGTGGAGCCGCTATGGCCGCTCGACCGTGGTGTGGGGCGGCAGCGCCAACGGCTACGTCAACCGCAACGGCTACAGCGAGCGCAGCGAGCCGCTGTCGAGCCGGGTCGGCGACTATTGGGGAAGCTGCGGCCATCCCGAGTGGAACGGCAACACCTCGGGCCGGCCGTGGTCGGGCGCCTTCGTCGCCTGGGTGATGAGCCACTCCGGCGTCAGCGCCGCGCAGTTCCCGAGGGTGGGACGCCACGGCACCTATCTCGCCAGCCTGTTCGACCATGAGCGCGCCGGCAGCACGGCGTTCCTGCTGCACGGACCGGCCGAGTATTCGCCGCGGCCGGGCGACCTCGTGTGCACCGGCTCGGCCGGCGCCACCTGGCGCTACAGCGATCCGCGCACGGCGCGCCGCCGCATCGACGCCACGGCCAATCATTGCGACGTCGTGGCCTACGTGCGCTCGGGCTTCGTCTACGCCATCGGCGGCAACGTGAAGGATAGCGTGACCATGAGCCTCTATCCCGCCGACGGGCGCGGCCGGCTCATTCCCACGGCCGGGCGGCCGTGGATGATGGTGGTCGAGAACCGGATGAACTGAGCGCGAGGGCAACAGCCCTCGTCGCGCGAGCGCGAGGGCAACAGCCCTCGTCGCGACTAGGCTGCCGCGGTCCTGGCTTCGGCGTTCTTGCCCTGCATCCAGTCGGCCACGTGCTCGGCGATCATGATCGTGGGCGCGTTGGTGTTGCCGCCGACCAGGGTCGGCATCACCGAGGCGTCGACCACGCGCAAGCCCTCGACCCCGCGCACGCGGCACTGGTTGTCAACGACGGCCATGGCGTCGTTGTCCGGCCCCATCTTGCAGGTGCCGACCGGGTGATAGATCGTCTCGCACTTGGCGCGGATCCACTGCTCGATCTCGGCGTCGCTCTTGACCGCGGCACCGGGCTGGAACTCGGCCGCGCGATAGGGGTCGAGGCCCGACTGGGCGAAGATCTCGCGGCCCATCTTCACGCCGTCGATCAGGGTGTCGAGGTCGCGGCGCTCGGCCAGGTAATTGGCGTCGATCAGCGGATGCATGTTGGGGGCCGTCGAGGCGAGCCTGATCGTGCCCGTGCTCTCGGGCCGGAGCGTGCAGACGTGCAGGCTGTAGCCGTTCTGCTTCATCTTGGTGCGGCCGTGATCGACCACCATGACCGGCAGGAAGTGGAGCTGGATGTCGGGCGCCGACAGTCCCTGCCGCGTCGACAGGAAGCCGCCCGACTCCGCGATCGGCGACGTGCCGGGGCCCTTCTTGTCCTTCCAGTACTTGTAGAGCGACAACAGCTTGTTGGCCGTGTCGTAGGTGTCGCGCGTCTTGCAGAACTGCAGGATCGCGGCGTCGAGATGATCCTGCAGGTTGCCACCGACGCCCGGGAGGTCGAACAGCGGGCGGATGCCGACCGAGTTCAGGTGATCGGCCGGGCCGATGCCTGACAGCATGAGAAGCTGCGGCGAGTTGACGGCGCCGCCGGCCAGGATGATCTCGCGGCTGCAGCGCGCGACCTCGTCCTGGCCGTTGTGGCGGTAGCGCACGCCCATGGCGACGTTCTGGTCGAGGATGATGCGTTCGACGGTGGCGCCCGTGACGACGTGCACGTTGTTCTTGTTGCGCGCCACGGCGGGATGCAAATAGGCGCTCGCCGTGCTCCAGCGCTGGCGGTCCTTCTGCGTCACCTGATAGTAGCCGACGCCGTCCTGTGTGGCGCCGTTGAAGTCGGTGACGCGCTTGTGGCCGGCCTGTTCGCAGGCCGCGAGGAACGCATCGTTGATCTTGAGCGGATCGGCCTGGTCGGCGACGTTCAGCGGGCCGCCGGCGCCGTGGAATTCGTCGGCGCCGCGCTCGTTGTTCTCGGCCTTCTTGAAGAACGGCAGCACGTCGCCGTAGCTCCAGCCGTCGTTGCCGAGCTGACGCCAGTGATCGTAGTCCCAGGCGTTGCCGCGGATGTACAGCATCGCGTTGATCGCCGACGAGCCGCCCAGCGTCTTGCCGCGCGGCCAGTACATGCGCCGGTTGTTGCAATGGGTTTGCGGCGTGGTCTCGTAGCGCCAGTTGTAGGGCGACTTGTCGCCCAGGCTGGCGAAGCCGGCGGGCATCTTGAGCAGGAATGAATCGTCGGCGGGCCCGGCTTCGAGGATGAGGATGCGCAGCGCGTAATCTTCGGCGAGGCGGTTGGCGATGGTGCTGCCGGCCGATCCAGCGCCGATGATAATGTAGTCGTAGGGCCAGGACATGATCTTTACCTAAGGGAGCTTGTTCTCGATCACGGTGAAAAAAGGGCGGCCGGCAATGGGCGACAAAAACCCCCGTCCGTCCAGTGGAAAGACGCTACGGGTCACGGAGTCGTGCACATTGCCTCCTATCGCGTGCAGCTTTCCAGGCTGCACGTCGACCACGATATCGCAATGGCCGGGGCCACGGTTGAGGTTCTCCAGGGTCGTGCCGCCGCCGTCACGCGCCGAACACAGCAGATCGCCGACCCGTGGCGCCCGCTTACCCACATGTCGGGGAGCGAACGCCGCGCCGGGCTGGCGCTCGCGCAGCCCCATGCGCTCGACATAGATCGTGTGGCGCGCGTCGGGACAGAACTGCTCGCGCGGCACGCCGGCGCTTTCGATGACCCACGAGATGAACGCCGCCGACCACGGCACCTCGGTGTCGAGCCCGGTGAGCTTGGGCCGGCCGACACTCTTCCAGTAGTCGTTGATGCGCTGCGGTGTGTTGGTCTCCTGCACGCCCAGGATCTCGAGCCTGGGTTCGCCGGCCTGCGTGAAGTCGAGCGTCTGGCGGCCGAAGCGGAACCACTCCTGCACCGCCAGTAGCGCCATCGACTCGCGCGCGCTGGCCGACGGCGGCGGCGCCTCGGGTTGCCACGACGAGGCGGGGCAGGGGCCGAGCGGTGCCAGGCTGGACGCCTGTACCACGGGCTTGCGCCCGACCGGCTGCTGCGCACAGGCTCCGAGCACGAGGAGCGACAGCAGGATCAGGTGGCGCATCACACGCGGCATCACCAATGCTCCCATCACCAATGTTCGAGGCCGCCGATGACGATGGTCGGCACGTTCGCCGTGTGGCTCTGCACGCTCATGACCTGCGTGCCGGGCCGGCGGCCTTCGCGCGGCTCGGAGACCTCGACGCCGGCCTTCGCGAGGCGCGCGTGGCAGCGGCCGATATCCCGCACGCGCCAGCTCACGCCCCACAGTCGGTCGGGACCGTCGGATACGCCCTTGGCAAGATCGTGCGCGATCTCGATCACGAGGTCACCGCAGCGGAAGAACAGCAGCCGCGCGTTCCACTTGGGATTGCTGCGGTCGAGGCGCAGATCGAGGCCGAGCCGGCCGGCGTAGAAGGCGATGGCGCGCTCGGAGTTCGGCGTGCGCACGACGACGTGGTCGAGCGAGGAGATCGACGCGGCCTCGTCGCTCGCCTTGAGCGGCGAGGGGGCCAGCGGCGCGGCGCGCTCGATTAGCGAGATCGGCACCTGGTGCGAGGCGGCGGGCGCCAGCGCCAGCAGATCGCCCGTGCGTTCGGCGGCGACGCCGCGCCGCTCGAGCAGGCGCGCGGCCTTGTCGAGCGAGGCCGTCGCGAACACCAGGGAGCTGAGGCGCGCCGTCGACGCATCGTCCTCGATCGACAGCCCGACGTTGGCCAGCTGCAGCCGGCCGTCCTGCGCGCTGCGCCCAAGCAGCGTCTCGTACGCGCCGACCGCACCGGCGCGGAACGAGGCGCGCAGGGTCAGATGATCGAGGGCTGTGATCACGGCATCAGCCGATGCGCTTGAGGTCCGCCTTGTACTGCGCGCCGCGGCGGACGTAGCTCTCGGCGCTCATGCGCAGGCGCGTGACGTTGTCCTCGCTCACTTCGCGCGCAGCCTTGGCGGGCGAGCCGAAGATCACCGCCCGGTCGGCGAAGGTCTTGCCCTCGGTCACCACCGCGCCGGCGCCGACCAGCGAATCCTTGCCGATCACCGAATGGTTGAGGATGACCGAGCCGACGCCGATCAGCGCGCCGTCGCCGATCGTGCAGCCGTGCAGCATCACGCAATGGCCGATGGTCACGCCCTTGCCGATCTTGAGCGGCGCGCCGGGATCGGTGTGGAGCACCGAATTGTCCTGCACGTTGCTGCCGTCGCCGATGGTGATCGGCTCGTTGTCGGCGCGCAGCACGGCGCCGAACATGATGCTGACGTTCTCGCCCAGGATCACCGAGCCGATGATCGTCGCTTCCTCCGAGATGTAGCAGGAGGCGGGAATGACCGGCTTCTTGTCGCCGAGCTGGTAGATGGGCATTTTTCTCTCTTCCGTTTACGTAAACCCACATTGACGTTTACGTAAACGTCAACTATGACTTCTCGCATCATGGCAGTTGCCGCTTCCGCCGTCCCCAGCGAGCCGCGCGATCCGCAGCGCATCTATAGCATCGCCGAGCTCGCCCGCGAGTTCGCCATCACCGCGCGCACCATCCGCTTCTACGAGGACGAGGGGCTGATCAAGCCCAGGCGCCAGGGCCTGACCCGCCTCTACAGCGCCGGCGACCGCACGCGGCTCGGCTGGATCCTGCGCGGCAAGCGCCTGGGCTTCTCGCTGGCCGAGATCAAGGAACTGCTCGATCTCTACCATGTCGATCGCACCGGCGTGCAGCAGCTGCGCGAGCTGCTGCGCCGTAGCCGCCTGCATATCCAGGATCTCGAGCAGAAGCGCCGCGATCTCGACGCGCATATCGAGGAATTCAGGGACGTGGAAATCCAGGTCGCCGGCGAGCTGAAGAAGCGCGGCGCGGAAACTGGCAACGACTAAGTCCGGCAACGACTGAGACCGACACCGATACCGATACCGAGGAGGAAACGATGGCCGTCTACAAGGCGCCGCTGAAGGACATCCAGTTCGTCATGAACGAGGTGCTCGACGTGTCGAGCCTCTCCAAGCTGCCGGGCTACGAGGACGCCACGCCCGACACCATCCACGCCATCCTCGAGGAAGCCGCCAAGCTCTGCGAGAACGTGCTGTTCCCGCTCAACCGCTCGGGCGACGAAGAAGGCTGTCATTACGAGAATGGCGTCGTGCGCACGCCCAAGGGCTTCAAGGAAGCCTATGACCAATTCCGCGAGGGTGGCTGGACGGCCACGACCTGCGATCCGGCATACGGCGGCCAGGGCCTGCCTGCGACCGTGGGCTTTGCGGTGACCGAGATCATCACTGCCGCCAACCAGGCGTTCGGCATGTATCCGGGCTTGAGCCACGGCGCCTACGAGGCGCTGGCGCAGCACGGCTCGGACGAATTGAAGAAGCTTTATCTGCCCAAGCTGACCGACGGCACCTGGTCGGGCACGATGTGCCTCACCGAGCCCCAGTGCGGCACGGATCTCGGCCTGATCCGCACCAAGGCCGAGCCGCGCAGCGACGGCAGCTACGATATCAGCGGCACCAAGATCTTCATCTCGGCCGGCGAGCACGATCTCACCGAGAACATCCTGCACCTGGTGCTGGCGCGCCTGCCGGATGCGCCGGGCGGCACCAAGGGCATCTCGCTGTTCCTCGTGCCGAAGTTCATTCCCAAGCCCGACGGTAGCGTCGGCGAGCGCAACGGCATCCGCTGCGGCGCGATCGAGCACAAGATGGGCATCAAGGCTAACGCCACCTGCGTCATGAACATGGACAGTGCGCGCGGCTGGCTGGTCGGCGAGACGAACAAGGGCATGAACGCCATGTTCGTGATGATGAACGCTGCGCGGCTGGGCGTCGGCATGCAGGGGCTGGGCATCGCCGAGTGCGCCTACCAGAGCGCCGTGGCCTACGCGCGCGATCGCAACCAGGGCCGCTCGCTGACCGGCCCGAAGAACGCTGCGGGTCCCGCCGATCCGATCATCGTGCATCCCGACGTGCGTCGTATGCTGCTGACGCAGAAGTCGTTCACCGAAGCCGCGCGTGCGCTGGCGCTGTGGGTCGGCATGCTGATCGACGAGTCGCATCGCCATCCGGACGCCGCCAAGCGCGAGGCGGCCGACGACCTGATCCAGATGCTGACGCCGATCATCAAGGCCTACTTCACCGACATGGGCAGCGAGTGCGCCAATACAGCGGTGCAGGTCTACGGCGGTCACGGCTTCATCCGCGAGAACGGCGTCGAGCAGCTCGTGCGCGACGCGCGCATCACCCAGCTCTACGAGGGCACCAACGGAATCCAGGCACTCGACCTGGTGGGCCGCAAGCTGCCGATGAAGGGCGGCCGGGCAGCCCAACGCCTGCTGGGCGAGATCGGCGGCTTCGTCGCGGCCCACAAGGCCAACGACAAGATGAAGGAGTTCGTCGAGCCGCTCGAGAAGGCGCTGGGCCGCGTCCAGGATGCGGCCCTCTTCCTGATGCAGAACGCCATGAAGAACCCCGACGAGGCGGGCGCCGCGGCGACCGATCTTCTCCGCCTGATGGCGCTGACGGCGATGACTTACATGTGGGGCCGCATCTCGGTGGCGGCGCTCAAGGGCCTCGACGCCGGCAACGACAACGCCTTCTACGAGTCCAAGCTCATCACCGCGCGCTTCTACATCGCCCGCGTGCTGCCGCAGAGCACCGCGCTCAACCACCAGATCAAGGCGGGCGCCGCCACGGTCATGGCGCTCCCGGCGGAGGCGTTCTGACCCCCTCCGCCCCTACGGGGCACCTCCCCCGAAGACGGGGGAGGGTTATGATTCTTCTCCTCCCCATTCTTATGGGGAGGTGGCCGAAGGCCGGAGGGGTCAAGGCTCCGTCGCCTTGAACGCCGGCTCCGCGAGGAGCCGCTGGGCGAGGGCGTGAAGGCGCGGCATCTCCTCTTCGGTGTCGATGCCGAGGCCGACCCGCGCCAGGCGCTCGGCGATGAAGGCGGTGATGTCGGCGTGCGTCAACCGGCCGAGCAGCAGGTACTGGCCGGGCTCGGCCATCGCGTCGACGGCGCCGAGCGTGTGCTTCATGCGCGTCGTGCAGTCGGTGATCCACGGCAGGTGGACCTTCTCCGTCGGATGGTGATTGCGCTCGTAGGCGGCGTGCAGGCCCTTGTCGCAGGCGCCCGTCATCAACGCGGCGACCCTGAGCACGGCCCGCCGGTCGGCGCCGGCGGGCGGCGTCAGCGCGCGCTCGCGGCCGTGGAGCTCGTCGAGATGGTCGACGATGGCGGCGCTGTCGACCAGCGCCTCGCCGTCGTCGAGCACCAGCGCCGGGATGCGGCCCAGCGGATTGGAGACCTTGACCTCGTCCCAGTTGGCGAAGCCCGAGAGGTCGCGCTGCTCGTAGGGCAGACCGTAGACCTTGAGCGTGATCGCCACGCGGCGGGTGTAGGGTGAGCGGTTGACGCCGATCAGCAGCATGATTTTGGCCTAGGCTGCGCGCGGCCGGATGGTCTTGAGCTCGCCGGCGATTTGCCGCCGGCGTTCCATCAACTCGTAGTCAACCTGGAGCCGGATGAAAAAGCCCTCGGACATGCCGAAATAGCGGGCAAGGCGAAGGTCGGTGTCGGCCGTCACCGCGCGCTTGCCATGCACCACTTCGTTGATACGGCGCGGCGGCACGCCAACGGCACGCGCCAGGGCGTTCTGCGAAATGCCCATCGGCTTCATGAATTCCTCGGCGAGGATTTCGCCGGGATGGGGGTTGCGCAGCAAACCACCCTTCGCTGCGCGCTTAGCGGTGATAATCGACAATCTCGACATCTCTCGGTCCTCCTGCGGTCCACACGAAGCAGATCCGCCGCTGATCGTTGATCCGAATACTATGTTGCCCATTTCTATCGGCCTTGAGAGCTTCGAGCTGATTGCCGGGCGGTACCCGTAAATCGGCCAAATCGAGCGCTCCATTCAGCAAGCGCAATTTGCGCAACGCCACGTTCTGGGTGTCGGACGGCAGGCGCCGGCTTCTTTCGCCTCGCCAGATACGAGCAGTCTCCGTGTCGCGAAAGCCCAGGATCACGAGGGATAACGTATGACGTTATGTGGATGTTTTCAAGACCTGTTGGTGCTCCTTGGACGTTGTCCGGCGCGGTGGCAGAGTGCGCAAGCATCAAGGGATCGGCTGACAACGAAGAGGACCACGAACATGTCTCGGATCTTGATCGTCGCCGTAACTTGCGTTGCCACTTTCGTCGGCGTCACCGCCTTTGCGATGTCGCCGCCGAGTTACATGATCTTCTATGTCTCAGGCGGGGCAGACATCTCCAAACAGGGAGAAAATACGATCAGGCATTTCGTTGACGCATACCGGGTAAAGGGAACGCCGAGCCGGGTAACGGTAACTGGCCACACCGATTTGGCGGAGGCGAGTATGGCCCTGTCCCGAGCGCGGGCTGAGGCTGTCAAAGACCGATTAGTGGAGCTTGGTGTTGACGCCGATCGCATTGTCGTCGTGGCCCGCGGCGGCACCCAGCCTCTCGTCCTAACTTCACCCGGTGCGTCTGAGCCGCAGAATCGGCGAGTCGAGCTGGTCTTGCAGTAATTAATGTCGAGAGGAGAAGCATGACGCAGGACCGTCACATCGGCGACGTGCGCGTCACGCGCATCGAGGAACAGGCGGGCGGCGTCAGCGCGCGCTCGCGGCCATGCAGTTCGTCGAGATGGTCGACGATGGCGGCGCTGTCGACCAGCGCCTGGCCGGTGTCGAGGATCAGCGCGGGGATGCGGCCCAGCGGATTGGAGACCTTGACCTCGTCCCAGTTGGCGAAGCCCGAGAGGTCGCGCTGCTCGTAGGGGATGTCGTAGGTCTTGAGCGTGATCGCCACGCGGCGGGTGTAGGGCGAGCGATTGACGCCGATCAGCAGCATGTCGTTCCCAGGCCTCCTTACGAACCGGCAGCAGCGGCGGCGAGAGCCGCGGCGCGGCCGTCGTCGATTTGCAGGGCGTCGTTGAAGCGGTTGAAGAAGCCGGCGAGGCCGATGCGCAGCGTCAGTTCGACGATCTGGGACTCGCTGAAGTGCGCGCGCAGGCGGGCAAACATGTCGTCACGGATGCGGCCGTGCGCGAGCGTCACCTGGGTCGCGTACTCGATCACCAGCCGGTCGACGTCCGTCAGCTCGGCATGGTCGCCCGGCACGGCGGCCACCGCCTCGCGCGACAGGGCCCCGACCTGCAACGCCGGCCCGTGGCTGGCGACGCAGTAGGCGCAGGCGTTCAGCTTCGAGACGACCACGATCGCCAGTTCGATGTATCGCCAGTCGGTGCCGCGCCGCTGCTTCAGTTCCATCAACATGCTGCAGAGGTGTTCGAGCGCCAGCGGCACATGGGCAAGCACCGAGGCCTGGTCGGCAAAAGGACCGTAGCGGGTGAACTTCTCGAAGACCGCGAGCGCCGAGGGCGGCAGGGCGTCGGGCAGCAACGGCGTCACGCGCGGCATCGGGCTTTCTCCGTTTCCAGCATCGATGATTTGGCGCGGCACCGACATTGCCGCATCACATTCCGCGACCGCCGGGTGCGGGTTCTAATCCCCTCGCGCGAATGGCAGACTGTGGGCAACCAACGAAGGCCCCCCGCATGTCCACACCGCACGTTCTGGCCGAGATCGAGGACGGCATCGGCTGGCTGACGCTCAACCGGCCCGACCAGCTCAATGCGCTGTCGATGGAGATGCGCGACCTGCTGATCGAGCACAGCGCCAAGTTCGAGAAGGATCCCGCCGTGCGCTGCATGGTGATCCGCGGCGCCGGCACGCACTTCATGGCCGGTGGCGACCTCCACGGCTTCCACAAGTCGATGACCACGGAGAAGGAGGCGCACCTCGCCGGCCTGGAGATGCGCGTGGTCAAGGCGCACCAGGCGATCTACCAGATCCGCCGCATGAACAAGCCGGTGCTGGCCTCGGTGCAGGGCGCCGCCGCGGGCTTCGGCCTGTCGCTGATCCTGAACTGCGACCTGGCGATCGCGGCGGACGATGCCTTCTTCACGTTGGCCTACCGCCACATCGGCCTGTCGGCCGACGGCGGCGCGACCTATTTCCTGCCGAGGGTCGTGGGCGAGCGCAAGGCGCTGGAGATCGCGCTGCTGGGCGAGCGCTTCACCGCGCAGGAGGCGAGGGAGAACAGCATCCTCAACTGGATCGTACCCAAGGAGAAGCTCGTCGCCGAGACCGAGCGAAGGGCGCGCCAGCTCGCCGACGGGCCGACCTTTGCGATCGGCGTCGCCAAGCGGCTGATCCGCACCTCGTTCGACAACTCCTGGGACGAGCACAGCCATCGCGAGGCCGAGGGCCTGGCCGCGTGCGCGGCGACCGAGGACCATTTCGAGGGGCTGAATGCCTTCCTCGAGAAGCGCAAGCCGGCGTTCAAGGGGCGGTAGCGGCGCGCCGATTGGCCGAGAACGATGGGCTTTCTCGTTGGCATTTTGTTATTGCATTATACGCAAGTATCGCATAATATGAATTGCTATTTCATCAATGCATACGGGAGCGTCCCATGTCCGAATCCTCTCCAGCGCCGCGGCCCTCGCGCGGCCGCTTCACGTCGGGAAATCCCGGCGGGCCGGGTCGTCCGCGCGGCGCGGTGAGTGCCGCCGAGGCTGCTCTCGACCAGGCGGCGGTCGAGGCCCAGCAGGAGCTCATGAGCGTCGTGCTCGACAAGGCGCGCGCGGGCGACCTCAAGGCGATCGAGATGCTGTGGGCCCGCGTCTGGCCATTGCGCCGCGGCCGGCCGGTCGCGTTCGATGCGCCGCAGATCAGCGAGGCCAACGACGTGCAGGCGACCAAAGCGGCGATCACCGAAGCGGTGTTGGCCGGCGAGATCAGCGCGCACGAGGCCCGGCCTGTTCTGAAGGTGGTCGATGCTCTGCGCGACCAGATCAGCGACGACGCCCATCGCCGGCTTGCCGTCGAGCTCTGCGATATTGCGCTCGGCACGGACGCCGCGGAGGCGCCATGAGGTCCGCCGTTTTGCCGCCGTTTCCACCGTTTCCGGCCGTTTACCCAGGGGCTGGAATCCTTGAATTACAAGGCTTTGACCCCAGACGGCCGAGCGACCGTTTAAAACGGTGAAAACGGTGGCGCGCCTCAGCGACCCTTCCAGTTCGGCTTGCGCTTCTCGGCGAAGGCCTTCGGTCCTTCGATCGTGTCCTCGCTGCGGGCCATCGCCACGAACGCGGGATAGTTGAGGTTGCGCATCGCCATCTCGGTCGACGGCACGTCGAGCGAACGCATGACGACCTGCTTGGTCGCGCGCACGCTCATCGGCGAGCACTCGAGAATCTGGGCGGCCCACTTCCTGGCCGCCGTCATCAGCTCGGCGTGCGGCACGACCTCGGTGACGAAGCCCAGCTCGTAGCCTTCCTTCGCCGGCACGTGGCGGCCGGTCAGCATCATGCCCATCGCCTTCTTGAGCGGGATCATGCGCGACAGGCGCTGCATGCCGCCGGCGCCGGCGGCGAGGCCGACGCGCGGCTCGGGCAAAGCGAACTTGGCCTGGTCGGACGCCACGATGATGTCGCACGCCAGCGCAATCTCGAAGCCGCCGCCCATGGCGATGCCGTTCACCGCGGCGATCACCGGCTTGTCGAGGTCGAAGCGGTTGGCCAGGCCGCCGAAGCCCTTGGCCGGATGGACCGGCCGCTTGCCGGTCTTGGCCTGGATCTCGGCGTGGTACTTGAGGTCGTTGCCGGCGCAGAAGGCCTTGTCGCCGGCGCCGGTGATGATGGCGACCCAGAGCTCGGGATTGGTCTGGAACTCGTCGAAGGCGTCGACCAGCTCCTGGTTCGCCATGGGATGGCAGGCGTTGTAGACCTCCGGCCGGTTGATGGTGACGATCATCAGGCGACCGTCGGTCTCGACCTTGCTGTACTGGCCGGCTTTGGCGTCGGGCATGGGTTTCCTCCGGGAATGGGCGGTTCTACGAGCGCTCGACGCTCGCGCGCCGAGGCTTGGGCGATTTATCGCAGCCGATGGGCCGCGACGATACAAAATGCCGCCACAAAATTGGGTAAAAAGACCCTATCTACCTGACAGGCGGAAGGCCGTGGTGCGCCCGGCTTTGCCTTGGATTTGCCCCATAATTGCATCGACGAGAGTGCGTTCGCGAGATGACGTTTTCGAGTTCCCCCATGGTCCGGACCCGGGCCCAGATCGCCCGCCTCGTGGCGCTGGCGGCGGTGGCGTTCGTCTCGATTCCAACTTATGCGGCGGACTTAAAGCAGAATCAGAAGATCGCGCCGGGCCTCCCGGCCAGTTCCAAGGCCTCCGGTGCCGATGCTGTGGGTAAATTGCTGAACCCCCAGCCGGCCGACCCGAGCGTGCCCCTGCCGACACCGAATCTTGCGGATCGGGAGGACGCCCAGCCATCGTCCCAGAAGCCGCAAATCTACGGTCGAGGCGAGCAGGGAGGCCAGAACGGCAGTGTTCTCGAGGGGCTTTTGGGGGTTCGAATCCCGTTCCCCGCGGCTCCCAGCGCTTTCCGGACGGACACTACATATAGTTCCGGCGATTCCGGCGCCGATACCCCGTTGCGGACCCGCTGAAGGGTACTGTTGCCTCTCGGCCACAGGTAATGGCGGAGTGGTGGCGGAAAAGTGCTGTAACCTTGCACCGCACTAGTTGTGGTGTGTATATTCGGCGTGGAGTTGGTGATCACCCAGCCCCGCCAACGCTCGTCCGATTTTCAAATAACGAGGGGAAGAACTCATGAAGAAGGCTTTGATGGCCGCCGCTGCGCTCGTTGCGCTGCCGGTCATGGCCCAGGCTCAGACTCCGTCGTCCGGCTTTTACGTCGGCGTGGAAGGTGGCTTGAACTGGCTGCTCAATACGACGGTTACCGGCGCGCCTGTGAACAACAACGGGCAGCAGGTTTCCGTCGGTGTCGCACCGCAGACCGGTTGGGCTGCCGGCGGCGTGATCGGGTATGACTTCGTCGGCCCGCGCGTCGAATTGGAAGGCGTCTATCGCCAGAACTCGACCAATCTGTCGACGAACAACACGGCGACGTTTGGCCAGATCAACAGCCAGATCGGCCAGCTCGGCATTTTGGCCAACCTGCTGTACGACTTCTCGCCCGGCTCGACGATCACCCCGTACGTGGGCGCGGGCGCCGGCGTCGGCTTCGTCGACGGTTCGTCGTCGCTGAGCAGCACGGTGTTTGCCTATCAGGGCATCGTCGGTATCGGCTGGAACGTGGATACGAACTTCCGCGTGAATCTCGACGGTCGCTACTACGGCACGTCGAACCCGACGCTCAACGGCGTTGGCTGGACCAACAACAACTTCAGCGTGATGCTGGGTCTGCAGCTCAAGTTCGGCCCGCCGGCTCCGGCGGTCGCGCCGCCGCCGCCGATGGCGCCGCAGGCTCCGTCGTTCATGGTGTTCTTCGATTGGGACCGCTCGAACCTGACGGCGCAGGCGGTGAACACGATCAAGCAGGCTGCCTCGGCGTACAAGACCAAGGGCAGCGCGCGGGTGACGGCGACCGGCCATACCGACAAGTCGGGCCCGGAGTCGTACAACATGGCGCTGTCGCTGCGTCGTGCCAACGCGGTCAAGGATGCCTTGGTGCGCGAAGGCGTGCCGGCGACGGCGATCTCGGTCATCGGCAAGGGCGAGACCCAGCCGCTGGTGCAGACCGCCGATGGCGTCCGCGAGCCGCAGAACCGCCGCGTCGAGATCGTGATCCAGTAATCACGCTTAGTGCGGGGGTAACCCCCGCGCCGAAGCTCTCGCTTCAAGGGACGGCCGGGTAATTCCCGGCCGTTTCCTTTTGTGACTCAAAGAGTTAGGCGCCGGAGTGCTTTTCGGGTTGGCGGGACCCGAGACGGTCTCTATATCCGACGCAGGAGATTGAATTCATGTCGCAAGTGTTGATGCCCAAGGCGACCGCCGTCTGGCTGGTCGAGAACACGACCCTGACGTTCGACCAGATTTCGGCCTTCAGCGGCCTGCATCCGCTCGAGGTCCAGGCGATCGCCGATGGCGAGGTGGCGGGCGGCATGACCGGGTTCGACCCGACCACCAACGGCCAGCTCACCAAGGAAGAGATCAAGCGGGTGGAAGCCGATCCGGCGGCGCGGCTGAAGCTGACGCCGCGCGACGTGCCGATGCCCCAGGCCCGCTCGAAGGGCCCGCGCTACACGCCGGTGGCCAAGCGTCAGGATCGTCCCGACGCCATCGCGTGGCTGCTCAAGATTCATCCCGAGCTGCAGGACAGCCAGGTCGCCAAGCTGGTCGGCTCGACCAAGAGCACCGTGCAGTCGGTCAAGGACCGCAGCCACTGGAACATGCAGAACGTGCGGCCGCGCGATCCGGTGACGCTCGGCCTGTGCTCGCTGAAGGATCTCAACGACGCCATCGACCGCGCCCGCCGCAAGGCCGCGCGCGAGGATGCGGCGCGCAAGAAGGCCAAGCTTGCCGCCGGCGAGCCGGTGGTGGAAGAGCCGGCTCCGGTCGATCCGGCCGAAGCCGATCAGCCCGACGTCTAGTCGCTGTCAGGCAGCGACTAGTTAACCGTCAGCATCACTTTGCCAACATGGTCGGCGCGCTCGAGTTCGGCGTGCGCTGACGCGGCATCCTTCAAGGCGAACGCCTTGAAGATGATCGGCTTGATCGTGCCCTTCTCGAGCAGTGGCCAGACCTTCTCTTTCAGCCCTTGCGCCATGCGGCCCTTGTTGGCGATGCTCTGAGGTCGGAGCGTCGAGCCGGTGAGGGTAAGGCGGTTCACCATCATGATGCCGGCGCTGATCGTGGCCGTGGCGCCGCCCTGCAGCGCGATGATCACGCAGCGTCCGTCCGGCTTCAGCAGCGACAGGTTCTTCGGCACGTAGTCGCCGGCCACCATGTCGAGCACGACATCGACGCCGCCCGACAGCTTCTTCACCTCGGCGGCCCAGTCGTTGTCCTTGTAGAGGATGGCGTGGTCGGCGCCGAGCTTGGTCACGGCGGCGGCCTTCTCGGCAGTGCGCACCGTGGTGAAGACCGTGCAGCCGAATGCCTTGGCGAGCTGGATCGCCGTCGTGCCGATGCCCGATGCGCCGCCATGGATCAGCACGCTCTCGCCCGCGGTCAGGCGGCCGCGCTCGAAGAGGTTGTGCCACACGGTGAAGTAGTTCTCGGGCAGCGCCGCGGCATGCAGCATGTCGAAGCCCTTGGGTGGCGGCAGGCACTGCGGCGCCGGCGCGGTGCAGTATTCGGCATAGGAGCCGCCCGGAGTCAGCGCGCACACCGGATCGCCGATGGTCCAGCCGGACACTCCTTCGCCGATCGCGGCGACGAAGCCCGCGGCCTCGAGGCCCGGCAGGTCCGACGCGCCCGGCGGCGGCGGGTAATGGCCGGCGCGCTGGGCGATGTCGGGGCGATTGACGCCGGTGGCGGCGACCTTGATCAGCAGCTCGCCCGGCGTGGGGCGCGGCACCGGCCGTGTGGCGGGCACCAGCGCCTCGGGGCCGCCGGGTGTCTTGATCTCGACGCACATCATGGTGGCGGGAAGCGCGCTCATGGTCGGCCTTTCGGTCTGGGGGAGGCGATGGTAGGTCTCAAATAGCCGCTTCCGTGGAGCAGTGCCATGGCCATCGACCTCGACGATCTCGATCCCCGCAACGCCAGGAAGGCGAAACCCCTGAATCTCGACGACATGAACATCGAGGATCTCCGGGAATACGTCGCCGTCCTCAAGGCCGAGATCGAGCGGGTCGAGGTCAAGATGAAGGCCAAGCAGAGCCACGCATCGGCGGCCGCTTCCTTTTTCAAGAAGTGAGTAAGCATGTCCCTCAAAGGTAAGTCCGCCATCGTTACCGGCTCGACCAGCGGCATCGGCCAGGCCATCGCCGAGGGCCTCGCCGGCGCCGGCTGCAACGTGATGCTGAACGGCTTCGGCGACGCCGCGGCCATCGAGAAGCTGCGCCTGGAGACGGCGAAGAAGTTCGGCGTCAAGGTCGAGTACAACGGCGCCGACATGAGCAAGGCCGCCCAGATCGCCGACCTCGTGGCCAAGGCCAATGCCGCGTTCGGCAGCGTCGACATCCTGGTCAACAATGCCGGCATCCAGTTCGTGGCGCCGATCGAGAAGTTCCCGGCCGAGAAGTGGGACGCCATCATCGCCATCAACCTCAGCGCCACGTTCCACGCCATCCACGAGGCGCTGCCGCTGATGAAGGCCAGGAAGTGGGGCCGCATCGTCAACATCGCCAGCACCCACGGTCTCGTCGCCTCGGCGCAGAAGGTGGCCTATGTCGCGGCCAAGCACGGCATCGTCGGCCTTACCAAGGTGGTTGGCGTGGAATGCGCCGACACCGGCGTCACCTGCAACGCGATCTGCCCCGGCTGGGTGCTGACGCCGCTGGTGCAGGCGCAGATCGAGGCGCGCGCCAAGGCCGACAACATCACCGTCGACCAGGCCAAGAAGAACCTGCTGGCAGAGAAGCAGCCGCAACTCCAGTTCACTACGACCGAGCAGATCGCAGGGCTGGCGCTGTTCCTGTGCTCCGACACCGCGTCCAACATGCAGGGAACGCAACTGGTGTCCGACGGCGGCTGGACGGCGCAATAGGCCGGATGGCCAAGGAGACGATGTGGTCGACGCGAAGTTCCTGAAGCCCGATACGCTGGCCTTGCACGCGGGCCAGCACCCCGATCCCGTCACGGGCTCGCGGGCCGTGCCGATCTACCAGACGACGTCCTTCGTCTTCCGCGACGTCGACCATGCCGCCAGCCTGTTCAACCTCGAGGTCGGCGGCCACATCTACAGCCGTATCTCCAATCCCACCGTCGCGGTGTTCGAGGAACGCGTTGCAGCGCTGGAGGAGGGCACCGGCGCGCTCGGCGTGGCGAGCGGGCAGGCCGCGCTGCACATCGCCATCGCCACCCTGATGGGCGCCGGCGACCACATCGTGGCCTCGACCTCGCTCTACGGCGGCACGCGCAACATGCTGGCGCTCACCCTGCCGCGCTTCGGCATCGAGACGACTTTCGTCAATCCGCGCGACCACGACGGCTTCCGCGCCGCCATCCGCCCCAACACGCGCGCCGTACTGGGCGAGACGATCGGCAATCCCGGCGGCGAGGTGCTCGACATCCCTGCCGTTGCCGACATCGCGCACACGGCGAAGATCCCGCTGATGATCGACAACACATTCGCATCGCCGATCCTGTGTCGGCCGTTGACGCTCGGTGCCGACATCGTCTTCCAGTCGGCGACCAAGTTCATCGGCGGCCACGGCGTGGCGATCGGCGGCGTCATCGTGGAGAGCGGCCGCTTCGACTGGGAAGGCTCGGGCAAGTTCCCGACCTTGACCGAGCCCTATGCCGGCTATCACGGCATCGACTTCGCCGAGGAGTTTGGCCCGCACGCCTTCATCATGCGGGCTCGCAGCGAGGGTGTGCGCGACTTCGGCTGCTGCATGGCCCCGCAGACCGCGTTCTACCTGTTGCAGGGGCTCGAGACCCTGCCGCTGCGCATCGCCCGACACGGCGAGAATGCGCGCAAGGTGATCGCCTTCCTGAAGGACAATGCGGCGGTCGAGGGCATCGCCTCACCCGAGCTGCCGGAGCATCCCGACCATGCGCTGGCCAAGCGGCTGCTGCCCAAGGGCGCAGGCTCGATCTTCAGCTTCGACATAAAGGGCGGGCGCGAGGCCGGGCGGCGCTTCATCGAGCGGCTGAAGCTGTTCTCGCATCTGGCCAACGTGGGCGACGCCAAGTCGCTGGTGATCCATCCCGCCTCGACCACGCATGCTCAGCTCGACGCCGAGGCGCTGAAGACCGCCGGCATCGGCGAGGGCATGATCCGGCTCTCGGTCGGCCTGGAAGATCCCGAGGATATTCTCGACGACCTCGGGCAGGCGTTGCGCGCCTCGCAGAAGGGCTGACCATGAAGTTCACGGTAGACGGCCGCGAGGTCTTCGCGACCACCGGCGGCGTCGATTTCGATCCAACTCGACCCGCCGTCGTGTTCCTTCACGGCGCGGGTTTCGACCGCACGGCGTGGCGCCTGCAGACGCGCTGGTTCGCCCACCATGGGCGGAGCGTGCTGGCGCTCGATTTTCCCGGCCATGGCCGGTCCGAAGGCCTCGCGCTCGCGACCGTTCCGGCGATGGCCGACTGGACGGCGAAGTTCATCGCCGCCGCCGACTTGAAGAACGCCGCGCTGGTCGGCCACTCGATGGGCGCGCTGGTCGCGCTCGACTGCGCGGCGCGCCACCCCGACAAGGTGCGGGCGCTGGCGCTCTGTGGCGTGGCGGTCGAGATGCCGGTGCATCCCGAGATGCTGGAGTCGGCCCGGGCCAACACACTCAAGGTCCAGGAGTTGATGACCTTCTGGGGACTGGGCAATGCGTTGCACAAGGGCGGCATGGTCTCGCCCGGCCTGTGGCTGCGCCGCGAGTCGCTGGCCGTCCTGCAGGGCAACCGGCCCGGCGTGATCCACGCCGATCTCGCCGCCTGCAACGCCTACAAGGACGCGCCCGCGCGCGCCGCCGAGGTGAATTGCCCGACCGTCCTGATCCTGGGCGACGGCGACCTGATGACGCCTGCGACCAGGGCCAAGCCGCTGGCGGCGGCGATCGCCGGCGCGAAGACCGTCGTGGTCGCCAACAGCGGGCACTTCATGATGGTCGAGCGTCCCGACGAAACGCTGGAGGCCCTCAAAGCCAATGTATGAGAAAGCCAATGTCTGATCGCGTTGCCCTCGTCACCGGCTCGACTTCCGGCATCGGTGCCGCTATCGCCCGCCGCCTGGCGCGCGACGGCTATCGCGTGGCGCTGCACGGCCGTCGCGCCGCGGCTGAAGGTAAGGCGATGGTCAGGGAAGTGGGGGCCGCGAGCTATCACGCCGCCGATCTCGCCGATGTCGAACACGCCGGCGCACTGATCCAATCGGTGCTGGCCCGGCATGGCCGGCTCGACGTGCTGGTGAACAATGCCGGGGAGGCGGCGCGCTTTGCGCACTCGGACCTGAAAGCGGCGACGCCGGCGGTGTGGCGACGCATGATGGACGTGAACCTGATCGGGCCGTGGATGTTGATCGCCGAGGCCGAGACGGCGCTACGCGCCTCGGCGAGGACCGGCCGACCCGGCTGCATCGTCAACATCGGCACGCATGCCGCGGTGCGGCCCAAGGGCTCATCGATCCCCTATGCCGCGGCGAAGGCGGCGCTGCATCACACCACGCGCCTGCTGGCGCTGACGCTCGGCCCCGACATCCGCGTGAACTGCGTGGCCCCCGGCCTCGTCGACACGCCGATGGCAACGGGTTGGGAGGCGGCCTACGAGCTGTGGAACACCAAGTCGCCGATGCGCCGTCCCGCCAAGCCCGATGACATCGCCGACGTGGTGGCCGGCTTCTGCAGCAACGACTATCTTACCGGAGAGATCCTGATCGCCGACGGTGGGCTGAACCTCACCTGACCTAAACGGAGGAAACCATGAACGTGCAAACCCTGCCGCCGGGCTATAAGACCGCGCCGTGGACGCCGCCCGAGAAGATCGATGGCAAGATGCTGGCCGATGCCGCCGGCAAGCTGATCGAACTCCTGCGCATCCGCACCCAGCCGATCGGCATGAAGCTGTTCGAGGATGCCAAGGACATGGAGAAGATCCAGGGCCTGCGCCGTCCCACCGAGGGCTTCAAGTTCACCATGTGCCAGATGGTGACGCAGGCGCGCTGGTACGGCTTCACCCTCGGCATCGAGGTCGACAACACGCGCGGCGGCAACTGCGGCGGCGTGGTCGGCCTCAACCATCCCGGCGAGGGCTTCCTATCGGGCGACCACATGAACGGCGTGTGGTTCGGCAACAAGGAAGCCTCCGCTGCCCACCAGGCGCAGATGCCGCGGGTGCCGCACGGCACCTACAACGGCCTCGTCGTCACGCCGCTCAGGTCGGCGCGCCTCGATCCGCCGGACATCTGCATGTTCTACGGTACGCCCGGCCAGATGATCTACTTCATCAACGGCCTGCAGTATCACCGCTACAAGCGCTACGACTTCACCTGCACCGGCGAGAGCGCCTGCGCGGACTCGTGGGGACGGGCGCTGGCCACGCGCCAGACCTCGCTGTCGCTGCCGTGCTTCGCCGAGCGCCGCTATGGCGGTGTGGCCGACGACGAGCTGCTGATGGCTTGCCCGCCGGACGAGTTCCTGCGCGCCATCGAGGGCATGGGCCATCTCGGCAAGAACGGGCTGCGCTATCCGTTCCCGCCCTACGGCGCGGTAATGGACCCGGCGCTGGGCATGGCCAAGAGCTACGGCTGAGATGCTATGTCGTCGCCTGGCCGCTCCTGAGCGAGGCCGACGATACCGCGTTGCGGCGCCTGCGGGCGCAGTATCACCCGCAGGAGGCGGACCTGATCGGTCCGCACTTCACGTTGGTGTTCGGGGCGCCCCCCGCCGAGGAGGATCGTCTACGCGCGGCCCTCGCCGGTCTCTCGCGCCGGCCGTTCTGGTTCATGATCGAGCGCATCGCCCGCGTCGATCTCCACCTCCATGCCGAGCCTGCCGACGGTGCCACCGAGCTCACCAGGCTCTATGAAGCGCTCAACCCGGGGCCGGGGCCCGAGCCGTTCGAGCCGCACATTACGCTGGGCCTGTTCCGCACGCCGCTCGAGGCCGAGCAGGTCGCGCGCATCGTCGGGCGCCAGCACCTGCCGATCCGCGGCCGGGTCGAGGAACTGGCGTTGCTGCGCCGTGACGGCGACCGGCTCGATTCTCTGGCGAACGGGCGCCTCGCGGGATGAAGCGCGTTGCCCCTGGGTCATCGGTGGCTTGGCGCTGGCGATCGCCACGGCGTTCATCTTCGGTAACCCGATCGCCTGGGCGCCGTGAGCGCAGCCAGCGCCTGGACTATGGGGCAGGCGATCCTGAGTGGGCTTGGCGAACGGCACTGATCAGCGCCAGAGCGGCGGCATTGGCGGCAGGCGGACATTGCCCGGGCGGGAGAAGACGCCGAACCGCGTCAGGGTCTCGCGGACTTCTCTCGGGACGCTGATCCGCGGGCCCCTTGCATCCATGCCGGTGAGCTTCAGCACGCGGTCTAACACCTTCTGCCAGCGGTCGTTGTCGATCGGGAAACGCCGCACCTCGATGGTGTGACTCTCGTCGATGCCGGCCTTGGCCCTGGCGATGCCGAGGGCGAGCTCCAGGCCGCCCAGCTCGTCGACCAGGCCAGCGCGCTTGGCGTCGATGCCGGTGAAGATGCGGCCGCGCGCCACGGCGTCGATCCGAGCCGGGTCGAACTTGCGGGCGTCGGCGACCTGGCGGGTGAAGTCGACATAGACCGCGTCGAGCTCGCGCCCGATCGCCGCGCGCTGGGCCGAGGTCGGCGCGCGATAGGTCGAGTACATGCCTGCGTTGGCGCCGGCGCCGACCCTCTCGACCTTGACGCCGAGCGTCGTGAGCAGGTCGGTCGCCACAGGCCACATGCCAAAGACGCCGATCGATCCGGTGATGGTGGCGGGCTCGGCCACGATCACGTCGGCCCGGATCGCCGCGAGATAGCCGCCCGAGGCCGCCACGTCGCCCATCGAAACAATCACCGGCTTTCCCGAGGCGCGGGCGCGGGCGACCCCGTCGGCCAGGGCGTCGGCGGCCGGGTAGGTGCCGCCGGGCGAATCGATGCGCAGGACGATCGCCCGCACATCCTTGCTTTGCGCGGCGTCGTCGAGGGCATCGACGATGTCGTCGGACGTCGCGCCCGAATCGTCGTCGAGAAGGCCGCCGCCGGCAGAGGAGGAGGAGATCGTGCCGCTGGCGCGGACCAGCGCCACGACGTCACCACGCGTCTTGGTGCGCGCGCCGTCAGAGGCGTAGTCGTCCAGCGCGATGACGTCGCGGGTCGTGCCGGCGCGCTGCATGACCTCGTTCATGGCGTCGGCTCGGTATCCTATGCGATCGACCAGCCCTTCGGCGCGGGCGCGCTCGGAGTCGAAGGGCGCCTGATCGATGAGCTGGCGGAGCTTGGACACGGCGAGGCGGCGGTCGCGGGCGACGTCCTCGACGAACTGGTCGTAGAGGCCGTCGATGAGCTGCTGCAGGTTCTCGCGTGCGGGCTTGGTCATCGCCGACTCGTTGAAGGTGTCGGGCGCGCTCTTGTATTCGTAGCGCTTGCCGCCCTCCATGTGCACGCCGATCCTGTCCATGCCGGCCTTCAGGAACGGCGTGTCGACGGCGAGGCCGGCCACGGCGAAGCCGCCGCTCGGCTGCAGCCAGATCTGGTCGAGTGCTGTGGCGAGGTAGTAGTCGGCGAAATGGTCGCCGCCGCCGCCCAGAGACTCGGCGAAGCCGACCGCGAACTTGCCCTTGGCGCGGAAGCGCGTGATCGCCTGCCGCAGCTCCTGGACGCGGGCGAGGCCCGCGGTCTCGTCGCCGATCTCGACGTAGAGGCCGACCACGCGCGGGTCGTCGGCGGCGCGCCAGAGCAGCTGGAGGGTCTCAGTGATGTCGCGCGATCCACGCCACAGGCCGCCGCGCAGGACGCCGGTCGACACCGTCTCCGACGGCACGCTGCGCAGGTCGATGGACAGCACTAGCGAGGATGGCAGCGCCTTCGACGCGAGCGGGCCGTTCCAGACGAAGGCCACCGCACCGCCGATCGCGAGCAGGGTCAGGGTGCCCACGGTGGCAAGCAGGCCGACGATAAACCGCCGCATGGCGTTACTCCGCTCGAATCAGGGTCGGACGAGATTGGGCCGAAAGGCCCTCACGGCGTCAAGCATCGCCGAGGCGCGCACGTCGAGGCCGTTGTCGCGGACCAGCAGCGACGCCGGCACGCCGCGGATCGGGCGCAGGCCATCGTCAAGATTCCACGTCGAGAGCTTCAGATCGGCTGCGATGAAAGCCGCGGGCTGCAGGCCGACTTGAAGCTGCGGGCGGAAGGCCAGGCGCCGTACGCGGACCCATTCGACCTCATTCCAGGTGAAGCGGCGGTTGCGGCCGAAGCCGACGGCGATACCGTCGTGGTCGATCGCGACCTGCGGCTCGCGATTGAGCGCGCGGCGCACGCCGATGACCGAATAGGTGAACATCGCTATGGCGAGTGCAGCGAACAGTACGAAGCGCGTATCGTTGAAGGAGAGGGTGGGTGCGTTCTCCGGATGGGCGAGAAAGTGCGAGATCGCGATCGCCACCATGGCGACGGCGACCAGGGCCATGCCGATGTTGTGCGCCGGGCTGTAATGCGCCTGGACCGCCTTGGGCGGCGCCATCGGCCGGTCAACCGTTCTGTGCGCGGTGGCGCAGCAGGTGATCGGCCAGCACGCAGGCCACCATCGCCTCGGCGACCGGCGTGGCGCGGATGCCGACGCAGGGATCGTGGCGGCCCTTGGTGCGCAACTCGACCTCGTTGCCGAAGCGGTCGATGCTGCGCACGGCCGAGAGGATCGAGCTGGTCGGTTTGACCGCGAGGCGGCAGACGACGTCCTGGCCGGTCGAGATGCCGCCCAGGATGCCGCCGGCATGGTTGCTGAGGAACGACGGCTCACCGTTCCGGATGCGCATCTCGTCGGCATTGTCCTCGCCGCTCATCGCCGCGGTGGCAAAGCCGTCGCCGATCTCGACGCCCTTCACGGCGTTGATGCTCATCAGCGCCTTGGCGAGGTCGGCATCGAGCTTGTCGTAGACGGGATCGCCGAGGCCAACGGGCACGCGGGAAGCCACGACCTCGATCACCGCGCCGCACGAACTGCCGCGCTTGCGCACATCGTCGAGGTAGCCTTCCCAACCCTGCGCGGCCTGGCGGTCGGGGCACCAGAAGGGATTGTCGCCGGTGGCGTCCCAGTCCCACTTGGCGCGATCGATCTTCTGCGTGCCGATTTGGATCACAGCGCCGCGGATGCGCACCTGGTCGCCCAGGATCTTGCGGGCGATGGCGCCGGCGGCGACGCGCACCGCCGTCTCGCGCGCCGATTGCCGGCCGCCGCCGCGATAGTCGCGCACGCCGTATTTCTTGAAGTAGGTGAAGTCGGCATGGGAGGGCCGGAACTGGTCCTTGATCTCGCCGTAGTCGCGGCTGCGCTGGTCGACGTTGTCGATGTGCAGCGCGATCGGGGTGCCCGTGGTCACGCCCTCGAACACGCCGGACAGGATCTTCACCGTGTCGGGTTCCTGGCGCTGGGTGACGAAGCGCGACTGGCCGGGCCGGCGCTTGTCCATCCACACCTGGATGTCGGCCTCGGCGAGCGCGATGCGCGGCGGCGCGCCGTCGACCACGCAGCCGATCGCCGGCCCGTGGCTCTCGCCCCAGCTAGTGAACTTGAAGAGGGTGCCGAAACTGCTGCCGGCCATGGCTGCCGGCCTCCGTTCTACTCGCCTTCGAAGTTGCCGAGCAGTTCGGCGATTTGCTTCGCG
Source organism: Hyphomicrobiales bacterium (assembly GCA_041691635.1). Taxonomy (GTDB): domain Bacteria; phylum Pseudomonadota; class Alphaproteobacteria; order Reyranellales; family Reyranellaceae; genus Reyranella. The sequence goes on from JBEPUH010000007.1 coordinate 49,760, forward strand.
GACGAGGTGTTGATCATGCCGACGATGTGATAGCCGGCATCGACGTGCATTATTTCACCGGTGACGCCGGTGCCGAGGTCGGACAGCAAGTAGAGGCCGGCATTGCCGACTTCCTCCTGGTTGACGTTGCGCTTCAGCGGCGAGTTGAGCTCGTTCCACTTCAGTATATAGCGGCTGTCGCCGATGCCGGCGAAGGCCAGGGTCTTGATCGGCCCGGCCGAGATCGCGTTGACGCGGATGTTGTCCTTGCCGAGGTCGGCGGCGAGGTAGCGCACGCTCGCCTCGAGGGCGGCCTTGGCCACGCCCATGACGTTGTAGTGTGGGATCACCCTCTCGGCACCGTAGTAGGTGAGGGTGAGCAGGCTGCCGCCCTTTTTCATCAGCGGCACGGCGCGCTGCGCCACCGCGGTGAAGGAGTAGCAGCTCACGTTCATGGTCAGGGCGAAATTGTCGGATGAGGTGTCGATGTAGCGGCCCTTGAGCTCGTCCTTGTTCGAGAAGGCGATGGCGTGGACCACGAAGTCGAGCTCGCCCCACTGCTTTTTGATCTCGGCGAAGGTGGCATCGATGCTGGCGGGGTCGGTCACGTCGCAGGGCAGGATGATGTTGGCGCCGATCGAGCCGGCGAGCGGCCGGACGCGTTTCTCGAGGGCCTCGCCCTGGAAGGTGAAGGCGACCTTGGCGCCGTGTTCGTGGCAGGCCTTGGCGATACCCCAGGCGATCGAGCGTTCGTTGGCGACGCCCATAACGAGGCCTTTTTTACCGGCCATTAATTGTGCAGCGACAGTCATTCCCTGTTTCTAGCGGGGGGAAGCGCGCGGGACAAGATGCCGGTGGTAGAAGGCCGTCCTGCCCTGCATATTGTGGGTTATGATACGCGAGAGAGCAGATCCGCTCGAATTGTTCGCCGAGTGGTACGCCGAGGCGGAAAAAGGCGAGCCCAACGATCCCTCGGCGATGACCCTGGCCACGGTCGGGCCGGACGGCATGCCGTCCCAGCGCATGGTCCTGCTGAAGGACTACGATGCCGCAGGCTTCATCTTCTACACCAATTACGAGAGCCGCAAGGGGCTGCAGCTCATTGCGCACCCCAAGGCGGCACTGCTGTTCCACTGGAAGTCGCTGCGCCGCCAGGTCCGCCTCGAGGGACCTGTCACGAAAACGACACCCGAAGAGGCCGACGCCTATTTCGCAACGCGCGCGCGCGGCAGCCAGATCGGCGCCTGGGCGTCCGACCAGTCGCGCCCGCTCGAAAGCCGGTTCGCGCTCGAGAAACGGGTCGCCGAATTCGGCGCGAAGCACCTGATCGGCAGCATACCAAGGCCGCCGCACTGGTCGGGCTTTCGCCTGCAGCCCAGCCTGATCGAATTCTGGCAGGACGGCGCTTTCCGCCTGCACGACCGGCTGGAGTACAGCCGGGTCTCGGCCGGTGTCCCGTGGTCGACACGCAGCCTCTACCCTTAGGGACGTCGCGCGCCGGGGCCGGACGCCTGATGCGCCAGGCTGCGCTGGCGTCGATGGGCGTGGCGAGCGTCCTGATCGCGGCCAAGACCGCGGCCTGGGTCGTCACCGGCTCGGTCGGCATGCTGTCGTCGCTGGTCGACTCCGCGCTCGATCTGGTGACGTCGCTGATCACCTTCTTCGCCATCCGCCAGGCGCTGACGCCCGCCGACGAGGATCATCGTTTCGGCCACGGCAAGGCCGAGGCGCTGGCCAGCATCGCCCAGGCGGGCTTCATCGCGGCCTCGGCCTGCGGCGTCGCGCTGACCATCGTCGATCGCTTCCTGCACCCGCAAGAAGTGCGCGAGGAGAACGTCGGCATCGCCGTGAGCGCGGCGGCGGTGGTGCTGACTCTGGCGCTGATGGCGTTCCAGAGCCATGTCGTGCGGCGCACCGGCTCGCTCGCCGTCAGCGCCGACAAGGCGCACTATACTGCCGACCTGGTCACCAACATCGGCGTCGGCGCTGGCCTCTTCCTGTCCAGCAGGTTGAACCAGCCGATGATCGACGTCGCCGTGGCGTTCGGCGTCTCGCTCTACCTGGTGGTCGGCGCCTGGGGCATCGGTCGCAAGGCGGTCGACGTGCTGATGGACCGCGAGCTTCCCGACGAGGATCGCCGGCGCATCCTCGAGATCGCTCGCAGCCACCCCGGCGTGCGCAACGTCCACGATCTGCGGACACGTTCGGCGGGCCTCACCAAATTCATTCAAATGCACATCGTCTTTCAGCCGACCATGACCCTGGGCCGCGCACACGTGATGGGCGACTCCGTGCAGGCCGAGATCCTGCGCGCCTTTCCGGACGCCGAAGTGATCCTGCACATCGATCCGTGGAACGACGACGAGCCGCGCGTCTCGCCCGACTGAGGCGCGATGACCGAACGCCCCTCCTTTGTCGTCGAGGACCAGTCGGCGGTCATCGACTTCCTCGAAAAGCGCCTCGCGCCGGCCAGGAGGATCGACACGCACGGCGCCGTCGTCTTCCTGTCGGGCGACCGCGGCTACAAGCTGAAACGCGCGGTGAAGTTCCCCTACATGGACTTCTCGACGGTGGAGCGGCGCGGGCGCATGTGCGCGGCCGAACTCGAGTTCAATCGCCGCATGGCGCCCGAGATCTATCTCGGCACGATGGCGGTGCGGCGCACGCCCGAGCTCGTGCTCGGCGAGCTGAACGAGCAGGCGGGCGACGCGGCCGATTGGCTGGTGGTCATGCGGCGCTTCGACGAGGATTGCCTGTTCGATCGCCTGGCCGAGCGCGGCGCGTTGACGCCCGAGCTGATGGCCGCTCTCGGCCGGCGCATCGCCGAGGTCCATGACGGCCTGCCGGTGATCGGTGACGGCTTCTGCCGCCCCGACGATTACCGCCATTCGGTGGCTTCCGACATTCGCCAGGTGAGCGATCACGGCCCGCGGCTCGATCCCGCCGCCAGCGCCCGGCTGGGGCAGGCGTTGCCGGCGGCGCTGGAGCCGTTCGTCGGCCTCGTGGCGCGGCGGGTCGAGGCCGGCGCCATCCGCCGCTGCCACGGCGATCTCCACCTGCGCAACATCGTGCTGGTCGAAGGCCGGCCGGTGCCGTTCGACGCCATCGAGTTCTCCGAGCGCATCGCCAACATCGACGTGCTCTATGACGTGGCCTTCGCGCTGATGGATCTCTGCCACCGCGGCTTGCGACCGCTCGCCAACCGGCTGCTGAACGAGTGGCTGTGGCGGATCGCCGAGCTGCCGCCGGCACCGCACGACGAGGCACTGGTGCTGCTGCCGATGTTCCTCGCCCGGCGCGCCTCGATCCGCGCCTATGTCGATTCGTCGGTCACCGCCGTCAGCGGCGCCGACAATGCGCCGGCGCGGGCGTACCTGAAGTCGGCGCTGGCGTTCCTCGATCCCGCGCCGCCCCGGCTGATGGCCGTCGGCGGCCTCTCGGGCAGCGGCAAGACGACAATGGCGCTGAAGCTCGCGCCGGACCTCGGCCGCGCGCCCGGCGCCGTCGTGGTGCGCAGCGACGTCGAGCGCAAGCGGCTGGCCCGCGTGGCGCTGGAGGAGCGCATGCCGGCGGGCAGCTACACGCCCGGCTCCTCGTCCAAGGTCTATGCCGCCATGCTCGCCCGCGCCGAACGGGCGTTGCGGGCGGGTCACAGTGTGATCCTGGATGCCGTGTTCGCGCGGCCGGAAGAACGGGCCGCGGCCGAAGCGCTGGGGCAGAAGGTCGGCGTGCCGTTCGACGGCATCTGGCTCGACGTTCCGAAGGGCGAGGCCCAAGCCCGGGTCGCGGCGCGCACGGGCGATGCGTCCGACGCAACGCCCGCCGTCGTCGAGCGGCAGTTTGGCTACGACCTCGGCGAGATCCGCTGGACGCGAAGACCATCGTAGGCACGTTGCGGCAGCGCCGTAGACGAGCAGGGCCGCCGTTTCACCTCTCCGATACGCCTGCGGGCGGCGCCGTCCAGCCATCCCGCGAGTCTCACCACCTTGAGACGCCTTCGATGCCAATGGCATAAGGCTTTTCGGCGATTCGTCTCATTTCATGCCACACCCCTCCCGCAACATTATTACGCGTGGGTAGGACCTTTCGATGACCCTTCGATCTGTCTGGATTCTCACGGCCGTGAGAGACCTTAGATGCCCATGGCACAAGGCTTTTTTGTGATTCTTCTCATTTCTCACCACACCCCTCTCGCAACAATATTGCGCAGGCGGCGGGCGGGAGCGTCGCGGGTGGCTAGGCCCGCTTCTTGGCGGCGGAGCTGCGCGGCAGCATGCGGGCGAGGTACTGGCCGGTGTAGCTCTCGCGCACCTTCACGATCTCCTCGGGCGGACCTTCGGCCACCACGCGGCCGCCGCCGGTGCCGCCGTCGGGACCCATGTCGAGCACCCAGTCGGCGGTCTTGATGACCTCGAGATTGTGCTCGATCACCAGCACCGTGTTGCCGCCCTCGACCAGGCGATGCAGCACCTCGAGCAGCTTGCGCACGTCCTCGAAGTGCAAGCCCGTGGTCGGTTCGTCGAGGATGTAGAGCGTGCGGCCCGTGGCCCGCCGCGACAGCTCCTTGGCGAGCTTGACCCGCTGCGCCTCGCCGCCTGACAGGGTGGTCGCCTGCTGGCCGATGTGGACGTAGCCCAGGCCGACCTGCTGGAGCGTCAGAAGCTTGTCGCGGATCACCGGCACGGCCTTGAAGAAGTCGCAACCTTCGTCGACCGTCATGTCGAGCACGTCGGCGATCGACTTGCCGCGGAACAGAATCTCGAGCGTCTCGCGATTGTAGCGCTTGCCCTTGCAGACGTCGCACTGGACGTAGACGTCCGGCAGGAAGTGCATCTCGATCTTGATGACGCCGTCGCCCTGGCAGGCCTCGCAGCGGCCGCCCTTGACGTTGAACGAGAAGCGGCCGGCCTTGTAGCCGCGCTCGCTCGATTCGGGGAGTTGCGAGAACCAGTCGCGAATCGGCGAGAAGGCGCCGGTGTAGGTCGCCGGATTGGAGCGCGGCGTGCGGCCGATCGGCGACTGGTCGATGTCGACGATCTTGTCGAGGTGACCGACGCCGTCGAGGCCGGTGTGGGCGCCGGGATGCTCGCGCGCATTGTTCAGCCGCTTGGCCAGCGCCTTGTAGAGCGTCTCCACGATCAGCGTGCTCTTGCCGCTGCCCGAGACGCCCGAGATGCAGGTGAAGGTGCCGAGCGGGATGCTGGCGGTGACGTTCTGCAGGTTGTTCGCCGTAGCGCCCTTGATGGTGAGCCAGCGGCCGGTCTTGCCGCCGGGAGTGCCGGCCGGCTCGCGGCGGACCTTCGGCACCGGGATCTGCCGGAAGCCCGAAAGGTACTGGCCGGTGAGGCTGGCGCTGTTCTGCATGACCTCGTCGGGCGTGCCCTGGGCGATGACGTGGCCGCCAAGGGCGCCGGCACCGGGGCCCATGTCGACCAGATGATCGGCGGCGCGCATCGCGTCCTCGTCGTGCTCGACCACCAGCACGGTGTTGCCGAGGTCGCGCAGGCGGGTCAGCGTCTGCAGCAGCCGGGCATTGTCACGCTGGTGCAGGCCGATCGACGGCTCGTCGAGCACGTAGAGCACGCCGGTCAGGCCCGAGCCGATCTGGGAGGCGAGCCGAATGCGCTGGCTCTCGCCGCCCGACAGGGTGCCGGAGGTGCGGTTGAGCGTGAGGTAGGACAGGCCCACGTTGTCGAGAAAGCCCAGCCGCTCGTTGATCTCCTTCAGGATGCGTGCGGCGATCTCGCGCTGCTTGGACGTGAGCTTCGGATCGAGCTCGAGGAACCATTTCACCGCGTCGCCGATCGAGAATTCGGTGACCTGGCTGACGTTCAGGCCGGCGATCTTCACCGCCAGCGCCTCGGGCTTGAGGCGCGCGCCGTCGCAGGCCTCGCACTTGGCTTCGTGCTGGAAGCGCTCCAGCTCCTCGCGCACCCAGGAGGAGTCGGTCTCCTTCCAGCGGCGGTCGAGGTTGGGGATCACGCCCTCGAACGGCTTGGTGGTCTGGTACTGGCGAATGCCGTCGTCGTAGCGCATGGTGATCGACTCGCCGCCGCTGCCGTTCAGGATCGTGTCGCGCACCTTCTTAGGCAGGTCGCGCCACGGCATCGTCATCTTGGTCTTGAAGTGCTTGGCGATGCTCTCGAGCGTCTGCTGGTAATACTGGCCCGAGGAGTCGGCCCACGGCGCCACCGCGCCCTCGGCCAGAGACAGGCGGTCGTCCGGCACGACCATCTCGGGATCGAAGAACATCTTTACGCCGAGGCCATCGCACACCGGGCAGGCGCCCTGCGGTGCGTTGAACGAGAACAGGCGCGGCTCGATCTCCTCGATGGTGAAGCCCGAGACCGGGCAGGCGAAGCGCGCGGAGAACACGGTACGCTCGCCGGTGTCGGCGTTCTCGGCGATGGCGAGGCCTTCGGCGAGGTTGATCGCCGTCTCGATCGAGTCGGCCAGGCGATTGCCGAGGTCGGGCTTCACGACGATGCGGTCGACGACCACGTCGATGTCGTGCTTGAACTTCTTGTCGAGCGCCGGTGCCTGGGCGATCTCGTGGAGCTTGCCGTCGATCTTGACCCTCTGGAACCCCTTCTTCGAGAGTTCCTGCAGCTCCTTGCGGTACTCGCCCTTACGGCCGCGCACGATGGGCGCCATCAGGTAGAGGCGTGTGCCGTCGGGCATCGTCTTCACGCGGTCGACCATCTGCGACACGGTCTGGCTCTCGATCGGCAGGCCGGTCGCCGGCGAATAGGGGATGCCGACGCGGGCGAACAGCAGGCGCAGGTAGTCGTAGATCTCGGTGACGGTGCCGACCGTCGAGCGCGGGTTGCGCGAGGTCGTCTTCTGCTCGATCGAGATGGCGGGCGACAGCCCTTCGATCGAGTCGACGTCGGGCTTCTGCATCAGCTCGAGGAACTGGCGCGCGTACGCCGACAGGCTCTCGACATAGCGCCGCTGGCCCTCGGCGTAGATCGTGTCGAAGGCGAGCGAGGATTTGCCCGAGCCCGACAGTCCGGTGATCACCACCAGCCGGTCGCGCGGCAGGTCGAGGTCGACGTTCTTGAGATTGTGCTCGCGCGCACCCCGGACGGAGATGAAGCGATGGGGCTCGGCGGCGGGTAAGCGGGACTTGGCCATTGGGTCCGACAATAGCGCGTTGCGCGGGGTCAGCGCATATGGCTATCCACAGCGGAAACCGCCAGCACCCCTGTCAGGAAATGTCAGTTGCTCGGCGGTCAGGCCATCGCAGCCTGCGCCGCCACCCGGTCGGTCGGCCGGTCGTTCATCAGCAATTGCGCGGTGCCTGCCACCAGGCCGACCAGCACGCCGATCTTCCAGGCGAGGTCGTAGGAGCCCATCAGGTCGAAGATATAGCCGCCGCCCCAGGCGCCCAGGAAGGACCCGGCCTGGTGGCTGAGGAAGGCGATGCCGGTCAGGGTCGACAGGAAGCGCAGCCCGAAGATCTGCACTACCAGCCCGTTGACCAGCGGGATCACGCCCAGCCACAGGGTGCCCATCGCCGCGCCGAACAGCACGACCGTGAGCGGCGTGGGCGGATACGAGAAGAAGAGGGCGAGCGTCACCGAGCGCAGCAGGTAGATGCCGCCCAGCAGCAGGCGCTTGGGGTACCGGTCGCCCAGCCAGCCGAACAGCCAGGAGCTGAGGACGTTGAAGCCGCCGATCAGCATCAGCGCGAGGGCGCTGTAGCTGGCATCCATGCCGCATTGGGCGAGGTAGGTCGGCAGGTGGGTGGTGAGGAACACGAGTTGCAGGCCGCAGACGAAGAAGGCCAGCGCCATCACCACGTAGCCGGTGTGCTGGCGGGCCTCGCTGAGCGCGCCGGCCAGGGTGAGGTGGCGATCGTTGACCATGCCGTTGGGCAACTTGTCGGCGCGGCTGCCGATGAAGGCCGCCGGCAGCATGGCGATCGCCAGGATCAGGAACGCCCACAGGCCGGCCCGCCAACCCTCGTGGTTGAGGAAATGCGCGGCAATCGGCGCCGTCAGCATGGTGCCGACCGATCCCGCCGCCGAGACGATGCCGAAGGCCAGCGTCCGGCGGTTGGGCGCCACGACGCGGGCGGCAATGTTGGCGGTGATGCCGGAAGTCGTGCAGGCGAGCGCCACGCCGATCAGCACGCCGGCGCCGATCACGAGCGGCCAGGTGCCGTTGGCCGTCGCTGTCAGCCACAGGCCGACGATGAACATCACGCTCCCGATCAGCGACACCCAGCGCGTGCCGTACTTGTCGGCCAGGATGCCGGCGAAGGGCTGGCTCACGCCCCAGGCGACCTGCTGCACCGAGATGGCCAGAGCGAAGTCGGAGATGGCAATGCCCAGTTCGTGCGCGGCCGGGGCCTGAAACAGGCCGAGGTTCTGCCGGATGCCCATGGCCAGGGTCATCATCAGCGATGCCCCGCCCAGCATGGCATAGGCTTGGCCGCGCGAGACCTCGGGAATGTGGAAGGCTTGCTTCATGGCCGAAAGGGTACGAACCGGGCGGCCTGTGGACCAATGAATTCGCGGAGGGGCCCCATGAGCTCGCCTCACGTCAGCTCGCCTCACGCTACAACCCAAAATTGGTGGCTGCCCACAGGCGAGCGGGGCTAGTTTGGCCGCCGTGAGGTAGGTGCCGCGTCCCGCGGCACCGGGAATGCGAAGGAGGCCCCCATGGCGGGCAGCGTCAACAAAGTCATCCTCGTCGGCAACCTGGGTCGCGACCCGGAAGTGAAGTCCATGCAGGACGGTCGGTCCCTGGTGAACATGTCGCTGGCGACGTCGGAGACCTGGCGCGACAAGCAGAGTGGCGAGCGCAAGGAGCGCACCGAGTGGCACCGCGTGGTGATCTTCAACGACAAGCTGGCCGAGGTCGCCCAGAAGTACCTGAAGAAGGGCGCCAAGGTTTATCTCGAAGGACAGCTCACGACCCGCAAGTGGACCGACCAGAGCGGCCAGGAACGCTATACCACCGAGGTCGTCGTGCCGCGCTTCGGCGGCCAGCTCACCATGCTCGACGGCCGCTCGGGCGGCGGTGACGGCGCTGGCATGAGCGGTGGCATGGGCGGCGGCGGCATGGACGACGACGCAGGCGGCGCGCCCAGCGGCGGTGCTGGTGGAGGTGGCGGCGGACGTCCGGCCTCGCGCGGCAGCAAGGCCGAGCTCGACGACGATATTCCGTTTTGAGAGGGCCGTTCTAGAGGTCGATGAAGCGGTCTCTGGTTTGCGGGTCCGGCCGGTGACAACTCGGCCGGCGCCCGAACCAGCGATAGCGATTGCGCGCGACAAGGTCGTAGACCGGGTCGCGCACGGACGTCGGCACCTTCATCAATGGCCGCAGCCAGCGCGGCCAACCCCGCAGGTGGCGCAGCGACCGCAGCGCGGCGGTCGAGCGCAGGAAGGCCTGGCCGTCTTCGAGCAGCAGGATGGTACGGTCCATGGTGGCTAGCGGCAGGCCGAGCGCCTGCACGACATGCTGGCCGAGCACCGACTGGGTCGACGCGAACTTGAGCCGTCCATCGCCGTCGTGCCTCAGGCAGAAATCGACGAAACCGCTGCACAGCACGCAGTAGCCGTCGAAGAAATAGAGTGGCTGCGGCAGGTCGGCGAGCTGCGGTGGCAGATTCATGCCGGCAGTCCGAGCGCGCGAAGCTGGGCTGCGGTCTCGGCCGCCGAGCGATGGTGGATGCCGGCCATGCCGATCGCCCGCGCGCCGTCGACATTGGCCAGCACGTCGTCGATGAACACCGCTTGCGCCGGCTCGAACACGCCCGCGCGGCAGGCCAGTCGATAGATCGCGGCGTCGGGCTTGGAGTGCCCGACGAGGCCCGAGACGACGTAATCGCTGAATCGGCCGATGAAGGGATGGCGCCGGTGCGCCGGCCCGCGCAGCCATGCGTCCATAAAATCAGGAGCGTTGGACAGCAGATAAAGCGGCGTGCCCGCGGCGTGCAGGCGTTCGACCAGCGCCGCCATCTCGGGGAAGCTGTGGTCGCACATTTCGTCGAAGCGCGCGTAGAATGCCTCGATCAGCGTCTCCTTGTCGGGATGCAGGGCCTGCAGGCGCCGGGTTGCTGCCGCCGGGTCGCCGCCGTGATCCTGATCGACATGCCATCGCGACGTGGTCACCTCGGCCAGGAAACGCTCCATTTCGACGGGATCCGCGATCAGCTTGCGATAGAGGTGCCGCGGGTTCCAATCGAGCAACACACCGCCCATGTCGAAGACCGCGACGGAGGGGCGGGACGGGGTTGTTTTCGGATGCAATCGGAGGCCTTTTCCGGGACTATTTCGAGGGTAAATTTTAGCAATAAAATCAATAAGTTAAAGGGCCGTTTCCCGAGCGTTTTTTGTTGGTCTTCCCAGGCATGTTTGATAGGGTGCGCCACCTCTTCGCGGGGCCCCCGGCGGAGCCACAAAAACGAGCAAAAACCCAGGTATTTCGTGAGCGACGAAACGATTCTTCCGCCACCCCCGCCGCCGCCCTCAGACGCGTCGCCGCCCCAGCCTTCGCACGACATCGCGCCGATCACCATCGAAGAGGAGATGAAGCGCTCCTATCTCGATTACGCGATGAGCGTGATCGTGTCGCGCGCGCTGCCCGATGCGCGCGACGGGCTGAAGCCCGTGCAGCGCCGCATCCTCTACGCCATGAAGGAAGGCGGCTACGACTCGACGCACCCCTTCCGCAAGTCCGCGCGCATCGTCGGCGACGTGATGGGTAAGTATCACCCGCACGGCGACTCGGCGATCTATGACGCCATGGTGCGCATGGCGCAGGATTTCTCGATGCGCCTGCCGCTGATCTCGGGGCAGGGCAATTTCGGCTCGATGGACGGCGATCCGGCCGCTGCGATGCGTTACACCGAGGCGCGCATGGCCGCGGTGTCGGAGACGCTGCTGGCCGACATCGACAAGGACACGGTCGAGTTCCAGCCGAACTACGACGAGCGCGAGAGCGAGCCCACCGTCCTGCCGGCGGCGTTTCCCAACCTGCTGGCCAACGGCGCGGGCGGCATCGCCGTCGGCATGGCAACCAACATCCCGCCGCACAATCTCGGCGAGCTGATCGATGCCTGCTGCGCGCTGATCGACAATCCCGAGCTCACCATCCAGCAGGTGATGGAACACGTGCCCGGACCGGACTTCCCGACGGGCGGCATCATCCTCGGCCGCAACGGCATCCGCGCCGGCTACGAACTCGGACGCGGTTCGCTGATCATGCGCGCCAAGACGCGCATCGAGGAAAACCGCGGCGGCCGTGAATCCATCATCGTCTCCGAGATTCCCTACCAGGAGAATAAGGCGCGCCTGCACGAACGCATCGCCGAAGTGGTGCGCGACAAGAGGGTCGAGGGCATCTCCGAAATCCGCGACGAGAGCGATCGCGACGGCGTACGCCTGGTGATCGAGCTCAAGCGCGACGCCATGGCCGACGTCGTGCTGAACCAGCTCTATCGCTTCACGCCGCTGCAAACCTCGTTCGGCATCAACGCGCTGGCACTCGATGGCGGCCGCCCGAGGCTGATGAGCATCAAAGAGCTGCTCGAGGCGTTCATCCGCTTCCGCGCCGAGGTTCTCACGCGGCGCGCCAAGTTCGAGCTCAATCACGCTCGCGACCGCGCCCATGTGCTGGTCGGTCTCGCCATTGCCGTCGCCAACATCGACGAGGTGATCGAGCTGATCCGCCGTTCGCCCGATCCGGTCGTGGCGCGCGAGCGCTTGATGGCCAAGGACTGGCCGGCGTCGGACGTGGCGCCACTGATCGCACTGATCGCCGAACCCGGCCGCGAGGTCTCTGCCGAGGGCACTTACAAGCTCTCCGAGATCCAGGCGCGGGCCATTCTCGAGCTCCGCCTGCAACGCCTGACCGGCCTCGAGCGCGACAAGATCGCCGAGGAATTGGGCGAGGTCGCCAAGCTGATCGAGGGCTATCTCGAGTTGCTGGGCGACCGTGACAAGCTGTTCGCTCTGATGCGCAAGGAACTGATCGAGATCAAGGATCAGTTCGCCACGCCGCGGCGCACCGAGATCGTCGACAACGAGTTCGAGCAGGATATCGAGGACCTGATCCAGCGCGAAGACATGGTGGTCACCGTCACCCACGGCGGCTACGTGAAGCGCGTGCCGGTGTCCGCGTATCGTGCGCAGCGTCGCGGCGGCAAGGGCCGTTCGGGCATGGCCACGCGCGAGGACGATTTCGTCTCCTCGCTGTTCGTGGCCAACACCCACACGCCGGTGCTGTTCTTCTCCAGCCGAGGCATCGTCTACAAACTGAAAGTGTGGCGGCTGCCATTGGGTGCCCCGCAGGCGCGCGGCAAGGCGTTCGTGAACCTGCTGCCGCTTTCCGAAGGCGAGACCATCACCAACTTCATGCCGATGCCGGAGGATGAGGCAAGCTGGACGACGCTCAACGTCATGTTCGCCACGGCGCGCGGCGGCGTGCGCCGCAACGAGCTCGGCGATTTCGTGAACGTGAACCAGAACGGCAAGATCGCCATGAAGTTCGAGGGCGAGGATGCGGGCGACCGGCTGATCGGCGTCGGCGTCTGCACCGAGGAGCAGGACGTGCTGCTGGCGACCAAGCTCGGCCGCTCGATGCGCTTCCCGGTGGCGACCGTGCGCGTCTTCGCCAGCCGCAACTCGACGGGCGTGCGCGGCATCGCGCTTGCCGACGGCGACGAGGTGATTTCGATGTCGCTGGTCGACGGCGGCAAGGGCATCACCACGGAAGACCGCGACGCCTACCTGAGGCAGTCGCGGGCGCAGCGCCAGGCGGAGAACGCCACGGAGAGCGGCGGCGAGGAGGAGACGGCGGCGCCGACCGAAGAGGCGGCGGCGCCCGCAACGTCGCTGTCGCCGGAACGGTTCGCCGAGCTCCAGGCCAAGGAGGAGTTCATCCTCACGGTGGCCTCGTCCGGCTTCGGCAAGCGCACCTCGGCCTACGAGTACCGGGTGACCGGCCGTGGCGGCAAGGGTGTGGAGTTGATGAACCTCGGCAAGGGCGGCGAAGTGGTAGGGGCGTTCCCGGTGCTCGGGACCGACCAGATCATGACGGTCACCGACGGTGGCACCCTGATCCGCTGCCCGGTCGAGGGAATCCGCATCGCCGGACGTGGTACGCGCGGCGTGCGCATCGCCAACGTCAGCGAAGGCGAGCGCGTGGTCTCGGCCATCCGCATCGGCGAGGACGACGAAGCCAACGGTAATGGCAACGGCAACAGCAACGGGACGACCGAAGACCATTCCGAAACAAACGGTGGATAAGGCGCGCCCGTGTCGCTAAAACTTCGCCGCTGTAGCCGGCGTACGCTTTGTCGGAAAACGAGGGGGAGCCATGGCCGTGGAACGCGCGGGTGTGTATCCAGGCACGTTCGATCCCATCACGAGCGGGCATATGGAAGTGATCCGGCGCTCGTTGCGCCTGGTCGACAAGCTGGTGATCGGGCCTCACATCAACATCGGCAAGGGGCCGCTGTTCTCGCTCGAGGAGCGGATGGGGATCATCAAGGACGATATTGCGGATTTTCCACAGGCCGATCGCGACCGTATCGAGGTGGTTCCTTTCGAAAACATGCTGCTGATTCATTTTGCCCGGCAGGTCGGTGCCTCGGTGATCATCCGCGGGCTACGGGCGGTCTCGGATTTCGAGTACGAGATCCAGATGGCCAACATGAACGCGCGGATGGAACCCAACGTCGAGACCATCTTCCTGATGGCCTCGGACCGGCACCAATTCATCTCCTCGTCGCTGGTCAAGGACATCGCCCGCCTGGGCGGCGATACCTCGCAATTCGTGTCCAAAAAGGTCTTCCAGCGCCTGAAACTGAAATTTTCGTCGAATTGACGCCAGTCGCGGCTGCGTTGACCGTGGGGCCGGCGCACCTTATACGAGCGCCGCGCGGGAGTTTGGCCTGCGGCGAGGCACCGGAGCGAGCCCGTAGCTCAACGGTAGAGCATCTGACTTTTAATCAGAGGGTCGTCGGTTCGACACCGACCGGGCTCACCACTGGACCCAGCAAGGAGAAGTACGGCTCATGCCGTCGGTGAACGTCGTCAATGGCAAGCAGATCGTGGTCGAGAGCATCGGCCCGTCGCAGCGCTTGGTCCGGTTTGTCGCCAAGCCGTTCGTACAGATGTGGCATCACCAGGACCTGATTGCCGCGATCCTGCGCCGTGAAATGAGCGAGCGCTTCAAGGGCTCGGTCGCCGGATGGGTGTGGGCCGTCGTGGCGCCACTGCTGGCGATCGCGGTCTATACCTTCGCCTTCACGACCAATCTCCAACTGCCCCTCGCCAACAGCTCGATGGGCCCGAAGATCGGTTACGCGCTGTTCATCTTCAGCGGCATCGTCGTCTTCAATTTCTGGTCGGAGATGGCGTTTCGCGCGCCGATGCTGCTGCACGAGTACACACACTTCATCAAGCAAACGATCTTTCCGAGCGACATGCTGGCGGTCATCTCGACGCTTCGGGCGACGGCCTACACCCTGATCTCGGTCGTGGTCATGCTCCTGTTCCAGCTCGCCGCCACCGGGGCACTGCCGTGGACGGTGGTGCTGATCCCGCTGATCTTCATCCCGTTCATGGCCTTCCTGATCGGCATGTCGTGGTTTCTGAGCGCGATCGGCGCCTTCACCCGCGACGCCGGCTACCTGATGATCAATATCGTGCCGTTGTTCATGTTCGCCACGCCGGTGTTCTATCCGCACGCGGCGCTGCCGGCGCCGTTCAATTTCTGGATCTACGCCAACGCGCTGACCGGCTATGTCGAGGTGATGCGCGACATCGTCCTGACCGGGGTCGTGCCCGACATGCGCGTCTACGCATGGACGCTCGTGACGTCGGTGTTCACTTTCTACTTCGGCTATTGGTTCTTCGACAGGTATCGGAATGTCATCGTCGACGTCATCTGACATCGTCGTCAGGGCCAGGAATCTCGGCAAGGCGTATCAGCTTTACGCCCGCCGCAACGATTGGCTGAAGCAGGTGATGTTCGGCTGGTGGAAGTCGTTCTTCAAGCCGTTCTGGGTGCTGCGCGACATCGATCTCGAGATTCACCGTGGCGAGAGCATCGGCATCCTGGGCCGCAACGGCTGCGGCAAGTCGACCCTTCTGCAGGTGATCTGCGGCATGACCCTGCCGAGCCATGGCGAGCTGCGGGTGACCGGCCGTATCGCGCCTGTGCTGGCGCTGGGCTCGACCTTCGATCTCGAGCTGTCGGGCCGCGAGAACGTGATGATCGGCGGCGCGGTGCTCGGCCTCAAGCGTTCCGAGGTCATACGCAAGTTCGCCTCGATCTCGGAGTTCGCCGGCATCGGCGACTATATGGACCAGCCGGTGAAGCACTATTCGATGGGCATGCGCACGCGCCTCGCCTTCTCGATCTGTGCCCACGTCGAGGCCGAGATCCTCGTGGTCGACGAGGCGCTGGCCGTGGGCGACGCCGCCTTCCAGCGCAAGTGCCTCGACTGGATCGACAGCTTCCGCAAGACAGGCACGTTGCTTTTCGTGTCGCATTCGATGGCCGAGGTGCGGCGGCTGTGCACGCGCGCGATCTGGATCGAGGAAGGCCGCATCCGCGAGCAGGGCGATCCGAGCACCGTGATCCGCAACTATCATCGCGCGCTGCTGGTGGAAAAGGACGACATCCACCGCTTCTCGGCCAGCGAGTAGCCGCGCATGGCGGTGGGCGCCGCGACCTGGATCGGGCTCGGCTGGTGGGGCGCGAGCACGGCCCTGCACTGGGCCACCGCTGCGCTGGCAGCCAGGCGTCGGGGAGCGCGCGACCGGCACCCTCCCGAGGCCCATTCGCCGTCTGAATTCTCGATCGTCGCGCCGATGAGCAGCGCCGACGATGCTGCCACGCCCTACGTGCACGCCCTGATGAAATTGTCCGGCGCGGGAGCCGAGGTGCTGATTTGCGTGGCGACGGAGGATGACGCCGCCGTCGCGCCGGTGCGGGCGCTCTGGTCGGATGCGCCGATCCTGATCGGCAATGACACCACCTTCAATCCGAAGATGAACAACGTGCGCAAGGGCCTCGAGGCCGCGAGCCGTCCGTTCGTGGCACTGTGCGACGCCGGCATCCTGCTCGATGCCGAGAACCTGCGCCGGGCCGCCGCACCGTTGTCGGACAAGGTCGGTCTGGTCCTTGCCCTCAAGGCGGGCGAGGCGCCGGGCAACTTCGCGGCGGAGTTGGAGCGCGCCTATATCGACGGTCACCAGGCGCGCTTCCTGCTCGCCGCCGACCGGCTCGGCATCGCGGTCGCCTCGGGCGGCGTGACGTTGATGTCCCACGACACGCTGCAGCGAATCGGGAACTGGCGGGGCTTCAATCGCTGGATCGCCGACGACTACTCCGTCACCCGCTCGGTCCGCGAACTCGGTCTTCGAACGACGCTCGGTGACTTCATGGTGCGCCTGCCGCTCGGTCTTCGCGACTGGCCTACCGTGTGGCGCCGTCAGGTACGCTGGGCGCGGACGAGGCTGCATCTGCCAGTCTGGCCACTCGTAATCTGGGAGCCGGTCGTCGGCTGGACGATCTCCGGCCTTGCCGGCCTTGCGGGGCTGGTCGCGGCAGGCGTCGGCGCCGAGGTCGTCGCTGCCGGTCTGCTCGGCCATACGATCCTCTGGCTGGCCGCGGAGAAATGGTTCATGTCGAGCCGTGGTCTGACCTTCGGCCTGCGCGCGGCGGCGGCGGCGCTGGTGCGGGAATGCCTCGCACCGGTATTGATGGTGAGCGCACTCAGTAGTCGTGCAATCATGTGGCGTGGGACCGATCTCGGCGGCCAATGGCGCGCCGACGGGGATGAAGCCTGGACCGGCGCCGTAAGGACGCCCATGGAGCCTGTCCGGGAGATCGCCACGGTCAAATTGCCGGATTGCGTGGATTCGACGACCATCGGGGCTGTCGAGAAGGCCCTCCTGGACGCTGTACGGCCCGGGACCGGCCTGATCGTCGACGGCAGCGAGGTGACCTACATGGGTGCTGCGGGCGTGCGGGCCCTGGCGACCATCCTCCACCGGGCGGCGCAGGAGCAGGTTCCGGTCGTTTTCTGCCGGTTCACCGGCCCGGCGGCCGATTGCCTGCTGGTGAGCGGGTTTTCCCGGCTTCTGGACGTCGCGGAATCGCTGGAGGAGGCCATGGCGCGGCTCCAGCCGCTGCCTGCGGCGATCTCTGCCGAGCGCTTGCACCTGCGCGGCGCGGCAGGTTAATTACACGGCAGGCTGAGGCAAGATTACGGGGCGCGGCACGGCGTACATGTGTCGATCGTTTCGCACGGAGATGTGAATTTGACAATTTGGAGCCGGCTGCAGGCAGTCGCGCGACCCACCGCCATTGTCCTTGGCTTGGGTATCGTTGTCGCCGGGTGTCAGGCCGTTCCAGGCAACGGCCCCTGGATGAACGACGCCAGCTCGCGGAGCACCGAGGCGCTGCCGTTCGACGTCATCGATTTGACGCCTACGACCATTATCGCCTATCGGCCGCCTGCGACGATCGACGTACCGTCGACAACGAGCGGTCTATCGGCGGGTGGCCGGATATCCGTTGCGCCGGGCGATGTGGTCAAGGTCCGCATCTTCGAGCCCTACGAGGGCAGCGTCTTTCCGACGATCCAGCGGCCTGGCGCGGATCTCGGTGCCCAACGCGTCACCGACGCCGGGACGATCGAGGTGCTTTACCTCGGCGTCGTCCAGGTCGCGGGTCTCGATCTCTCGCAAATCGAACAGCGCATCGCCAGCCAGCTCACGGCCAAGGGCAAGGCGCAGGATCCGCAGGTCATCGTCGAGTTCGTTGCCGACCGTACTCATACGATCATGATATCCGGAGACGTCAAGCAGCCGGGCCGAATCTCCATTCTCGATGGCGTTCGCTCGGTCGTCGACGCCATCAATCGGGTGGGCGGCCTTAGCAGCAATGGCTTCGGAACCCAGTTCGAGGTCGTCCTGCGCCGCAATGGGCAGGTAATCCTGCAGGTGCAATATTCGGACCTCCTGGCCGGCCGAGACGTCGCCGTTCAGAAGGGTGACGAAATCGTCGTCCGGCCAAAGGCCCGCATCTTCACGGTGTTGGGCGCGGTCATGAAATCCGGTAATGTAGAGATTACGAGTCCCCAGATGAGCCTGCTCGAGGCGCTGGGCAAGGTGGGCGGCCTGGCAGACGAGCAGGCCAACAAAACTGGCGTCTTTGTCTTCCGAATGGGCGATATCCAGGCCAATCCGAATGCCAGGGCAAGGGTTTTCCGGCTGGACTTGAACCAGCCGGTGTCCGTCTTTGTAGCCCAGCAATTCGCGATTCAGCCCCAGGATGTGGTCTATGTCACGAATGCGCCACTTTATGAGTACAACAAGATTCTCAACGCGATTTACCGTACATTCTCGATCGTCGGTATTGCCAAGGGCAGTGTCATTCCGACGACCGTATTCTGAGTGGTCGGGGCGGCGGGTTGAGTAATCTGGAAGCACGTGAGAATGGCGCGAGAGCAAAAATTCAGATGGGGTGCAACAGGCGCGGCGATTTTATTCGTCGTCGCCGCACTCGTCCTTTGGATCGCGCCCAGCCGGCAGACCAGTAGCGCCCAGGATGCAATCAAGCCTTCCGGCCCGCTGATCTCGCGCGGCTACACTGACGCCCCGATGGGCACGGTGGCGATTGCCGGTAATCCGGAAGGCGGCGCGGTCCTTACGGAATTGCGCATCACCGAAGGCCAGAAGGTCAAGCAGGACGAAGTGTTGGCCGTGCTGTCGAACTATCCGAAGGCCGACGTCTCGGTACGCACGAACGAGGCCGAACTCGAGAAGGCGAAGCGCCAACGCGAGGCCATGGTCTCGGGCTACCGCGTCGCCGAAATCGCCATGCAGGAAGTGGTGGTGAAGGGCAAGTCCGAGGAGTTCAAGCTCAAGACCCTCGAAATGCAACGCTCGGGCAAGCAACCCGACATGAAGCAGCTCGAGCTGAACATTTCCCAACAGGACGTCGCGCGCGAGGAAGCCAAGCTTCGCGTCATGAAGGAAACGCTGCAGACCGACATTGCCCAGTCCGACACCGACATCGCGATCATGACGGCGAAGCTCGACAATGCCCGTACGACGCGCGAGCAGGCGCTCGTGCGTTCGCCGGTCAACGGCATCGTGGTCCAGATCTACACCCACCAGGCCGAGCGCGTGTCGACCGCCGGCATCGCCAAGATCGTCGACATGAGCCAGATGCGCGTGTTCGCCGATGTCGACGAGGTACATCTCGACCGGTTGAAGCCGGGCGGCAGCGTCGAAATCACCTTCCGCGGCAATCCCACGGTCTTCAAGGGCCGGATCGCCCGCGTCGCGCCGACTGTGAAGCGCATGCAGCGCGTCGAGCCCGACGGCGGTTCGTCGACCGACGGCCGAGTCGTGCAGGTCGAGATCTCCCTCGATGATGCTGCCAGCATGCCGCAGGTGCTGGGGCGCGAGACGCGCGTCACTTTCCTCTGATGGCTTTCACGTTGCCTGTCTTGCCGTCGCCGGACCTGCGGCGATGGCTGCCGCGATTTTCGCTGGCGCGCTTGAAGATCGCGGCCCGGACGGCGGCAGCGATGCCGCTCGGCGCGCAGCAGCTGCGGCGGCAGCGCACGAGCACGTTGCTGTCGCTGGCGGGCGTCACGGCGAGCCTGCTCGTGATCTTCGCCCAGCTCGGTATCGAGCGCGCCGTCTATTACTCGTCGATCCGCATCCATCGCGCCGTCCTGGCCGACCTCGTGCTGGTTTCGCCCGGCTTCAAGTCGCTGCAGCTTCACGCCAACGTGCCGATGTCGATGCGCGACATCGTCGAGGCCAATTCGGCGGTGGCCCACACAACGCCGTTGTGGTTTGACATCATGTCGATCAATCACTCCGGTATGCGCGCGCCGCGCCAGCTTGCCTGGTACGCCATCGACGTCGAGCGGCCGGCCCTCGACGTACCGGGCTTGCGCGAGAATCTGTACAAGCTTCGCGTCACGCGCCGCGTCCTGTTCGACCGCGATTCGCGTCCCTATTTCGGCGATCTCGCCGAGATCGCCGACAAGGGGGCGGAAGTGCCGGTCCTCGGGCCGCCCGACTACCGCCAGCTGCTCCGCGAACTCTTCGTCGTCGGCACCGTCGCCATCGGGCCCAACGTCGTGAACGACGGCAACGTCATCATGTCCGAGGCGACCATGGCCGAGGTCTTCGGCAACTGGTATCTCGACCGGCCGGCTTTCATCGGCCTTCAACTGGTGTCGGGCGCCGACCTGTACGAGACCCGCGACCAGCTCAACAAGGCACTCAACGGCCGCGCCGAGGTCATAACGATCCCCGAATTCGAGGCGCGCGAGAAGGGCTACTGGTCGCGCGAGACGCCGGTCGGCTACATCACCGACCTCGGCTTCATCATGGGCCTGATGATCGGCATGGTGTTCATCTACTACGCCCAGTACCAGATCATCCGCTTCTACATGCCGGAGTACGCGATCCTGAAGAGCCTCGGTTACGACTGGTGGTTCTTCCTGTGCATGATCGGGCAGATTGGCGCGGCGATCATCATGCCGGCCTTCCTTGCCGCCTTCGTTCTGGGCCGTGTCTTCTACGGAGTCGCCGAGGCGGCGATCCATCTCGGCATGACAATGGGCCTTCGCGAGATGGTCATCGCGCTGGTGGCGTCGGTCATCATGACCGTGGTGTCGAGCCTGTTCGCTATCCGGCGGCTGTGGAAGGTCGACCCCATCATGCTGTTCGAGTGATGCATGCCCGCCGATAGCCATGTCCTCGGTCCGCCGATCGTCGAGGCGATCGACGTCCACCATCACTACGGCGAGGGTACGCAGCGCGTCGACGTGCTGTTCGACATCAACATGCTCGTTCGCGAGGGCGAGCTGGTGATCGTCACCGGCCCGTCGGGATCGGGCAAGACGACCCTGCTCACCATCCTCGGCACGATGCGGCGGCCGTCCGAGGGCAAGCTTCGCCTGCTCGGCACCGACCTCGGGGGGCTGAACGGCGCCAGGCTCGACGAACTGCGCAATCGCGTGCGCTTCCTGTTCCAGAAGCGCAACCTCCTGTCCTCGCTGACGGCGTTGCAGAACGTCGTCGCCGGTGTTGCCACGACGCCGCTCGCCGACCCGGCCTGGGACGAGCAGCGCGCCCGCCACCTGCTGAGCCTGCTCGGCCTTGGCGACAAAGCCGACGCCTGGCCGGACGAGCTTTCGGGCGGCCAGCAGCAACGCGTGGCGATCGCCCGCGTGATGATCGGCCTGCCGGACCTGATCATTGCCGATGAGCCGACCTCAGCGCTCGACCGGGTGGCCGGCCGGCTCGTGGTCGACCAGCTCAAGGACCTCGCAATGCGCGCCAAGTGCGCCGTGGTGCTGTCGACGCACGACGAGCGCATCTTCGACGTGGCGACCCGCCGCCTCCACATCGAGGATGGCCGCTGCTTCGAAGTCCCGATCCACTACCACTGAGCGGCAGGGCGGCGTGCTGCTTTCGATCGTCGACCTGATCGTGGTCCTCTGCCTGACCGTGCAGTTCGCCATCGCCGGCTATTATTTCTATCTGCTGTACTGGCTCTCCGAATTGCCGCCCGCCGAGGAGGCGTTCGCAGCCCTGCCCGACGACCTGCCGCGCGTGCTGGTGCAGCTTCCGGTCTACAACGAGCCGACCGTCGTCGAGCGCGCGTTGACGGCGGCAGGAGCGCTCGACTGGCCGCGCGACCGGCTCAAGATCCAGTTGCTCGACGACAGCACCGACCTCACGTCGGATATCGCCGTCCACGCCATCGCGCGCCTGCGCAAGGCCGGCGTCGACGTCGACCATGTACGCCGCTCCGACCGGACTGGCTTCAAGGCCGGCGCCCTGGCCGCTGGCATGGCGCTCGACGATGCACCCTATGCCGCGGTTTTCGATGCCGACTTCGTGCCGCCGCCCGATTGGCTTCGGCGCGCCATGCCGGCGATGCTGGCCAGCCCGAAGGCCGCCTTCGTTCAGACCCGCATCGAATGGGGCAATGGCGGGCACAATGCGCTGACCCGCACGCAGCGGCTGATGCAGGACGCCCACTTCGCCGTCGAGCAGGATGTCCGGGCGCGGCGCGGCGTGCCGTTCCAGTTCAACGGCACCGGCGGCATCTGGCGCCGCGCGGCGGTGGACGAGGCGGGCGGCTGGTCGCACGACACACTGTCGGAGGATCTCGACCTGGTGCTACGGACCCATCTCAAGGGGTGGGGCGGCGTGTTTCTGATGGAGCCCCACGTCGTGGGCGAGCTGCCGCAGAAGCTGGACGATTTCCGCGTCCAGCAGAGTCGCTGGTCGAAGGGCTTCGTACAGGTCGCGCGCAAGCTCCTGTGGCCGATCTGGAAGTCCGATCTGCCGGGCGAGGCCAAGTTCACCACGACGGTGGCGCTGGGCCAGCAGCTCGTCTTCCCGGTGCTGCTGATCGGCATCGTCGGGCTGGTCGTGTCGGCGATCGGCCACGACGGATTGCCGGCCTTCTTCCGGGTCCTGTTGTGGATTTGGTTCGTGTCGGCGCTCGCCATCCTGTTCGGCACGACCTGGGGCGCCTATCGCCGCCTGAAGCGTGGCGGGCTCGGCCAGTATCTCGTGACCGCGCTCAGCGTGCCGGGCGTGATCTGCTATCTCGCCGCGGCCAATGCCGGCGCCATCGTGGGCGCGGGCTTCGGCAAGAAGACCGAATTCACCCGCACCCCCAAGACGGGAGCCTGACCGGTGGCCTTGATCGCCACACTCGCTCTCCTCCTGGCGACAGTATTCGTGGTCTGCTGTGCGCTCCTGGCGTCGTTTATCGGCAGCCTCCTCTACATGGTCGTGCTGAACCACCGCCTGCGCGCCCGGGGCCTCGACCGTGAGGAGCAGCTTCTCGCCACCAGGCTGCCGCGCGATGCGGAGCTGCCGCACGTCGTGGTGCAGATACCGTCGTTCAACGAAGGGCCGGTGCTGCGCCGCGGCGTCGAGGCGGCGGCCAAGATCGACTGGCCGCGCGACAAGCTCCATATCCAGTTGCTCGACGACAGCACCGACGAGACGGCGGAGCTGGCGCGCACGGTGACCGCGGAATTGCGTGCCAAAGGCTTCGACGCGGTGGCCTTGCAGCGCACCGACCGCAGCGGCTTCAAGGGCGGCGCCCTGCATGAGGCGATGCAGCAGACGCCGTACAACTATTTTGCCGTGTTCGACGTCGACTACGTGCCGCCGGTCGATTTCCTGCGCAAGTGCATGCGCGTGTTCGTGGCCGAGCCGAAGACCGCCTTCGTGCAGGCGCGCTTCGACTTCCTCAATCCGTACGCGAACGCACTCACCGAGATGCAGATGGTGACGCTCGACGCCCATCTCGGCATCGAGCAGGCGACGCGCTACTGGGCGGGGCATCCTCTGCCGTTCAACGGCACCTGCGGCATCTGGCAACGCGAGGCGATCGAGGCCGGTGGCGGCTGGAAAGGCGACACCGTCACCGAGGATCTCGATCTCACCTATCGCGGCTGGGTGAAGGGGTGGCGATCGGTCTTTCTGGTGAGCGTGCCGGTACCGGGCGAACTGCCGGAGGACACCAGGACCTGGCTGCGCCAGCAGCAGCGCTGGCAGGACGGTTTCCGCCACGTCGGCATGCGCATGTTCCCGGAAATCCTGAAGAGCCGCAGCATCACGCCGTCGGCCAAGCTCGCGGCGCTGCTGCACCTGTGCATGGCGCTCAATCAGCCGGTGCTGCTGGTCGGTGTCGTGTCGGGAGTGCTCGCGGGCCTGCTGGCTCCGGCGCTCAGGCCGCTGCTGTTCGACCTGTTCCTGCTGACGGTGGCGTGGGCGATCTTCTGTGCGGCCACGTTCCTGCGCGCCGGACACAATTTCATCCGCGACGGCGAGATGCCGCCCGGTCGCTTCGCGCTCGTGCTGCTGCGCTTCGTCGGCGGTCAGGTCGGCATGGTCGTGCGCAGCCTGTTCGTGCACCTGCGGAAGGCGATGAGCCGGCCCAAGCCGATCGTGTTCGACAGGACTCCCAAGAAGGGCAACTAGACGCGCGCGTAAATGTCCTCATAGCGCGTGATGTCGTCCTCCTCGAGATAGTCGCCGGTCTGCACTTCCACAACCTCGAGCGGCTCGGTGCCGGAGTTGGCCAGGCGATGGATGCCGCCCATCGGGATATAGACGGACTGGTTCTCGTGCAGGGTCATGATCTTGCCGTCGAGCGTCACTTCGGCAATGCCCTTGACCACGACCCAGTGCTCGGCGCGCCGCTTGTGGCTCTGCAGGCTGAGCTTGCCCTTGGGGATTACGGTCAACCGCTTGGCGCGAAAGCGCTCGCCTCGGTCGATGTCCTGGTAGCTGCCCCACGGACGGTGCATCACTAGGTGCTCGGTGGCCGCCTTGTGCTTGCCGTCGGACATGCGCTGCACGACGTCCTTCAGCCGTGGAAGGTTGTCGCGGTGGCCCACCAGGACGGCGTCGCCCATCGCCACGACGACGACTTCCTCAACGCCGATCACGGCGGTCAGCGGCCCGTCGGAGCGGACGTAGGAGTTGCGCACATGGTCGAGCTCGACCGGACCCTCGGTGACGTTACCGGCCGAATCGGCGTCGCCAATGTCGAGCAGCGCGTCCCATGTGCCGAGATCGGACCAGCGGAACTTGGCCGGCACCACCCAGCACTTGTCGGTGCGCTCCATGACGGCGTAGTCGATCGACTTGGCCGGCGCCTTGGCGAAGGCCTCGGCATCGAGGAACACGGTGGAGCCCACTTTCCTGGCCTTGGCGACGGCTTCCTCGGCGGCGGCGGCCATGGCGGGCTCGAAGCGCGCCATCTCCGACAGCAGCAGCTCGGGCGGGAACAGGAAGTTGCCGCTGTTCCACAGCAGCCCCTCGGCGATGTAGCGCAGCGCGGTCTGGGCATTGGGCTTCTCGACGAAGGCCGCCACCTTCTGCACCGGGCCGATATGCTCGCTGCCGGGCCGGATGTAGCCGTAGTCGGTCTTGGGTTCCGTCGGCGGGATGCCGAAGGTGACGATGCCGCCCTGTTGCACCGCCATCAATCCCTCGCGGCAGCCCTGGCGAAACTCCTCGGCGCCGATCACCAGATGGTCTGACGCCAGCGCCAGCACGGCCTTGGCGCCGAGGCTGCGCGTGTAGGCCGCGGCCGCGGCGATGGCGGGGCCCGAATCGCGGCGCGATGGCTCGACCAGGATGTCGATCTCCACGCCGATGTCCTTGGCCTGCTGCTCGGCCATGAAACGGTAGGCGTCGTTGGTGGCGATCACCGGCTTGCCGAACAGGCTGCGGTCCGCCACCCGCTCCAAGGTCTGCTGGAAGGTCGACTGCTTGCCTAGCAGCGGCACGAACTGCTTGGGCATACTCTCGCGCGACAGCGGCCACAGGCGCTTGCCGGAGCCACCGACCAGGATAACGGGCGTAATCTGCGACATACCAAAAGCCTTCGTGGAAAAGGGGGCTTCTTCAGCCGGCGGCCGACGCCGCGTGCCGGGCCGCGATATAGCCGAAGGTGAGGGCCGGGCCAATGGTGATGCCGGCCCCCGGATAGGTCCCGCCCATGACATTGGTCATGTCATTGCCTGCGGCATAGAGGCCCGAGATCGGCACACCGGCTTTGTCGAGCACGCGGGCGTGGCCGTCGGCACGCAAGCCGACGAAGGTGCCGATGTCTCCCGGGATCATCTTCATGGCGTAGAACGGCGGCTTCTCGAGCGGCGCCAGACAGGGATTGGGCGTGTGGGTCGGATCGCCATTGAAGCGATGGTAGGCGTCGGTGCCCTTGCCGAAGTCGGGATCCTCGCCGCGCGCGGCGTTCGCGTTGAAGCGGTCGATGGTGGCCTGCAGGGTCGCCGCCTCGACGCCGATCCTGGCCGCCAGCTCGCGCCAGCTCGCGGCGCCAAGCAGGTAACCGTTGCGCAGATGGGGCCCGAGCGGTAGCGGCGCGGGACCGATCGCGCCCATGCCGTAGCGGCGGATGGCGCGGTGGTCGCACAGGAGCCAGCTGCTCGTCTCCTTGCCGCCGCGGCAGGCTTCGACCATGGCGGGTACGAAGTCGTGGTACGAGGCGGACTCGTTGGTGAAGCGCCGGCCTCTCGGATCGACGGCGATGTAGCCCGGCTTGCCGCGCTCGTAGAAGTGCGGAAACGGCAGGGTCGAGCCGTCGGGCTGGGGCACCAGCGACACCGGCACCCACGCTGCGGCATAGGCCACGTCCTCGGCCATCGCGCCGCCGGCGCCTTGGCCCAGGCGAATGCCGTCGCCGCGATTGCCCGGCGGCGGTGCGGAGCGGTGCGCGTGGCCGTTGCGCACGTGGCCGTAGTAGCGCGCCTTCAGCTCAGCGTCGGCAGGGAAGCCCCCGCATGCCAGCACCACGCCGCGCGTCGCCGTGACCTCTTCGCGCCGGCCGGCGTGCTGGACGATGGCGCCGGTCACCCGGCCGTCCTTCTGGACCAGCTCGACGACCGGACTGTCGAGCCAGAGTTCGATGCCGCGCTCCTCGGCCGACAAGGCAAGGGCCGCGATCAGCCCGTTGCCGTTGGTGAGGCGCGTGCCGCGGTCGTGGCCGAGACGATCGTAGGCATAACGCACGGTCATGCCGGCCACATGCAACGCCGACTTGGCCGATTTGGTCATCCGAAAGACATGCGGCAGGTCGTTGCGGCCCAGCATCATGCCGCCGAACGCCATCATGGTCCGCAGCGGCGCGCGGAGCTGGCGGAAGCGCTTGCCGAGCCGCCGCCCGTCGAACGGCAGCGGCAGCAGCGAGCGGCCGCCCTGCGCCGCGCCCGGCTTGGTCGGATGGTAGTCGGCCCAGATCGGCACTGCCTCGTAGCGGACGTGGGTGTTGTTCTCGATGAACTCGACGGCGGGATTGCAGTTGTCGAGGAAGGCGTTGGCCAGCTCGAGGTTGAGCCGGTTGCCGGCCTCGTGCTGCAGGTAGGTGAGGGCATCTTCCTTGGAGTCGGCAATGCCGAGCGCGCGGCCGTGGCGGTTGGCGGGGATCCAGATCACGCCCGCCGAATAGGCCGTGGTGCCTCCGAACAGCGGCTCCTTCTCGACCATCAGCACCTTGAGGCCGGCGTGCGAGGCGGTGAGGGCGGCGGAGAAGCCTGCGGCGCCCGAGCCCACGACGAGCAGGTCGACGGTCATTGCAGGTCGCCCTTCGCGGCGTTCTCGTTCTCGACACGCCGCCTGCGCGCCTCCTTCTCGACCGCGCCGACCAGCGAGGGGATGTGCGCGGCGATCTCGTAGAAGTCGCTGGCGTAGAGCACCAGCAGCGTCGTTGCCTGGGTGGTGACGATGGTGGCGCTGCGCGGCAGGCGATCGAGTAGGGCCATCTCGCCGAAGAAGCCACCCTGGCCGAGCCGCACCGAATCCCTCGGCAGGCGCACTTCGACCTCACCCTCGGAGATGAAGAACATCGCGTCGCCCGGCTCGTCGCGCCGGACCACGACGATGCGCGGCGGATAGTGGCGCACCCTGAGCTTGCTCACGATCTCCGACAGGGTGACGGTGCCGAGCTCGGTGAACATCGGCACCTTGGTCACCTGGTCCCACACACGCAGGTATTCGCGGCGGCGCTCCTCCTCGGAAAAGCCGGTGGCCAGGATACCGGTCATGAGCGCCAGCACCAGGATGCCGCTCACCATCACGATGGCCCCCACCATTTTGCCTCCTACCGTGTGGGGCACGACATCGCCGTAGCCCGTCGTGGTGAGCGTCACCACGGCCCACCACAGGGCCGAAGGTATGTTGCCGAACACGTCGGGCTGGCCGCCGCGCTCGAACAGGTGGGTCGCCGTCGCCGCCGACACCAGGACGATGATGAAGATGATCAGCACCGACGCGAGCGTGGCGCGCTCGTTGGCGACGACACGCGCCAGCGTGCTCATGGCAGGGGCATGAAGGCCGAGCTTCAGCACCCACAGGATGCAGAAGACCGCGGCAGCCTCGCCGTCGGCTTTCACCGAGCCGGTGGTGATGACGAAGGCGGGCACGACCGCGAGCAGCCCAATGAGGCCGTTGAGCGAGACCGCCCAGCGCAGTCGCGCGGAGCGGTCGGACTGGCCGGCATAGCGCAGCGCCTCGGGCGCCACCCACAGCCGCGCCGCGTATTCGACGAAGAAGATCGCGGCCGCGACGACGATCGTGGCGGTGAGCGACTGCTGGAAGGGATCCGGCAGGTTGTCGATCGACGACAGGGCGACCGCGAGCAGGCCGGCGCCGAGCGCGATCAGGTGAAGCGCTCGCCAGCGCAGTCCGCCCGGGCTGAAGCTCGAATGCCGCAGGATCGCGTAGGTGCGCGCGCGGGCCGTTGATTGCGTTGTCGCCACGGCGAACCATAGGGGGCTTGGCCTGCAAATTGCAATGCGGCGTCGGGGGTTCTACGGTCGTCGACCTGAAGGGGCAAAATGGGGGCTGGGATGAAACTGGGACGCAGGACGGCACTGAAGGCGGGTATCGGCGCGATCGCGATGGCGCCGGCCATCGCCCGTGCGCAGGCGACGATGAAGCTGCCGCTGGCCACGGTATGGCCGGACGCCAATTTCCATGTGATCAACTGCCGCCGCTTCGCCGATGAGGTGAAGAAGGCGACCAACGGCGCAATCGACATCGACGTGAAGTCGGGCGGCCAGCTCGGCTTCAAGGGCCCGGAATGCCTGCGCGCCGTGCGCGACGGGCTCGTGCCGATTGCCGACTATCTCAACACCCAGCAAATCGGCGACGAGCCATTCATGGGAATCGAGGGCATTCCCTTCCTCGCCGGCTCGCGCGAGGAACTGCAGATCCTGCACAAGCACATCCGCCCGGAATTCGAGAAGATCGCGGCCAGGAACAATCAGACGATTCTCTACGTCGTGCCGTGGCCCAACCAGTACCTCCACCTCAAGGTGAAGGCTGAGTCGGTCCAGGCGCTCAAGGGCATCAAGATCCGCACCGCCGACAAGGGCGCGCAGGAGATCTGGAGCGCCGCCGGCATGTCCCCCGTCGTGATCCCGTGGGGCGAGCTGTTGCCCGCGCTGTCGTCGGGCGCGGTATCCGGCGTGTCGACCTCGGCCGTGTCGGGCGTCGATGGCAAGTTCTGGGAGTTCCTGAAGTTCTTCCATGCCACGAACCAGCAATGGTCGTCGGACATCGTGTCCATCAACAACGACGTCTGGAAGAAGATCAAGCCCGAGCACCAGAAGGCGATCACCGACCTCGCCAGGAAGCTCGAGCCAGAGTTCTGGGACACCGCTTTCACCGCCGACAAGGATTGCGCCAAGAAGATGGTCGACGGCGGCATGCAGCTCATCACACCGCCGGCGGCGATGATTGCGGAGCTGCGCAAGCGCACGGCGAGCCTGCTCGATGACTTCATGAAGAAGGTTCCGTCCTCGCAGGCGCCGATCAAGGCTTTCCTCGCCGAGGTCAAGCGCGCCTGATGGCGGGCGGGACCAACCCGAACGCAGCAGCCCCCGCGCTGCTGCGCCCGCTGCTCGACGGCATCGACAGGCTGAGCCGGCTCGACGGCTGGCTCGGCGTCGGCTGCCTGGTGACGCTGACATCGCTGATGATCGCCGAAGTGGCCGTTCGCGCGCTGTCGAACGTCTTTCCCTGGGTGCCGGCCGATATTCCGGTCGCCTGGGAATACAGCTCCTACCTGATGGCCGCCTGCTTCACCTTCGGCGCCGCCATGACCTTGCGCGCCGGCGGCCACATCCGGGTGACGCTGGTGCTCGCCCGGGTGTCGCCCAGGGTGCGGCGCCGGATGGAGACGGTTCTGGCGCTCCTGGGCGTCTTTTTCTGCGGCTTCCTCGCCTGGTCGATGGCCTACTTCACCTGGCGCAGCTTCGACAGCGGCCAGACCTCGGTGTCGAGCGGCACGCTGGTCTGGATTCCGCAGTTCTTCGTCACTTTCGGCATCTTCCTGCTGACCATCCAGTTCATCGCGCGCTTCTTCCAGGCAGCGCTTGGCCTGCCCCTCGAGGATGTCAGCATGCGTGCCGGCCACGTCGCCGAATGATCTTTAACGGGATGGCTGGCCGAGAATGCTGATTGTCGTCGTTACCATGTTCGTCGTGCTGTTCGCCTTCCTGGCAGGTGGCCTGTGGATCGGCTGGACACTCGCCGTCACCGGCACCGTTCTGCTGGCGCTGTTCCGCGACATCCCGCTCGACAAGCTGCTGGCGCAGTACGCCTGGAACATCCTGACCACGCAAGAACTGCTGGCGCTGCCGCTGTTCATCCTGATGGGCGAGATCCTGTTCCGCACGCGGCTGTCGCAGTCGCTGTTCAACGGCCTGGCGCCGTGGGCGGCGCTGCTGCCGGGCCGATTGCTGCACGTCAACGTCATCGGTTGCTCGATCTTCGCTGCGATCTCCGGCTCGTCGGCCGCGACCACCCAGGTGGTGGGCCGCATCTCGCTCAACGAGCTGCTGAAGCGCGGCTATTCCAAGGATGTGGCCGTGGGCTCGCTCGCGGGCTCGGGCACGCTGGGTTTCCTGATCCCGCCGTCCAACATCATGATCATCTACGGCGTGCTGGGCGACGTCTCGGTCGCCAAGCTGTTCACGGCGGGGTTCATTCCGGGCATGTTGCTGGCCGCCTGCTTCATGGTCTGGATCATGATCCACACCGCGATCAATCCGTCGCTGGTGCCGCCGAGCGAGCGCAAGGTGCGGATCGCGACCGCGGCCGAGTACCTGGCGTCGATCAAGGAGCTCGGACCGGCGGTCTTCCTGATCGTCTGCGTGCTGGGCTCGATGTACGGCGGCCTGGCGACGCCGTCGGAGGCGGCGGGGGTCGGCGTGCTGGGCGCGCTGATCGTCGCCCGCCTGCAGGGCGAGCTGAAATGGCCGGCGCTCAAGGCCATCGGCATCGGCGCGGTGCAGACCTGCTCGATGATCGCGCTGATCGTGCTCGGCGCCTCGATCCTGGGCAGCGCCGCGGCCTTCCTCAGCATCCCCGCGGCCGTCGCGGAGTTCGTCACCAGCCTGCATCTGTCGCCGGTCATGCTGATCGTGGCGCTGATCGTCTTCTACCTGATCCTCGGCTGCTTCCTCGACGGCTTCAGTATGATCGTCATGACGCTGCCGATCGTCCTGCCGATCGTGAAGACGGCCGGCTTCGATCCGATCTGGTTCGGCATCTTCCTGGTGCTGGTCGTCGAGATGGCGCAGATCACGCCGCCGGTCGGCTTCAACCTGTTCGTGATTCAGGGACTGACCGAGGATGGCCTAGGCTATATCGCCAAGGTCACCCTGCCGTATCTCGTGATCATGATCCTGTTCACCATCGTGATCACGCTTCTTCCCGACATTGCCCTCTGGCTTCCGAGGTACCTCGCCAGCTAGTCTGCCTCCACCACAGGGGAGAGCCGATGGAACCGCGCCAGGTCAGGACGGCAGCCGACGCGCTGAAGATCGTCAAGGAACGCGGCCTCAGCCACGTCAAGGTCGGCGTCCACGACATCGACGGCATCCTGCGCGGCAAGTACATCCATATCGACAAGTTCAAGTCGGCGCTCGACGGCGGCATGGGCTTCTGCGACGTGGTCCTGGGGTGGGACGCCAACGACCAGCTCTACGACAACGTCACCATGACCGGCTGGCACACCGGCTATCCCGACGCCGGTGTGCGCGTCCTGCCCGACACCTGCCGCGAGATCGCGACCGAGCCCGGCAACCTGCTGTTCCTGTGCGAGTTCACCGACAAGTTCGAGGCGATCTGTCCGCGCGGCATCCTGCGTCGTGTCCTGGCGCGCGCGAAGAAGCTCGGCTTCGAGGTCAAGGTCGGCTTCGAGTACGAGTTCTTCGTCTTCGCCGAGACCGCCCATTCGATCCGCGACAAGGGCTACAAGAACCTGAAGCCGATCTCGCCCGGCTTCTTCGGCTATTCGGTGCTGCGCAACTCGGTCCTGTCGGATTGGTACAAGGACCTGCTCGCCATGTGCGAGACCATGGACATGAGCATCGAGGGCCTGCACACGGAAACCGGCGCGGGCGTGGTCGAGGCGGCGCTGCGCGTGTCCGACGCGCTCGAGGCGGCGGACAAGGCGGCACTCTTCAAGCTCTTCGCCAAGGTGCTGGCGCAGAAGCGCGACTGGCTCGCCACCTTCATGGCCAAGTGGTCGAAGGATTGGCCGGGCTGCGGCGGCCACCTGCACCTGTCGCTGTGGAAGGACGGCAAGTCGGCCTTCCACGACGACAAGGCGCCGCACCGCATGAGCCGCACCATGCGCCAGTTCGTGGCCGGCCAGCAGGCGCTGATGCCCGAGACGCTGGCGATGGTCGCCTCGACGGTGAACTCCTATCGCCGGCTCATCCCCGGCTTCTGGGCGCCGACGGTGTCGACCTGGGGCGTCGAGAACCGCACCACGGCGCTGCGCATCATCCCTGGATCGGCCAAGTCGACGCGCATCGAGTATCGGGTGCCCGCCGCCGACGCCAATCCCTACTTGGCGCTGGCCGCCGCCGTCGGCTCGGGCCTGTGGGGCATCGAGCACAAGCTCGATCCCGGCGAGCCGGTTGCCGGCAACAGCTACGAGAAGAAGCACCCGGCCAAGGCGCAGTTGCCGCGCACGCTGATGGAGGCCGCCGGGCGCCTCAAGGAGTCGAAGGCCGCGCGCGATCTCTTCGGCAATGCCTTCGTCGATCATTATTCCGCCACGCGTGAGTGGGAAGAGAGGGAGTTCCGCAAGGCCATCACGGAATGGGAACTCGACCGCTATATGGAAATCATCTGATGGCCCCCTCGACGCCGCCCTCGATGTCCCTCGTCGGCAACTGGAATTACCCGACCTCGATCCGCTTCGGCGCCGGCCGCATCCGGGAGCTGGCCGACGCCTGCAAGGCGCTGGGCTTCAAGCGGCCGCTGCTGGTCACCGATCCGGCGTTGGCCAAGCTGCCGATGATCTCCGACGCGCTGATGGCGCTGCGCAAGGAAGGCATCGAGGTGGCGCTGTTCTGCGACGTGAAGCCCAACCCCATTGCGGCCAATGTCGAGGCCGGCATCCGCGTCCTGCGCGCGGGCAAGCACGACGGCGTGATCGCCTGGGGCGGCGGCTCGGGCATCGATGCCGCCAAGACGATCGCCTTCATGGCCGGCCAGACCCGGCCGCTGTGGGACTTCGAGGATGTCGGCGACTGGTGGACGCGCGCCAATCCGGCCGCGATCCTGGCCACCATCGCCGTGCCCACGACTGCCGGCACCGGCTCGGAGACCGGCCGCGCCTCTGTGATCACCAACACCGAGCAGCACACCAAGAAGGTGATCTTCCATCCCAGGATGATGCCCTCGATCGTGATCGCCGATCCCGAGCTCACCGTCGGCCTGCCGCCCAGGCTGACGGCGGGTACCGGCATGGACGCGTTCATCCACTGCTTCGAGGCTTATTGTGCGCCGGGCTATCACCCCTATGCCGAGGGCATCGCCGTCGAAGGCATGCGGCTGGTGAAGAACAACCTCGCCCGCGCGGTGAAGGACGGCCGGGACATCGAGGCGCGCGGCCACATGCTGGCGGCCTCGCAGATGGGTTCGACGGCCTTCCAGAAGGGGCTGGGCGCCATCCATTCGCTGTCGCATCCGGTGGGCGCGATGCTCGACACCCACCATGGCCTGACCAACGCCGTGGCCATGCCCTATGTCGTCAAGTTCAACCGCCCCGCGATCGAAGACAAGGTCGTGCGGCTCGCGCGCTGGCTCGATTTACGCAACCCGACGTTCGACGGCTTCATGCAGTGGACGCTCGATCTCAGGCGCGAGATCGGCATTCCTCACACCCTGGCCGAGCTCGGCGTGAAGCCGGAGCATCTCGACAAGCTCTCCGAGATGGCCGCGGTCGATCCGACGGCCGGCGGCAACCCGGTCAAGGCGGGCGTGCCCGAGATGCGCCGCATGTTCGAGGCCGCCATGAGTGGGCGTCTCTGACGTGGCCGCTTTTCCCACACAGGCACGCGTCGTCATCATCGGCGGTGGCATCATGGGCTGCTCGACGGCCTATCATCTGGCAAAGAACGGCTGGAAGGACGTCGTACTGCTGGAGCAGGGACGGCTGAGCGGCGGCACGACCTGGCATGCGGCCGGCCTCGTGGGTCAGCTGCGCGGCTACCAGAATCTCACCAAGCTGATCCAGTACAGCACCGAGCTTTATTCGAAGCTCGAGGCCGAGACCGGCCTGGCGACGGGCTGGAAGCAGTGCGGATCGCTGTCGGTCGCGCGCACGCTCGAGCGCATGACCCTGTTGCGCCGGTCGTCGGCGACGGCCAACAAGCAAGGCGTCGTCTGCGAGGAGCTGACACCGCAACAGGCCGGCGACAAATATCCGATCATGCGCACCGACGATCTGGTGGGCGCGGTCTGGCTGCCGGGCGACGGCAAGGCCAACCCGACCGACATCACCCAGGCGCTGGCCAAGGGCGCGCGCAACAACGGCGTGCGCATCTTCGAGAAGACACGCGTGACCGGGATCGACACCAGTGACGGCCCTAACGGACCGAGAGTCACCGGCGTGCAGACGACGGAGGGGCCGATCGTCGCCGAGATCGTCGTCAACTGCGGCGGCCAGTGGGCGCGCCAGGTCGGCCGCATGGTCGGCGTCACGGTGCCGCTTTATTCCTGCGAGCACATGTACATCGTCACCGAGAAGATGGAGGGCGTGCCGCGCGACCTGCCGGTGATGCGCGACCCCGACGGCTACATCTACTTCAAGGAGGAGGTCGGCGGCCTGCTGATGGGCGGCTTCGAGCCCGAGGCCAAGCCGTGGAACAAGGACGTCATCCCCGACGACTTCGAGTTCGGCATGCTGCCCGACGACTGGGACCAGTTCCAGATCCTGATGGACAACGCGCTGATCCGCGTGCCGCAGCTCGAGAAGACCGGCATCAAGACCTTCATGAACGGGCCGGAGAGCTTCACGCCGGACTTGAACTACATCCTGGGCGAGGCGCCGCAGCTCAAGGGCTTCTTCGTTGGCGCCGGCTTCAATTCGATGGGCATCGCCAGCTCGGGCGGGGCCGGCATGGCGCTGGCCGAATGGATCGTCGCCGGCGAGCCGACGCTCGATCTCTGGCCGGTCGACATCCGCCGCTTCGCCGGCTTCCACGGCAACGACCGCTGGCTGCGCACGCGCGTGTCGGAGACCTTGGGCCTGCACTACAAGATGCCGTGGCCGCAGCGCGAGCACGAGAGCGGCCGGCCGTTCCGCCGCTCGCCGCTCTACGATCGCCTGAAGGCGCGCGGTGCCTGGTTCGGCAACAAGATGGGCTGGGACCGGCCCAACTGGTTCGCCGGCGCCGGCAAGACGCCCGACATGCAGTACGGCTGGGGCCGCGGTACCTGGTTCGACGCGGTCGCGGCCGAGCACAAGGCCACGCGCGAGGCGGTGACGGTGGTCGACGAGACCTCGTTCGCCAAGTTCCTGGTCCAGGGCCGCGATGCGGAGAGGGCGTTGCAGCTCCTCAGCACCAACGACGTCGCCGTTCCCGTCGGCCGCACGGTCTACACCGGCCTGCTGAACGAGCGCGGCACCTACGAGAGCGACCTCACCCTGGCGCGGCTGGCGCGCGACAAGTTCCTGCTCGTCACCGGCTCGGCCCAGGTCGCGCGCGATGCCGACTGGCTCACGCGCCATTTTCCCAAGGACGCTCACGTCACCCTGACCGACGTGACAGGCGCCTGGACCGTGCTGTCGGTGATGGGTCCGAACAGCCGCAAGCTCCTGCAGGCCGTCAGCCCGGCCGATTTCTCCAACGAGGCCTTTCCCTTCGCCACGATCCGCGAGATCGCCGTCGGCTACGCCACGGTGCTGGCCTCGCGCCGCACCTACATGGGCGAGCTGGGATGGGAGCTCTACATGCCGGCCGAGTTCGCCGTCACCGTGTTCGAGACGCTGCACGAGGCGGGCGCTACTGCGGGTCTGCGCGACGCGGGCTACTATGCTGTCGAAACGCTGCGGCTGGAGAAGGGCTACCGTGCCTGGGGCCGCGAACTCACGCCCGACGACACGCCGTGGCAGGCCGGGCTCGGCTGGGCGGTGAAGCTCGACAAGCCAGGCGGATTCCTGGGGCGCGCGGCGCTGCTGGAGGCCAAGGCCAGGCCGCTCGACCGCCGGATGGTCTCGGTGGTGCTGGAAGACCGCGAGCCGCTGCTGTGGGGCGGCGAGACCCTGCTACGCGACGGCCGGCCGGTCGGCGATCTCACCTCGGCAGGCTACGGCCATACGGTGGGCGCGTCGGTTGGCTTGGGCTACGTGAAGCGCGCCGACGGCCAGGCGATCGACGCGGCATGGCTCGACGGCGGCAAGGTCGAGGTCGACCTGGCCGGCGTGCGGCTGAAGGCCAGGCTGTCGCTGCGTGCGCCCTACGATCCGAGCGGTTCGCGGATCAAGGGCTGAGCCTCCTTGAGGCGGCTTTCGGCCAGTTCGCCGGCGGCCTCGAGGATCGGATAGGCCACCGACGTCAGGTGGCCGTTGATGCGCTTGAGGTCGCGGATCACGTCCATGTGGATCGAACTGGTCTCCAGCGACTCCGTACGGCCGGCGCGCAGGCGGGCGAAATGACTGTCGGCGGCCTTGGCCTCGGTCTCGCGCATCGCGGTCTTCTCGGCCATCAGCCGACGCGCCAGGGAAAGATCGCCCGTGGTGAAGACGTTGAGCGCCAGCCGCAGGTTCTCCAGCACGCGCGCATGGAACGCGCGCAGCTCGCCCATGCCCTCGGGCGAGAAGGCGTAGCGGTTCCTGATCTTCTTGCCGGCCAGCTCCATCAAATTCTTGTCGATGATGTCGCCGATGTGCTCGAGGTTGGTGGTGAAGGTCAGGATCTGGACGTAGCGCCGACTCTCTTCCTCGCCCAAGTCCGTGCGCGAGGTCTGGATCAGGTAGAGTTTGATCGCCTCGAACAGCTTGTCGACGGCATTGTCCGCGGACTCTACCGCGCGCACGGCCTTGCTGTCGCCGTGGTCGAACACGTCGATCGTCTGGCGCAACATGTCGGCCACGCGGTCGCCGAGATTCAGCGTCTCGCGCGTGGCGCAGGCCAGCGCCTCGGCCGGCGTGTCGAGCACGGTGGGATCGAGATGGCGCGGCTTGCCGGGATCGTCGGCGGTCGGACGGGCCGGCAACAGGCGTCGGCAGAGGGCGGCCATCTGGTCGGTGAGCGGCAGGAAGACGACCGAGGCCGCGATGCTGAATAGCGAATGGAAGTCGACCGCCATGCGCGCAGGCGACGGCTCGAGCATCGACAGCCAGTGCACGATCGGGCGCAGGAATGGCATCAGGGCGAGACCGATGATGACGCGCGTCACCAGGTTGGCCAGCGGCACCCGCCGCGCCTCGACGTCGGTCGACGACTGGTCCATGTAGGGCGCCAGCGCGCCGCCGATGTTGGCGCCGATCACCATGGCCAGCGCCAGCGGCGGGCTGACGATGCCGCCGGCGGCAAACGACATGATCAGTAGCACCGCCGACAGGCTCGAGTGGATCGCCCAGGTGGCGAGCGTGCCCAGGATGGCGGCGATTGCGTATTCGTCCTGCAGGCCTTCGAGCAGCGCGATGAACGACGGCGAAGTGCGC
Source organism: Hyphomicrobiales bacterium (assembly GCA_041691635.1). Lineage (GTDB taxonomy): Bacteria > Pseudomonadota > Alphaproteobacteria > Reyranellales > Reyranellaceae > Reyranella. The sequence continues at coordinate 87,275 of JBEPUH010000007.1, forward strand.
AGCGGCTCGATGGCGGCCGTCAGCAGCTTCAGCGACAGCAGCATCAGGCCGAGGCCCGTGGCGACGCGGCCGACGTGGCGGGGCTTGTCGGTGTGGGTCGACAGGAAGGTGATGACGCCGGCGCCGATCAGCAGCGGCGACAGGAAGCCCAGGTCGAACGACAGGACCTGCGAGGTGAGGGTGGTGCCGACGTTGGCGCCCAACATCACCGCGATGGCGATCGACAGCGAGATCAGGCCGCGGCCGGCGAACGAGGCGAGCAGCAGCGCCGTCGCCGTGCTCGACTGCAGCACGCCGGTCAGGCCGACGCCGCCGGCAAAGGCGGTGAAGCGGTTGCGTGAGCAGGCGCCGATGGCCCGGCGCAGCGTCGCGCCGAAGGCGCGCGTCAGGCCGGTGCGGACCATGCGCACGCCCCACAGCAGCAGTGCCACGCTGCCTACGACGTTCAGGACTGTGTCTACGCCATGCATCTCGTGCGAATCCTAAGCCTCTCCTGCCACCGATGAAAGTTTTTTGACAGTATTATGACGGTGCACTGGACGGATAACGCTCACAGGCCGATCATCCACGCATGTCTACTACAAAGCCCGCCGTCTCCGAAACCGGCGATCCTCTGCTGCTCACGCCCGGGCCGCTCACGACCTCCGCGGCCGTCAAGCAGGCCATGGTCCACGACTGGGGCTCGCGCGATCAGGGCTTCATCGCCATCAACAAGATGGTGCTGGAGAAGATCGTCGAGCTGGCGGGCGGCGAGGGCACGCACATCACCGTGCCGATGCAAGGCTCGGGCACCTTCGCCGTCGAGGCGATGATCACGAGCTTCGTGCCGAAAATGGGCAAGCTGCTGGTCCTGATCAATGGCGCCTACGGTCATCGCGCCAACAAAATCGCCGAAATCGCCGGCCGTGGCGTCGTTTCCCACGAGACTCCGGAGGACACGCCGCCCGATCTCGCCAGGCTCGACCGGATGCTGGCCGACGACAAGGCGATCAGCCACGTTTTCGCCGTCCACTGCGAGACCACCTCGGGCGTCCTCAATCCGATCGCCGAGACAGCCGCCCTGGTGGCCCGGCACGGCCGGCGTTTGCTGGTCGACTCGATGAGCGCCTTCGGTGCGCTCGAACTCGACGTGCGCGCCGTGCCGTACGATGCGATGGCTTCGTCGTCGAACAAGTGCCTGGAGGGCGTACCCGGGCTGAGCTTCGTGGTCTGCCGCAAGTCGGCGCTCGCCGAGTGCAAGGGCAACGCCACGACCCTGGTGCTCGACCTGTTCGAGCAGGCCGAGGGCTTTGCCAAAACCGGCCAGTACCGCTTCACGCCGCCGATCCACGTCATCGTGGCGCTCGGCAAGGCGATCGAGGAGCACGCGGCGGAGGGCGGCGTCGCCGGCCGCGGCAAGCGCTACCGCGAGAACGCCCGGGTCCTGATCGACGGCATGCGGGCAATGGGCTTCCGCACCCTGCTGCCGGACGCCCTGCAGGCGCCGATCATCGTTACGTTCCACATGCCGACCGATCCGAAATTCGTGTTTCAGCGCTTCTACGACAGGCTGAAGGACCGCGGCTACGTGATCTACCCCGGCAAGCTCACGGTGGCGGACTCCTTCCGCATCGGCTGCATCGGCCGGCTCTATCCGAAGGACATGATGGGCGCGCTCGCGGCCGTGCGCGACGTGCTCGACGAGATGCGGGTTAGCAATGGCGGCCCAGCACTATCGCCTACCTTGGCGGCGGAGTAGGTACAATGGCACCGGACAGCATCAACAACGTGAGCGGCGGGATCACGGTCAACGGCCGGCATTACGCGTTGCCGAAGCGGCCGACGGTGGTCGTGTGCATCGACGGCTCGGAGCCGGGCTACATCGAGTGTGCCGTCGAGGCGGGCCGTGCGCCGTGGTTCGCCAAGGTGCTGAAGGGCGGCACCAACCTGCTGGCCGACTGCGTCGTGCCGAGCTTCACCAACCCCAACAACCTCTCGATCGTCACCGGCCAGCCACCGGCCGTGCATGGGATTTGTGGCAACTACTTCCTCGATCCCGAGTCGGGAAAAGAGGTGATGATGAACGATCCGAAGTTCCTGCGGGTCGAGACGCTGTTTCCGGCCTTCCAGCGCGCCGGCTGCCGCATCGCCGTGGTCACGGCCAAGGACAAGCTGCGCGGCCTGCTGGGCAAGGGGCTGGCGCTGGGTCCGGGCAAGGCCTGCAGCTTCTCGTCGGAGAAGTCCGACAAGGCGAGCCTGGCGGAGAACGGCATCGAGGGCGTGAACGCGCTGGTCGGAATGGCGGTGCCGGACGTCTACAGCGCCGGCCTCTCGGAGTTCGTCTTCGCCGCGGGCGTGAAGCTGATGGAGCGCGACCGGCCGGAGATCATGTATCTCTCCACGACCGACTACATCCAGCACAAGCACGCGCCCGGCACCCCGGTGGCCAACGACTTCTACGCCATGATGGACGGCTACATGGCGAAGCTCGAGGCGCTGGGCTGCACGGTCGTGCTGACGGCTGACCACGGCATGAACGCCAAGTTCCGGACCGACGGCCAGCCCGACGTGATCTATCTGCAGGACGTGTTCGACAAATGGCTGGGCACCGCCAAGGCCCGCGTCATCCTGCCGATCACCGATCCCTACGTCGTGCACCACGGCGCGCTGGGCTCGTTCGCGGTAGTCTACCTGCCGGCCGGCGTCTCGCATACGGAGATGGCGGCCAAGATCAAGTCGCTACCTGGGATCGAGGCTGCGCTCACCCGTGAGGAGGCGGCCGCCCGCTTCGAGCTGCCGGCGGATCGCCTGGGCGATCTGATCGTGGTTTCGACCAAGCACAAGGTGCTGGGCACCTCGGCGGCGCGTCACGATCTCTCGGGGCTGACCGAACCGCTGCGCAGCCACGGCGGCGTTTCCGAGCAGCACGTGCCTCTGATCTGCAACATCCCGCTGGCATCGAAAGCGGATCGCGCCTGGCGCAACTTCGATGCCTTCGACCTTGCCCTCAATCTGGTGGAAGCATGAGCGCCCAAACCTACAGTGGCAGTTGTCACTGCCAGGCCGTGACCTTCACGGTCGACCTCGATTTAGCCGGCGCGCTGCAGTGCAATTGCACGATCTGTAGCAAGCTCGGCGCGGTGTGGGCCTTCGCACCCAGGGCGAAGATGACCCTGACGTCCGGTGTCGATGTGCTGGGCGATTATCAATTCGGCAAGAAGCGCCTGCATCACCGGCCGTGCACGCGTTGCGGGGTCGAGTCTTTTGCCGAGGGCGTTGCGCCGGACGGCACGCCGACGGTCGGCATCAACCTGCGTTGCCTCGCCGGCGTCGAAGTCGAGAAACTGACGCCGCGGCAATACGACGGCCGCAGTCTCTGAGAATAAACGGAAGGAAATCGTCATGACCGTCAGCCCGGCCGACAAAGCCAAGAAGTTCCGCGCCCTGCACGAGGCGCCCGGATCGTTCGTCATTCCCAACCCGTGGGACGCGGGCTCGGCGCGCATGTTGGCGGGGCTGGGTTTCGAGGCGCTCGCCACCTCGAGCGGCGCCAAGGCTGGCGTTCTCGGCAAGCGCGATGGCAAGGTGAGCCGCGAGGAGGCGCTCGCCAACGCCAAGGCGATCGTCGACGCGACGGACCTGCCGGTGGCCGCCGACCTCGAGAAGGGCTTCGGCGACGGACCCGATGCCGCCGCCGAGACGATCCGGCAGGCAGCCGCCGTCGGCCTGGTCGGCGGCTCGATCGAAGACGCGAGCGGCAACAAGGACAAGCCGCTCTATGACATCGCCACCGCGACCGAACGAGTCGCGGCCGCGGTGAAGGCCGCACGGTCCCTGTCCATTCCCTTCATGCTGACGGCGCGCGCCGAGGGCTTCCTGCGCGGCGTGCCCGACCTCGACGACGTGATCAAGCGCCTGCAGTCCTTCGAGGCAGCGGGGGCCGACGTGCTGTTCGCGCCCGGCCTGCCCGACCTTGCGGCGGTGAAAAAGGTCTGCGGTTCACTGAAGAAGCCGTTCAACTTCATGGTCGGTATCAAGGGAAAGTCGTTCACCGTGGCCGACCTCCAGTCAGCCGGTGTGAAGCGCATCAGCCTCGCCACGTCGCTCTATCGTGCGGCGATGACCGGCCTGCTCGAGTCGGCCAAGGAAGTGAAAGACAAGGGTACGTTCGGCTACCTTGACCGGACCATATCGACTCCCGACTTCAACGCGTTCATGAAGGAGTGATGGAGACTCCACACTTCGACGTCCTAATCGTCGGCGCCGGCCTCTCGGGAATCGGCGCTGCCTGGCACCTGCAGAAGAAATGCCCGGGCAAGAGCTTCGCGCTTCTCGAAGGGCGCGAGGCAAGCGGCGGCACGTGGGATCTGTTCCGCTATCCCGGCGTGCGCTCCGACTCCGACATGTACACCCTGGGCTACCGCTTCCGCCCGTGGAAGGAAGCCAAGGCGATCGCCGACGGCCCGTCGATCCTGAGCTACATCCGCGAGGTCGCCAGCGATCATGGCATCGACGCGAAAATTCGCTATCGCCACAAGGTGGTCGCCGCGTCGTGGTCGACGCCCGACGCGCGCTGGACGGTCGATGTCGAGGTCGGCGACGAGGGCGGCACGGGGGGCGAGCGGCGGCAGTTCACCTGCGGCTTCCTGTGGATGTGCAGCGGCTATTATTCCTACGATGGCGGCTACTTGCCGGAGTTCGCCGGCATCGAGCGCTTCAAGGGCCGGGTCGCCCATCCGCAGAAATGGACCGACGACATCGACTACGCCGGTAAGCGCGTGGTCGTGATCGGCAGTGGCGCCACGGCAGTCATCTTGGTGCCGTCGATGGCCGACAGTGGCGCCGGGCACGTCACCATGCTGCAGCGCTCGCCCACCTACATGGCGATGCGGCCGTCGCAGGATCCGTTCGCCACCAGGATGCGTCGCCGCCTGCCGCTCAAACTCGCTTACATGGTCACGCGCTGGAAGAACGTGTTGCTCGGCATGTATTTCTTCCAGATGTGCAAGCGCCAGCCCGAGCGGGTGAAGCAGCTCCTGTTGGGCGGCGTGCAGAAGATGCTCGGGCCCGACCACGACGTCGCGCACTTCACGCCGCGCTACAATCCGTGGGACCAGCGGCTCTGCCTCGTGCCCGACGCCGATTTCTTTCGCGCCATGCGCCGCGGCAAGGTCGCGGTCGTCACCGACCATATCGACAGCTTCACCGAGGACGGCATCCGCCTGAAGTCCGGCAAGGAGCTGCCGGCCGACCTGGTGGTGATGGCGACCGGGCTGGTGCTGGTGCCACTGGGCGGCGCCAAGCTCGCGGTTGACGGCCGCGCCGTCGATCTGTCGAAGAACTACATCTACAAGGGCATGATGTACTCCGACGTGCCCAACCTCGCGTCGGTGTTCGGCTACACCAACGCCTCGTGGACCTTGAAGGCCGACCTGGTGAGCGAATATGTCTGCCGCATTCTGAACCACATGGACCGCCGCGGCTTTCGCATCTGCACCCCGCGTAACGACGATCCGACCCTGGGCGAGGAGCCATGGGTCAGCTTCTCGTCGGGCTATATCCAACGGGCGCTGAAGCACCAGCCCAAGCAGGGGTCGAGGCGGCCCTGGAAGCTCTACCAGAACTACGCCCTCGACCTGCTCAGCCTGCGGTTCGGCTCGATCCGCGACAAGGCGATGACCTTCTCGCGCTAGGCTTTTTCGACGATTCCGGCGAGGCGCTGGAAGCTCAGCCCCATGCCGTGCTCCATGCCGGACTTCAGCATGAAGTCGCGCACCTGGGCGGTGGGATAGCGGATCACCATCGTCATCGTGGTGCGGCCGGCGGCCTCGACGAAGGTCGAGGTGACGACGCTCTCGACCGGCTGCGGCGTGCCGTCGAAGACTTCCTTGTGGACGATGCGGGCGGGGCGCTCGATCTCGACGAATTCGCTCGACAGCGCCATGCCGTGCTGGCCGTCCGGGCTCTTCCACTCGTAGCGGCCCTTGCCGCCGACGCGGAAGTCGATGGTGCACACCGGTATCGACCAGCCGTCCGAGCCCAACATCCAGCGCTTCACCAGCTCGGGCTTGCTGAAGGCGTCGAACACCATGTCGCGCGGCGCGTTGAAGGCGCGGACGACGACGATCTCGTGGTCGCCCTGGGGCTTCAGGGTCATGTCGTTCACTTGCGTACTCCTTTGAGATTGGATTTGGGGGTGGCGGGTTTGCGTTTGGCGCGTTCGACCTTCATCTCCTCGAGCAGGTCGTCGAGCCTCTGGAAGCGCGCCTCGAAGATCGCGCGGTGGTGTTCGAGCCAGCTATTGGCTTCGTCCATGGCCTTGGTCTCCAGCCGGCAGGGCCGGCGCTGGGCATCGCGCCCGCGCGAGATCAGGCCGGCGTGCTCCAGCACCTTGATGTGCTTGGAGATGGCGGGCTGGCTCATCGCGAACGGCTCGGCCAGCTCGTTGACCGAGGCCTCCCCCAGCGACAGCCGGGCAAGGATCGCCCGCCGGGTCGGGTCGGCGAGGGCGGCAAAGGTTTGATCGAGGCTCATTGAGGAACCATCCAGTTATATAACCAAGTGGATATATTAAGTTGGCCACCGGCGTCAAGGGCGATAGTCTCGATAATCAATGCGGAGGAACGACCGGAAGATGCGCACGCAAGCCGACAAGGGCCGCCTGTTCAAGGCACGCCACGCCCAGCCCGGGATCCTGTTGCTGCCCAATCCGTGGGACGCGGGTACCGCCAAGCTGCTGGCCTCGCTGGGCTTCGAGGCGCTGGCGACGACCAGCCTCGGCATGTCGAACGCGCTCGGCCGGATCGACGGCGAGGGCTCGGTGAGCCGCGCCGAGTTGCTGGAGAATTGCCGCGTCATCGCCGAAGCGACCGATCTGCCGGTCAACGCCGATCTCGAGAACGGCTATGCCGACGATCCGAAGGCGGCGGCGACGATCCTGCGCGACGCGGCCGCGGTCGGCATCGTCGGCGGTTCGATCGAGGACTGGAGCGGCGAGAAGATCTACGACTTCCACCATGCCGTGGAGCGCGTGGCGGCCGGTGTCGAGATGGCGCGCTCGCTCTCCGTGCCCTTCACCTTCGTGGCGCGGGCGGAGAACCTGATCCGCGGCCGCAACGACATGGACGATACCATCCGGCGCCTGCAAGCCTTCGAGAAGGCCGGCGCCGACGTGCTCTATGCGCCCGGCCTGCGCGACCTCGCATCGATGAAGCTGGTGGCCTCGTCGGTCGGCAAGCCGATCAACGTGGTGATGAGCGCCGGCGATCCCGCGCTTTCGGCCGCCGAGATGGAGGCCGTCGGCGTGAAGCGCATCAGTGTCGGTGGGGCGCTGTCGCGGCTGGCGCTCGCGGCCTTCATGAAGGGGGCACGCGAGATGAAGGACAAGGGCGGCTTCACCTGGATGCGCGACACGATGGCGACCAAGGACCTGAAGTCCGTGTTCGAGCGCTGATGGCGCGCGCGCCGGCAACCGCTGCGATTCCGCGCCCGGGCGAGGGCAAGCGCGGCGCCGAGGGTTATCTCGGCTATCTTCTGCGCCAGGCCAGCGGCCTGGTGCGCGGCGCGCTCGAGCGGGCACTGGCCGACCTCGATGTCACGACACCGCAATTTACCGTGCTTACCATGATCGCGGCCTACCCCGGCCTGTCCGGGGCGGACCTGGCGCGGCTCACTTTCCTGACACCGCAGACCATCACCGTGATCGTGCGCAACCTGCTGAGGAGTGGGGCGATCGAGAAGACGGCGCATGCGGGCCATGGGCGGATCCTGCAGCTGACCGCCACGGCACGGGGTTTGCAGCTCCTCAAGCGCTGCCGTAGCCGGGTCGCCGAGGTCGAAACCCGCCTGGCCGGGCTGCTCGGCCGCGAGGACGAGCGCGCGGTCCGGCGCTGGCTGGGCGCGGTGGCGGACGAGCTAGGGGGCGAACTGGCGGAGGACCGGCTGGGTCGCTAAGGTTTTGGCAATAACAGGGGGATACGAATGACGATGGCAACCTGGACACGCCGCGCCCTGTGGGCTGGCATCGCCGCGGCAACCTTGGCCGCCGCGCCCGCCTTCGCACAGAAGACCAAGCTCACCGTCTACACCGCGCTGGAGAACGACCAGCTCGATCCCTTCAAGAAGGCCTTCGAGGCCGACAATCCCACCATCGAGATCGCCTGGGTACGCGACTCGACCGGTGTGGTCGCGGCCAAGCTGATGGCCGAGAAGGACAATCCCCACGCCGACATCATCTGGGGCCTGGCCGCGTCGAACGTCGGCCTGATGGTCTCGCTCGGTATGCTCGAACCCTACACGCCGGCCGGCGCTGCGGCGCTGAAGCCGCTGTTCCGCAGCGGCAAGACTCCCGACACCTGGGTCGGCATGGACGCCTATCTCTCGGTCATCTGCTTCAACACCGCCGAGGCCGCGAAAGGCAAGAAGCCGCGGCCCGAGAGTTGGGCCGACCTCACCAAGCCCGACTACAAGGATTCGATCGTGATGCCGAACCCGGCCTCGTCGGGCACCGGCTATCTCACCGTGGCAGCATGGTTGCACGTCATGGGCGAGGAGGCGGGCTGGAAGTTCATGGACGCGCTGCACCAGAACATCGCGCAGTACATCCACTCGGGCTCGGCGCCCTGCGTGCAGGCAGCCAAGGGCGAGCGGCTGATCGGCATCGGCCTCGACACGCGCGGCGCCTCGGAGAAGACCAAGGGCGCGCCGCTCGACCTGATCGTGCCGAAGGAGGGCCTGGGCTGGGAGCTCGAGGCGACGGCGATCGTCAAGGGCACCAAGAACCTCGACGCAGCCAAGAAGCTCGCCGACTGGGCCACCACCAGGAAGGCCAACGAGCTCTACGCCAAGACCTACCCGATCGTGGCCCTCGCCGGGATCGCCAACACGCCGCCCAACTATCCGCCCGACATAGAGAAGGCGATGGTCAAGATCGACGTCGAGTGGATGGCCAAGAACCGCGACCGTATTCTCGCCGAATGGACCAAGCGCTACGACGGAAAGTCGGCGCCGAAGAAGTGACCTTCCTCGAGGTCCGCAACCTCACCAAGCGCTTCGGCGACTTCACCGCGCTCCGCGACGTCTCGCTCGACGTCGCGGAGAACGAGTTCGTCTGCTTCCTGGGCCCGTCGGGCTGCGGCAAGACGACCCTGCTGCGCGCCATCGCGGGGCTCGAGCCGCAGACCTCGGGCACGATCCGCCAAAAGGGACGGGACGTGTCGTCGCTGCCGCCGGCGCGGCGCGACTTCGGCATCGTCTTCCAGTCCTACGCGCTGTTTCCCAACCTCAGCGTCGCCGACAACGTGGGCTACGGGCTGGCGAGCCGGCGCCACAAGCGCGCCGCAGTCGCCGCACGCGTAGCCGAGCTGCTGGCCCTGGTCGGCATGCCCGACGCCGGCCCCAAGTATCCCGCCCAGCTCTCGGGTGGCCAGCAGCAGCGGGTGGCGCTGGCGCGCGCACTCGCCACCTCGCCCGGGCTGCTGCTGCTCGACGAGCCGCTGTCGGCACTCGACGCGCGCGTGCGGCTGCGGCTGCGCCACGAGATCAAGGCGCTGCAGCGGCGGCTGGGCGTCACCACCATCATGGTGACGCACGACCAGGAGGAGGCGCTGACCATGGCCGACCGCATCGTGGTGATGAACCACGGCGTCATCGAACAGGTCGGCACGCCGCAGGAGATCTACCGCGCGCCGGCCACCGCGTTCGTGGCCGACTTCGTGGGCTCGATGAATTTCCTCACCGGCACGCTCGAGGCCGCCGACCGTGTGCGGCTGGGCGCCGTGACGCTGGCTTGCCCGCCGCAGGACGGGCTGGCCGTCGGCGCCGCGGTGCGCGCCTGCGTGCGGCCCGAGGACGTGCGCGTGCGCGACCTGCCGGCGGATGCACCCAACCGGCTGACGGTCGAGGTGACCGACCTCGACTTCGTCGGCGCCTTCTGCCGCGCCACGCTCAGGGCCGGCGACATCGGCCTGGTGGCCGACTTCTCCAGCAACCTGGTCCGCGACCTGGGCGTCGTGGCCGGCGGCCGCCTCGACGTCGCTCTGCCGCCGGATCGTTTGCGGATCTTCGCAGCATGAGCCTCGCAGCCGCGGCGCCGGCGCGCACCCGGGCCACGACGGTCCGCCCGTCGCGCGAGGACGTGGCGATGCGCCTGGGCGTGGTCGCGGTGGCCGCAGTCCTGCTCGCCATCGTCGGTCTGCCGCTGTGGGCGCTGCTGGCCAAGGGCTTCGAGGATCGCGACGGGCATTTCGTCGGGCTGGCCAATTACATGGCCTATTTCTCGACGCCGGCGCTGCTCAACTCGGCGCTGAACAGCTTCGAGGTCGCTGCCGTCAGCACCCTGGTCGTGGTGCCGCTCGCCTTCGTCTACGCCTATGCGCTGACCCGCGCGGTGCTGCCGGCGCGCCGGCTGTTCCAGGGCATCTCGCTGATCCCGATCTTCGCGCCGTCGCTGCTTCCCGGCATCGCGCTGATCTACCTGTTCGGCACGCAGGGCTTCTTCAAGGCGCTGGTCGGCGGTCAGATCTACGGCATGAAGGGCATCGTCATCGCCCAGATCTTCTACTGCTTCCCGCACGCCGTGCTGATCCTGACCACGGCGCTACGCACCGCCGACGCCCGCCTCTACGAGGCGGCCGATGCGCTGGGCGCGTCGAAGCTGCGCGTGTTCCTCACCGTCACCCTGCCGGGCGCCAAGTACGGCGTGGTCAGCGCCGCCATGGTCGTGTTCACCCTGGTCATCACCGACTTCGGCGTCGCCAAGGTGATCGGCGGCAATTTCAACGTGCTGGCGACCGACGTCTACAAGCAGGTAATCGGCCAGCAGAACTTCTCGATGGGCGCCGTCGTCGGCATGGTGCTGCTGTTTCCGGCGGCGCTCGCCTTCACCGTCGACCGGTTGGTCCAGCGCCGGCAGGTGGCGCTGCTGACCGCGCGCGCCGTGCCGCTGGTGCCTAAGCCGAAGTTCGCGCGCGACGCGTTCTTCACCGTCTTCTGCGTCGCCGTCTCGATCGGCATCCTGGCCATCCTCGGCGTGGCGGCGTGGGGCTCGCTGATCAAGTACTGGCCCTATAATTTGAGCCTCACCTGGGCGAACTACCGCTTCGAGACCTTCGACGCCAACGGCTGGGACTCGTATTTCAACTCCGTGCGCATGGCGCTGGGCGCGGCGGTCTTCGGCACGATCCTCACCTTCGTCGGCGCCTGGCTCATCGAGAAGACGCGCGGCTTCGGCGCGATGCGTGGCCTGGTCCAGCTGCTGGCGTTCCTGCCGATGGCGGTGCCCGGGCTGGTGCTGGGCCTGGGCTACATCTTCTTCTTCAATGCGCCGGCCAATCCGCTTAATTTTCTCTACGCCACGATGGCGATCCTGATGATCAACACCGTGGGCCACTTCTATACGGTGGGCCACCTCACGGCGACGACGGCGCTGAAGCAGATCGACCCCGAGTTCGAGGCGGTGTCGACCTCGCTCAAGGTGCCGATGTGGCGCACCTTCCTGCGCGTCACCGTGCCGATCTGCCTGCCGGTGATCCTCGACATCGCCATTTACCTGTTCGTCAACGCCATGACGACGGTGTCGTCGGTGATCTTCCTCTACGCCCCCGACACCAAGCTCGCCTCGGTGGCGGCGCTCAACATCGAGGAGGCGGGCACCACCGCCGCCGCCGCGGCACTCTGCATCGTGATCGTGATCACCTCGGCCGCGGTGAAGGCATTGCACCTCGTGGCCGACCGCTTCCTGTTCGACCGCCTGCAGCGCTGGCGCCAGCGCTGAGGGACTGAGTCAGCGGCCGAGGACGGCAGGGGGTGGCGGCGAATATTCACCCATGGCCGACCTGTGCGTGTTCGATGACGTCCGTCGGCTCTTTGGCCGGCAGTGCCGCGTAGCATTCCTGAATTCGCTGGCTGAGACCAGTCCACGCGGCCGTCTGCGCCGACACGCCTTCCACGACCATCGTCCAGAGTTCCATTTCGACGGCGATCACATCCAGGGGTTGGCGGCAGCGCAAGAACCCATGAAGCGAGGACACGAGCCGTTGATTGACCGCGAGAAGCGTCTGGATCTGGTGACAATACTCGGTGCCATAGACCTTCTGAAGATTGGAGGCCACTACCTGGAGGCGCTGCATCTGCCCGAAGGCGCTCTCGTTGCCGTTCGCGTTGGGCACGCCCCACCAGGTCAGCAGGGCGCTCAATCGATCCAACTCCACCGTCGCTGTTTCGTTCTTCACGGACATGTCGCACTCCTCTTCGAATTCGGTTCTATCGGGTCGTGATTGTCTGCCAGCCGGCCCCGTCCATTCGTGGCGCCTCATTCGAAAGAGGCCCGAGTGCGTAGCTGTGGAAGCCGCGCAACAAACGACGCGTTCGCCTATCGTCGCGTTTCCTCGGTCTGTTCCTGGATCGCCTCGAGTGCGAGTGCCGAATGCGCATAGGCCGCGCCGGCCCGCATCTCGGCCGCAACCCAGATCGCTTCCATGATCTCTTCCGCCGACGCACCGGATTTGAGGGCGGCGGTGGAGTGACCGCGGATGCAATAGGGGCACTGTGTCGTATGGGCGACGGCGACCGCGATGAGCTGTTTCGTCTTCGCGTTCAATACTCCGTCGGCGAAGACCTGCCTGCTGAATTCCTGGAACGCCTGCAGTTGGCGCGGCGCCAACGCCCGCAAATGGTCCCGCTGCTCTTTCGTCGATTGAGGATACATGCGCATCGACCTCATCCCTTGTTGTCATGGCCCGACCGTGTGGGCGCATTCATTGTCGTCGGCTGGTGGAATGCCGCCTTGCTCCGTCTAATTGCGCGGACGCAGAGTCTTTGATGCGCCGTCTCGCACTTGCCGGGGCCGGAAATTCAGCCGTCAATGCCAGAAGGTGAATTGGACGAGCGCAGCGGTGTTACGGTCGCCAACCATGATTCGGGACATTGCGCCTGGGCATTGATGGCCGGACAGGCACTCGCGTCGAGCCAGGAGCACTATTCGCCCTGTGAGGCCGAGCGGAACTCGAATGCAGCAGAGAGTATCGTGCCGTGGCGTGTAACGGAGATGAAGTGGTACGCCGTCGCGGGAAGAGATGGCCATCCGGGCACAGGGTGGCATGTTGCGGCATTGGACGGATTCGGGGTCGGGTGGCCGGCAACGGCCATGGATTCTCGACGCATCGGTTCGATGAAGATGTTCCGGGAGGTGTTTCAATGACCAAGAGGATCGGTGCGGGTAACGTCAGGCTGAAGCGGGCTTATGAACCGGTGGCGTCGGGAGACGGGACGCGTGTCCTGATCGACCGGTTATGGCCGCGTGGAGTGAGGAAGATCGACGCAGCCATCGATCGATGGTTCAAGGACCTTTCTCCCAGCACCGCGTTGCGGAAATGGTTCGGGCACGATCCGGCGCGGTGGCAGGAATTCCGTCGACGCTACGGGGCGGAGATCCAGCGCCATCCCGATCTGCTTTCCGAGCTGCGCGCTATGGCGCGGAAGGGTCCGATTACGCTCGTATTCGCCGCTCGCGATGAACTTCACAACGATGCCGTCGTGGTGAGAGCGGTTCTTCTGGGGCGATAGGCAGTACGGCCATCCAGGGCATGTCGGCAGGCGGGTGGCGCACTTCGATGCCACCGCTGGCGAGGTCGGCGAGCAAAGGCCTCAAGTGTGTGTCCGGATCGGAACTTTGCGTCGGAGCAATGATGCACGACAAGGTCGAGAAACCGGACCAGCGCGATGATGCATGACAACAGAGGAAGGAAGAGAATGAGCACGAAGAAGAAGTCCATGTGGCAACGCGTTGTCGATCCACCCGACGGCGAGCGTCTCGAGCAGTTGCTCGACGAGGCACTGGAGGAAAGTTTCCCCGCCAGCGATTCGGTCGCCATCGACTTCGGTCCGCGACGCGACAATGATGCATCCGTCATGAGCGAAGGCTGTTCCGGCAAAGGTCAAGGGCGCCGTTGCCGTCGCCGATAGCTTATGGTGGAGCCGCGCGCAGCCGTCGGCGCCACGGCGGCGTCGGATCGCGTGACCGGGTGCATGGAGGCCATATTGTTGCAAGAAGTATCCTGCGTGAAAGGCTATGCCGTCCTGGGTGTGGACGGCCATCTCGGCACGGTCGTCGATCTGCTCTTCGATGACACGACATGGAAATTACGTTGGCTCGTCGCCAATACGCGCCAATGGTTCCCGAGTCATGAAGTGCTTCTGCCGGTCTCGGTCTGGGGGCATCCGGATTCTGCGCGGCGGCAGTTCACCGTAAAGCTTACCATGCAGCAGATTCAGGATAGCCTTGGCGCCGATCGCGCGCGCCCGGTATCGCAACAGCAGGAGGTCGACCTGGGCGCGGGTCCGGCGGACACGTTCGGTGCGATAGATGCTTCAACAGAGTCGCCCGATCCACACCTGCGCAGCATGGAAGCCGTACTCGGACATCGCGTCAATGCTGTCGATGAAGTGATCGGCCATGTCGACGAACTACTCGTTGAAGACGCCGACTGGAGCATTCGCTACCTCAAGGTCGACACGCGGGACTGGCGGCGCGACAGCAGAGTGCTGATTCCGCCGCGTTCGATTCGAGCGATCGATTGGCAAGAAAGACTGGTGCACCTCCATGTCGATCGCCAGAAGATCGCAAGCACCCCTCCCTACGGTCCGGTCCCCACGATCGCCAAATCTGACGCCGGAGTGCTGCCCGTTCATTGGGGGATCAAGTGGATCAAGGCCTGAAACTCACGCGGTCACGCAGAGTCTGAGCCGCCTTCTTGCAGAAGTATTGACGGGCCTCCCGTACCCGATCGCGCTCCTGGATAACGTTCGCGCTGCGCATTCCAGATCGGGCAACCTGGCCAGATCGCGCAACCTGGAAGGAAAACGACGATTGGTGTGGAGATCGTCGCGCCGAGCTTGCAAACTTCAAGCGAGTTCCAGGGGCAGAAAGGCGTTTTGTTATCGGGCATGAATAAAATCCCGGAGATCGAATTCCCCTCTTGTCGCGTGCCGGCATTGCAGAAGTGAGTGCCAGGATTGCAATCATAGGCGGTGGCGCCATGGGCTCGTCGGTCGCCTGGCATCTGACGCGCGATCCAGGCTTCGCCGGTACCGTCACGGTGATCGAGCGCGACCCGACCTATGCGCGGGCCTCGTCGGCGCTGTCGGCGAGCTCGATCCGCCAGCAGTTCTCGACGCCGCTCAACATCCACCTGTCGCGCTACGGCATCGGCTTCCTGCGGGCGGCGCCCGAGCTGCTGGGCGTCGATCTTGGCCTCCGGGAACCGGGCTATCTCTTCCTCGCCTCGGCGGCGGGCGAGGCGGTGCTGCGGGCCAACAACGCGGTCCAGCGCGGCGAGGGCTGCGCGGTCGAGCTGCTCGATCCGGCGGCGCTGGCGGCGCGCTTTCCCGACCTGTCGACGGCGGGGATCGCGCTTGCCTCGCATGGCACAGCCAACGAGGGCTGGTTCGACGGGCCGGCCCTGATGCAGGGCTTCCGCCGCGCCGCCCGCGAGCAGGGCGCGCGCTACGTGGCCGACGAGGCGGTCGGGCTGGAGGCCCATGCCGTAACCCTGAAATCGGGCGGGCGGATCGAGGCCGACACGATCGTGATCGCGGCCGGCCCGTGGTCCGGTGAAGTTGCCGCCCTGGCGGGCATCGCGCTGCCGGTCGAGCCGCGGCGGCGCTCGGTGTTCGTGTTCGACTGCCGCGAGACGCTGCCACTGCTGCCGCTCACCATCGACCCGTCGGGCGTGTGGTTCCGGCGCGAGGGCCGCTTCCACATCGGCGGCACGACGCCGGCGGAGGGCAACGATCCACCCGGCGCACCGCTCGAGGTCCAGCACCAGGAGTGGGACGAGATGGTGTGGCCGGTGCTGGCCGAGCGCGTGCCGGCCTTCGCCGCGGCCAAGGTGGTGAATGCGTGGGCCGGCTACTACGAGTACAACACCTTCGACCAGAACGGGATCGTCGGCCGCCATCCGGACCTCGACAGCATCGTTTTCGCCACCGGCTTCTCCGGCCACGGCATCCAGCAGTCGCCCGCGGTCGGCCGCGCGGTGGCCGAGCTGATCGTCCACGGCGGCTACCGCACCCTGGATCTATTGCCGTTCGCCTATGAGCGGATATCCGCCGGGCGGCCTGTGCGGGAGTTGAACGTGGTGTGATAGATTTCCTGCCGATGACCTCCTCTCCCCCGCTAGGGGGAGAGGCTGGGTGAGGGGGCATCGACGGCATGCGCAACCCCCTCACCTAACCTCTCCCCCAAGTGGGGGAGAGGAACTTGAAGGAGAGTACCGTGCCCGATCAGCCGTTGGTCAATTCGGACCTGCAGTCCGCGCTCGTCGAAGCCCGCCAGGCCTATGTCGACCGCAACCCCAAGAGCCTCGCGCGCCAGCACGAGGCGCTGCAGGCGATGCCGGGCGGCAACACGCGCACCACTCTGCACAACGCGCCGTTCCCGCTCACCGTCGTGCGCGGCGAGGGCTGCCGGCTGTGGGACGTCGACGGACACGAATACATCGACGTGCTGGGCGAATACACTGCCGGCATCTACGGCCACTCCCATCCCGTCATCCGTGCCGCGATCGACAAGGCCCTCGACCACGGCTGGAACTTCGCCGGCCGTAACGAGAACGAGGGCAGGCTTGCCCAGCTGATCGTCGATCGCATGCCATCGATCGATCTGGTGCGCTTCACCAATTCCGGCACCGAGGGCAACGTGATGGCGCTGGCCGGCGCGCGCGTCTTCGCCCAGCGCAAGGGTCGCAAGCACGCCAAGAAGGTCATGGTGTTCCACGGCGGCTATCACGGCGGCGTGCTCTATTTCGTGTCGGGCGGCAGCCCGGTGAACATGCCGTACGAATACGTCGTCGGCCCGTACAACGACATCGACGGCGCACGCGAGCTGATGCGCAAGCATGCCGAGGAGATCTTCGCCGTGCTCGTCGAGCCGATGCAGGGCAGCCATGGCTGCCTGCCGGGCGATCCCGCGTTCCTCAAGATGCTGCGCGACGAGACCACCGCGCACGGCATCACCCTGATCTTCGACGAGGTCATGACCTCGCGCCTGTCGCCGGGCGGCCTGCAGGCCAAGCTCGGCGTCATCCCCGACATGACGACGCTCGGCAAGTACATCGGCGGTGGCATGTCGTTCGGCGCCTTCGGCGGCCGGCGCGAGATCATGGAGCTGTTCGACCCGACCAAGCCCGATTCGCTGCCGCACGCCGGCACCTTCAACAACAATGTGCTCACCATGGCGGCGGGCGTCGCGGG
Source organism: Hyphomicrobiales bacterium (assembly GCA_041691635.1). Lineage (GTDB taxonomy): Bacteria > Pseudomonadota > Alphaproteobacteria > Reyranellales > Reyranellaceae > Reyranella. Next base: position 104,504 of record JBEPUH010000007.1, read on the forward strand.
CTATGGCGAGGTCTACACGCCCGCGGTCGCCGACGCGCTGAACGCGCGCGGCGAGAAGATCCGTGCCAGGCTGAACGAGATCTGCCAGAAGGCGGGCGTTGCCTTCCAGTTCTCGGGCATCGGCTCGATGATGACGGCGCACGCCACGACGCGGCCGATCAAAACGGCCGCCGACATCGCCGCGTCCAATCAGGAAGCCAAAGAATTGTTTTATTTCGACATGGCCGCGGCCGGCATCTGGATCGCGCGGCGCGGGTTGGTGGCCCTCAACATCATGATCGGCGAGGCCGAGGGCGACCGCTTCGTGGCCGCCGTCGAGGAGTTCGTGACGGCGCGCAAGGCGTTGTTGCGGCCATAGGGAATGCCTATCTCTGTCGTCCTGAGCGAAGCGAAGGACCGTACGGAACGATCGGACACAGTTCTCTGCTGTTGGCGCCAGATCCTTCGCTGCGCTCAGGATGACGAGGAGCGACCGACATGAACGACGTTCCCAAGGACTTCCCCCAACCCGTCTCCGGCACGGTGACGCCGCGCTTCGGCGACATCGCGACCTTCATGCGCCTGCCGCTTTTCCGCGCGCCGGGCGACGTCGAGATCGGCATGGTCGGCGTGCCGTGGGACGGCGGCACGACCAACCGGCCGGGCGCGCGCCACGGTCCGCGCCAGATGCGCGACCTGTCGACTATGATGCGGCGCATCCATCACGTGACCGGCGTGGCGCCCTATGAATTGGCCAAGTGCGGCGACCTCGGCGACGCCTCGGTCAATCCCGCCAGCCTCGAGGATTCGCTGGAGCGCATCGAGAAATTCTACGCCCGGCTGCACGCGGCCGGCACCGTGCCGCTGTCGGCCGGCGGCGATCACCTGATCACCTTGCCGATCATGCGCGGCATCGTCCCCCAGAATCAGAGGGGCGGCGGCCCGCGGCTCGGCATGGTCCACTTCGACGCCCACAGCGACACCTGGGACACGTATTTCGGCGGCTACAAATACACCCACGGCACGCCGTTCCGGCGCGCGGTGGAGGAAGGGTTGCTCGACCCCAAACGCGTGGTCCAGATCGGCATCCGCGGCTCGCTCTATAAGCGCGACGACAACGACTGGGCGCGCGAGCAGGGCATGCGGGTGATCACCATCGAGGAGTATTTCGACCTGGGCGTCGACAAAGTGATCGCCGAGGCGCGCCGCGTCGTGGGCAGCGGCCCGACCTACGTGAGCTTCGACGTCGACGGGCTCGACCCGGCCTACGCCCCCGGTACCGGCACGCCCGAGATCGGCGGCTACACCCCGCACGAGGCCCAGCGCATGCTGCGCGGCCTGCGCGGGCTCGACCTGGTCGGCGGCGACGTGGTCGAGGTCTCGCCGCCCTTCGACATGAGCGGCAATACCGCGCTCGTGGGCGTCACCATGATGTGGGAAATCCTCTGCCTGCTGGCGGAGGCGGTCGCCAAGCGAAAAGGCCGGCTCTAGGTCTGTGCGGCCTCGACGATGAGCTTGATCCCTAGTGCCGACATGGCGGCGCCGGCGACGCGATCTATCCAGCCTTTCAATTTGAGATAGTGGGCCCGCGGCACGGCCGACGACAGGCCGATGGCGACCAGCCCATACCAGCCGGTTTCGATCGCCAGCACCACGATCGGCAAGACGATCAGCAGGGAGAGCGGCGGCACGCTGGGAAGGAACGCGGTGAAGACGCCGGCGTAGACCAACGCCGTCTTCGGGTTGCTGAGTTGCGTGGCCAACCCGATCAGGAAGGAGCGCGGGAGCGACAGGGGTTCGCGCTTCTCCGCGTTGGCGAACGCCAGGGGCTTTCGCGCCCCGCGCCAGAGGCGGACGCCGAGGTAGATCAGGTACAGGCCGCCCAGCACCTTCAGCGCGAGGTACAGTGCCGGCACGGCGACGAGGAGGGCGTTCAAGCCGAGCAACGCCAGGACCGAGAATAGAAATCCGCCGATCCCCATGCCCGCGGCGGCAGCGAGGCCGCTGCGGCGCGAGCTCGCAAGCGCCATTCTCGAAACGACGATGAAACTCGGGCCGGGGCTCATGGCCCCCAAGGTCAGGGCCGCGGAGACGGCCAGAACGATGGCAACTGTTTCCATGGATGAACTTTCGGGCAGGAGGTCGATGGGTCGGGTCGGCGAGAAGGATAACAAACCCTGCGGGACCGGTCATGCAGATCGGCCGCAAAGTTCCACCCAACCACTGCATCAGTGACATGGGACGTGTGACGTCGTGCCAGATGTAGCGGATTGACGGCGCGCGGAAGCCGGCCACTATGGCTGCCATGGATACCCGTGTTCAGACCGAGACCGCGCCCAGGGCGTCGGAAAGAGCCCGCGCCCTGCAGCCGCTGATCGATGCGCACGGCGCCGAGATCGACCGCCGCCGCGAGGTCACGCCCGAGGTGGTGGACGGCCTGGTCGGCGCCGACATGTTGCGGCTCCTGCTGCCTAAAAGCCTGGGCGGCCAGGAACTTCCGCTGCTGGAATTCTGCAAGACCACCGAGGCGCTGGCATGGGCGGACGCTTCCGTGGCGTGGTTCATCAACCAGTCCAACGTCTCCTCGGCGACCTCGGCGGCGGCCATGCCGCACGAGGAGGCTCTCGCGGTGTTTGGCGATCCGCGCTCGGGCCTGGCCTGGGGCGCGCGCCACGGCAAGAGCCAGGCGGTCCGGGTCGACGGCGGCTATCGCCTCAGCGGCACTTGGAGTTTCGCCAGCGGCGGCCGCCACACCGGCTGGCTGGGCGCCCACAGCGCGGTCCAGAATCCCGACGGCACGCCGCACATGCGCCACGACAAGCCCGACGACCGCAGCTTTGTCTTCCAGCGCAGCGAGGCCAAAATCATCGACGACTGGCAGGTGCTCGGCCTGCGCGGTACTGGCAGCGACAGCTATACGGGCGAGGATCTGTTCGTGCCCGACGAGCGCGCGCCGGCGCGCGACGCGCTGGCCGAGCGGCGCGAGACCGGGCCGCTCTACACCATCGGCTCGACCCTGCTCTATGCCACCGGCTTCTGCGGCGTCACGCTCGGTCTCGGGCGGCGCATGCTCGAGACCTATGTCGAGCTCGTGCGTGGCGGCAAGCAGAGCCGCGCCTCGATCAATCCGATGTCGCAGAACAACGCGACCCAGCGCGAGATCGCGGTGCTCGAGGCCAAGCTGTCGGCGGCGAGGGCCTTCCTGCATGAAGCGTTGGGTGCGGTCTACGACGCGGCTGCCGCGGGCAAGCTCAGCGTCGACCTGCGCATGCGCCTGCGCCTGGCCACGACCTACGGCATGAACGAGGCGACCGACGTGTCGATCACCTGCTATCGAGCCGCCGGCACGGCCGCGATCATGAACTCGGCGCCCTTCGAGCGCCGCTTCCGAGACGCCATGAGCGCCAGCCAGCACCTGCAGGCGATGCCGCCGCACCTCGAGATGGTCGGCCGCCACATTGTCGGCGTCGAGAACAAGATCCAGCACATCTAGGGCTGAGCGATATCAGGCCTTCTCGTCGTCCCGACCGGAGCCCGAAGGGCGAAGTGGAGGGACCTGTCGTGCGACGCCAAGACAGGTCCCTCGGCTTCGCTCGGGACGACGAGCTAGCGATAGGACACGACCTCGTATTCGATGCCGTCCGGGTCGAGGAAGTAGAACCGGCGACCGGGGTCGTAGTCGTCGTGGCTGAACGGCTTGAGGCCGGCGGCCATCACCTTGGCCTCGGTGGCGTCGAGATCGTCGACCTCGACGCCGACGTGGTTGAGGGGCTGGCCCTTGTCGTACGTCCCGGGGCCTGCGTGGAGGGCGACGTAGTGATCGTCCGATCCGACATGGATCGTCAGGCCGCCGTTGCGGGCGGCGCCCTGCCAGCGCACATGCCAGCCGAACAGTGCCTCCATCAGGCGGGCGGCGCGCTCGGGGTCGGTGACGTTGAGATTGACGTGCTCGATGCGGGCGGTGGGCATGGTCGGTTCTCCTCTGGTATTTGCCGATCCTCGAACCTCAAGTTAACTTGAGGTCAAGCCTTTCTGGAGGTGCCATGCCATCCGCCCCGCTGCTGACGATCGGCGAGCTTTCGCGGCGCACCGGAATGTCGGTATCCGCCATCCGCTACTACGAGGCGCGCGGCCTGCTGACGGCGATCCGCACGCCGGGCAACCAGCGGCGCTATCCGCGGGCCGACATCAGGCGGCTCTCCTTCGCCCAGATCGCCCAGCAGCTTGGCCTGTCGCTGTCGGAGATCGCCGCCGTGCTGGGGACGCTGCCGCAAGGCCGCTCGCCGACGCGCAGCGATTGGCAGGCCATCAGCCGCCGCATCCGCGCAGCACTCCAACACCGGATCGCGATGCTCGAGCGGACGCGCGACCTGCTCGACGGCTGCATCGGTTGCGGATGCCTCTCGCTTGCCCGCTGCCGCCTCTACAATCCCGGCGATCGCGCCGCCCGAGCAGGCGCGGGGCCGCGCTTCCTGCTGGGTGATCGGGCGCAGGATTTCGAAGAAAGGGGCTAGGACCGCCGCGCAATATTGTTGCGCGAGAGGGGTGACGAAAAAGGGGACGAATCTCGCAAAAACCTTATGCCATGGGTATCGGAGCCGTCCCCTCGGGGAGGGGACTCTCATGCCGCCAGCGCGAGGATTTCCTTCACCTCCGCAGGCCCCGCGATCGGGCGTGGATTGCGCGGCACCCAGGGCGTCCCCATGGCCTGCTGGGCGATGCGGTCGAAATTCTCGGGCCCCCCCTTCACCTCGGAGAGGCTGCGCGGCATGCCGAGGCCCCTGATGAAGGCGTCGAGCACGTCGCCCGCGTCCTTGCCTGCGTGACCCATGGCAGCGGCGATCGTCGCCTGCTGGGCGGCGTTGGCGGATTTGTTCCAGCGCATCACCGCCGGCAGCATGACGCACGAGGTGTGGCCGTGCGGAATGTCGAACACCGCGCCCAGCACGTAGCCGATGCCGTGGCTGGCGCCCATCGGCACGCCGGCGGCGAGCGGCGCCATCGAGAGCCAGGCGCCGATCTGGCAGTCGAGGCGGGCTGCCATGTCGGTCGGATCGGCCTTCACCTTGGGCAGGCCGCGCGCCAGCAACGCGAGGCCGTGCAGCGCCTGGGCGTCGCCGTAGGGGCTCGACTCGCCCGAGCAGATACCCTCGACGCAATGGTCGACGGCGCGGATGCCGGTCGAGAGGAACAGCCACATCGGCGTATGCCGCGTCACCGCCGGATCGAGAATCACCGCCTTCGGCACGACGTCGGGATGGCGGAACATCTCCTTGGTCTTCGTGGCCTCGTTGGTGACGCCGGCGATGTGCGAGAACTCGCCGGCCGAGAGCGTCGTCGGGATCGAGATCTGGCGCACGGCAGGCGGCTTCACCGGGTGCGGCGCCTTGATGCGGTCGAGCGCATCGACACTGTCGATGTCGTTGGCGAGGCAAAGTTGCACCGCCTTGGCGCCGTCGGTGATCGAGCCGCCGCCCAGGGTCACGATGAGGTCGGCCCTGGCGGCGCGGGCCTGGTTGGCGGCGGCGATCACGGCGGCGCGCGGCGTGTGCGCCGGCATTTTGTCGAAGGTGCCGACGCACTTGTTGCCGAGCGCGCGGCGGATCTTCTCGATCTCGTCGGTCTCGCGATTGAGCGTGCCGCTCACCATCAGGAAGACGTGGCTGGCGCCATCGCGCGTCACCAGCTCGACGATCGCTTCGTCGGCGGGCGTGCCATAGGCCACTTCTTCCATTTTTCCGAACATGATGCGGCCGGTCTGCGGCATGTTTCCTCCTGTGGCCCACGGCCCGCGTTGTTGATAGCCTAGACGCCATGACCGGAACGCGAAACGGCGCCATCGGGCGCGCAGAGAAGTATTTCGACGAGGGCGGCTTTCTGAGCGACCTGCAGCGCCGCGTCGCCATTCCCACCACCAGCCAGGAGGAGGGCTCGATGCCCGCCCTCCAGCAGTACGTGTCGGGCGAAATGACCGATTCGCTGCAGAAGCTGGGCTATGAATGCCTGGTCCAGCCCAATCCGCGCAGCGAATACGGGCCGTTCCTGATCGCCCGCCGGGTCGAGGATCCGGCCAAGCCGACGGTGCTGACCTACGGCCATGGCGACGTGATCCGCGGCCAGGAGGACCAGTGGCGCCAGGGCCTGTCGCCGTGGAACATCGTGGTCGAGGGCGACCGCATGTACGGCCGCGGCACCGCCGACAACAAGGGTCAGCACACGATCAACATTGCAGCGCTGGCCTGCGTAATCGAGGAACGCGGCGCGCTGGGCTTCAACTCGACGATCCTGATCGAGACCGGCGAGGAGACCGGCTCGCCGGGGCTCGCGGATTTCTGCAAGGCCAACAAGGCGGCGCTCAAGGCCGACGCGCTGATCGGGTCGGACGGGCCGCGGCTCGACCACCGCCGGCCGACGATCTTCGGCGGCACGCGCGGCACGATGAACTTCAACCTCAAGCTCACCCTGCGCGAGGGCGGCCATCACTCGGGCAACTGGGGTGGCCTGCTGGCCAATCCCGGCATCATCATGGCGCACGCGCTGGCCACCATCACCGATGAGCGCGGCCAGATCAAAGTGCCGGAGTGGCGGCCCAAGACGCTCACCAACTCGGTGCGCGCGGCGCTGGCCGATGCCGTGGTCGATGCGGGCGAGGGTGCGCCGGAGATCAACGAGGACTGGGGCGAGAAGAACCTGACGCCGGTCGAGCGTGTGTTCGGCTGGAACTCATTTGAAGTCCTCGCATTCAAAACCGGCAATCCCGACCGGCCGGTGAACGCCATCCCGCCCAGCGCCATCGCCTATTGCCAACTGCGCTTCGTCGTCGGCACCGATCCGCACGACATCATCCCGGCGTTGAAGCGTCATCTGGCCAAGCACGGCTTCGGCCAGATCGAGATCACGCCGGCGCGCGACGTGATCATGAACGCCACCCGGCTCGATCCGGAAAATCCGTGGGCGAAGTTTGCCTCGGCCTCGATCGAGAAGACGGCGGGGCAAAAGCCCAACATGCTGCCCAATTTAGGCGGCTCGCTGCCCAACGAGGTGTTCACCGACATCCTGGGCCTGCCCACCGTGTGGGTGCCGCACTCCTACGCCGCCTGCTCGCAGCATGCGCCGAACGAACACCTGCTGGCGCCGGTCGTGCGCGACGGGCTGCGGCTCATGACCGGCCTGTTCTGGGATCTGGGCGCGCAGGGCAAGCCGTCCTGACATCGCCCCAATGACACCCGACGAGGCCGCCGACCTGATCCAGGCGATCGCGACCCGTCAGGACCGCGCGTCTTTTGCCGTGCTGTTCCGCTTCTACGGACCGCGGGTGAAGGCCTTCCTGATGAGGGGTGGTTCCGATTCGGAAACCGCCCAGGAAGTGGCCCAGGAAGCCCTGATCATGGTGTGGCGCAAGGCAGCCAGCTTCGATCGCGCGCGCGCCTCTGCGGCGACGTGGATTTATACGATTGCACGCAACAAGCGGATTGATCTGCTGCGCCGGACCGGCCGGCCCCAGATTGAGACGGAAGATTGGCTGACGGTGTATGCGCCGGAAGGGGAGGATGCCAACAAATCCGTTCTCGCGGGCCAGACGTATGCAAGGGTGAAAGAGCTGATGGCCGGCCTGTCCGACGATCAGCTTGTCGTGATCCGCAAGGCGTTCTTCGAGGACAAGACGCACACTGCGATCGCCGAGGAGCTGCGCTTGCCGCTCGGCACCGTGAAGTCGCGCATTCGCCTGGCGCTCGGGCGGCTGCGGGAAAAACTGGAGAAAGACGCAGAAGAATGAGTCGCCATCAGGCCCCCGACGAGTTGCTGCTGGACTACGCCGCCGGTGCGTTGCCCGAAGGGCCCGCGCTCGCCGTGTCGATCCATCTTGCGCTCGATGCGGCCTCGCGCCGGACGGTCGAGCGGCTGCAGGCCGTCGGCGGCGCACTGCTGGAGAGCGAGCAGGGTCCGGCGTTCGATGAATTTGCACTCGAGCAGGTGCTGGCCAAGCTCGACGGCGTCGCCGTCGATGCCGTGGCCGCGCCACCGTCGCCGCCGCCGGGTTTCGAGTGGGCGCCGGCGCCGCTGGTGCCGTTCCTCGGGACGAACCCGCGCTGGCACAAGGCGATCGGCGGCTTCGAGAACGTGCCGATCCGGATCCCCGGCGACGACCATCGCGTCGAATTGCTGCGCCTGATGCCCGGCCACGGACTGCCGCAGCATCGCCACGCCGGCAACGAGTACACGATCGTCATGCAGGGCGGCTTCACCGACACTACCGGCAACTACGGCGTCGGCGATTTCGCGGTCGGCCCCGGCCCCCAGGATCATGAGCCGATCGCCGATCCGGGCGATCCGTGCATCGCCATGATCGTGCTCGAACGGCCGATCGTGCTGACAGGCCCATGGGGCCGCTGGTTCAACCCCCTCGTCAAGCGCGGCTGGCTGTAGGGACTCGGTATGGGTAATCTCGGGCCCTGAAAGGGGACCGCCATGCCACGCCTGCCGTACTACGAGGTCGAGAACGCCGCCGGCAAACACGCCGAGTTCCTCGACAAAATCAAGCCCCACCTCAACATCTACCGCATGCTGGCCAACTCGGAGGCCGGGCTGAGGGGCTTCGTGCGCATGGGCAATGCACTGCTCTTCCGCTGCGAGCTCGACCCGGTGCTGCGCGAGCTCGCCATCATCAGGGTCGGGCGCCTCAGCCGCGCCGCCTACGAGGTCTTCCAGCACGAGCGCATCGGTCGCGAAGCCGGTGTCACCGACGACAAGATCGCAGCGCTGCGCGAGGCCACGATCGAGGCGCCGGCGTTCAACGACAGCGAGAAGGCCGTGCTGCGTTTTGCCGACGACGTGGTGCGCAACGTCAAGGCGTCCGACAGGAACCTGAAGGCGGTCCAGGCCTTCCTGTCGCCCGGCGCCGTGGTCGAGCTCACGCTTACCGTCGGCTATTACATGATGGTCTGCCGCTTGCTCGAGACGACCGGCGTCGAGGGCGAAGAGGGCCAGGCCGAGTGGCTCAAGACGGCGAAGCTCTAGGAGTAAAAGATGGCGTACCGCGTCCTGCTCGCGCAGTTCATGCACGAAACCAACACCTTCTCGAAGCTGCCGACGACGCTCGACGACTATCGTCGCCGCTTCCTGGTCGAGGGCGCCGCGATCGTCCCGAAGTTCAAGGGCACGAAGAACGAGATGGGCGGCTACATCGACTCGGCGGCCAAGTATGGCTGGGAGCCGGTTTACGCGGTCGCCGCCAATGCGACGCCGTCCGGCACGCTCACCAGGGAGACGTGGGAGACGATCCGCGACATCATCCTCGACACGGCGAAGAAGGCCGGCAAGCTCGACGGCATCTGCCTATCATTGCACGGTGCCATGGTGAGCGAGACCGAGGACGATGCCGAGGGTGCGCTGCTCGAGGCGCTACGCGCCATCGTCGGGCCCGACGTGCCGATCGCCGCCACGCTCGACCTGCATGCCAATGCCACGATCAAGATGGCTACCAACGCCAACGCGCTGGTGAGCTTCCGCACCTACCCGCATGTCGACGGCTACGAACGTTCGATCCAGGCCGCCGCGCTGATGCAGGAGGCGATGGCGGGCCGGAAGAAGCCGCGCTGCCTGCTGCTGCAGCCGGCGATGCTGGAAGGCGCCGACCATGGCCGTACGACGCAGCCCGGCCTGATGCGCGAGCTGCTGGCCAGGGCCGATGCCTATGAGAAGGAGCCCGGCATCAACGTCGTCTCCATCCAGGTGGGCTTCACCTGGTCGGACATTCCCTACACCGGCCCCTCGATCGCGGTGAGCCACGAGCCAGGTGCCGAGGGGCGGGCCAAGGCGATCGCCCAGGCCATGATCGACGAGATCTGGAAGCGCCGCGACGAGAGTTCGTCGAACTATCGCCCGATTGCCGACGGCATCGCGGCGGCCCGTGCTCTTTCGAACGGGGCCGGCGCGGGCAAGAAGGCCGGGGCGGGCGACAAGGAAGGCCCGCTGGTCATTGCCGACGGCACCGATAATCCCGGTGGTGGCGGTTACAACGACACCACGCCGGTCCTGCAGGCGCTGCTCGACGCCGGGATCGAGAACGTGGCCTACGGCACGATTTTCGATCCCGGGACGGTGCAACAGGCGATGAAGGCGGGCGTCGGGGCGGAGATCGAGGTCGAGCTGGGCGGCCACACCGACGAGTCGATGGGCAAGCCGGTGAAGGCCAGGGCCGTGGTGAAGATGCTGTCGGACGGCACCTTCAAGAACGACGGGCCGATGAACGCCGGCGTCGAGACCCAGATGGGGCCGACGGCGGTGCTGCGCATCGGCGGCATCGACGTGGTCACCATCTCGAGCCGCGTGCAGACCATCGACCTTCAGGTCTTTTTGAGCCAGGGCATCGATCCCGTGGCCAAGAGCGTCGTGGTGGTGAAGAGTGTGCAGCACTTCCGCGCCGCCTACGGGCCGATCGCGCGCGAGATCGTGCTGGTCGATTCGGGTGGCATCTGCTCGCCCGACATCTCGCGGCTGAAGTTCAAGAAGCTGCGCCGGCCGATCTGGCCGCTCGACGGGATCAACGATCCCTATGCAGGAGGACAACGGCCATGAGCAGGTTCGACGTCGAAGGCCCGCTGAAGGGAGCCGCGTTCGGCGCAACGGTCGGCCTGAAGGGCGGGAAGGGCGCCCGCGCGCTCGATGCCGCGATGGCGGCCGAACCCGAGGCGCTGCCTGCCGCGCTGTCGCAGAACGGCGGGTTGCTGCTGATCCGGGGGCTGAACGAGATCAACGACGACCCCGCCCTGCTGGTGCGCCTCAGCCGCGTCTTCGGCCCCGAGGTCGAGGACTATCGCCACACGCTCACCAACCTCAACTCCGTGCATACGGAAGTGCCGGAGATCCTGCTGGTTTCCAACCTGGCGCCGGTCAGCAAGATGCCGCCGCCGCGGCCCGAGCCGCCGGTCGCGGCCGACGGCGGGCTGCCGGTGCAGTATCCCCATCGCGTCGGTTGGCACACCGACCAGAGCTATCGCCGTCCGCCGCCCGACATCTCGCTGTTCTATGCTGCTTCGCCGGTCGCCAAGGAGCGCGGCCAGACGCTGTTTGCCAACGGGACGCTGGCCTACGCAGCGCTTCCGCCGGCGCTGAAGGCCGAAGTCGCGGGGCTGGAAGGCCTGCACGCCCAGCCCGGCACCGGACGGTCGCGGCGAGCGGCCCTTGCCGGGGACAGGCCGCGCGCCTTTGCCGCCCACGAGCTTTCGCAGCGCCAGCCGGTGGTGCGCACGCATCCCGTTACCGGCCAGCCTGCGCTCTACATCTGCGAGGGCGGCCAGATGGACTGGTTCGACGGTCCGATCGTCGGCAGGGAACCCGGCCCGCGCGGTGCCGGCGCCAGGCTGCTCGATGCGCTGATGGCGCACATGACGGAGCGCCGCTTCGTCTATGCCCACGAATGGGAGCAGGGCGACATGCTGGTCTGGGACAATCGCTGTCTGGTCCATGCCGCAACCTGGTACGAGGCCGACGAGCCGCGGATGATGTGGCGCACGACCGTCCACGGCAATCCGGGCGCGGCCTATGCCGGCGAGTCCAAGAGCTGGATCGCGGCTGCCGCCGAGTGAGCGTCAGACGCCGGGCCTGGCGCGCGGCAGGCAGTTGTAGAGGCTGACCGAGATCGGTTCGGCGTTCTGGCGCGAGAACTTCACGTTGGGCACGTAGCCCGCCGGGCAGACCGTGAACATCATTTCGGTCGCCTTCAAGGAATCGACCGGGCCGGACTCGAACTGGCCGCCAGGCATCACGTCCTTCTCGATGACATGGCCGTCGTAGAGGGTCATGAACTGGATCGACACGGCGGTGTCGCAGCTGTTCTGGGTAAGGAACTGGCCGTCGACATGGACCCAGCGCACGCAGGCCTCCATGTGGGCGCGCGATTGTTGTTCCTGGGCCTGGGCCTGGGCCGGCGCCGGCAGGGCAAGTGCAGTGAGCATGGCGGGAAGCGCCAGCGTCGACCGCATCACTTCTTCTGTCGGAAGAACGTCGTCAGCACGAAGCGCCGGCCGCGCGTCACAGGCAACGCCTCGTGCAGCACCGAGCAGGAGAACACGGCGGCGGCACCGGCCGGCGGGCTCACCTTCACGCCGGCATATTCCGGGAAGACCAGCTCGCCGCCGTCGAAGTCGTCGTTGAGGTTGAGCGATACGGCGAAGGCGCGGTCGGCGGTGGTCGGCGCGCCGTTGTCGCGATGAGCGCCGAAGAAGTGCCGGCCGTCGACGCTGTAGGACAGCACGACGTGGGCGTCGAAGGTGAACTGGCGATCGAAGGCGAAGGCCTTGGTGAGCTCCGGTCCGACGCGGTAGGCCAGCCGATCGGAGATCGCCTTCTGCATCATCGGCTCGCTCACCATGTAGTCCTCGGTGCGCTTCAGCTCGGCCACGCCGACGTTGCCGTAGCGGCTCGACACGCCGCTGTCCTGGTGGTCGCCCTTTTCCCACAGGCGGATCACCTGGGCGCAGAAGTCGGGCTCGAAGATGCGCGGCAGGACCAGCACCGGGGCCATCGGCGTGGCGATCACCTGGCCCGCGCCGCCGTTGCTGCGCACGCTGTCGGCCAGCGCTGCGATGGCGTCGGCGGTGGACGGCAGCGGACGGGTGTCGAAGGTGCCGGCGATCCTCTGGTTGGCGTCGAGCACGATCACCCGCGTGCGCAGGCCCGCGGTCTGGCCGAAGGAGATCGAGCCCTGCGACAGCAGGGCGGGCAGGAACTTGCGCTCGGGATCGCAGAGCAGGAGCGGGGCGGCGGCGCCGACGAGCTTCTTCCAGATGGCGCCGGCGCCGGCGAGGGCGTTGGCGCACACCACGACGGGGACAGTCCTGGCGGTCGTGCAGGCGGCGAGCAGGGCCTGCAGTTGTCCGGCATCGACGTTGTTCAGATCGTCGGCGACGATCAGGGCGACCGGCTCGCCGGTGAACGACCAGATGAATTTGCGCAGCTTGCCGTCGAGACCCGGCAGGAAGAAGTCGGGGAGGCGGTCACCAGGACGAAGCAACAGGGCGTTGGTCATGAAGTTTACCTAGTTAGTCGAGCCAGCGGCATCGTTCCAAGTGTAAGCGGTTTTGCTCGTCAAATCTGATGCCTTCCTTTTCCAGCAAGCGTCGCTGGAGGATGTCGCCACCACTGCGAGACAGACTATAGGACACCTCGCCCTTGGCATTGACGACACGGTGCCACGGAATTTTGGTGGTCGAGTCGAGGTGCTGAAGGACGCGACCGACCAAGCGGGCGCGCCTCGGCATCCCGGCCATGGCGGCGACTTGGCCATAGGTCGCCACCCAGCCCGAAGGGATGCGGCGAACGACAGCGCATATTTTCTCGACCGCTTCATCGCCTCGGGGGACGGCACCCTCGAGCAGCTTGCGCTTCGGCAACCTCGACCGCCGGGACGGAGGCCCGAAGTTGGCGCCAGGCCACTTTTTTTGCGAACGTTTCATTAGGGGCAATGGTGGGCGCGGTAGGGATTGAACCTACGACCCCACCCGTGTGAAGGGTGTGCTCTCCCGCTGAGCTACGCGCCCGGAAGGCGCGCGTATAGGATGCGGCGGGCTGGCCGTCAACGGGTGGCGATTTCGGCCAATGCCTCGGGCAGGGCGGTGAATCGCTGGATGACGGCCTCGGCGCCCAGTTCGCTGGCCGGCCGGGCGGTGTAGCCCCAGCTCACCAGCACGGCGGGAAGGCCCGCGGCATGGGCGGCTTCGACGTCGTGGATCGAATCGCCGATCATCACCGTGCGCCCGGGCTTGCGGCCCATGCGCTCGACCAGCATCAGGATGTGCCTCGGGTCGGGCTTGCGGACGGGAAAGGTGTCGGCGCCGGCCACGTCGGTGATCGGCGGCATCAGCTTCAGGTGCTCCAGGATCGTGCGCGAGGGCTTCTCGAACTTGTTGGTGCACACGCCCTGCTTCAGGCCGAGCCTGGCGAAGCGGGCGACCACCCGGGCGACGCCCTCGAAGGCCACGGTGTGGCTGATCGGATCGGCCTCGTAGTAGCGCACGAACTCTCGGGTGGCCGCGGTCAGCGCTTCGTCGTCCAGGGTCTTGCCCTGCTTGGCGAAGGCCTTGGCCATAGTGACCTTGCTGCCCTGACCCATGAAGATGCGGACGTCGTCCTCGGTAATGGCCGGCAGGCCGTGGTCGGCCAGCACGTTGCTGACGGCCAGTTGCATGTCCTTGGCGCTGTCGATCAGGGTGCCGTCGAGGTCGTACAGGACGGTGTCGAAACGGGCGGCGATGAGGGCGTCGGTCGTGGTTTCCATGGCTGTTCCTTAGCACATCCACCTTGCCCGGCCGCCAGCCTCATGGCATCGGAGCGGACATGAAATCACCCATCGCCGTGGTGGTGCTGGCTGCGGGTGCCGGCACGCGCATGAAGTCGGTCACGCCCAAGGTCCTGCATCCGCTGGCCGGCTGGCCGATGCTGCGCCACGTGCTGGAGAACGTGGCCCGGCTGAAGCCCGCGAAAGTGATCGGCGTCGTGGCGCCGGGCGCCGGCGCGGTCGCGGCGGCCTTCGCGCCCCATCCGACCGTGGTACAGAACAAGCCGCTCGGCACCGGCCACGCCGCGAAGGCAGCCCTCGGCCAGCTCAAGGGTCACCGCGGGCCGGTGCTCGTGGTCTTCGGCGACGCGCCGCTGGTGACGACGGCGACCATGCGCACGCTGCTCGCGGCCTGTGCCGCCGAAAAGGCCGCCGTCGGCGTGCTGGGTTTCCACGCCGACGATCCGACGCCCTATGGCCGGCTGATCCTGCGCGATGGCGAACTGGAGAAGATCGTCGAGAGCAAGGACGCCGTCGGTACCGAGCGCGAGGTCGATTTCTGCAACTCCGGCGTGATGTGCCTCGACGGTGCCCTGCTGGCGGCGCTGCTGGGCGGCATCGGCAACGACAATGCCAAGGGCGAATATTATCTGGTCGATGCGGTCGCCGTCGCCCGCGGCCTCGGTCATCGCGCCATCGCCGTCGAAGGCTACGAGGAAGAATTCCAGGGCATCAACTCGCGGGCCGAGCTGGCGGTCGCGGAAGCTTCGCTGCAATGGCGCCTGCGCGCCGCCGCGTTCGAGGCGGGCGTCACCATGACCGATCCCGGCACGGTCTGGCTTGCCGCCGACACCAGGTTCGCCGCCGACGTCGCCATCGGTCCCAACGTGCGCTTCGGCCCCGGCGTCACGGTGGCATCGGGCGTCGAGATCAAGGCGTTCTGCGACCTCGAGGGCTGCCGCATCGGTCGCGGCGCGATCGTGGGACCCTTCGCTCGCATCCGGCCGGGCTCGGACGTGGCCGAGAACGTCCACATCGGCAACTTCGTCGAGCTCAAGGCCACGAAGATGGGGCGCGGCGCCAAGGCCAACCACCTGGCCTACCTCGGCGACACCGACGTCGGCGCCGGCAGCAACATCGGCGCCGGCACCATCGCGGTGAACTACGACGGTCACGGCAAGTACCGGACGGTCATCGGTGCGGAGGCCTTCGTGGGTTCCAACAGCTCGCTGGTCGCGCCGGTCAGGGTGGGCAAGGGCGCCAACGTGACCGCCGGTAGCGTCATTACGGAGGATGTGCCGGCCGGCGCCGTGGCCTTCGGGCGGGCCCGGCAGGTCACAAAGAGGGGGCGGGCGGCGGCACTTCGTGCGAAACTGAAGGCCCGCGCGGCGGCTGCCAAGCGGGGCCAGAAGAAGAAATAGCCCCCTCTCTCCGGACGACACTCCCATGTGCGGCATCATCGGAATCATCGGCAAGGCTCCCGTCACGCCCTTGCTGGTCGACGCGCTGAAGCGCCTCGAATATCGCGGCTACGATTCGGCGGGCGTCGCCACCCTGGTCAACGGCCATATCGAAAGACGGCGGGCCGAAGGCAAGCTCGTCAACCTCGAGGCGAGGCTGGCGGAAAAGGGTCTGCCCGGCACGATCGGCATCGGCCACACGCGCTGGGCCACGCACGGCAAGCCCAGCGAGCGCAACGCCCATCCGATCGCCACCGACCGTGTCGCCATCGTGCACAACGGCATCATCGAGAACTTCCAGGAGCTGAAGGACGAGCTTACCGCCGCGGGCAAGCGCTTCGAGAGCGACACCGACACCGAGGTCGTGGCCCAGCTTCTCACGTCCTATCTCGAGCAGCAGATGTCGCCGGAAGCGGCGATGGGCAAGGCGATGGCGCGCCTGCGCGGTGCCTTCGCGCTGGTCGTGCTGTTCAGCGGCCGTCACGACATACTGATGGGCGCGCGGCGCGGCAGCTCGCTCGCCGTCGGCTACGGCGACGGCGAAATGTACATCGGCACCGACGCGCTGGCGCTGGCGCCCTTCACCAGGTGGGTCACCTATCTCGAGGACGACGACTGGGTCGTGCTGAACGCCCAGGGCGCCACGATCTTCCAGGGCACCAAGGAAGTGAAGCGCGAGATCCGCCAGAGCGGCATCTCGGGCGCGATGATGGGCAAGGGCAATTACCGCCACTTCATGCTCAAGGAAATCTACGAGCAGCCGACGGTGATCGGCGACACCTTGCAGACATACCTCGATCCGGCGACGCGCTCGGTCAGCCTGCCGGCGCTGCCGTTCGACTGGAACAAGGTGAGCCGCATCACCATGACGGCGTGCGGCACAGCCTATTACGCCTGCATGGTTGCCAAGTACTGGTTCGAGAAGCTGGCGCGGCTGTCGGTCGAGACAGAAGTTGCCTCCGAGCTGCGCTATCGCGAGCCGCCGATGGCCGAGGGCGGCGTGTGCATCGCCGTCTCCCAGTCGGGAGAGACTGTCGATACCTTGGCGGCGCTGCGCTATGCCAAGGCGAACAAGCAGACGATCCTGTCGGTCGTGAACGTGCCGGAGAGCGCCATCGCGCGCGAATCGCACGTCGTGCTGCCGACGCTGGCCGGTCCCGAGATCGGCGTCGCCTCGACCAAGGCCTTCACCACACAGCTCGTCGTGCTGCTGTCGGCGGCGATCGCGGCGGGCCGCGCGCGCGGGGTGCTGTCGCGCGCCGACGAGGAGCGGCTGGCCCATGCGCTGATCGAGCTGCCCGCGCACGTCAACGAGGCGGTCAACATGGAGGCGCAGTATCGGCGCATCTCCGAGGACATCCTCGCCGAGGCGCGCGACGTCCTCTACATGGGCCGCGGCTCTTCCTATCCGGTGGCGATGGAAGGGGCGCTGAAGCTCAAGGAGATTTCCTACATCCATGCCGAGGGCTATGCCGGCGGCGAGATGAAGCACGGGCCGATCGCCTTGATCGACGAGAGCGTGCCGGTCGTGGTGGTGGCGCCGACCGATGCCATCTTCGACAAGATCGCGTCCAACTTCGAGCAGGTGAAGGCGCGCGGCGGCAAGCTGGTGCTGTTGAGCGACAAGGCGGGCAATGCACGTCTTGGCCATCACGCGGCGGCGGCGATCGTCCTGCCGACGGTCGATCCCGTGGTGGCGCCGATCCTCTACAGCGTGCCGGTCCAGCTTCTGGCGTACTACGCGGCGGTCGCCAAGGGCACCGACGTCGATCAGCCCCGCAACCTCGCCAAGAGCGTGACGGTCGAATAGCGACGGAACCGGCGGGATGGGCGCGCTTCTCGACAAGTTCACCGCGTGGTCCGAGGCGTATCGGCTGCTGGCGGCTGCCCATCCGGTCGTGGTCGTCCTTTACCTTTCGTTGACGGCGCTGTTCGGCGTCCTGTTCGCCGTGAGCTTCGCCCGCGGCCGGATGGGGCGGGCATTCTGGTGCGTGATCGCCGTGTGGCTCGTGAACATCGTCTGCTCGTCCGGCGAAGATATCGAAATCCACATCTATCGCACGATCGTCATTGCCGACCAGATACGGAGCGGTGCCGTGAGCCTGCTCGTGTCGGATACCGCCGCCGGCGACAGCCTGCCGGTATTCGTCTTCTACGGCTTCAGCCCGTATCTGCTGCCGGCCGTTCTCGACCTGATCGGCCTGTCCGGCCATCTGTCGGTTACGCTTTCGCTTTGCGTGACGTTCCTCATCCTCGCGCTGGGCGTGAGCCGGGTGGTCGAAAGCCTGCCGGATGGACGCGATAGGCGCGCGGCCCTTCGCCAGCGCTATCTCGCCGCCATCCTGTTCGTGGGCGCCAACTATGTCCTTGGCCTGTGGACGCAAAGAAGCGCGCTGGCCGAGATCTGGGTCTACGCGCTGGTGCCGTGGGTCGTCGTCGCCATGATGTCGCCGGGCCGCAAACGGGTGCTGACGGCGCTTCTGCTCCTGCAACTGTCGATGCATCCCGTCGTCTTCGCCCATGGCTTCGTCTGCTCGCTGATCGTTGCCGTTGGCCTGTCTCGAGAGGCGGCGGGCAGGGTCATGTGGCGGTGCGCGGCGCCATTTGCGATCGCCGTCGCGCTCGGCGCACCGTTCTGGTTGCCGCCCTTCGTCTACAAGGGAGCGATCCTCGGGCTGACGGCGTTGCCGGTCGGCTTCGCGGACACCTTCCTGTCCCTTCCCGACCTGCTGTCGCGGCGGCACATGCGGACCCTCGGCATCTGCCTGCCTCTCGCGGTGCTCGTGGTGGCAGTCGGATTTCGGTCACCCTCGCCGTGGCGGCTCTGGATGCTGGCGGCGATTTTCGTCCTGACGATGCTGATTCAGACGACCTTGCTGCGCGGCATCGCGGTCGAGGTCCCGCTCCTGCATCATTCTCTTTTTGTCTGGCGCCTGATGCTGCCAGCCGCCTTCATCGGCTTCGGGGCGCTGCTGGCCGCGGGGGAGGCGAGAGTGCCGGCGCTACGCGGCGTCATGGCGGCCATCGCGCTTCTGTCGACCGCCAACGCGCTCGTGATCCTGCTCGGCGGTGCGCCGGCGGCAGTCGGGTACTCCGTAACGGCTCCCGACGATGCGAGCGAGCTGCGCGACTACGCGACGCGGAATGCGGTCTGGGGACGGCGCGAGTATATGCCGGACTACGCGGGTCTGCCGAGGGCGTGCGACAGCAACGCCACGCGCGTTCGCTTCAGCGACGTGCAAAAGGGCATCGCCGTCACCACGCTCTACATCCGCATCCCCAACGGTCCCGTCGGGCCCGTGACCTACCAGGCGAACGGCGGGCGGTTGCAGGTCAAGGCGTGCGGCGCCGACCTGGTGCTCGGGCCGCTGGCGCCGGGCGCGACGGTGCAGGCTTTGGAAAGCCCGCTCGCGTGGCTGCTTCTCGTCCGCATCGCCGCCGGCCTTGCGGGACTGGCGCTGCTCGCGTTCGGACTGGCGCGGAGGCCGATTACGGCGTCGATCGCCTAGCGCGATTTCCGATTTGATGGAACCGCTCGCGGTTCCATCAAATCGGAAGCGCTTCGACGGCAGACCTTAGTTGCACCGGGCACATTCCGTCCGGCTGATTTCAGCCGAACGGAATATGCTCTAACGCGTGCCTTGCGGCAGGCCGGGCGAAAGGCCCGGCGGGGCCTGCTGCTGTTGCGGCTGGGCCGGACGCGGCTGGGCCGGAGCCGGACGCGGCGGCTGGGCCGGCATCAGCGTCTGGACGATGGCCTTGAGCTTGGCCGACTCCGCCTCCTGGGCCTTCTTGAATTCATCGGGGGTCAGGAAGTGGTCCTTGTTGAGGTCCATTTTCATGAACTGCTCGACGGCATGGGCGGTGAGCTCGACGCGGTCGAGAACGCCGTCCTTGTTGGCGTCGATCTCGCCGAACTTGATCATCGCGATCTTGCGGCGCAGCTCGAACGGCGGCAGGCCCTGGGCCTGCGGCCCGTCCGCCGGACCCGCGACGGCGGCATATTCCGCCTGGCTGATCTTGCCGTCGTTGTTCTTGTCGAGCTGGTCGGCGCTGCGCAGCTGCAGGTCGAGGAAATCGTTGATCGTCATCATCTCCTGGCGCCGACGAGCGTCCGCCTGCTGGCGCTCCGTCACCTCGCGCTGGAGCGCGCGCTGCACGATCAGGCGCAGCTCCGGTTCGGTGATCTTGTTGTCGCGATCCGTGTCGTACTGGTTGAACTCGCTCTGGACCACCGCCTCGACCTCGGCGCGCTCGACGGTGCCGTCGCGGTTGGTGTCGACGTTCTCGAAGTCGGCGCGCGCGCGCGCCTGGCGTTCGGCCAGCGGCGGCACGTTCGGGCCGTCGGTCGAGAATGGCGGCTCGGCGACCTTGAGGAATTCCTCGAGCGTCAGCTTGCCGTCCTTGTTGGCGTCGAGCTGCTCGAAGGTCTTCATGCGGTACTTCAGGAACTCCGTCCGGGTGACCTCACCTTTGTTGGCGGTGTCGATCTCGTGAAACCACGCTGGCAGGGGCACCGGCGGGGGTGCCGCGGTGGGGTTCGCGGCTGGAGCAGCCGCGGCGGGAGCGCCAGCGGGAGGCGTGGTCGCCGGCGCCGGACTCTTGGCGGCGGGCGGCGTGGCCGGTTTCGCCGGAGGAGTCTGAGCGGCCGCGGGGAGAGCCACAACGGCTGCGGCAACAACGAGGAGAGAGAGAAAACGATTCATCGGCGGCGGGTCCGCATGTTTTCGAAGGGGAAATTCGTATCGGCGGCGACGCGCTGTCTGTCAACGGGGTGAGCGCGATTACCCCCCTGCGGCGCAATTGCGCCCACAGAGTGGCGCAACGCCATTTGAGTTGCGTCGCCTTGCGGGATCGGTCATCGTGCCGGTCAAGCCGGCTCCACAGAAGGGCCGCAAGTACTTGGGAGGCAAGGGTAATTTCGCGGATTGGGCGTGTTGTTTGCGTTCGCCCGCGGAACGAACGTGATCATGGCAGGACCGACCCCATCCAGCGCCGCGCCGCTGCTGAGCGTGCGCAACGTTTCCGTCCGCTTCGGCGGCATCGTCGCCCTTGATGGCGTGACGTTCGATGTTTTTCCCGGCCAGATCGCCGGACTGATCGGCCCCAACGGCGCCGGCAAGACCACGCTCTTCAACTGCCTGAGCCGCCTCTACACGCCCAACGGCGGCGACGTTCTGTTCGAAAACCAGTCGATCCTGAAGCGGCCACGTCACGCCATCCCCGAGATCGGCATCGGCCGGACGTTCCAGAACGTGGCCCTGTTCGATCGCCTGACGGTGCTCGACAACGTCAAGGTCGGTTGCCACAGCCGCAGCTCGACCAGCTTCTTCGAGAACGCCTTCAAGCTGCCCAAGGTTGCGCCGGAAGAGGCGCAGATCGCCAAGCGCGCGCACGAGCTGATCGAGTTCATGGATCTCGTGCCGTTCACCAACGCGATGGCGGGCCCGCTGCCGTTCCCGATCCGCAAGCGGGTCGAACTGGCGCGCGCGCTGGCCTCGAGCCCCAAGTTGCTGCTGCTCGACGAGCCGGCGGCCGGCCTCAATCACGAGGAGGTCGAGACGCTCAAGGCCCAGATCAAGCGCGTTCGCGACCTGCAGCACGTCACCGTGCTCCTGGTCGAGCATCACATGAGCCTCGTCATGTCGGTTTCCGACAAGGTCGTCGCCATCGACTTCGGCAAGAAGATCGCCGACGGCACGCCGGCGGAAGTGCAGCGCGATCCGGAAGTGATCCGCGCCTATCTGGGGACCTCGTGATGGCCGCGCTGCTCGAAGTGAAGGCGCTCAAGGCCTTCTACGCCAAGACCCAGGTCCTCTACGACCTCAACTTCGAAATCGCCGAGGGCGGCATCACCACGCTGCTGGGAGCGAACGGCGCCGGCAAGACGACGACGCTCCGCGCGCTGTGCAACATGGTACGCACCGAAGGCACGGTCCGCTTCGCCGGCAAGGACATCGCCGGCAAGCCGACCGAGGAGATCGTCCGCCAGCGCATCGCCCATGTGCCCGAGGGCCGCGGCACCTTCACCACGCTGACCGTCGACGAGAACTTGCGCATCGCGGCCTACACCCGCAAGGACAAGCAGGCAGTCAAGGTCGAGCTCGACCGCGTCTTCAGCTACTTCCCGCGCCTCAAGGAGCGCCTGGCGCAGCAGGCCGGCACCCTGTCGGGCGGCGAGCAGCAGATGTTGGCGATCGCCCGCGCGCTGATGCTGAAGCCGCGCCTGATGCTGCTCGACGAGCCGTCGTTTGGCCTCGCACCGCTGATCGTGGTCGAGATCTTCAAGATTCTGAAGCGCATCAACGAGGAGGAGAAGGTGAGCATCCTGCTGGTCGAGCAGAATGCCGCGCTGGCGCTCAACCTCGCCGACTACGCCTACGTGCTGGAGACCGGCCGCGTCGTCATGGCCGACCGCGCCGAAGTCGTGAAGAACGACGAGAACATCCGTAAATCCTACCTTGGCTACTGAGGCAGACAGGAAATGGAACAGCTCCTAGAGCAGCTCGCGTCCGGCCTCGCCAACGGCGCGATCTATGCCTGCGTGGCGCTTGCGCTGGTGATGATCTACGTCTCGACCGACCATCTCAACTTCGCCCAGGGCGAGATGGCGATGTTCAGCACCTACATCAGCTGGCAGCTGATGAACTGGGGACTGAACTTCTGGGTCGCGTTCATTCTCGCGGTGCTGGCGTCGTTCGTGCTCGGCGTCATCATCGAGCGGGTAATCCTGCGACCGTTGCACAACGCGCCGGTGCTGTCCGTGGTCGTCGTCTTCATCGGCCTGCTGGCAATCTGCAACTCGATGGCGGGCGCTATCTGGAGCTACCTGATCAAGGAATTCCCCTCGCCGTTTCCCAAGTCGACCTTCGGCTTCGCCGGCGTGATCGGCCCGCACCAGCTCGGCGTCGTCGTCGTGACGCTGGTCGTGCTCGGCCTGCTGTTTCTGTTCTTCCGCTACACGCCGCTTGGACTGGCCATGCGTGCGGCGGCGCAGAACCCGCAGATGGCCCGCCTGGTCGGCGTCAGGGTCGACTGGATGCTGGCGCTCGGTTGGGGCCTGGCCGCCGCGATCGGCGCGGTCGCAGGCATCATGGTCGCGCATATCGTCTACCTCGATCCCAACATGATGAGCGGCATCCTGCTCTACGCCTTCGCCGCCGCCCTGGTGGGCGGTATCGGCAATCCCGGCGGTGCCGTGGTCGGCGGCTTCATCGTTGGCGTGCTCGAGAACATGGTCGCCTACGTCGGCAACATGATCGAGAAGACGACCGGCGTTTACATCATCGGCAACGGCGAGAAACTCACGGTGGCGCTGATCATCGTGATCTTCGTGCTGACCGTGAAGCCCGCGGGCATTTTCGGCCGCGTGGTCGTGAAGAGGGTCTGACATGCCGGCATTTCCCAAGAAATGGCTGTGGGTGGTGCTGATCCTGGCCTTCGGCTTGCCGCTGCTCGGGCCGGTGTTCCCGGACGTCATTTCGAACTACCGGCTGTTTCTCGTCAGCACGATGATCATCGCGGCGATCGCGGTGCTGGGGCTGAACCTGCTGACCGGCTTCAACGGCCAGATCTCGCTCGGCCACGGTGCCTTCTATGCCGTCGGCGCCTACACGGCGGCGATCCTGATGGACAAGCTGAACGTGCCTTACTACGCGACCTTGCCGGCGGCGGCGGTCGTCTGCTTCGTCGTCGGCTACCTGTTCGGCCAGCCGGCGCTCAAGCTCGAGGGGCATTACCTGGCGCTGGCGACCTTCGCGCTGGCGCTCTCGGTGCCGCAGATACTGAAGTACAAGTGGCTGGAAGACCTGACCGGCGGCGTGCAGGGCATCGTGCTCAACAAGCCCGAGGTGCCGTTCGACCTGCCGCTCAACGAGGACCAGTGGCTCTATTACTACTGCCTGGTCACCATGGTCGTGCTGTTCTGGGCCGCCAACAACATGCTGAACAGCCGCAGCGGCCGCGCAATGATGGCGATCCGCGACCACTACATGGCGGCCGACACGATGGGCATCAACACGGCGCGCTACAAGACGGTGACCTTCGGCATCAGCGCAGCCTACACCGGCATCGCCGGCGCCCTCTCGGCCTCGGCGATCGCCTTCGTGGCGCCCGATTCGTTCAACATCTTCCTGTCGATCAAGTTCCTGATCGGCCTCGTGGTCGGTGGCGTCGGCTCGCTCGTCGGCTCGGTGGTCGGCGGCATCTTCTATGTGCTGGTCGACAACTCGGCGCAGGCGATCTCGACCTACATCAAGAACGACCTCGGCCTGCAGTTCGACCTGTCCGCCTACACGATCTTCGGACTGCTGCTGATCATCCTGATGTACCTGATGCCGCAGGGCATTGTCGGCGGCGTCTACATCCTGGTCCGGCGCCTGCGCCGCGGCTGAGCTACAGCGTTTTTGTTTCAGCGTAAGGGGAGTCCATGGCGTGATCTGACAATAGGGAGTCCAATCATGAAGACCAGCAGGCGTACCTTCGTGGCCGGAGCCTCGGCCGCAGCAGTGCTTTCGGGTAACCGTGTAGCGTTCGCGCAAAAGAAGTATTCCGACGGGGCGAGTGATACCGAGATCAAGATCGGCCACACCAACCCGTACAGCGGTCCAGCCTCGTCCTACGGCGTGATCGGCAAGACGATCCAGGCCTACTGGAAGAGCGTCAACGAGCAGGGCGGCATCAACGGCCGCAAGGTGAACTTCATCAGCCTGGACGACGGCTACTCGCCGCCCAAGACCGTCGAGTGCATTCGCCAGCTCGTCGAGCAGGACAAGGTGCTGTGCACCTTCAATACGCTCGGCACGCCGTGCAACACGGCAATCCACAAGTACATGAACCAGAAGAAGGTGCCGATGCTGTTCGTCGCCACCGGCGCTTCGAAGTGGGGCGACCCCAAGAATTTCCCGTGGACCATGGGCTTCCAGCCCGACTACCACACCGAGGGCGTGATCTACGCCAAGCACCTGCTGGCCAACGTCAAGAATCCGAAGATCGCCGTGCTGATGCAGAACGACGACTTCGGCAAGGACTACTGGAACGGCTTCAAGGAAGGCCTTGGCAAGGACGCCGACAAGGTCACGAAGCACGTAACCTATGAGACGACCGATCCGACGGTCGAAAGCCAGGTGATCCAGCTCAAGGATTCCGGGGCCAATGCCTTCTTCGTCATTGCCATCCCGAAGTTCGCCGCCCAGGCCATGCGCAAGGCGGGCGACATCGGCTGGAAGCCGGCGATCTATCTGAACAACGTGTCGTCGAGCGTCGCCTCGGCGATGAAGCCGGCCGGCTTCGAGAACGTTCAGGGCGTGATCACCGCCCTGTACCTGATGGATCCGACCGACAAGCAGTTCGACAGCCATCCCGACATGAAGTCGTGGGTCGCGTGGATGGGCAAGTACAACGCGGGCGCCAGCCTGCAGGACGCGTCGAATGTGTTCGCCTACTCGGTCTCGGCGTTGATGCACGAGACGCTGAAGAAGTGCGGCGACGACCTGACGCGCGAGAACCTGATGCATCAGGCCGCCAACCACCACAATTTCAAGCTTCCGCTGCTGCTGCCGGGGATCACCGTCAGCACCAGCCCAACCGACTTCTATCCGATCCAGGCAGTCCAGCTTTCCCGCTTCAAGGGCGAGACCTGGGAGCTGTTCGGCGACATCATGCACGCCGAGAGCAGCTGATCACCATCGTTCGGGAGGGAAGGCCGCCGGTCGGCGGCCTTCCTTTGCGAACGTCCAGCAGGAGGAAAAGCGTGAAGACAAGCAGGCGCACATTCATCGGCGGCGCATCGGCCGCCGCATTGCTGCCCGGCACAGTCGCGTTCGGTCAGAAGAAGTACGACGACGGTGCGAGCGACACCGAGATCAAGATCGGCAACACCAATCCCTACAGCGGGCCGGCGTCGGCCTATGCCGCGATCGGCAAGACCATCGCCACCTACTGGAAGAGCGTCAATGAAGCCGGTGGCATCAACGGCCGCAAGGTGACGTTCCTGTCGATGGACGACGGCTACAGTCCGCCCAAGACCGTCGAGGTCGTCCGCCAGCTCGTCGAGCAGGACAAGATCTTCGCCCTGTTCCAGTCGCTGGGCACGCCGTGCAATACGGCCATTCACAAGTACATGAACACCAAGAAGGTGCCGCAGCTCTTCGTCGCGACCGGCGCGTCCAAATGGGGCGATCCGCAGCACTTCCCGTGGACGATGGGCTTCCAGCCCGACTACCATACCGAGGCGGTGATCTACGCCAAGCACATCCTGGCCAACGTCAAGGACGCCAAGATCGGCGTGCTGCACCAGAACGACGATTACGGCCGCGATTATTTCGACGGCCTCAAGGAGGGCCTCGGCAAGGACATCAAGCGGATCGTCAAGGTCGTGACCTTCGAGGCGACGGATCCGACGGTCGACAGCCAGATCATCCAGCTCAAGGA
Organism: Hyphomicrobiales bacterium; assembly: GCA_041691635.1. Classification (GTDB taxonomy): domain Bacteria; phylum Pseudomonadota; class Alphaproteobacteria; order Reyranellales; family Reyranellaceae; genus Reyranella. The sequence continues at coordinate 130,652 of JBEPUH010000007.1, forward strand.
CTCCGGCGCCAACGTGTTCTTCAACGCCTCGGGTCCCAAGGCGGCGGCCCAGGGCATCCGCAAGGCCGCCGACATCGGCTGGAAGCCGGCGCACTATCTCAACAACGTCTCGGTCTCGATCGCCGCGGTGATGAAGCCGGCCGGCTACGACAATGCCCAGGGCATCATCACGGCATCCTACATCATGGACGCCACCGACCATCAGTGGGACGACAACGCCGAGATGAAGACGTGGCGGGCGTGGATGGACAAGTGGATGCCCGGCGCCAACAAGGCCGACGCCAACCACATCTACGGCTATGCGGTCTCGACGCTGCTGCACGAGACGCTGAAGCGCTGCGGCAACGAGCTGACGCGCGCCAACTTGATGAAGCAGGCGGCGGGCTTCCACAACTTCCGGGTGCCGCTGCTGCTGCCGGGGATCACCGTCAGCACCAGCGCCACCGACTTCTATCCGATCCAGGCCGTCCAGTTGCAACGCTTCAAGGGCGAGACCTGGGAACTGTTCGGCGAGGTCATGCACGCCGAAAGCAGCTGATTGCACGGGCTTTAGGGGGAGGGGGCCGCGGTCGGGGCGGCCCTTCTCTTTTGACGCAGGTGGGTGCGAGGGCCTTCCCCCGGCGGGTTTTTCAGGAGACAGTCCGGGGCCTGATACAGGGAGGAAAAAACATGAAAACCAATAGGCGTACGTTCATCGGCACCGCTTCGGCTGCCGCGATGTTTCCGGGGGCCGCGGCCTTCGGCCAGAAGAAATACGACGACGGTGCGAGCGATACCGAGATCAAGATCGGCAACACCAATCCCTACAGCGGCCCGGCCTCGTCCTACGGCGCGATCGGCAAGACGATCGACACCTACTGGAAGGTCGTCAACGCCGCCGGCGGCATCAACGGCCGCAAGGTGACGTTCCTGTCGATGGACGACGGCTATTCGCCGCCCAAGACCGTCGAGGTCGTCCGCCAGCTCGTCGAGCAGGACAAGATCTTCGCGCTGTTCCAGCCGCTCGGCACGCCGTGCAACACCGCGATCCACAAGTACATGAACCAGAAGAAGGTGCCGCAGCTCTTCGTCGCCACCGGCGCATCGAAGTGGGGCGATCCCAAGAACTTTCCGTGGACGATCGGCTTCCAGCCCGACTACCACACCGAGGGCGCGATCTACGCCAAGCACATCCTGGCCAACATCAAGGACGCCAAGATCGGCATCCTGATGCAGAACGACGACTTCGGCCGCGACTATCTCGACGGCATGAAGGAGGGCCTCGGCAAGGAGACGGGCCGGATCATCAAGACCGTGACCTACGAGGTGACCGATCCGACTGTCGACAGCCAGGTGATCCAGCTCAAGGACTCGGGCGCCAACGTGTTCTTCAACATTTGCGCGCCGAAGGCGGCGGCCCAGGCGATCCGCAAGGCCGCCGACCTCGGCTGGAAGCCGGCGCAATACGTCGTGAACGTCTCGGCCTCGGTCGCGGCGGTCATGAAGCCGGCCGGCTTCGACAACGCCCAGGGCGTCATCACGGCGGCCTACCTGAAGGACGCCACCGACCACCAGTGGGACAAAGACGACGAGATGAACGCCTGGCGCGCCTGGATGGACAAGAACATGCCGAGCGCCAACAAGGGCGATGCCAACCACATCTACGGCTACGCCGTCTCGACCCTGATGCACGAGACGCTGAAGCGCTGCGGCGACACGCTCACCCGCGCAAACCTGATGAAGCAGGCCACCAGCATCCAGAAATTCCGGGTGCCGCTGCTGTTGCCCGGCATTTTCGTCAATACCAGCCCGACCGACTTCTACCCGATCCAGGCCGTCCAGCTTCAGCGCTTCAAGGCCGAGACCTGGGACCTGTTCGGCGAGGTCATGCACGCCGAGAGTTCCTGAGCCTCGAGCAGCCCGCAACGGGCGTTCAACCGGGAAAGGCCGCCGACGGGCGGCCTTTTTCATTTCTTCTTCCCGCCGCGAGGGGCGAGGAAATTATGCGGCCGATCTGGGTCATCTGCCTTCAAGGCGAGGTCGGAAAGCAGAACGCCGGCTCGCATTCGTTCCAGGCAGATCAACGATATGTCGGTGATAACGACCAAGATGGGTGTTTCCGCTGAACATGCCTATGGTGATTGGCATGTGGACGTTCACACGATCTCAAAATCATTCGCGAGAGCAGACGATGTCGATCGATCGGACAGCTACCATCGACATCGCCACGATCGACGAAGAGTCGGGCGATTCGCCCTCTGCGGAGATGGAGAGCGACGTGTCGATTCGCGCGCGGCGGCGCAGGCGCGTCGGCGACTCGACGATCGGTGAACGGTTTATCGACGGTTTAGGTGCGGTTTATCGCGGTTTACATTTGCTGGGAATCGAGACGAATCAACGATCTAGGCCGAGGCGTGCGAACGCGGTTTTAAAACCGGTAAACCGTCGGTGATCCCTCCCTTGGACGGAGTGGAGAGGGGGCGTGGGTGAGCGCCGGGCTCGCGAGGCTCGCGAGGAATGGCCTTCGGTCCAGGCGGGCCAAGGTTTTGGCGAAATCCTCGCGAGGAGCGCTTTTTTTTGAGAGCGATGGCCGCCTGAATTTCATGAGGCTCATGAGCCTCATGAGGATTGGCCACGGATGCCGATGGCAGCGGGCTTTGGGGGCAATCCTCATGAGCCGCGATTTTTTTGGAGGAGCCCGCAGCGCGATTTGGGCGGCGTTTTGGGCCTTCTCGCCGCCGCTATTCCTTGGGAAAGTCCGGTGCCACAAACATGGGAGGCATGGGTAAAGTGAATACCAACAGGCGTAAGTTCATCGGCGGCGTGTCGGCTGCCGCAGTGTTGTCCGGTTCCAGCTCAGCGTTCGCACAGAAGAAGTACGACGACGGCGCGACCGACAAGGAGATCAAGATCGGTCACTGCGGCCCCTACAGCGGCCCGGCCTCCGCCTATGGCGTGATCGGCAAGGGCATCGAAGGCTACTGGAAGATGGTCAACGACCAAGGCGGCATCAACGGCCGCAAGATCAACTTCATCACCCTCGACGACGGCTACAGCCCGGCCAAGACGGTCGAGGTCGTGCGCCAGCTCGTCGAGCAGGACAAGGTGCTGCTGTGCTTCAACACGCTCGGCACGCCGTCCAACACGGCGATCCAGAAGTACATGAACCAGAAGAAGGTGCCGCAGCTTTACGTCGCCACCGGCGCGTCGAAGTGGGGCAAGCCCAAGGACTTCCCGTGGACCATGGGATACCAGCCCGACTACAACACCGAGGGCGCGATCTACGCCAAGCACATCCTGGCCAACGTCAAGGACGCCAAGATCGGCATCCTGATGCAGAACGACGACTTCGGTAAGGACTATGTCGACGGCTTCAAGAAAGGTCTCGGCGACAACGCCAAGGCGATCGTGAAGCTGGCGACCTACGAGGTCACCGATCCCACGGTCGACTCGCAGATCATCCAGCTCAAGGACTCCGGCGCCAACGTGTTCTTCAACGTGGCGACGCCGAAGTTCGCCGCGCAGGCGATCCGCAAGGCAGCCGACATCAGCTGGAAGCCGGCGCAGTACCTGACCAACGTCTCGGCGTCGGTGGCGTCGGTGATGAAGCCCGCCGGCTTCGACAACGCCCAGGGCATCGTCACGGCGGCCTATCTCAAGGATCCGACGGAGAAGCGCTGGGACGACGATGCCGAGATGAAGACGTGGCGCGCGTGGTTGGCGAAATACATGCCGGGCGCCAACGCCGGCGACGCCAACTACATCTATGCCTACTCGGTGTCGTTCCTGATGCACCAGACGCTGAAGAACTGCGGCGACACCCTGACGCGCGCCAACGTCATGAAGCAGGCCGCCAGCTTCCAGAAGCTGCGCGTGCCGCTGCTGCTGCCGGGCATCACCGTCAACACCAGCGCCACCGACTTCTATCCGATCCAGTCGGTCCAGCTTCAGCGCTTCAAGGGCGAGACCTGGGATCTGTTCGGCGAGGTCATGGCCGCCGAAAGCACCTGATCGCGATCTTTCGACACGTGAAAAGGCCGCCGGCGATCCCGGCGGCCTTCTTTGCTTTGTGCCCGCCGCCTGCAAGTTAGTCCTTTCCACAAGGCGGTTTCCGGGCAACGCTTGTTTCCGCCAAACGAAAAACCAAACGGAGGAAGCGTTGAAGACCAACAGGCGTAGTTTCATCGGCGGCGTTTCGTCCGCCGCCATTATCTCCACATCGTCCACGGCGTTCGCGCAGAAGACCTACGACGACGGCGCGACCGACAAGGAGATCAAGATCGGTCATTGCTGCCCCTACAGCGGGCCGGCCTCGGCCTACGGCGTGATCGGCCTGGCGCACCAGGCGTTCTTCAAGTCGGTGAACGAAGCCGGCGGCATCAACGGCCGCAAGGTCACCTTCATCTCGCTCGACGACGGCTACTCGCCGCCCAAGGCCGTCGAGTGCGTGCGCCAGCTCGTCGAGCAGGAAAAGGTCCTGCTGCTGTTCCAGACGCTGGGCACGCCGACCAACACGGCGATCCACAAGTACGTCAACCAGAAGAAGGTGCCGCACCTCTACATCTCGACCGGGGCGTCGAAGTGGGGCGATCCCGAGCACTTCCCGTGGACCATGGGCTACCAGCCCGACTATCACACCGAAGGCGCGATCTACGCCAAGCATCTGCTCGCCAACAGCAAGGACACCAAGATCGGCGTGATGATGCAGAACGACGATTTCGGCAAGGACTACTACAACGGCTTCCGCGAGGGTCTCGGCAAGGAGGTCGGCCGCATCGTCAAGCACGTGACCTATGAGCCGACCGATCCGACCGTCGACTCGCAGATCATCCAGCTCAAGGACTCGGGCGCGACGGCGTTCTTCAACATCTCGATCCCGAAGTTCGCGGCCCAGGCGATTCGCAAGTCCGCCGACCTCGGCTGGAAGCCCGTGCACTATCTGGCCAACGTGTCGGCCTCGGTGGCTGCCACGCTGAAGCCGGCCGGCCTCGACAACAGCCAGGGCATCTACACCGCGGCCTACCTCAAGGACCCGACCGACAAGCAGTGGGACAGCGCGGAGGACATGAAGATCTGGCGGGCGTGGATGGCCAAGAATATGCCGAGTGCCAGCACCTCGGACGCGAACTACACCTTCGCCTTCTCGGTGGCGTCGCTGATGGTTGAGACGTTGAAGCGCTGCGGCGACAACCTCACGCGCGCCAACGTCATGAAGCAGGCGGCGAGCTTCAAGAACTACACCAACCCGATGCTGCTGCCGGGCATCACGATCAGCACCAGCGCCACCGACTTCTATCCGATCCAGGCCGTCCAGCTTGCCCGCTTCAAGGGCGAGACATGGGACCTGTTCGGCGAGGTCATGCACGCCGAGAGCACCTGATCGATCGATTCGACAATCGAGAGAGAAAGGCCGCCGGTCGGTCCGGCGGCCTCTCTGAGTCAGCGGTCGGTGCTCACCGGCTGGACCGGTTTGCGGCGCAGCGCCTGGCGGCATTCGGCGGTGCTGATGCGGCCGTCCTTGTCGAGGTCGCAGCGCGCGAAGTTGCGCTCGGCCTGGGCCATGAACTCGGCCTTGCTGACGGTGCCGTCCTTGTCGGTGTCGAGTAGCCGGAAATACGTCGCCTGGCTGCGGATCTGGCTGTCATTGGGTGGCGTGCCGTTGCCGACGAACAGCTCGTCCTTGGTGAGGCGGCCGTCGCCATTGGTGTCGAGCAACCGGAAGCGCGCCTCCTGGCCCGCCGCCCACTCGGTGCGGTCGACGATGCCGTCCTTGTTGGTATCGTAGCGCATCAGGGCCGACGTCCGTTCGCGGGCGGGCGGGGCCTTGCCGGGGTCGGGGTCGCCGGGCGCGGCCAGCGCGGGCAGGGAGACGAGAAGGGCGAGGGCCAGGGAGACGAGCTTCATCATCGTACGTGTCCTTTAGGTTGTATAGGAGAACAAAAACACACGCGTCGTTCTCCTTACCGGCGCGTTTAAGGGCCGATATAGTCGGAGCGGCGACCGAATTGTGACCGTGTTGAGGTTTTGTTCCCGGAGCGACAGTCCATGGCATACGACTACGAGCTCTTCGTCATCGGCGCCGGCTCAGGCGGCGTGCGCGCCTCGCGCATGTCGGCGGCCTACGGCGCCAAGGTCGGCATCTGCGAGGACTTCCGCGTCGGCGGGACCTGCGTGATCCGCGGCTGCGTGCCCAAGAAGTTGATGGTCTACGGCTCGAAGTTCGCGCACGAGTTCGAGGACGCGGCAGCCTACGGCTGGTCGGGCCTCGCGCCGAAACATTCGTGGGCGACCCTGCGCGACAACGTGGCCAGGGAAGTCGATCGCCTGAACGTCCTCTACCTGCGCCTGCTCAAGGACGCCGGCGTCACGCTCCACATGGGCCGCGGCCGCTTCATGGACCGTCACACGCTCGAGATCGGCAAGGAGACGGTCACGGCCGCGAAGTTCCTGATCGCGACCGGCGGGCGGCCGGAGATGCCGGACATTCCCGGCCGCGAGTTCGCCATCAGTTCCAACGAGACGTTCCACATCGCCGACCCGCTGCCCAAACGCATCACCGTAGTCGGCGGCGGCTACATCGCCGTCGAGTTCGCGGGCATCTTCAACGGTCTCGGTGCCAAGGTCGACGTGGTGATTCGGCGCGACCGCGTGCTGCGCGGCTTCGACGAGGAATGCCGCGCCTTCGTCCACGAGAGCCTGGAGAAGAGCGGCATCGTCATCCGCAAGGAGACCGAGATCGTTCGCATCGAAGCCACCCCAGATGGATCGAGGGGAGGCAAGGCGCCGTACCGCCTGCACACCAAGAAGGGCGAGGTGATCGAGACCGACCTGGTCATGTATGCCACCGGACGCGTGGCCAATACCGCCGGCATCGGACTCGAGAAGGTGGGTGTGCAGGTCGACAAGAAAGGCGCGATCGCCGTCGACGAATGGTCGAAGACCACGGCGCCGAACATGTGGGCGGTCGGCGACGTCACCGACCGGATCAACCTCACGCCGGTGGCGATCATGGAGGGCCACTGCTTTGCCGACACCGAGTTCGGCAAGAAGCCGCGCAAGGCCGACCATCGCGATGTGCCCTCTGCGGTGTTCTGCCAGCCCGAGATGGCCAATGTCGGACTGACCGAGGAAGAGGCGCGGCAGCGGCTGGGCGCGGTCCGGATCTTCGCCTCGACCTTCCGACCGATGAAGTACACGCTGACCGGCGGCCACAACCGCACCTTCATGAAGCTGATCGTCGAGGCCGCGACCGACAAGGTCGTGGGCGTGCACATGGTGGGCGACGACGCCGCCGAACTGATCCAGGGGCTGGCCGTGGCCGTGAAGGCGGGGGCGACCAAGGCGCAGTTCGACGCCACCGTGGGCATTCACCCCACGGCGGGTGAGGAATTCGTCACCATGCGGGCACCGCGGCCGGAGCCTGCCCCCCGGAAAGCCGCGGCGGAGTAGCGAAACGCATGCCGGAAGGCGGTTTGGCGCCATCTGGCATTTCATCCACAGCGCGTATAGGTTCACCCACCCCGGCGGCCGGAGGGGCCATTTCGGCCGGACAGGGGGCAGGAGGAGAAGATGACGGCGATTCAAGGCCCGTCTCGCACGGCCGAGAGGACGCAGTCCCGCAGTTCGAGTGCCGCCGACTGGACGCCCACGAGCTGGCGCGGCCGTCCGGTGCAGCAGATGCCGGTCTATGCCGACGCCGCCGTCCTGGCCGGCGCCGAAGCCCGCCTGCGCCGCTATCCGCCGCTGGTCTTTGCCGGCGAGGCGCGCAAGCTCAAGGGCGCGCTAGCCAAGGTCGCCAACGGCGAGGCCTTCCTCCTGCAGGGCGGCGACTGCGCCGAGAGCTTCGTCGACTTCTCCGCCAACAACATCCGCGACATGTTCCGCGTGCTGCTGCAGATGGCCGTCGTGCTGACCTACGGCGCCGGCGTGCCGGTGGTGAAGCTCGGCCGCATGGCCGGCCAGTTCGCCAAGCCGCGCTCGTCCAACGTCGAGAAGGTCGGCGGCGTCGAGCTGCCGTCCTATCGCGGCGACAACGTCAACGGCTTCGAGTTCACGCCCGAGGCGCGCCGCCCCGATCCCGAGCGCATGGTGCAGGCCTACAACCAGTCGGCCGCGACGCTCAACCTGCTGCGCGCCTTCGCCCAGGGCGGCTACGCCGACCTGCACGAGGTCAACCGCTGGAACCTCGACTTCGTGCGCACCTCGCCGGCCTCGGCCAAGTACGAGGACCTCGCCGCACGGCTCGACGAGACGCTGAACTTCATGGCTGCCTGCGGCCTCACCTCGGCGACCACGCCGCAGATCGCCGAGACCGACTTCTTCACCAGCCATGAGGCGCTGCTGCTGCCGTACGAGGAGGCGCTGACCCGCGTCGATTCGACGACCGGCGACTGGTATGACTGCTCGGCCCACCTGGTGTGGATTGGCGACCGCACGCGCCAGCCCGACGGCGCGCATGTCGAGTTCCTGCGGGGCGTGCGCAATCCGCTCGGCTTCAAGTGCGGCCCGTCGCTGTCGGTCGACGACACGCTCCGGCTGATCGATACGCTCAACCCGGCCAACGAGCCCGGCCGCATCGTCATGATCGTGCGCATGGGTGCTGCCAACGTGGCCGAGAAGCTGCCGCCGCTGGTGCGCGCGGTGAAGAAGGCCGGCAAGTCGGTGGTCTGGTCGTGCGATCCCATGCACGGCAACACCGAGACCGCGTCGAACGGCAAGAAGACCCGCCACTTCGACAACATCCTGAAAGAGGTGAAGGAGTTCTTCGCCGTGCACCGCGCCGAGGGTACCCATCCCGGTGGCGTGCATTTCGAGATGACCGGGCAGGAAGTCACGGAGTGCATCGGCGGCTCGACCGACATCACCGTCGACAATCTCAACGAGCGCTACGAGACGCAGTGCGATCCGCGCCTCAACGCCAGCCAGGCGCTGGAACTCGCGTTCCTGCTCGCCGAGCAGCTCAAGTCCGAACGACTGTCCATCCAGCGGGCGCGCCCGGCGATCTGAGGGCGCGCGGCGGGAGTGGAGCGCCCGGGGAGGGCCGATGACGCATCCAAGAAACGGCGAGATCGCGCAGTTCACCGATCACTACTTCAATCGAACGAAGCAGGTGATCGGCAAGTTCGGCGATGCTCGCGTGACCTACGCCATCTTCATGCGCCGCCCGGTGGTCTGCGCGCCGCGGCTGGCGCTCGACTGGCTGAAGGAGATGGCAGCCGACCGCCAAGCCACGGTCGAGATCGACCAGCGCTACGCCGAGGGTAAGTGGGTCGGCGCCGGCGAGCCGATGATGTACATCACCGGGCCGTTCTTCCACCTCGTCGACCTCGAGACGATCTTCCTGCAGAAGCTCGGGCCGGCCTGCGTGGCGGCCTACAACGCCTGGACCATGTGCGCCGACATGCCGAAGACGGCCTTCCTCGCCATGGACGCGCGTCACTGCGCGGGCCAGGAAATGGCCGAGATGATGGCCTATGCCGCCTCGGTGGGCTCGGCGCGTGCCAAGCGCAAGGTCAACGCCGTCGGCTTCATCGGCAACGCCACCCATGCGACCGCGCACTTCTTCGGCCGCGACCAGGGCCTCGGCACCATGCCGCACGCGCTGATCGGCTACGCCGGCTCGACGGTGCGCGCCGCCGAGATGTTCCACGACACCTTCCCCGGCGAGCCCATGACGGTGCTGTCGGATTACTTCGCGCGCGAGGTCTCCGACTCGCTCGAGGTCTGCCGGCGGTTTCCCGAGCTGGCGGCCAAGGGCATGCTGTCATTCCGCCTCGACACGACCGGCGGCCGCTACATCGAGGAGCTGGATCCGGCGACGTCCTATGCCGTCCTCGAGAAGTATTCGCCCGAATCGATCCGCGGCTACCGCAGCGAGGAAGAGCTCCGATACCTCGTCGGCACCGGCGTGTCGGCGGCGGCGATCTACCATCTGCGCGCCGAACTCGACAAGGCGGGCTTCAAGGCGACCAAGATCGTGGCCTCGTCGGGCTTCGGCCCGGCCAAGTGCCGCGTCATGGCCGAGGCCGAGGCGCCGATCGACGTGGTCGGCACCGGCTCGTTCCTGCCGTCGAACTGGAGCGAGACCTACGCCACCGCCGACATCGTCGAATACGACGGCAAGCCGCGCGTGAAGATCGGCCGTGAGTTCCTGCTGCGCTCCCGTACCGGGCGCGAGCAGCGTCTGTAGGAGACCGCAAGATGCTCAAGCTCTATTACGCCCCCGGCGCCTGCTCGACGGCCTCGCACATCGGCCTCGAGGAAAGCGGCGCCAAGTTCGACAGCCAGGCGCTGTCTTTCGCCAAGAACGAGCAGAAGACGCCGGACTACCTCAAGATCAACCCGCGCGGCCGCGTGCCGGCGCTGGTCGACGACGACGGCACGATCGTGGAGAACACCGCGATCCTCGACTACGTCGCGGGGAAGTATGCCCCGCAGCTCATGCCGAAGGACCCGGTGCAGCGCGCCCGTGCGATCTCGCTGATGGCGTGGTTCTCCAACACCGTGCACCCCAACTTCACCCACATCGGCCGGCCCGAGCGCTTCGCCACCGATACCGCGGTGCACGAGCATCTGAAGGCGACTGGCCGCGACAACTTCCATGCCAACCTCAAGGAGATCGACGGTCTCCTGGCCGGCAAGCAGTGGTTCGTGGGCGACGCGTTCAGCGTCGTCGACGGCTATGCGCTGGTGTTCTACGGCTGGGGCAAGCGCATCGGTCTGCCGATGGCCGAGCTCGAGAACTACACCGCCTGGAAGGACCGCATGCTGGCGCGGCCGGCCGTGAAGCGCGTGCTGGAGCGCGAGCAGAGCATCCTGCTCGCCGCCTGACGGTGCTAGGCCACGAAGTTCTGGTACATCGCCTGCAGGTCCTGGGTTTCCTGCGGGGTGATCTCGCCGTCGAGCACGCGGGTTTCCCAGCCGCGCAACCGGCGCTTCAGCTCGACCGGCGTGCGCGGGCTGAGCAGCACCATGAAGAACTGCTCGTGCGGGGAGAGTTCGCGGCCCTTGCGGTAGCCGAAGGGGCCGCTGCCGACCGTCGGGGCGGGGGCAGGGGCCGCCGCCGCCACGCGCGCCTGCAGGTCCTTGGCGATCACGTCGTCCCAGGTGAGGCCCGCCTCGCGGACCATCGCCGAGGCGAGCTTGGCCGCCGCCAGCGCTTCACCGGTGTGGCCGCTGTCCAGGATCTGCAGGACCTTCGCCAGGGCGGCGCGATTGAATTGGATCATCGTCTTCCGCTCCGTCACCGCCGTACTTCCAGGGGGATGGAAAGCATGGCCTGTGTCTTTGACTATTGGATGAGCAAGCGGCACTAAGCTCACACAAGATATAGTCCACCTTTCGTACAGGCAAGCGACCCTTCCCGTGACAACCCGTTCTTCCGGCTTCGCGGCCTACCTCGTAGGCCTCGGCTCCTGGTTCGTGCCGCTCGGCATCCAGATGGTGCTGTTCCCCTGGCTGGTGGCGGTCGTGATGCACATGGACGCCTTCGCCGTGGGCGTCGCCCAGATGGCGTTGATGGCACCTTCGCTGCTGTTCCTGCCGTTGGGCGGGCTGGCCGCCGATCGCGGCAACCCGCGCAAGCTGTTGCTGCGCTATCACGTGCTTTACGCCCTGCCGCCGCTGGTGCTGGCCGGCGTACTGTCGCTGGGCGGCCTCAGTTATCCCCTGTTGATCGCCTACGGCTTGGCCGCCGGCTCGATCGGCGCCTTCGCCGTGCCGACGCGCGATGCGCTGCTGCCGATGGTCGCCGCCGGCAATCTGCCGCGCGCGGTGGCGCTGGCGACGGCGCTGCAGTTCGGCGGCCAGCTGGTCGGCATCGCCTGTGCCTCCGCGGCCGATCGAATCGGCGCCCCGCCGCTCTTGATCCTGCACGCGGCCCTGGTGCTGCTCGGCCTGGTCGCCGTGTGGCGCCTGCCCGAACCCAAGCCCCATCCGCCGGCCGAGCATCCCGGGTTCTGGCGCAGCGTCTCCGCCGGCGTGTCGGCCGCGGCCCAGTCCGATCAGATCTGGCCGGTGCTGCTCCTCAACTTCGGCGTCGGCGTGTTCTACGTCGGCCCGTTCATGGCGGTGCTGCCGCTGGTCGTGCGCGACTATTACCACGGCGGCTCGGCCGAGCTGGCCTACGTCAACCTGGCCTTCTGGGCTGCGACCATCGTGGCGGCGATCGCCTTTGCTGCTCTCGCGCGCCGTCTCACTCTACGCGGTCGCCTGGTGGGACTTGCCGTGACGGTCGGCGCGGCGGTGCTGATTGCGCTGGCCACCCTGCCGCCATTCCCGCTGTTCGTGGCGCTGAACTTCGTCTGGGGTATCGGCGCCGGCATCACCATGACGCAGAGCCGCACCATCATCCAGATCGTGGCGCCGTCGACCCATCGCGCGCGGCTGCTGTCGCTGTTCCAGCTCGGCTTGAGCGGCGGCGGCCCGATCGGCGCCTTTCTGGCGGGATCGATGGCGGCGGTGTGGGGCAACAAGGTGGCACTCACCGTGCCGGCAATCGCCATACTGGGCCTGATCGCGCTGGTGTTCCTGCGCTCGCGCCTGTGGTCGATGCGGACTGTGGAGTAGGGCCTACTCGGCCGCCACCTTGCGGCCGAGGCCGAGTTCCTGCCAGACGTTCTCGAGTGCTGCGACCAGCCGGGTCATGTCGTCGTCACTGTGCAGCGGCGTCGGCGTGATGCGCAGCCGCTCGGTGCCGCGCGGCACCGTCGGATAGTTGATCGGCTGGACATAGATGTCATGGCGGTCGAGCAGCAGGTCGCTCGCCTGCTTGCAGAGCGCGGCGTCGCCCACCGAGACCGGCACGATGTGCGAGACCGACGGCATCACCGGAAGGCCGGCGGCCTTGAGGCGGCGCTGCAGGGTGGCGGCGCGTTCCTGGTGGCGCACGCGCAGCTCGGGATGATTGGTGACGTGACGCACGCTGGCCAGCGCTGCCGCCGCGATCGCGGGCGGCATCGAGGTCGAGAAGATGAAGCCGTTGCCCCACGAGCGGATGAAGTCGATCGTCGCCGCCGTCGAGGCGATGTAGCCGCCGACCACGCCGAACGCCTTGGCGAGCGTGCCCTGGACGATGTCGACCTTGGCCAGCACGCCGTCGCGCTCGGCCACGCCGGCGCCGCGATTTCCGTACATGCCGACGGCATGGACTTCGTCGAGGTAGGTGAGCGCGCCATGGCGGTGGGCGAGGTCGCACAGCGCCTCGATCGGCGAGATGTCGCCGTCCATCGAATAGACCGACTCGAAGGCCACGATCTTGGGCGTCTTGGGGTCGGCGGCGGCGAGCAGCTGCTCGAGATGGCCCGTGTCGTTGTGGCGGAATATCTTGCGCACCGCGCCCGAGTGGCGGATGCCGGCGATCATCGAGGCGTGGTTGAACGAGTCCGAGTAGATCTCGCAGCCCGGCAGCATCGCGCCCAGGGTCTGCAAGGTCGTCTCGTTGGCGACGTAGCCCGAGGTGAAGACGAGGGCGGCGTCTTTCTCGTGCAGGCGCGCCAGCTCGTGCTCGAGCGCCACGTGCAGGGTGTTGGTGCCGGCGATGTTGCGCGTCCCGCCGGCGCCCGATCCCTGCGCGCCGATGGCGGCCTGCATGGCCTTCACCACGGCGGGATGCTGGCTCATGGCGAGGTAATCGTTGCTGCACCACACCGTCACGTCGCGCACCGCCGCGCCGGCGCGATGCAGGCGCGCGCGCGGGAAGGCGCCGACGACGCGCTCCAGTTCGGCGAACACACGATACCGTCCCTCGTCGCGCAGGCGATCGAGGTGGTCGGCAAAAAACGCCTCGTAATTCATTCTGCTGCTGTCTCCCTGGCGCCGCGATTTTAGTCGGCTTTGCGGCCGGCGGCAGACGCATTTTGGTCGCAACAAAGCGTGAGTGATGTTGCGAGAGATTCGCAACTGGCGTCAGGCGAAGGTGACGACGACCAAGGCAGCGCTGAGGAAAAGCGAGCTGGAGAGCAACGGCAGCGCGCCCAGCCAGCGCGTGGACTGCGGCAGAAGCTCCCAGTAGCGCAAGGTGGGGACGGCTGCCCACAGCGCGAACAGCAGGCCGAATGTCCACAGGCCGAAGGCTATCGGCGTGGCCACATTGACCTGCGCGATGCTGGCATTGGTGATGCCGACGCCGACGACGGCGGGCGGCACCGATGCGGCAAAGAAGGCGACCGCCCAGATCGCCCTGTTGCGTATGCGTTGATTGGTGCCGACGGGCGCTTCGCCCACCTTGGAGCCTGGCACGTCAGCCCTTGAAGTGGCCTTCCGACTTCAAGTCGGCGAGGGCGGCGTCGAACGACTGGTGCAGGCGTCCGAACAGATCGGCGAGCTCGGCCTCGTTGATGATCAATGGCGGGCAGATCGCGACGCGGTCGCCCATGTTGCGCACGAACAGGCCGCGGGCCTGGGCGTGGTTGGCGACCCTGAGGCCGGCGCCGACGGTGGCGAGGTCGAACGGCGTCTTGGTCTTCTTGTCGGCCACGATCTCGAGCGCGCCGACCATGCCGACGCTCATCGCCTCGCCGACCAGCGGATGGTTGGCGAACGACTGGATGTGCTTGGTGAAGACCGGGCTCATGCGCTTGGCGTGACCGAACAGGTCGATCTCGTCGTAGATCTTCTGCGCCTCGAGGGCGACGGCGGCGGCGACCGGATGGCCGGAGTAGGTGAAGCCATGGCCCCAGGTGCCGATCTTGTCGCTCTCGCTCATCAGCGCCTGATAGACCTTCTCGTTGATCATCACCGCCGAGATCGGCAGGAACGAGGCCGACAGCGCCTTGGCGCAGGTCAGGATGTCGGGCTTGATGTTCATGGTCTGGCAGCCCCAGACGTTGCCGGTGCGTCCGAAGCCGCAGATGACCTCGTCGGCGCAGAACAGCATGTCGTACTTCTTCAGCACCGCCTGGATCTTCTCGTAGTAGCCCTTGGGTGGCACGATGACGCCGCCGGCGCCCATCACCGGCTCGGCGATGAAGGCCGCGCAGGTCTCGGGGCCTTCCTTGAGGATCAGCGCCTCGAGTTCATCGGCGCAACGGGTCGCGAACTGGTCCTCGGTCTCGCCTTCGTGGGCGAAGCGGTAGTAGTGCGGACAGCTCGTGTGCAGGATGCCGGCGATCGGCAGGTCGAACGAGCGATGGTTGGTCGGCAGGCCGGTCAGGCTGGCGGCCGCCACGGTGACGCCGTGATAGCCCTTGATGCGCGAGATGATCTTCTTCTTCTGCGGCCGGCCCAGCGCATTGTTCATGTACCAGACCATCTTGATGACGGTGTCGTTGGCCTCGGAGCCGGAGTTGGCGAAGAACACCTTCGACATCTCGACCGGCGCCATCGACTTGATCTTCTCGGCTAGATTGATCGCCGGCTCGTGGGAGCGCTGGTTGAAGGCGTGGTAGAACGGCAGCTGCTTCATCTGCTCGTAGGCGACCGTCGCCAGCCGCTCGTTGCTGAAGCCCAGCGCAGCCGACCACAGGCCCGCCATGCCCTCGATGTATTCCTTGCCGTCGTCGTCGACGACGTAGACGCCGCGGCCGCGCACGATGGTCAGCGGGCCGGTGGCCTCGTGCTTCTTGAAGTTGGTGTACGGGTGCAGGTGGTGCGCAATATCCCGGGCCGCGTTGGAATTGCCGCGGAAACTGCGAGGAACGTCGTTCATGGGCACACCTTTTGGGGAAACTCAGGCGGCTACGATAGCGATCCCGAGCGGGCTCTGTCCAACGATGTACACTGGGGTCAGGCCTGCGTTTTTTTGTGGAATTGACGGCTCCGCACAGCCGGTGCAACGTGCCGCAGGTATGCGCCCGCGCATGGTTTGCGGGCGGTTCACAAGGGGGAAGCAGAATGAAGTTGAGCTTCGGGCGTGGCGTGGCGCTGGCTGTCGTGTGCGCGAGCCTCTCGGTCGCGTCGATCGCCGATGCCAAGACCTTTCGGTGGGCCAATTCGGGCGACGTGAGCTCGATGGATCCCTACGCGCGCCAGGAGACGTTCCTCCTGACCTTCACCGCCAACATCTATGACGCCCTCGTGCGCCGCGACAAGGACCTCAAGCTCGAGGCCTCGCTGGCGCAGAAATGGGGCCAGACCGACCCGACGCACTGGTACTTCGACCTGCGTCCCAACGTGAAGTTCAGCGACGGTACGCCGTTCACGGCCGACGACGTCGTGTTCTCGATCAACCGGGCCAACGGCCCGGGCTCGAACATGAACGGCAATTTCTCGACCCTGAAGACGATCAAGAAGGTCGGCGACCTTCGCGTCGAGGTCGAGACCAACGTTCCCGACCCGCTGCTTGCCGACAAGTGGTCGTCGATCAGCATCATGTCGAAGGCGTGGTGCGAGAAGAACAACGCGGTCAACGCCGCCGACATGATCAAGAACGAGGAGAACTTCGCCACCCGCAACGCCATGGGCACCGGCCCCTTCGTGCTGAAAGAGCGCCGCGCGGGCGAGAAGACGATCCTGGTCCCCAATCCGACCTGGTGGGACAAGCCGGTCCACAACCTGACCGAGGTGATCTTCACCCCGGTGCCGAACGCGGCGACCCGCATCGCCGCCCTCAAGGCCGGCGACATCGACATGACCTACGAGGTCCCGCCGGCCGACACCGAGTCTCTGAAGAAGGACGCCAATATCAAGGTGCTGGAAGGCCCCGAGACGCGCGTCGTCTACCTCGGCTTCGACGAGGAGCGTGACGAGCTGGTCGAGTCCAACGTCAAGGGCAAGAACCCCTACAAGGACAAGCGCGTGCGCGAGGCCATGTACCGGTCGATCGACGAGGAGGCCATCAAGCGCACCGTGATGCGCGGCCAGGCCTTTCCGACCGCGCTGATGGTGGCGCCGGGCATCAACGGCTACACCAAGGACCTCGACAAGCGGCCGTCGCTCCTGAAGTCGGAAGAGGCCAAGAAGATGCTGGCCGACGCGGGCTATCCCAACGGCTTCGAGACCGGCATGGATTGCCCCAACGACCGCTACGTCAACGACGAGAAGATCTGCCAGGCTGTGGTGGCGATGCTGGCCAAGATCGGCATCAAGGTGAACCTGCGCGCCCAGACGCGCAGCCTCTACTTCGCCAAGATCCTGCGCAGCACGTCCGACGGCAAGCCGTCCAACACCAGCTTCTTCATGCTGGGCTGGTCGCCGGCCACGACCTACGACGTGCACAACGTGTTCGAGCAGTTGATCCAGACGCCGAACATCAAGACCAAGAAGGGTCTGTACAACGTCGGCGGCTACTCGAACGCCAAGTTCGACGAGCTGGCCAACAAGGTCGAGGTCGAGACGGACAAGGCCAAGCGCGACGCCATGATCCACGAGGCGACCAAGATCTACACCGACGACTTCGCCTACATCCCCCTGCACCAGCAGGCACTGGTGTGGGCGATGCGCAAGAACGTGGATCTTGTGCAGCCGGCGGACAACACCTTCCCGCTGCGCTTCGTCAACGTGAAGTGATAGACGCTGCGGCGTCGTGACTACCGGCCCCGGCCGCCTTTGGCGACCGGGGCCGGTTCCGTTTCGGCGCCAATCCTGCTAGGGCTTGTAACAGTCAAATAGCCGATAAATGCTCGCTTTCATCCTCCGACGCCTCATCCAGTCGATCGCCGTCCTGCTGGTGGTCGGCGTCGTGTCGTTCTCGCTGTTCCGCTACGTCGGCGACCCGATCAGCGGCATGGTCGGCCAGGACACCCCGGCGTCCGAGCGCGAGGCGCTACGCGAGAAGCTCGGCCTCAACGACTCTGCTCCGGTGCAATTCCTGCACTTCATCGGCAATGCTGCGCGCGGCCAGTTTGGCTTGAGCTACCGCACCTCCGAGCCGGTCAATCGCCTGATCCTGGAGCGCATGCCGGCGACGCTCGAGCTGTCGTTTTGCGCGGCCGTCTTCGCTTTGTTCGTCGGCGTACCGATGGGCGTCTATTCCGGCCTCTATCCACGGCACTGGAGCAGCCGGATGTTCCAGGCGGTGTCGCTGATCGGCATCTCGCTGCCGACCTTCGTCATCGGTATCCTGCTGATCCTGGTCTTTGCCGTCATGCTGCACTGGCTGCCGTCGTTCGGCCGCGGCCAGACCTCGACCTTCGGCTGGTGGACCACCAACTTCACGAGCTGGAAGGGTATTCAGGCGCTCATCCTGCCGTCGATCACGCTCGGCCTGTTCCAGCTCACGCTGATCATGCGGCTGGTGCGCTCGGAGATGCTCGAAGTGATGCGCACCGACTACATCAAGTTCGCGCGCGCCCGCGGCCTCAGTAATCGCGCGATCAACTTCGGCCATGCGCTCAAGAACACGCTGGTGCCGGTGATCACCGTGACCGGCCTGCAGCTGGGCTCGCTGATCGCCTTCGCCCTGGTCACCGAGACCGTCTTCGCCTGGCCCGGCGTCGGCCAGCTCTTCATCCAGTCGGTCCAGTTCGCCGACATCCCGGTGATGGCGGCGTACTTGATGCTGATCGGCCTCTTGTTCGTGATCATCAACCTGGTGGTCGACATCCTCTATTTCGTCGTCGACCCGCGCCTGCGCGGGCAGGGCACCCGCGCGGCGGGACACTGACCATGGCCCAGGGCAACGCCTTCTCCCAGTGGCTGCACCGTGCGACCGACAGCGACGTGTGGTGGAGCTTCAAGTCGTCCAGTCTTACGGTGGCGGCCGCGGCGGTGACCGTGCTGATCATCGCCGTCTCCTTCCTGTCGCCGTTGCTGGCGCCGCACACGCCGTTCGATCCCTCGACGCTCAGCCTCAGCGACGGGCTGAAGCCGCCGGCATGGGCGCCCGACGGCGACTGGGCGTTCCCGCTCGGCACCGACGACCAGGGCCGCGACGTGTTGAGCTCGATCATGTACGGCACGCGCCTGTCGCTGGTCGTCGGCATCGCCTCGGTGTTCGTCTCCATGCTGATCGGCATCACGCTGGGGCTGGTGAGCGGCTATGTCGGCGGCGTCACCGACGCGGTCATCATGCGCATCGCCGACGTGCAGCTCACCTTCCCGGCGATCCTGGTGGCACTGTTGATCGACGGTGTCGTCCGCGGCCTGATCTCGGTCCAGCGCCACGACGAGATCGCGTTGTTCGTCATCATCGGCGCCATCGGCCTGTCGTTCTGGGTCCAGTACGCCCGCACGATCCGCGGCTCGGTCATGGTCGAGAAGAACAAGGAATACGTCCAGGCGGCGCGGGTGATCGGCCTGTCGCCGGTGCTGATCATGGTCCGCCACGTACTGCCCAACGTCACCGGCCCGGTGCTGGTCATCGCCACGATCAATCTTGGCCTCGCCGTCATCTCCGAGGCGACCCTGTCGTTCCTGGGCGTCGGCCTGCCCTCGACCCAGCCCTCGCTTGGCACGCTGATCCGGCTCGGCAACGAGCTGCTGCAGTCGGGCGAATGGTGGATCACGCTGTTCCCGAGCGTCACGCTGGCGGCCCTGGTGCTGGCGGTGAACCTGCTGGGCGACTGGTTGCGCGACGCGCTCAATCCGAAGCTGCGTTGATGCCCTCCTTGGACAAACTCGGCAACAAGCCTCCATTGCTCGAGGTCAAGAATCTCCGCGTCGAGTTCCCGACGCGGCGTGGCACCCTGCTGGCGGTCGACGACGTGTCGTTCGACATAGCGCCCGGCGAGGTGCTGGGCGTGGTGGGAGAATCCGGCGCCGGCAAGTCGCTGACCGGCAACGCCATCATCGGCCTGCTCGAGCCGCCCGGCCGCATCGCCGGCGGCGAGGTCCGGCTCGAGGGCCAGCGCATCGACAACCTGCCCTACGAGGCGATGCGCAAGGTGCGCGGCGCGCGCATCGGCGCGATCTTCCAGGACCCGCTGACCAGCCTCAATCCGCTCTATTCGGTGAGCCGTCAGCTCGTCGAGACCATCCGGACCCACCTGCCGCTGTCGGCGCGACAGGCGCGGGCGCGCGCGCTCGACCTCCTGAAGCAGGTCGGCATCCCGGGTGCCGAGCAGCGCATCGACCACTATCCGCACCAGTTCTCGGGCGGCATGCGCCAGCGGGTGGTGATCGCGCTGGCGCTGTGCGCGGGGCCGCGCCTGATCGTGGCCGACGAGCCGACGACGGCGCTCGACGTCTCGATTCAGGCGCAGATCATCGCGCTCCTGAAGAAGCTCTGCCGCGAGAACGGCACGGCGGTGATGCTGGTGACGCACGACATGGGCGTGATTGCCGAGACCGCCGACCGTGTGGCGGTGATGTATGCCGGCCGCATCGTCGAGATTGGGCCGGTGCGCGACGTCATCAAGCACGCACAGCATCCCTATACCAAGGGCCTGATGGGCTCGATCCCGAGCCTCGGCGTGCGCACCGAGCGGCTGACCCAGATCGACGGCTCGATGCCGCGGCTCACGGAAATCCCCAGGGGCTGCGCCTTCAACCCGCGCTGCACCTCGCGTGGCGAGCGCTGCATGGTCGAGCGGCCTGATCTCATGGTGGCGGGCGCCAGCCGCGCTGCCTGCTGGCTGCACGATGCACGGGGTGTCGGCGCGCCGGTGCCGCTTGCGCGGGAGGTGGTCCATGCCTGAGGGCAGCTACGTCCGCATCGAGGGGCTGAAGCGCTATTTCGACGTGTCGCCGCCGTGGCTGGTGCGTGTCATCGAGGGCAAGCCGCGCCAGATCGTGCAGGCGGTCGACGGCATCGACATCGAGATCGCCAAGGGCGAGACCTTCTCGCTGGTGGGCGAGTCGGGCTGCGGCAAGTCGACGGTCGCGCGTCTGGTCGTCGGCCTCTATCCGCCGACCGCCGGCCGCATCGAGTTCGACGGCAACGACATCGCCACGCGACGCGGCCAGGGCGCGCACTCGGCGCTGCGCCGGCGGCTGCAGATGATCTTCCAGGACCCGTTCGCCAGCCTCAACCCGCGCTGGCGCGTGTTCGACATCATCGCCGAGCCGATCCGCGCCTTCGGCTTGTCGAAGGACAAGGTCGACCTCGAAAATCAGGTCGACGAGCTGCTGCGCCAGGTCCGCCTGACGCCGGCCGACGGCGCCAAGTATCCGCACGAGTTCTCGGGCGGCCAACGCCAGCGCATCTCGATCGCGCGCGCGCTGGCCAGCCGGCCGGAGTTCCTGGTGTGCGACGAGCCGACCTCCGCGCTCGACGTCTCGGTGCAGGCCCAGATCCTCAACCTGATGATGGACCTGCAGCGCCGGCTGAAACTCACGTATCTGTTCATCAGCCACAACCTGGCGGTCGTCTATCACATCTCCACGCGCGTGGGCGTGATGTACCTCGGCCGGCTGGTCGAGCAGGCGCCGACCGACACGCTGTTCCGGCGGCCCAAGCACCCGTACACGCGCATGCTGCTCGACACGATCCCCGACCTCGACATGACCGGCCGCCAGCGCGCGCCCGTCGCCGGCGAGGTGCCGAGTCCGCTCAACCCGCCGTCGGGCTGCAGCTTTCATCCGCGCTGCCCGTTCGCCAACGAGCGCTGCAAGACCGAGCGGCCGAAAGCACTGTCGATCGAAGGGGGATCGGTCGCCTGCCACGCCATCGAGGAAGGCCGGCTCGCGATCGAGGACCGGACCTACGTCGTGCGCGGGTGATGCGACTTTCTCGATAGATCGTGGTGTGCATTCGTGCAGACCTGACTTCCCTTGACCCACCGCGCCGCTGCCGTACGATCCGGCGCTTTATTTTTTGCGCATTGGAGAGCCCGCATGCCGGTCATTAACCGCATTGCCTCGTTCCACAAGGACATGACCGCGTGGCGCCACGATATTCACAGTCACCCCGAGACGGCCTTCGAGGAAGTGCGGACGGCTGACGTGGTCGCCGAGAAACTCAAGTCCTTCGGCCTCGAAGTGCATCGAGGCTTGGCCAAGACCGGCGTCGTCGGCGTGCTGAAGGCCGGCAAGTCCGGCCGGGCGATCGGACTGCGCGCCGACATGGACGCACTGGATGTGCACGAGACCAACAGCTTCGACCACAAGTCGACGATCCCCGGAAAAATGCACGCCTGCGGTCATGACGGCCATACCGTGATGCTGCTGGGTGCGGCCAAGTATCTCGCCGAGACCCGCAATTTCGACGGCACCGTCTACTTCATCTTCCAGCCCGCCGAGGAGAACGAGGGCGGCGGCCGGGTGATGGTGGAAGAGGGGCTGTTCGAGAAGTTCCCGGTCGAAGGCGTCTACGGCATGCACAACATCCCCGGCATCGCGGTCGGCAAGTTCGCCGTGCGCCCGGGCCCGATGATGGCGGCCTACGACATCTTCGAGATCGTGCTGAAGGGCGTCGGCGGGCACGGCGCCATGCCCCACCACACGATCGATCCGGTGGTCGTGGGCGCCCACATCGTGACGGCGCTGCAGTCGATCGTGGCGCGCAACATCGATCCGATGGATACCGCCGTCGTCTCGACGACGCAGATCCACGCCGGCGACGCCTGGAACGTGATCCCGCAGGAGTGCGTGCTGCGCGGCACGGTGCGGACCTTCAAGAAGCCGGTCCAGGACATGATCGAGAAGAACATCGAGAAGATCGCGCGCAACGTCGCCGCGGGCTTCGGCGCGGAAGTGGTCAAGTGGCGCTACGAGCGGCGCTATCCCGCGACCGTGAACAGCGTGACCGAGACCGAGTACGCCGCCCATGCCGCCTCGGCGCTGGTCGGCCTCGACAACGTCAACCGCAACCCGACGCCGGCCATGGGCAGCGAGGATTTCGCCTGGATGCTGCTGAAGAGGCCTGGCTGCTACATCTGGATCGGCAACGGCGACGGCGTAGGCAGCTGCATGGTCCACAACCCGGGCTACGACTTCAACGACGACATCCTGCCGATCGGCGCGTCGTACTGGGCGACGCTGGTCGAGCAGCAGCTCGCCCGCGAGGCCCTGACGCAAGCTGCGGAGTAGGCGCGCGATCGAAATCGGCTGACGTCGTCGTGCACAATCCGTCGCATCCCTACGCCAACCAGCGCATCGGCCTGGCGACGTTGCACGCCAAGGAGCGGGCGTTCGCGCCGCCGTTCCGGCGCATGCTCGGCGCCGACGTCGTGGTGGCGCCGCGCATCGACACCGACACGCTCGGCACTTTCTCGGGCGAGATCCAGCGCAAGGACGAGCTGGTCGAGACCGCGTTGGTGAAGGCGGAGATGGCCTTCGCCACTCTCGACGTCGAGTGCGCCATCGCCAGCGAAGGCAGCTACGGGCCGATCGACCGCGTGCCGCTGCGCTCGGGCGGGGTCGAGATCATGGCCTTCATCGACCGCAAGCGCGGGATGCGCATGGTCGAGACCATGCTGACCCACCGCACCAACTGGCGGATGTGGCGCTTCGAGCCGGGCGATCCGCTGGTGCCGGTGGCGGCGCGGTCGCTGCACTTCCCCGAGTTCGGCGTCTTCGTGATGAAGAATTCCGACTACAGCCACCCGGTCAAGGGACTGCAGACCGTCGACGAGGTCGTGGCCGCCGTCGATCGCGAAGCCAGGCGCTCCGACGACGGGCTGGCCCTGATGATCGCCGACATGCGCGCGCACCGGAACCCCACGCGCATGAAGGTGCTGCGGGC
Organism: Hyphomicrobiales bacterium; assembly: GCA_041691635.1. Classification (GTDB taxonomy): domain Bacteria; phylum Pseudomonadota; class Alphaproteobacteria; order Reyranellales; family Reyranellaceae; genus Reyranella. The sequence goes on from JBEPUH010000007.1 coordinate 154,131, forward strand.
GCTTGGCTCCAAGCTCGCCCGGCGGCTGGCCGAGGTCTGCCCGAAGTGCGGCGCGCCGGGCTTCGGCCACACCGATTCGCGGCGCGGCCTGCCGTGCGGCGGCTGTGGCCAGCCCACGCACTACGTCCATTTCGAGATCGACGCCTGCCACGCCTGCGGTCACGCGATCGCCCGTCCGCGCAAGGACGGGCTCAAGGTCGCACCGAAGCTCGCCTGCCAGCTGTGCCGACAGGGCGCGGCGGCAGCGATCCACCGCTAGAGGCTTTTCGACAGGCTCTCGCTCAGCCCACGTAGCCCTGGGCGCCGGCGTCGCGCAGCCACAGGCGGATCAGGAGGCGGCGGCGGTCGGGGGCCTCGTGGTCGTGGAACTCGGTGCGGCTGTGGCCGATCTCGCGGTTGGCCACGAACTGCATGTCGCCGGCCTGCAGGCGGAAGTGGCACTGCAGGTCGGGGTCGGCGAAGACCTCGCGAACGGCCTCGACGGCATCGGCGGTCCGGTTGTCCATGGTCTCGCCTTGTACCGCATAGCCGCCGCGGATCTGGTGCAGCGATATGCGCGCCGACAGGCGCTCGCCGTCGCGGATGAACACCGGCGCGGAGAAGGTCGGCGTCTCGCCGGGATGGAACTCGCGCTGGCGGTCGAACCAGAACGGCCGGTAGAGGCGCGCCAGCACGTCGCCGTGGCGCGCTCGCAGCGCGTTGTGCACGGAGGCGAGACTCATAACCCGGCTGGTGCCGCCCTCGCGCGCCGGCCGCACGCACAAGAGGCCGACGATCTCCGGCATCGTGGCGTTGTAGGCATTGTCGTTGTGGAAGAAGAGCTCGAGGTTGGTCTTGTCGGGGCGCACGCCGCTGCCGGGCAGGGCCTGGCGGCCGGTGTCGTGGACGTCGTAGATCATGGTGCCGTCGAGCTTCTGAGCCACCGGCCGCGCCAGCATCGCCGACAGCATCCAGTAGAGCGCCTTGGCCTCGTCGAGGGCGAGCGCGTCCATCGGCAGACGCGACAGAACGGCGAAACGCGGGCCGCCGGCCAGGACGTGGCGTACCTCTTCCATCGCCGCGCGACACGCGGGCAAGGCGAAGCTGTCGGGCCGTAGCGCCAGCAACGGTACCGGCTGGCGGCGCAGCGTGCGGACGGCGTCGAGCAGTTCGGCTTCCGCCGCGGCCGACAGCACGAGACGATAGTCGCCCTCGCCGATGTCGTCGCGCGTCCAGGCGACCGGGCCGGCGATGGTGCGATCGAAAAGGGCGGGGGCTTCGGTCATGCGTCCGCAATGTCCGTCGCCAGGTGGAAGAGGCAGTCGCCGCGCTCGCAGCGCGCGGGCACGCGCTTGCACAGCACCAGGCCGGCGCGCTTGAAGGTCAGAACGTCGGGCTCGCGCCACGGCGTGTGGTGGAAGTGGATGCGCGCCGCCGGCTGGCCGGCCGTCACCTCGACGCCGAGGTCGACCAGCGGCTCGAACAGGCCGCCGTCGGAGGCGTAGACGTAGTAATCGTCGCCCCCGATCTCGGTGAGGCGCGTCGGCGTGGGCGGTGGAACCGCCCCTTGCAGCAGGCCGATGTGGGCCAGCACGCGACGCATGCCGTCTTCGGCCACCTTGAGGGAGCCCGGCGTCACCAGCCCGCCGCCGCCCAGTTCGGTGCCCATGGAGATTACGCCCTGGCGCGCCGAGGCAGAGGTGAAGGTGCGGCCGCCGCCTTGAGGCGCGGCGGCGAGATAGCTCACCGGAGCGCCGAAGGCCTTCAGCATGCCGACGACCTTCTTCATACGCTCGGGATCGGCGTGGCGTGGCGCCAGCGCGCTCGGGATATACGTGAGCGAACTGCCGCCGGAATGGAAGTCGAAGCTGTAGTCGAAGGTCGGCAGCAGCACGTGCTCGATGAAGTGGGCGATCTGGTCGGTGATCGTGCCCTCGGGATTGCCGGGGAAGCTGCGGTTGAGGTTGCCGTCGTCGATCGGCGAGGTGCGTCGGCCCGCCATCGCCGCCGGGAAGTTGGCCGACGGCAGGATCACCAGCCGGCCCTTGATATGCTCGGGCTCGAGGCTGCGGATCAGGTTGCCGAGCCCGATCTGGCCCTCCCACTCGTCGCCGTGGTTGCCGGCCTGCATCAGCACGTCGGGCCCGTCGCCGTTCTTGAGGCGCACGATCGGGATCGGAATCCAGCCGTAGGCCGAACGATGCACCGAATGCGGCACCCGGACGAAGCCGGTGGCCTTGCCCTCGGCATCGAGGTCGATGTCGGCGGCGAGGCGACTTACAGCCGCGAAGTCGACCTTGCTGGCAGGCGTATCCAAATCGGCTTACTCCAAAGGCGGTCTCCGACCGCGGCCGCCAATCTTGGAGGAGTTCACCGGGAGAGGGAACCCCCGCGCGCGCCCGAACGTTCGTCACCAATGGTCTGGAAACGCATCGCGAAGATCGCCGGCGGGGCGCTGGGTGTGTTGGTGCTCCTGGTCGGGGCGGCGGTGGCGGGCGGCTATTACTTCCTGACGTCAGCCGACTTCCGCGCGCGCGTCGAGAGCGAGGCCAGTGCCCTCTCCGGTCGCAAGACCAAGATCGCCAAAATCACCGTCGACTGGGGCGCCACCGCCCACGTCCACCTGGCCGGCGTCGAGCTCGCCAACGCCGAGTGGGCCAA
>JBEPUH010000008.1:0-142048 GCA_041691635.1 Hyphomicrobiales bacterium
ACGCTATCGGGAGGCACTCATTTCTGTATGGAACCGGACACTGCAGTGTGCGTTTCCACCCCCCTCCCCCCCCCCCTCTGTCTCCCCCTATGTCGGAGTTTTCGCCAGGTTGGTCACCGCCCCGCCGGTCGCCGTGCGGCCGCCGTCGACCACGAACTGGCCGCCCGTCGTGTTGCCGGCGAGGTCGGAGCACAGGAACAGCACCATGCTGGCGATCTCCTCGACCGTCGTGTAGCGCCCGGTCGGCAGCGAGGTCTGGTAGCGCGCGCTCATCGCCGCGGCATTGCCGGGCGAGAGCTGTTCCTCGAGCGCGTGGATCATGCGCGTGTCGACCGGGCCGGGGCACACCGCGTTGACACGGATGCCCTGGCGCGCCACCTCGCCCGCGGCGGTCTTGGTGAGGCCGAGCACGGCATGCTTGGAGGCGACGTAGGCCGACATGTTGGGCGTGCCGACGAGGCCCGCGACCGAGGCGGTGTTGACGATCGCGCCGCCGCCCTGACGGATCATCTCGGGCAGCACGTACTGCATGCCGAGGAACACGCCCTTCACGTTGACGCCGATCACCGCGTCGAACATGGCCTCGTCGTACTCCGCGATCGGCGCCACCTTGCCCTCGATGCCGGCGTTGTTGAAGAAGCAGTCGATGCGGCCGTATTTGGCGATCGTGGTCTTCACATAGGCCTTCACCTCGGCCGATTTGGTGACGTCGGCGGTCACGGCCAGTGCCTCGCCGCCGTTCTGGCGCACGATGCGCGCGGTGGCCTCGGCGGCGGCGCCGTCGCGGTCGACGGCGACGACTTTCGCGCCCGCCTTGGCGAAAGCGATGCAGGCGGCGCGGCCGATGCCGTTGCCGCCGCCGGTGACGAGGGCAACCTTGTTGGTGAAGTCCATGTGCGTGCAGCCTCCCGGATGTTTCGCGAAGTCTACCATCGGCCTCGCCCAACCGTCGTGAACTCACCTGCATTCACGTGCCTGCACCCGCGCCGCGAAAGGGGGGTGGGCGAGAATGTGAGAAGATGCCCGGAAAAGCCTTATGCCATCGGTATCGGAGCTCTCTCACGCCGGTGAGAATCTGGTGAGAATTTCATGAGAATCGGCCGGCGTCCGCCTTGCCCCGCGATCCGGGAGGTCTACCATCGGCAGGCATGAACATCACCGTCACGCCTCGCCATCCCGCGCTCGGCGCGGAAATAACCGGCGTCGATCTGCGCCGGCCGATCGATGCCGGCCCCTTGCAGGAGATCAAGGACGCGTGGACCCGGCACCTGGTCGTGGTGTTTCCCGACCAGTGCATCACCGACGCCGAGCATGTCGCCTTCACGCGCCATTTCGGCGAGCCGGAGATCTTCCACCAGACGTCGCTCAACCTGCGTTCGGACGGGGTGAAGGAGATCTTCCTCGTCTCCAACGTCGACGGGAACGACCGCCTGATGAAGCCGTCGGAACCGTCGCAGAAGCAGCTCTCCTCGTCGCGCCAGTGGCACACCGACTCGAGCTATCGGCCGACGCCCAGTGTCGGCTCGCTGCTGCACGGCATCGAGATCAGCCGGACCGGCGGCATCACCCAGTTCATCAATCTGTACTTGGTCTACGACGACCTGCCGGACGGGCTGCGCCGCCAGGTCGAAGGCCGCAAGGCACGCCACGACTTCGGCATGCTGCACCGGATCACGGGCGCGCCGCCGCCGACGGCGGAAGAGCAGGCCCGGATGCCGCCGGTGTGGCATCCGATGGTGCGGCGCCATCCCGTGAGCGGCAGGAAGTCGCTCTATATCAGCTCGATCTACAACGACGCCGTCGAAGGCCTCGACGAGGAGGCCGCGCGTCGGCTGATCGAGGAGCTGTCGGAATTCGCGGCCCAACCCAAATACATGTACCGGCACACCTGGGAGCCGCACGACGTGCTGATGTGGGACAACCGCTGCACCGTCCATGCCGTCACGCCGCACGATCCCGACGAACGCCGGGTGATGCATCGCACGACCATCGTCGGCAGCGAGCCTGTGGTGGCGGGCTAGAGTGCATGCAGGACGGGAGCGGCCAAGGTTGGGTCTAGCCTGACTGATGCGACCCTGGAGGGCCGCCCCCGGCATGCCATTCGTGGATTACCGCTATGCCGACGCCCGAGTGACTGCGCCGACAATCGTCGCGGCACGTATGTTCGGTGGAAGCATCTAAACCTCCGCTGTGGGAGTCGATGCCCAATCCAATGCCGATCGCGGCGGCCTGTCAACGCCTCTTCATTTGGGACTGTTGAGACGCGCCGCCTCGGCCATGATCTCGATCGCCGCGGGCTGGCGTGAGCGGACGCTGAGCGAGTCGGCGCCGCTGTCCTCCCAAGCGCGGAAGCGCTGTTTGATGCGCGCCGGCGGCCCGACCAGCGACTTCATGTCGACCCATTCGTCGGGCACCGCGGCGATCGCCTCGTCCTTGTGCTTGGAGAGGTAGAGTTCCTGGATGCGCTTGGCGGCGTCGCCGAAGCCGCGGCGCACCATGATGTCGTTGTGGAAGTTCTTCGTCTTGTGCCCCATGCCGCCGACATAGAGCGCGACCTCGGGCTTGAGCTTCGCCAGCGTCGCCTTCACGTCGTCCTCGACCTCGACATGGACCGAGCCCTGGATCGAGAAATTGTGGAAGCCCTTGCCGTTGCCGGCACGCTTGAAGCCTTCCTCGAGCCACGGGCGATATTCGTCCATCGCGCCCGGCATGAAGCCCATCGGCAGCCAGCCGTCGGCGATCTCGGCGGTGAGCTTGACCGTGCTCTCGCTGCCGGTGGCGAGATAGATCGGGATCTGGTTCATGTGCAGGATCGACTTCAGCGGCTTGGCCAGGCCGGCCGAGCCCTCGCCGGTGTAGGGCAGCGAGATTTCCTTGCCCGCGTGCGTGACCGGCTCCTCGCGGGCGAAGATCTTGCGCATGATCGCCACGTAATCCTTCATGCGCCAGTAGGGCTTGCCCCACGGCTGGCCGTACCAGCCCTCGACGATCTGCGGACCGGAGACGCCGATGCCGGCGATGAAGCGGCCGCCGCCGGCCAGCGCGTCGACAGTCGCGGCCGACATGGCGGCATTGGCGGGCGTGCGCGCGGCCAGTTGCATGATGCCGGTGCCGAGCTTAATGCGCTTGGTCAGCGCCGCGATATAGGCGAGCGGCGTCACCGCGTCGGAGCCGTAGGCCTCGGCCGTCCACACCGAGTCGTAGCCCAGTTCCTCGGCGCGCTGGATCAGCTTGATCGGAACATCGAGTTGCGCGCGCGAGTAGCCGATCGACAGGCCGAGTTTCATTGGGTCCTCCTAGCGCCGCCGGGCGAGGCGTCCCGAAATGATAAGGGCGGCCGCGGCGATGCACACGATAATTGTCGCCAGCACGTTGATCTGCGGATCGACGCCCAGCCGCACGCTGGAATAGACCAGCATCGGCAGGGTCTGCGACTGCGCGCCGGCGACGAACTGCGTCATGATCAGGTCGTCGAGCGATAGGGTGAAGGCCAGCAGCCAGCCCGAGGCAATGGCCGGCGCGATGATCGGCAAGGTGACCGTCAGGAAGCACGTCCACGGCGTGGCGCCGAGGTCCATTGCCGCCTCCTCGAGCGCGCGGTCGAAGTCGGCGAGCCGCGCCTGGACGACGATGGCCACGAAGGCGAGCGAGAAGGTCGTGTGGGCGATCACGATGCTCAGGAAGCCGAGCGCCGGGCCGCCGACCAGTCGGTTGCTGGCCACGAACAGCAGCAGCATGGAAATGCCCATCACCACTTCCGGCATCACCATCGGCGCCACGATCAGGCTGCCGAACAGGGTGCGGCCGAGGAACGACGGCGCGCGCGCCAGCACATAGCCTGCCGCCAGCCCCAGCAGCGTGGCGAGCGTGGCGCTGGCCAGCGCAATGCGCAGCGACAGGCCAGCGGCTGCCAGCATGTCGTCGTTGTGGATCAGCGCGATCCACCATTTGAACGAGAAGCCCGCCCACACCGTGACCAGCCGCGAGTCGTTGAACGAATAGGCGATCACCAGCACGATCGGCAGGTAGAGGAAGGCGTAGCCGAACGCCAGCACGGTGAAGGCGAAGCGCGGCTTGGCGGTCATTCGACGCGCTCGAGGCTCTTGGCCTGCTGGCGCTGGAACAGCGCGATTGGGCCGACCAGCAGCACCAGCAGGCAGATCGCCACCGCCGAGGCGAGCGGCCAGTCGGAATTGGTGAAGAACTCGTCCCACAGAACTTTGCCGATCATCAGCGTGCGCGTGCCGCCCAGCAGGTCGGGGATGACGAACTCGCCGACCGCCGGGATGAAGACCATCAGGCAGCCCGCGACGATGCCCGGCACGGAAAGAGGCAAGGTGACGGTGAGGAAGGCGGCGAACGGCTTGGCGCCCAGGTCGGCGGCGGCCTCGAGCAGGCTCGCGTCGAGCTTCTCCAGCATGACGTAGAGCGGCAGCACCATGAACGGCAGGTAGGCGTAGACGATGCCGAGATGGATCGCCCACTCGGTGCCGAGGATCGTGCCGGGATGGGCGCTGAGGCCGCTCCAGCGCAGGAACTGGTTGAGGATGCCGTTCTCCGCCAGCAGGCCCATCCAGGCGTAGACGCGGATCAGGAACGACGTCCAGAACGGCAGCATGACCAGCATCAGCAGGACCGGTCGGCGCGCCGGCGTCGCACGCGCGATGGCGTAGGCCATCGGGTAGCCGAGCAGCAGGCAGCCCAGGGTGGAGACGCCGGCGATGCGGATCGACGACAGCCACGCCGCGACATAGAGCTTGTCGGTGAACAGCCGCGCGAAGTTCTCGAGGCTGAAGCCGAGTGCCACCGGGGGTGCTGCGTCCGGATCGTTGGTGCCGAAGGCCAGCACCAGCACCAGCACGAACGGCAGCAGGAAGAAAGCGCCCAGCCAGGCGTAGGGCGCGGCAATGACGGCGCGCATCGGCCTATTCATCGAGCGGCTGGCCCTGCTCGTCGCTCCAGCCGAGCCACACCTGTTGGTCGCGGCGGAAGGCGCCGTCGCGGGTGCGCGCGACGTTGGTGGTGGAGACCAGCATCGTGCCGCGGCCCTCGGTGGCAACCCGGTAAAGCGAGCGGTCGCCCTCGTAGGCGATGTCGACGATTCGACCGGCGACGGCGTGCGTCGTATCGCCGGGACGCTCGGCGGCGAGCCGGATCTTCTCTGGCCGCAACGCCAGCCAGCGTCCGGCCGTGAGTTCGAGGATGTTGGCCACGCCGATGAAGTCGGCGACGAAGCGCGACGCCGGGCGCTCGTAGAGATCGTGCGGCGTGCCGGTCTGCACGATGCGGCCGGCGTTCATGACGGCGAGCCGCGTCGCCATCGACATCGCCTCCTCCTGGTCGTGGGTCACGACGACGAAGGTGAGGCCGAGCTGCTCCTGCAGGCGCACCAGCTCGAAGCGCGTGCCCTCGCGCAGCTTGCGGTCGAGTGCGGCCAGCGGCTCGTCGAGCAGCAGAAGCTTGGGCCGCTTCACCAGCGCGCGGGCGAGCGCCACCCGCTGGCGCTGGCCGCCCGAGAGCTGCGCGGGCTTGCGGGCGCCGAGCCCTTCGAGGCGCACGAGCGCCAGCACCTCGGCCACGCGCCGCGCGACCTCGGGCCTGGGCCGGCCCTCGCGGCGCAGCCCGTAGCCCACGTTGGCCGTCACATCCATGTGCGGAAACAGGGCGTAGGACTGGAACATCATGTTCACGGGACGCCGGTGCGCGGGCACGCCGGTCATGTCCTGGCCGTCGATCAGGATGCGGCCGGCGTCGGGCGTCTCGAGGCCCGCGATCGCGCGCAGCAACGTGGTCTTGCCGCAGCCCGAGCCGCCCAGCAGCGCGAACAGCTCGCCGCGCGCGATCTCGAGATCGACGCCCTCAACGGCCGGCACGGCGCCGTAGCGCTTGGTGAGGCCTTCTATCTTGACGATGGAGTCGGTCACTGGCCCGTCTTGATAGCGGTCCACAGCCGCGTGCGCTCGCGCGTCTCGGCCGCGGTGCCCGGTGTGATGGTGTAGAAATAGGCGCGCGCGCCCGGCGTCGGATAGATCGCCTTGTTGCCCGAGATCGACTGGTCGAGCAGCGCGGTCGCCGCGGCGTTGCCGTTGGCGTAGTTGGTGAGCGAGCTCGAGGCGGCGGCGACCTTGGGGTCCATCATGAAGTCGAGGAAGCGGTAGGCGTTGTCGACGTTGGGCGCGTTCTTCGGCATCGCCGCCACGTCCATCCACACCATCGCGCCCTCGTGCGGGATGGTGTAGGCGATGTCGCGCTTCTGCGACGACTTGGCTGCGCGGTCGCGCGCCTGCAGGATGTCGCCCGAGTAGCCGAAGGCCAGGCAAATGTCGCCGCCGGCCAGCGCGTTGATGTACTCCGACGAGTGGAACTTGCGAATGTAGGGCCGGATGCCGAGCAGGATATCCGAGGCCTTGGCGAGGTCCTCCGGCTTCTTCGAGTCGGGGTCGAGGTTGAGGTACTTGAGCGCCGCCGGCAGCACGTCGGTGGCACTGTCGAGCACCATGATCCCGCAGTCGGCGAAGCGCGACAGGGTCGCGGGATCGAAGATCATCCTCAGCGAATCGACCGGCGCGTTGTTCATGCGCTTGCGGATCTCGGTGATGTTGTAGCCGATGCCGATGGTGCCCCACATCCACGGGATGGCGTGGGCGTTGTCGGGATCGTACTTGGCCAGCAGCGCCAGGGTGGCGGGATCGAGGTTGCCGTAGTTCTTGAGCTTCGACCGGTCGAGCGGCCGGTAGAGCTTGGCAGCGAGCTGGCGGACGAAGAACGGCGAGGCAGTCGGCACGACGATGTCGTAGCCCGCCTGGCCGGTGCGCAGCTTGGCGTCGAGGATCTCGTTGGAATCGTAGGTCGTGTAGTTGACCTTGATGCCCGTGTTCTGGGTGAAGGCCTTGAGCTGCGTGGGATCGATATAGTCCGACCAGTTGTAGACGTTGACCTGGCCCTGGCCGAGGGCAGGCGAGGCGCTCAACGCCAGCAGGCAGGACACAAGGGCCAGGCGACGCATCGATGAACTCCGCACGAGGGATCAGACCCCAAGATATCGGTGCTGGAGCGCGCTGTCGCGGGCCAAGGCGTCGGAGGTGCCGGTCCAGACGACGCGGCCCTTCTCGACGATGTGGTGGCGGTCGGCCAGGCCAATCAGCGCGCTCACGGTCTTGTCGATCACCAGGATGGCCTGGCCCTCCTTCTTGAGGCGGCCGAGGCAGGCCCAGATTTCCTGCCGGATCAGCGGCGCCAGCCCCTCCGTCGCCTCGTCGAGGATGAGCAGCCGGGGATTGGTCATTAGCGCACGGCCGATCGCCAGCATCTGCTGCTCGCCGCCCGAGAGCTGCGTGCCGCGATTAGCCTGGCGCTCACGCAACCTGGGGAAAAAACCAAAGACGCGGTCCAGCGTCCACGGCGCGGCACGGCCGTCGCGGTTGGCGGCGGCGGCCAGCAGGTTCTCGCGCACGGACAAATTCGGGAAGATCTGCCGTCCCTCGGGCACCAGCCCGAAGCCCAGCCGCGCCACCTTGAACGACGGCAGGTGGTCGATCCGCTTGCCGTCGAACTCGACGACCCCGCGCCGCGCCGGCAGCAAGCCCATGATGGCGTGCACGGTCGTGGTCTTGCCCATGCCGTTGCGGCCCATCAGGGTCACGACCTCGCCCGCATCGACGGCGATCTCCATGCCGAACAGCGCCTGGCTCTCGCCGTAGAAGGCCTCGAGGGCTTTTACCCGCAACATCAGGTGGCTTCCTCGCCGAGATAGGCCTGACGCACCTCGGGATGGGCGCGGATCTCGGCGGGCGTGCCCGAGGCGATGACGCGGCCGTAGACCAGCACGGTGATGCGGTCGGCCAGCGCGAACACGGCATCCATGTCGTGCTCGATCAGCAGCATGGCGCGCTTTCCCTTGAGCCCGCGCAGCAACTCGACCATGCGCTGGCTTTCCTCGGCGCCCATGCCGGCCATCGGCTCGTCGAGCAGCAGCAGGCGGGGGGCGCCCGCGAGCGCCATGGCGATCTCGAGCTGGCGTTGCTCGCCGTGGCTGAGCGCCGAAGCGAGCGTATTCGCGCGACCGCCAAGGCCGACGGCATCGAGCCCGGCGCGCGCGGCGTCGCGCAGGCCGGTGTCGGCGCGCGCGTCGGCCAGGAAGCGGAAGGAGTGGCCGCGATGGGCCTGGAGGGCCAGCGCCACGTTGTCGAGGGCGGTGAACTCGCGCAGCACCGAGGTGATCTGGAACGAGCGCGCGAGGCCAAGGCGCACGCGCGCGTGCGTGGGCAGGCGTGTGACGTCGCGGCCGGCGAAGCGGACTGTGCCTGAGTCTGGCGCGAGCGTGCCGGTGAGTTGGCCGACCAGCGTGGTCTTGCCCGCGCCATTAGGCCCGATCAGCGCGTGGATCTCGCCCGGCCGCACCTCGATCGACACATTGTCGGTCGCCAGCAGGCCGCCGAAGCGCTTCATCAATCCCTGGGTCGAGAGCAGCGGCTCAACCATGACGCCGCCGTCCCAGCAGCGAATCGATGCCGCCCTTGGCGTAGAGCGCCACCAGCACCAGCATCGGGCCGAACACGATCTGCCAATATTCGCCCCAGCCCTTGTGGAGAAGGTCGAGCAGCGGCTTCAGCGATTCCTCGAGCGCAAAGAAGGCGATGGCGCCGTAGAGCGGCCCGAACAGCGTGCCCATGCCGCCCAGCACGACGATGACGATCAGGTCGCCCGACTTCACCCACGACATCATGGCGGGCGAGACATAGGCGCCTTCGTTGGCCAGCAGCACGCCCGCCAGGCCGCCGAAGGCGCCGGAGATGACGAGGGCCACGAGCCGGTACTGGAACACCGGGAAGCCCAGCGCCGTCATGCGCTGGTCGTTCGACCGCGCGCCGCGCAGCACGAAGCCGAAGCGCGACACGGCGAAGCGGCTGCAGAACCACAAGGTCGCCGCCAGCAGCACGAGGCAGAGCCAGTAGAACGACGCCTTGTCGCGTAGGTCGATCAGGCCGGAGAAGCGGCTGCGGCTGATGTTGAGCCCGTCGTCGCCGCCGTAGACCTCGAGGCTGGCGCTCACGTAGTAGACGAGTTGGGCAAAGGCCAAGGTGATCATGATGAAATAGACGCCGCGGGTCCTGAGCGACAGCGCGCCGATCAGCGCCGCCCACGCTGCCGCAGCCACGATCGCGACCGGCCACTGCACCCAACCGTCCTGCACGCCGCTCGCCGACAGGATGCCGACGGCATAGCCGCCGATGCCGAAGAAGGCGGCGTGGCCGAAGCTTACCAGCCCGCCGTAGCCCAGGATCATGTTGAGGCTGACCGCCGCGATCGACCAGATGACGATGCGCGTGCCGATCGACAGCAGGTAGCGCTGGTCGAACGCCTGGGTTAGCAGCGGCAGGGCGGCGAGGACCGCCAGCAGCAGGACTGTCACCAGCCCACGCGGCGTGCGCATCGCGGCGATCAGGGGCGCAATCATTGGCGCTGGCCGAACAGGCCGGTCGGCCGCCACACCAGCACGCCCGCCATCACGATGTAGACCATCATCTGCGATAGCGCGGGCGCCGCCCCCGAGGCCGCGGCGGGGCTGAGGAAGGTCTTGAGCAGGTCGGGCAGGTAGGTGCGGCCGAAGATGTCGATCTGGCCCACCATCATGGCGGCCACGAACGCGCCCTTGATCGAGCCGATGCCGCCGATGACGATGATGACGAAGGCCAGGATCAAGATGTCGTCGCCCATGCCGATCTTCACCGAGGCGATCGGGGCGGCCATCACGCCGGCGAGGCCTGCGAACACCGCGCCCAAGCCGAAGACCAGGCTGAACAGCAGCTCGATGTCGACGCCCAGGGCCGCGATCATGCGCCGGTTGGAGGCGCCGGCGCGGATCACCATGCCCATGCGCGTGCGCGTCACCAGCCACGCCAGCAGGATCGCCACGACGCCGCCCGCCACGATCAGCGCGAAGCGGTAGGCGGGGTAGGGCACGCCCGGCAGGATCTCGACGGTCTGGCCGAGGAACGCCGGCACCGCGATGCTCTTGCCGGCCGGTCCCCAGATCGCACGCACCAGCTCGTTGAAAAACAGGATCAGCCCGAAGGTCGCCAGCACCTGGTCGAGATGGTCGCGTGCGTAGAGCCGTCGCATCACCACGGCCTCGACGACGACGCCGAGCGCGAAGGTCGCGGGCAGCGACAGCAGCGCGCCCAGCACGAAGGAATCGGTCCAGGTGATGAAGGTCCAGGCGAGATAGGCGCCCATCATGTAGAGCGAGCCGTGCGCCAGGTTCACCAGGTCCATGATGCCGAAGGTCAGGGTCAGGCCGGCGGCGAGCAGGAACATCAGCAGGCCGAGCTGCACGCCGTTCAGCACCTGGATCAGCACATAGTCCATCGCCCCGTCCTCTCAAACGAAACGGGAGCGCGTCGCCGCGCTCCCGCCTGTCCCGAGCCCCGCAGGCCTCACTTCATCGCGCACTTGTCGTGGTACGGGTCCTGGCCCGCGGTCACTGCCGTGGCGATGGTCTTGACGGTCATCATGCCCTCGGCATCCTTCACCGTTTCCTGGATGTAGAAGTTCTCGATCGGGAAGTTGTTGTTGCCGAACTTGAAGTCGCCGCGCAGCGACTTGAAGTTGGCCTTCTTCATCTCGGCGCGGACCTTGGCCTTGTCGCTGAGGTCGCCCTTCAGCGCCTCGGCCGCCGAGGCGATCAGCATGATCGCGTCGTAGCTCTGCGCGCCGTAGTAGGATGGGTAGACCTTGTACTTCTTCTTGAAGTCGGCGACGTACTTCTTGTTCTGGTCGTTCGGCAGGTCGTTGACCCACTCCTGGGCGCCCAAGGTGCCGAGCGCCAGCTCGCCCTGCTGCGGCAGCGTGATCGCGTCGATCGAGAACACCTGGTAGAGCGGCACGGTCTTGTTGAGGCCGGCCTGGACCCACTGCTTCACGAACTGAACGCCATGCGCGCCGGGATAGAAGATGAAGATGCCGCCCGGCTTGGCCGCGGCGATCTTGGTGAGCTCGGCCGAGAAGTCGAGCTGGTCGGGCCACTTGGTGTAGTCCTCGCCGGCGATCGTGCCCTTGTAGGAGCGCTTGACGCCCGCGAGCATGTCCTTGCCGGCAGCGTAGTTGGGACCGACGACGTAGAGGCTCTTCACGCCCTTGGTGTTGAGGTACTCGCCCATCGCCATCGGCGTCTGGTCGTTCTGCCACGAGGTCGAGAAGAAGTTCTTGTTGCACAGGTCGCCCGCGATCTGCGACGGGCCGGCGTTGGCCGAGATCAGGATCGTGTCGCCCTCGTCGGTCACGGTCTTGAGCGAGGCCAGCAGCACGTTCGACCAGATGTAGCCGGCGACGAAGTTCACCTTGTCCTGCTGGACGAGCTTCTCCGAGCGCGCCTTGCCGACGTCGGGCTTGAACTGATCGTCCTCGTAGACGATCTCGATCTTCTTGCCGGCGATCTTGCCGCCCAGGTGCTCGACGGCGAGGTCGACCGAGCGGCGCATGTCCTCACCGATCGCGGCCTGCGAGCCCGAGAAAGTGCTGACGAAACCGATCTTGATGCTCTGCTGCGCGGCCACCGGCTGCAGTCCAAACGCCAAAGCCGCGATTGTTGCGGTCCCAAACAATTTGCCCTTCATGAGTCCCCACTCCCTGTTTCAGTTGGTCTGTATAGAAGCCGAAAACCCCGTATCTGTCATGCCCTGAGCTTGAAGCGCTGGATCTTGCCGGTCGCCGTCTTGGGCAGCTCGGGCACGTACTCGACCCAGCGGGGATATTTGTAAGGCGCCAGCGTCTTCTTGCAGAGTGCCATCAATTCTTCGGTGAGGGCCGCCGAGCCGCCGCCGGCCTGCTTCAGCACCACCACGGCCTTGGGCTTGATCAGCGCATCGCCGTCGGGCCGGCCGATCACGGCGGCTTCCAGCACCGCCGGGTGCGTGATCAGGCAACTCTCGATCTCGATCGGCGAGCACCAGATGCCGCCCACCTTCAGCATGTCGTCGCTGCGGCCCTCGTAGATGAAATAGCCGTCGGAGTCCTGGCGATAGGTGTCGCCGGTGTTGAGCCAGCCGTCGATCATGGTCTCGGCCGTCTTCTCGGGCTTGTTCCAGTAATACCGGGCCGCCGACTCCGAGCGGATCCACAGCCGTCCGCTCTCGCCCTTGGGCACCGGCCTGCGGTTCTCGTCGAGGATGGTGACCTCGTAGCCCGGCACCGGCTTGCCGCTGGTGCCGGCGCGATGGTCGGCAAGGCTGTTGCCGATGAAGATGTGCAGGCACTCCGTCGAGCCGATGCCGTCGAGGATCACCGTGCCGGTCTTCTCCTGCCAGCGCCGGAACATGTCGGCCGGCAGCGCCTCGCCCGCCGAGACGCAGGCACGCACCCGGCCCAGCCGGCGCGGCTTGGCGTCGAGCGCCACCAGCAGGGGCGCGTAGAGGGCCGGCACGCCGTAGTAGAGCGTGGGCTGGAACTTATCGATGTTCTCGAAGGTCGCATCCGGCGTCGGCCGGCGATCGTCGAGGATGGCGGTGGCGCCGGTCCACAGCGGGAAGGTCATGGCATTGCCCATGCCGTAGGCGAAGAACAGCTTGGCCGCCGAATAATGGACGTCCGCTTCCTCGGTGCCGAGGACGCGCACGCCGTAGAGCTCGCTGGTCACCACCATGTCGCGCTGGGCATGGACCGCGCCCTTGGGGCGCCCCGTGGAGCCCGACGAATAGAGCCAGAAACAATCGTCGGTCGGTGCGGCGAGCACCGGTTCGAGAGAGGCCGGGGCCTTGGCCATTTCGGCGAGGAAGGTGTCGACGGTGAGCGCCTTGACCGGGAACTGCTTCAGCGCCGGCTCGATCTCGCCCGCGTACTCAGCTGAATAGACCACCAGCCCGCAGCCCGAGTCCTCGAACATGTAGGCATAGTCGGCGCTGCGCAGCAGCGTGTTGGGCGGCACCGGCACGATGCCGGCCTTGATGGCGCCCCAGAAGAGATAGAAGAACGCGGGGCAGTCCTTCACCACCATCACCAGCCGGTCGCCGGGCTTGAGTCCCTGCCCCAGCAGCGCGTTGCCGGTGCGGTTCACTCGCTGGGCGAGCTCGGCGTAGGTGACGGTCTCGCCGTGGACGGTCCGGATGGCCAACTTCGCCCCGCGGCCCTCGCCGACATGCCGATCGATGAACGGCACGGCGACGTTGAAGCGGCTCGGCAAGGAGACCTTGTGGTCGGCCGAGAAGGAGATGCCGGAGGGAAGGGTCATGGACGTTCCTTTAGCGCAGACGGGCGTCGGTTGTCAGTGCGTTGCAGGCAGGGGATCGCGCCTGTAGCGTCGACCGGCGGGGGAGATCGACGACATGACGATAGCGCGCTGGTTGCCGTGCGTGGCGACGCTGCAAACCTACAAGGCGTCGTTCCTGCCGCACGACCTGGCGGCCGGCCTGACGCTGGGCGCCGTGATGGTGCCGATCGGCCTCGCTTACGGCGAGATGGCCGGCCTGCCGCTGGCCGGCCTCTACGGCAGCATGCTGCCGCTGCTGGCCTATGCCCTGTTCGGCAGTTCGCGGCAGCTCATCGTCGGACCCGATACGGCGATGGCGGCCCTCGTGGCCGTCGTCGTGGTGCCGCTGGCACCGGGCGATCCGGTCCGGCTGGCCGTGCTTGCCGCGGGATTGGGCGTGATGGTGGGCGGCCTCTGCCTGCTGGGCGGCGTCCTGCGCCTGGGCTTCGTCGCCAACTTCCTGTCCAAGCCGGTGATCGTGGGCTTCATGCACGGGCTGGCGCTGGTCATCGCCGTGGCCCAGGTGCCCAAGGTGCTGGGCGTGAAGTCCGAGGGCGCCACCACGCTCGAGCAGGCCGTGAACCTCCTGCATCGGCTGGGCGATGCGAACGGCGCGACAATGGCGATCGGCGTCGCTAGCTTCGCCGTCATATTGCTCTCCCGGCGCTTCCTGCCCCGGGTACCGGGCGCGGTCGTGGCGCTGGTCGGCTCGACCCTGGCCGTCGTCGTGCTCGGCCTCGAAGGCCATGGCGTCGCCGTGGTCGGCCGCATCCCGACCGGCCTGCCCGGCCTGTCGGCGCCCGCCCTGTCGCTCGCCGACTTCGACGCGCTGCTGCCGGTGGCCCTGGTGGCGGCCCTGCTGTCCTTCTCCGACACGGTGGTCACCGCGCGCGCCTTCGCCCAGCGCAACCGCTACCGCATCGACGCCAACCAGGAACTGCTGGCGATCGGCGTGGCCAACCTCGTCTCGGGCCTGAGCCAGGGCCTGCCGATCAGCGCCAGCGATTCGCGTACCGCCGTCTCCGAGGCGGCGGGCGGGCGCACGCAGGTGACCTCGGTTGTCGCCGCCCTCGTCGTGGCCGGCGTCATGTTGTGGCTGGCGGACCTGCTCTATTTCCTGCCGGCGGCGGCGCTCGGCGGCATCCTGATGGCCTCGGCCTGGAGCCTGTGCGACTTCGGCGAGTTCCGCCGGCTCTGGCGCTTCCGCGGCATCAGTCTGGCCGGCGCGCTGGTGACGCTGGCCGGCGTGGTCGTGCTGGGCGTCATGGAAGGCATCCTGATCGGCGTCGTCTTCTCGCTGGTCCTGCTCTTGCGGGCGCTGGCCTTTCCGCCCGATGCCGTGCTCGGCCGCGTGCCCGACG
Organism: Hyphomicrobiales bacterium; assembly: GCA_041691635.1. Lineage (GTDB taxonomy): Bacteria > Pseudomonadota > Alphaproteobacteria > Reyranellales > Reyranellaceae > Reyranella. The sequence continues at coordinate 14,605 of JBEPUH010000008.1, forward strand.
GCAGCTGGCACGATCCCGGCTACAGGCCCGACGCCGTGCCTGTGCCCGGGACCCTGGTCTATCGCTTTGCCGCACCGCTCTTCTTCGCCAACTGCGAGTTGTTCCGCGACCGGGTCGAGGCGCTGGTCGGGGCGGCACCCGGGCCGCTGTCGGGCGTGGTGATCGACGGCGGCGGGATTCAGGACGTCGACCTGACGGGCTGCGAGATCCTGGTCGAGCTCGACCGTGGCCTGCGCGCGCGCGGCATCCGTCTCGTCTTCGGCGACCTGCGCGATCGGGTGAAGCGCGACATCGTGCGCGGCCTCCAGCTTGCGCTCGACGACGACGACCCGACCTATCCGAGTGTCATCGAGGCGGCCGAGGCGATCGGGGCGGCGCGTCCTAATTGAACCTCACATAGTCGAAGTCGCCGGCCTGGCCGTTGATGCCGCGCGCGGGCGGCGCGATCCAGTGGGCGAACTTGCCGGGCTGGACGACGGCAGGGCCCATCAGCGAGGTGATGTAGACGCGGTCCTCGGGCGTCGGCAGCCACTTGCTTTCGTTCGCCTTCCAGTCGGCCTCGCTCATCAGGCGGCCGTCCGGTGACACGAACTGTCCGGCGAAGGCGCCGATGCGGCGGTCGAAGCCGCGGTGCGGCAGCTTCATCTCGAAGTTGATGCCCGCCTTCTCGATGATCCTGTTCCAGCGCAGCACGCCGCGCGCGCAGTCCTCGATATAGTCCTGGCGCAGGCGCTCGTTCAGCGCATGCAGCGCCGGCACGGCTTTCTTCACCATGCGGCCGTCCTCGACCGTCTCGATGTCGTAGCTGCCGCCGGTCAGCAGGTGGTCGTCGTCGATGCGCGTCTCGAGGAAGCGGCCCTTCACCCCCTGCGTGTAGTAGTTGGCCGCGTTGGTCGAAGCTTCCTGACCGAACAGGTCGAGCGACACCGAGAAGTGGAAGTTGAGGTACTTCTGCATGGTCGGCAGGTCGATGGCGCCGAGGCTGCGCACGTCGTCGGTCTTGTGCTCCTTCATCAGCTCGCAGGTGCGCTGGATGATGCGGCTGATGCCGGTCTCGCCCACGAACATGTGGTGGGCTTCCTCCGTGAGCATGAACCGGCAGGAGCGCGACAGCGGGTCGAAGCCCGACTCCGCCAGCGACGCGAGCTGGTACTTGCCGTCGCGGTCGGTGAAGAAGGTGAACATGAAGAAGGAGAGCCAGTCCGGCGTCTCCTCGTTGAAGGCACCCAGGATGCGCGGCTTGTCGGGATCGCCCGAGTGGCGCTCCAGCATTGCCTCGGCCTCCTCGCGGCCGTCGCGGCCGAAATGGGCGTGCAGCAGGTAGACCATCGCCCACAGGTGGCGGCCTTCCTCGACATTGATCTGGAACAGGTTGCGCAGGTCGTAGAGCGAGGGCGCGGTCCGGCCCAGCATGCGCTGCTGCTCAACCGACGCGGGCTCGGTGTCGCCTTGCGTCACGATCAGGCGGCGCAAGGTCGTGCGCAGCTCGCCGGGGACTTCCTGCCACACGGGCTTTCCCTTGTTGTCGCCATAGGCGATCACGCGGTTGGGATCGCGCTCGGCCAGGAAGATACCCCAGCGATAGTCCGGCATCTTCACATGGCCGAAGTTGGCCCAGCCGTTGGCGTCGGTCGAGATGGCGGTGCGCAGATAGACGTCGAAGGCCTGCGCGCCGTCGGGGCCCATGTCCTTCCACCAGTCGAGGAAGCGCGGCTGCCAGTTCTCCAGCGCGCGCTGGAGCCGGCGGTCGCTCGAGAGGTCGACGTTGTTGGGGATGAGCTGGCTGTAGTCGATGGCCATGATGGTTCTCCTTAAGCCCGCTTGCGGTCGAATTTGGATTGCTTGCCGCTGCCGTAGAGTTTCAGTGCGCCCTCGGGGCCGGTGGCGTTGGGACGCTGGAAGATCCAGTTCTGCCATGCCGACAGGCGGGCGAAGATTTTGGTTTCCATGGTCTCGGGGCCGGCGAAGCGCAGGTTGGCTTCCATGCCGATCAGCCCGTCGGGCGAGAAGCCGGCGCGCTCCTCGATCGAGAGCCGTACTTCGTCCTCCCAGTCGATGTCGTCGGGTGTGAAGGTGACGAGGCCCGCTGCGTCGGCTGCCTCGGCATCGAGCGCTTCGCCGATCTCTTCCTTCAGTCCGTGGACGTGCCTGGGGTCGGACAGGAAGCGCGTGCCGAGCCGCGTCAGGCCGTTGCCCATCGGATAGGGGCCGAAGTTCATCGCCGTCATCCTCACGGCGGCGGCCGGCAGGTTCGAACCCTCGAAGACGCCGTCCAGCATGTAGGAGCGGTCGGCCGCCAGCACGAGTTCGAAGAGCGTGCCGGCGAAGCACGAGCCGGGCTCGATCAGTGCGATCAGGCTGCGCGACGACACATCGAGACGCTTCAGGGTGCGCTTCCAGTAGAGCACGATCTCGTGCACCAGCCAGTCGTTCGCTTCCTTGGCCAGCAACGCGTCATAGGCCTCGACCAGTGCGGCATCGCCCTGGCTGTGCAGCACCCAGGTGCCGATCTCGGTCTCGTTGAGGCGCAGGTGCATCATCGCGTCGTCGAACGAGCGCGCCAGTTCCAGCGGCCAGAAGCGTACGCCCTGGGCGTGGATCGCCGCCGCATTTGCCGGCGGCGCGGCGGTGGGGCCGCTCACGCGGAAATGCGCGGCGCGGCGCTCGCGGTCGATCTCCACGACGAGTCCGGGGTAGCGCAGGGTGTCGCGGTCGAAGGTGCGCTCGACCGGCGGCAGGGCGATGCCCTTGGCGGCCTTGGGGCGCCTGGACTTGGCGGCGATCTCCTCGGCGATCTTCTTCGTCTCGTCGGCGAGCTTGCTCGGAGGAATGAGCTTGTCGACCAGCCGCCACTGCTGCGCGCGCTTGCCGCGCACGCCCTCGGCGGTGGTGCAGAAGAAGTCGGCGTGATCCTTGCGCACCATGCGCTTGTCGACCAGGCGGGTGAGGCCGCCGGTGCCGGGCAGCACGGCCAGCAGCGGCAGCTCGGGCAGCGACACCGCGCTCGAGCCGTCGTCGGCCAGCAGGATCTGGTCGCAGGCCAGCGCCAGCTCGTAGCCGCCGCCGGCGGCGATGCCGTTGATCGAGCAGATATAGCTCTGGCCCGAGTTGTCGGTCGCATCCTCGATCGCCATCCGCGTCTCGTTGGTGAACTTGCAGAAGTTCACCTTGTGGTCGTGCGTGGAGAGCCCGAGCATGTTGATGTTGGCACCCGAGCAGAACACGCGGTCGCGCTGGCTGCGGATCACGACGGCGCCGATCTCGGGATGCTCGAAGCGCAGGCGCTGGACCACGTCGGCTAGTTCGATGTCGACGCCGAGATCGTAGGAATTGAGCTTCAGCTTGTAGCCGGGCTTCAGTCCGCCATCCTCGTCGATGTCCATCGTGAGATAGGCGACGCCCGACTCGAGGGCGAGCTTCCAGTGCTTGTAGCGGCCGGGCTCGGTGCGGAAGTCGATGATGGCGCTGTCGGCCATGGCGTTTCCTATTTCTGTAATTCGGTACCGAAATACCTATTTACTTTCCCCTCTGCAAGCGCATCTTATGCCCACCCTTCGATGACCCACATCCGTCCTGCCCAAGCCTCTGATCTCAAAGCGATTTCCGCGCTCGACCGGCGCGAGATCGGGGTCGCCAAGCCCGACTATTGGCGCGAGATGCTGGCGCCGGATCGGCATTTTCTGGTCGCCGAGACGGAGAAGGGCGCGCTGGCGGGCTTCATCGCGGGCGAAATCCGCGCCTGGGAATTCGGCCAGCCGGCGGCGGGCTGGGTCTTCGCCATCCAGATCGATCCGAAGCTGCGCCTGAAGGGTGTCGGCAGCGAATTGTTCGAGGCGCTGCTCGCGCGCTTCAAGGAAAAGGGCGTGACGCGCGTGCGCACGCTGGTCGACCGTAAGGATCACCTCATCCTCTCGTTCTTCCGCGCGCAGGGCATGGTCGCGGGACCGTCGCTCCAATTGGACAAGGACCTGTCGTGAAGCTGCAGACGGCGACGCGCCTTGGCCTCTACGCGGTCCTCGAGCTGGCGCGCGATCCCGAGCGCACGCTGTCGTCGGCCGATCTCGCCGAGCGCTTCGGCGTGTCGAGCCATCACCTCGCCAAGGTCTTGGGCACGCTCGGGGCGGCGGGCCTGGTGCGTGGCGGCCGCGGCGCCGCCGGCGGCTACCGCTTCACCGGCAACCGCCGGCGCATCACCTTGATGGACATCGTCGCCCTGTTCGAGCCCGCGCCCGGCAATCGCGCGAAAGAACCCGGCGAGGACACCGCCATCGGCGCGGCACTGCAGCGCGTGCTGCTGGAGATCGACGAGATCGCAGAAGCGACCCTGGCGTCGATCACCCTGGAGACGATGCTGAAGACGAAGGATTCCTCGCTACGCTCGGGATGACAATCTTCGCCTATTGGTCGCTTGCGTAGCCGTCGCGGTTCTGCGGCAGCTTCTTCTTCAATAGCGCACCGGCCACGACGTTGCGCAGCACCTCCGCCGTGCCGCCGCCGATCGTGAACATGCGCACGTCGCGCGCCATGCGTTCGAGCGGCAGCTCGCGGGAATAGCCACGCGCACCGAAGAACTGCAGCGCGTCGTTCACCACCGCGATGGCGTTCTCCGAGGTGAAGATCTTGGCTTGGGCGGCCAGCAGCATGTCGGGGAAGCCGCCTTCGCCCGAACGCGCGGCGTTGTAGACCAGCGCCTGCGCCGCCGAGAGCTTGATCGACATGTCGGCGAGCTTCCATTGCAGGCCCTGGAACTCGTTGATCGGGCGGCCGAACTGCTCGCGCTTGCCCGACCAGTCGAGCGCCAGATTGTAGGCGCCCTGGGCGATGCCGAGCGCCACGGTGGCGGCGCCGACCCTCTGGCTGTTGTAGGCGGTCATCAGGTCGGCGAAGCCCTTCTTGAGGCCGCGCGGCGGGATCACGAGCGACGAGGGCGGCACGTCCATGTCCTCGAAGTCGATGACCGCCTCGGGAATGCCGCGCAGGCCCATGGTCGGCTCGCGCTTGGTGATCTTGAGGCCCTTGGTCTCGTCGCGGACGGCGAGGAAGCCGCCGATGCCCTCGAAATTGCCCTTCTCGTCGTAGACCTTGGCGAAGATCAGGTGGAGGCGCGAGACGCCGCCGCCGGTGATCCAGTGCTTGCGGCCGTTGATGACGTAGCGGTTGCCCTTCTTGTCGGCGCGCGTGGTCATGCCGTTGGCGTCGGAGCCGGCGTCGGGCTCGGTGATGCAGATCGCGGGCTTGTCGCCCGACAGCACCATGTCGGCCGCCATCTTCTTCTGCTCGTCGGAGCCGTAGGCCATGACTGCGCTGACCGCGCCCATGTTGGTCTCGACGGCGATGCGGCCGGTGACGGCGCAGGTGGCCGACAAAGCCTCGATCGCCAGCACCGCGTCGAGCCAGTTCTTGCCCTGGCCGCCGTACTGGGTGGGGATCGTCATGCCGATCAGCTTGGCGTCCTTCAGCAACTCGACATTGTCCCACGGATACTGCTCGGTGCGGTCGACCTCGGCGGCGCGCTGGGCGATCGGGCCCTGGGCGAGCTCGCGGGCGCGGGCCTGCAGCTTCACCTGATCGGCAGACAAACCGGACGTGTTCATGGCGGCAGACCTCGCTTATCGACCCATCGAGTAGAATTCGTCGTTCGGGCGCATCCCGGTGACGTTGGCCATACGATTGGACAATCCGAAGAAAGCGGCAATGGCCGCGATATCCCAGGCGTCGTCGGCGCTGAAGCCGTGCCTGGCCAGAGTGGCGAACGCCTCGTCGCCCACCGCATAGGCTTCGAAGGCGACCTTCATGGCGAAATCCAGCATCGCCTTCTGGCGATCGGTGATGTCGGCCTTGCGGTAGTTGACCGCGACCTGGTCGGCGATCAGCGGGTTCTTGGCCCGGATGCGCAGGATCGCGCCGTGCGCCACGACGCAGTACTGGCACTGGTTGGCGTTGCTGGTCGCCACCACGATCATCTCGCGCTCGGCCTTGGAGAGGTTGCCGGGTTTGTCCATCAGCGCGTCGTGATAGGCGAAGAAGGCGCGGAATTCCTCGGGCCGGTGCGCGAGGACCAGGAAGACGTTGGGCAGGAAGCCCGCCTTCTCCTGCACCGCCAGCAGCCGGGCGCGGATGTCCTCCGGCATGTCCGCGAGCGCGGGAATCGAGAAACGGCCGATCGGGTGAGGAGACGAGGGCGCCATGGATCAACCTCCAGCCAGGGACGCGTACGAGTTTAAGACAATGTCGGCGTAGCGGCGATCAGGTCGAGGGGTCAATGCTGAAGATCGCGATCGTTTCGCTGCGGCCGCGCACCGGCACGCTGCCGAGTGCGGCGAAGGCGAATTCGTCGCCGCAGGCCTCGCGCGTGCTCTGCGAGGCCAGGATGCGCGTGCCGTGATGCTTGTTCAACTCCTCGAGCCGAGCCGCGAGGTTCACCGTGTCGCCGAGCAGGGTGAAGCTCATGCGCTGGCCGGCGCCGATCGAGCCGCCGATCACCGGGCCGGTGCTGATGCCGATGCGCGTGGCCAACGCCACACCATGGTCCCCGAAGGTGCGCTCGCCCACGGCGCGCTGGATGTCGATTGCGGCGCGGACGGCGGCGCGGGCGTGGTCGGCGCAGGGCAGCGGCATGTTGAAGCTGGCGAACAGCCCGTCGCCAATGAAGGTGTTGACCACGCCACCGTGGGCGCGGATCGGCTCGAGCACGGTCTCGAGGTACTCGTTCAGCGCCGCCACCAGTTCGTGCGGCTGGAGGTACTCGGCGATGGTGGTAAAACCCGCGATGTCGGTGAACAGGATGGTGGCGTCGCGGATCTCGCCGTTGGCGTCTCCCTGCCGCTCCAAAATGGTCGAGGCGACGCTTTCGTCGACATAGCGGCCGAAGGTCTCGCGGATGCGCTCGCGCTCGCGCAGGCCCTCGACCATGGTGTTGAACTGGCCGGTGACGGCGCCGATCTCGTCGTTGGATGTCACCGGGGCGCGGACGTCGAGCTTGCCGCCGGCCACCTGGCTCATGGCGGCGGAGAGCACGTTGAGCGGCCGCAGGAACGAGCGGGCGATGAAGTAGGCGGAGATGACGACGCCCATCACGGCGGAGGCGACGTCGACCAGGATCTCGAGCCGCAGCCGATCGCCTTCGTAGGAATAGAGCTCGGTCAGGATGGCGGCGAGCGGGCCGATCGAGATGACGATCAGCGCGACCAGCAGTTTCGTGCGGTAGCTGCCGAAGAACAGGCCGAGGTTCTCGCCCGTGCGCTCGAAGATCAGGCCGCACAGGGTCGCGAGATAGTCGCTGACCACGAAGTAGGTGAAGGTGAAGTAGAAGATCGTCAGCACGACGACCGAGACGCAGAAGTCGGCGACGCTGGGCGCCAGCAGGAGCGCGCTGGGCGAGTCCGGTGTGTAGAGCCACCACGGCAGGGACAGGCGGAACGTCCAGACGATGAAGGTCAGGATGGCGACGGCCCGCGCGGTCAGCAGCGGCAACTGGGTCAGCCGGCGCTGTATCGACGCGAACGGCACGCGCCCCGCCAGATAGTCGGCGATCGGCCGGAACAGCCAGCGCGCGACCGTCCAGTTCACGACCAGCAGGAAGATCACGCCCATGCCGACGGTGCGCCAGGCGTTGGACCACGCGCCGGACATGACCATGAAGGACACGCTGATCGCGAGGTCGAGCACGAAGATCGACGTCGCCATCAGCATATAGCGGCGCTGCAGCGTCTGGGCTTCGGCGGCGGCGATCATGCGGGGTCGATCCGGTACACCACGACATCTCCTTCATGGCCGCGCACGCCGGTCTCGCCCAGCCGCTCGCTCGGGAAGCCGTCGCCGGCGGCCCGCATGGTGCTCTCGGTGGCGAGGATCAGGGAGCCGAAGCGCTTGTTGAGCTGCTCGACCCGCGAGGCGACGTTCACCGCGTCGCCCAGCAGCGTGTAGTCGAGCCGCTTGTCGGTGCCGATCGACAGCCCGATCACCGGTCCGGTGTTGATGCCGATGCGCGTGCGCACCCGCACGCCGCCGGCGAAGCCGGTGCCGGCCAGCGCCCGCTCGATGTCGATCGCGGCGCGGATCGCGGCCGCGCCGTGGTCGGCCAGCGGCAACGGCATGTTGAAGCTGGCGAACAGCCCGTCGCCGATGAACTTGTTGACCACGCCGCCGTGGCGCTCGATCGCCGGCACGACGGTGCTGAGATAGGTGTTGAGGATGCTGGCGAGGTCGGTCGGGCTCAACTGCTCGGACAGGCCGGTGAAGCCCTCGATGTCGGTGAACATCAGGGTCGCGACCCCGGTGCTGTCGAGGGCCCGGCCGCTGCTGTGGTGGGTGCCGAGGATCGCGGCGGCAACGCTCTCGCTCACGTACTTGCCGAAGGTGTCGCGCAGGTACTCGCGCTCCTCGAGGCCGGCGACCATCTGGTTGAAGCCGCTGGTCGCGCGCCCGATCTCGTCGTCGGAGGTGACCGGCAGGCGCGCTGCGAGGTCGTCTTCGGCGACGCGCCGCATGCCTGCGTCGAGACGGTCGATCGGGCGGGTGAGCGCGCGCGAGATCCAGTAGTAGATGGTGGCAGCGCCGACCACCGACGCCGACACGTCCATCGTCGCCTCGCGGATCAGCCGGTCGCCGGTGTAGCTCGCGATGTCGCCGGCCAGCAGGATCATGGCAGCGAACGACACGAACAGCACGGCCAGGCCCACCTTGCGGCGGAAGGCGCCGTTGAACGTGGCGATGTTCACGCCGTGGCGGCGGAACAGGAATTCGCAGAGCCGGTCGAGATAGGCGCTGACTACGAAGAAGGTGAGCACGACGTTGAACGCCGTCGAGACCACGAAGGAGGCGATGGCGTCGATCCAGGCCGCGGCCTCGATATTGGCACCGAAGGTGATGCCGGCGCGCGCCGACAACAGGCGCAACGCCAGCATGGGCGCGTAGAGGCAACCGATCAGGATCGCCGAGCGGCGCGGCAGGCCGGCGATCGCGGCCTCGGTTCCGGCGAACGAGACCTGGCCGTCGAGGAACCGCTTCACCGGCCGGACCAGGAACCAGCCGCCGGCCCAGACGCCGGCCAGCAGGAACGTCGCCGACACCGCCACCATGGGTCCGAGAATGTGGAACTCGCCGTTGATCCAGGCGTAGACCGCCGAGGTCACGACATCGATCGCGAACGGCGCGCCCAAGGCATAAAAATAGCGTCGGATGATGTCGCGGGCGGCCGAGGCAGGCTCGACGTCAGGCGGGGCCGTCATGCAGCCGGTATAGAGCGGATCGAGCCCGGGCGAAACGCCCAGGCTCGAGGGGCGTCAGCCCTTCAGTTCAGTTGCCGTGATCTTGTACTTGAAGGCGTCCGCATCGAGCGGGTCGACGAGGCCCGACTTGTCCTCCGCCTGCGGGTACATCAGGAACGGCAGCGCGTCCTTGTAGTTGGCGCCCGGCAGCTTGACGTCGTGGGCGACGTTGAAGGCCAGCCAATTGCCCTCCCAGGCGCCGAACAGCGTCTTGCGCGCGGCCATCACCTTGAGGTCGGTCATGGCGAGGTTGGTCGGCGGCTCCTCGAGCACGACCTTGCGCACGTCGGCCGGATCGACCGGCGTCCAGCCGCTGCTCGACAGCCAGACCTCGGCGCGGCAGTGCTGCGCCTTGGTGACGTTGGTCGAGCCTGCGCCGAGCGCCTTGTAGCCGAACTGCGAGGGCACGACGCGGATGCCGTAGACGTCGCGCGCCGGCACGCCGACCGAGCGCGCCATGGCGACGTAGAGCGCATTCAGGTCGGCACACTTGCCGTTGAGGTTGCCCGTCTTGATCATCCAGCTCACGTCGCCGACGCCGCAGCCCGGTGTCTTGGCGTTGCGGAAGGTATTGTCGACCACCCACTCGTAGAGCGCGCGCGCCTTGTCGGTGTCGCGGGCCTTGCCGCGCACGATGCCCTCGGCGGTTTCTTTGACCAGGCCGGTGACCGGCAGCAGGTCGGTGCCCATGAGGTTGAACTTGCGTTCGTCGTCGCTGAGCGCCGGGGCGCTGCCCTGGCCCGGCCGCACCGAGCGATCCTGGGTCTGCACCTCGGTCGTGACTTCGATCACCGGATTCTGCAGATCGGCGGCCCACTCGACCCTGAGGAACTCCGCGCCGTACTTCGGATCGCGCACGCGCTCGGCCACCTTGGCGTTGCCGGTCCAGCTGGTTTGGCCCGGGCGCTGCCAATCGGCGGCCTCGAAGGTCGGCAGCGGGATCCACGCCTTGTTGGCGAAGGTGGGTTCGACGCGCGTGGCCAGGGCGAAGCGACGCCAGCCCTTGGGCATCGGCGTGAAGTCGACGGCGGCGGATGCCAGACGCGGCGCCAGGCCGACGGCACCGGCGGCCAGGCTGGCCTTCAAGAGATGGCGACGATTCATGCTCGACTCCTCGCAAAGCGTAAAATGCCGGGGAGGGCGATCGTTTCCGTCGTCGGAAAAGTCAGGGCCATCCCGAACCGATCTGCACCGCGACGCGGCAGCAGTCCGTACCGGAGGACGGGGAGAGTGCAGACCATGGCGGCGCGCGTCAACAGCTCACAAACCTTCTCAGGTTTGTGAGTGCTCAGAGGCCGAGATAGGCCTTGCGCACGCGATCGTTGGACAGGAGCTCGGCGCCGCCGCCACTCAGCTCGATCCTGCCGTTCTCCAGCACATAGCCGCGATGGGCGATCTTGAGCGAGGCCATGACGTTCTGTTCGACCAGCAGAACGGTCAACCCCTCCTCGTTCAGCCGCCGCACGATGCGAAACATCTCCTGGACGATGGACGGGGCGAGGCCAAGCGAGGGTTCGTCGAACATGATGAGCCGCGGCTGGCCCATCAGGCAGCGGCCGATCGCCAGCATCTGCTGCTCGCCGCCCGACAGCGTGCCGGCGGCCTGCCGGGCGCGCTCGGCCAGGCGCGGGAAGAGGGTGAACACATGGTCGAGAGCCGCCTTCTCCCTGGGGCGGGCGCGCTTGAGGAACGCGCCCATCTCGAGGTTCTCGAGTACGGTGAGATTGGGAAAGACCTGGCGGCCCTCGGCGACGTGACCGACGCCGGTCTCGCACACGCGGTGGCTCGACCAGCCGGTGATGTCGACGCCATCGAAGCGCACGTGGCCGGCGGCCGGCGTCTCGATGCCGTGGATGCTGCGGATCAGCGAGCTCTTGCCGGCACCATTGGCGCCGACGATGGCCACGATCTCGCCCTCGGCGATCTCGATGGAGACGCCGGCCAGCGCCTGGGCGTCGCCGTAATAGAGGTCGAGGCCGTCGACCTGGAGCAGCGGCGCGCTCACGCGGGATCCTCGTGGCCGAGATAGACGTCGAGCACGGCCTGGTTGCGCGCGATCTCGGCCGGCGTGCCCTCGGCGATCTTCTCGCCGTAGCTCACGACCGTGACCTGGGCGGCGAGTGCCATCACCGCGCGCATCACGTGCTCGATCAACAGGATGGTGAGGCCGGTCTGGGCGCTGAGCTCGCGCAGGAAGCCCACCATCACATCGACCTCGGTCGGCCGCAGTCCCGCCATCACCTCGTCGAGCAGCAGGAGCTTGGGCTCGGTCGCCAGCGCCCTCGCCACTTCCAGGCGCTTGCGGTCCGGCAGGGTGAGGTTCTCGGCGAGCTGGTGGCGGCGATCGTGCAGGCCGAGGCGCTGCAGGATCGCTTCGGCATGGGCGCGCGCGGGCCCGAGCTGCGGGCGGCGATGCAGTGCGCCGACCGTCACGTTCTCGAGCACGCTCAGCCCCTTGAACGGCTTCACGATCTGGAAGGTGCGGCCGACACCCGCGTCGCACACGCGGTCGGGCCGCAGGCCGGCGATCGAGCGGCCGTCGAGCGTCACCGTGCCGGCGGTCGGCGCGAAGACGCCGGCGATGACGTTGAAGATGGTGGTCTTGCCCGCGCCGTTGGGCCCGATCAGCGCGTGGATGGTGCCGGCGGGCACGGCGAAGGAGACGTCGTGCACGGCGCGCAGGCCGCGGAAGGTCTTGCCGATGCCGCTGAGCTCGAGGCGCGCGCCGCTCACTTGCGCTTCTCCTCGAAGCCCAGGCGCGCCGCGATCCACGGCCAGATGCCGGCCGGCCGGTACATGACGATGATCAGGAGGGCCAGGCCATAGAAGATCTGCTTGAGGCCGGCGACGTGGAACTGGTCGCTCAAGTCGGTGAAGATCTCGCCCATGCCGGTCAGCACGACGGCACCGACGAACGGCCCGAACAGGGTGCCGAGCCCGCCGATGATCGGCGACAGCGTCATCTCGATCGAGCGGCCGACGGCGAAGGCGGTCTCGGGGAAGAGATTGTTGTAGTAGAAGGCGTTCCACACGCCGGCGAGCGCCGTCAGCGCGGCGGAGATCGTCACCGCCAGCATCTTGCACCACAGCACCGGCACGCCGACGGCTTGTGCCGCCTCGGCATCCTCGCGGATCGCCAGCCAGTAGCGGCCGAGCCGGCTTTCGAGCAGCGCGCGGCACAGCAGGAAGGCCGCCACCGTCATCGCCAGGATCACGTAGTAGAACATCACCGTGCCGCCGCGCAGGTTGGCCAGGTCGGTGATGCCGCGCTCGACCTTGAGGAACATGCCGCCCGAGCCGCCGGCCCAGGTCCAGTTGTCGAAGCCGATGCGCGTGAACTCGCCGAAGGCGATGGTGAGCAGCGCGAAGTAGACGCCGGCCAGCGAGAAGCGGAAGCCGAGGTAGCCCACGATCGCGCCGGCGGCGACCGCGGCGCCGACAGCGGCGAAGACGCCCATCCACGGGCCGATGCCGTAGTGCGTGTAGAGCCCGGCCGCGACGTAGCCGCCGAGGCCGGCGTAGAGCGCGTGGCCGAGCGAGAGCTGGCCGGCAAAGCCCATCATGATGTTCCAAGCCTGGCCCACGTAGGCGAAGTAGAGCACGAGGATCAGCACCGACAGGCCATAGCCGCCGAGCAGCGCCGGTGCGGCGACCAGCAGGGCGAGCAGGATCAGCAGACCCGCGAGGGCGCGCCGGTTCATCGGCTGTCCTTGCGGCCGAGCAGGCCCTGCGGGCGCAGCAGCATGACGACGATCAGCAGGCCGAAGCTGAACATGCTCTTGAGCGAGGGCTGCAGCAGCAGGCCCGCGACCGCCTCGCTGACGCCGATCAGCAGGCCGCCCAGCAGCGCGCCGGTCATGCTGCCGAGGCCGCCCACGATCACGATGACGAAGGCCAGCAGCGTGTACTCGGCGGCGAGGAACGGCGTCACCGGAACGATGGTGATCATGAGCGCGCCGGCCGCACCCACGCAGGCTGCACCGATGCCGAAGGTGATGGCGTAGAGCCGGCGCACGTCGAGGCCGACCACCAGCGCACCCATGTGGTTGTCGGCGGCGGCGCGGATCGCCTTGCCGATGCGCGTGCGCGTGAAGAACAGCCAGAGCAGCCCGCTGATGACCACGGCGGCTATGGCGGCGTGCACGCGCACGGCGTCGAAGACGAACGGGCCGAGCTCGTAGGAATCGAACTGCGAGTCGAGCTGGATGCCCAAGGAATCCGGGCCGACGATGGCCAGGCAGCCGTTCACGATCAGGGTCGCCACCGCCAGCAGGAGCAGGAACTGCTGGTGCTCGGGCCGGTTGATGAAGGGCTGGATCAGGCCGCGCTGCAGGACGTATCCCAGGCCGAAGAAGATGAGTGCGATGACGGGCAGGCTGAACAGCGGGTTGATCTGGCCGTACTCGAACGCCGCCCATGCCAGATACATGCCGACGACCATCATCTCGCCATGCGCGAAGTTGACCACGCGCATGACGCCGAAGATCACCGACAGGCCGAGCGCCATCAGGCCGTAGACCATGCCGGTCAACAGCCCCTTGGCGATCGCTTGGGCGAGCGAGAGGGCGAAGTCCTGGGTCAAAGGGCCCGGACGGTCAGGTGCGCCGCTTGTCGTTCCAGCCGGGCATCGGGAACACGACCGGCGCGGCAGCCGATTCAGACGGCATGACCACCGTCGGCTTGCGTTTGAGGTTCTGCACCGAGACGGTCTTGATGCCGACGTTCTGGCCCTTGGCGTCGAACTGGATCGGCCCGCCGATCATCACGTGCTGGTCGATCTTGGTCTTGCGCAGTGCCTCCATCAGGGCGTCGGGCTTGGTCGACTTGGCGGCAAGCCAGGCATTTGCGGCGATTAGCATCGCCTCGAAGGTGAAGCCGCCGTTGAGGTCGAGCTGGTCGTTGGGGAATTTCGCGAGATGACGCTTCTCGAGCGCGGCAGTCATCGCCGACTTCGGGTCGAGCCACGGCTGGCTCGAGATGAGGAACTCGCCGTATTTGCCCATGCTCTTGAGGAAATCTTGCTCGTACAGGCCGGGCGAGCCGGGGCCCATCACCATCGGCTCCCAGCGCTGCTTGACCATTTCTTGGATCATGAGTTTGGCGTCGTTCAGGCGACACACCGGCATCAGCATCTCGGCCTTGGTGGCCTTGGCTTTGGCGACCTCTACAGACAGATCCTTGGCGGCAGCGTCATAGGTTATGACGTCGACCAGTTCGTAGGGCATGGCGAGCTTCGGAAACATCGCCTTGATGCCGCCAATCATCGCCGTGCCGAACGTGTCGTTAATGCTGAGCAGGACGGCGGTCTTGGGCGTGACGCCGGAGGCCTTGAAGATCTCCTTTTGAGACTGGAACGCGCCGCCGACCAGCATCGGCGCGGTCGGGAAATTGCGCACGATGAATTTGTAGCCCGATTCGGTGATCGGAGGCGCCGCGGCGATGTTGACGATCAGCGGCACGCCGCGCTGCTCGGCGACCTGGGCAATGGCGATGGTCTGGCCCGAGTCGAAGGCGCCCACCAGCACATTGGCGCCGGCATCGATGGCTTTTTCCGCCTGGGTGCGCGCCACGTCGGGCTTGGTTTCGGTGTCGTAGTTGACGATCTCGAGCTTGGCTGGAATCTTCATGTCCGCCAGTACGTCGTTGGCAACGTCGGCGCCGCGCTTGCAGCCCTGGCCGATCTGCGCCTGGCCGCCTGAGGTTGGCAGCAGCAGCGCCACCTTGAGGTTGGCCGGCGACTGGGCAAAGCCGTAGCGCAGCGGCAGCGGCGCGCCGAGCAGGGTGGCGCCGGCCGCGGCACGGCCGAAGGTACGGCGGGTGAACGTTGTGCGATTGGTCATGACTATCCCTCCCTGGGCATCGATTTGCGCGGACTATAGAGGCGCCCGGCGGGTCGTGCTAGTTCGGCGGCCATGACTGTCGCGTTGACCGACCTCAATGGAATGGCGCTGCCGGCCTTTGCCGCCGCGATCGGCGATGCTTTCGAGCTGGCGCCGTGGGTGGCCGAGGCAGCCCACGCCAATCGGCCTTTTGTCACCGTGGCCGACCTGCACCAGGCGATGATGGCCGCGGTCCACGCCGCCCCGCGCGACGCGCAGCGCGCCTTCCTCGGCCAGCATCCCGACCTCGCCGGCAAGGCCGCGCGCGCCGGCGCCGTCACCGAGGACTCGCGGCGCGAGCAGGCGAGCGTCGGCCTCGACACTTTGTCGGACGAGGAGTTCGAGCGCTTTCACCGGCTGAACGACGCCTACAAGGAGAAGTTCGGCTTTCCCTTTATCGTCTGCGTGCGCCGCCACACCCGCGACTCGATTTTGTCGGAGTTCGAGCGCCGGCTGCTGAACGACGAGGGCCAGGAGTTCGCCAGCGCCGTGGACGAGGTCTTCCACATCACGCGCCTGCGGATCGCCGGACGGGTGACCGGCGAGGGCGTGCCGGAGGTGAACGGTCGCCTCAGCACCCATGTGCTCGACACCCATGCCGGCCGGCCCGCCGTCGGCATGGCGGTCGAGCTGTTCGAGCTGGCGGGTGCGCGCGCGCTCCGCATTGCCGCCGCCGTGACCAAGGCCGATGGCCGTACCGAGGCACCGCTGATCGCGGGCCGCCCGCTGCCGATCGGACGCTACGAGCTACAGTTTGCGGTCGGCGACCATTATCGCCGCAGGGGTATTGCCGTCACCGAGCCGCCGTTCCTCGACATCGTGCCTTTGCGCTTTTCCATTGCCGAGCCGGAAGGGCATTATCACGTCCCGCTGCTCTGCACGCCCTGGAGCTATTCGACCTATCGCGGAAGCTAGAAGTTTGGAGGAAGCAATGACCTATAGTGACGTTTCCCTGATGATCGACGGCGCCTGGACCAAGGGCGCCAACGGCCGCACGATTCCCATCGTCAATCCGGCGACCGAGGAAGTGATCGGCCAGCTCGCGCACGCCGAGAAGGCCGATCTCGATCGCGCGCTCGCCGCCGCCGACAAGGGATTCAAGCAGTGGCGCAAGGTTTCGGCCTACGACCGCTACAAGATCATGCGCAAGGCGGCCGACCTGATCCGCGCGCGGGTCGACGAGATCGCCACGATGATGACGATGGAGCAGGGCAAGCCGGTGGTCGAGGCCAAGGGCGAGACCATGCTGGCCGCCGACATCATCGACTGGATGGCCGAGGAAGGCCGCCGCACCTACGGCCGCATCGTGCCGGCGCGCATGGAGAACGTGCATCAGCTGGTGATGAAGGAGCCGGTCGGCCCGGTCGCGGCCTTCACGCCGTGGAACTTCCCGATCAACCAGGTGGTGCGCAAGGCCTCGGCGGCACTCGCCACCGGCTGCTCGATCATCGTCAAGGGACCGGAGGATACGCCGGGATCCTGTGCCCAGCTCATCAAGGCCTTCGTCGACGCCGGCGTCCCCGCGGGCGTCATCCAGCTCGTCTACGGCGTGCCGTCGGAGATCAGCGAGTATCTGATCCCGCACCCGATCATCAAGAAGGTAACGTTCACCGGCTCGACCCCGGTCGGCAAGCAGCTCGCCGCGCTGGCGGGCGCGCACATGAAGCGCGTCACCATGGAGCTGGGCGGCCATGCGCCGGCGATCGTGTTCGAGGACGCCGACCTCGAGCAGGCGGTGAATGTGCTGGGCGCCAACAAGTTTCGTAACGCGGGCCAGGTCTGCGTGGCACCGACGCGCTTCCTGGTGCACGAGAAGGTTTATCCGGAGTTCGTCGAGCGCTTCACGGCCTACGCCAAGAACATCAAGGTCGGCAACGGCCTCGACGCCGACACCCGCATGGGCCCGCTCGTCGCCGAGCGCCGCCTGCATGCAATGGACAGCTTCGTCAGCGACGCCATCGCCAAGGGCGCCAAGATCAAGACCGGCGGTCAGCGCAAGGGAAACAAGGGCTATTTCTACGAGCCCACGGTCATGACGGACGTGCCGCTCAACGCCAAGATCATGAACGAGGAGCCGTTCGGCCCGCTGGCGCCGATCTCGTCGTTCAAGGATTTCGACGGCGTCATGAAGGAAGCCAACCGTCTGCCGTGGGGCCTCGCGGCCTACGCCTACACCCGGAACACCAAGACCATGGCCCAGGTCGGCGCCGCCCTCGAAAGCGGCATGGTGTCGATCAATCATCACGGCCTGGCGCTGCCCGAGGTGCCGTTCGGCGGCATCAAGGACTCGGGCTACGGCTCGGAGGGCGGCCTCGAGGCGCTCGAGGCCTACCTCAACACCAAGTTCGTCTCGACGCTTGGGATGTGACGAAGATAGCCGATCGTGCCCGATCGTGACGATCTCGGCGGCGCCTGGAAGGTGCCGCCCAGCCGCTACCTCGCCGGACGACCGGCCGAATTCTCCGTCGGCAGGCCGTCGTCCTGCTACGTGACCGCGGCGGACGGATGTCGCCTGGCGGCAGACGTCTTCCTGCCCGACGGCGACGCCGGCCGGCGCTGGCCGACGATCCTGATCCTGACGCCTTATATAAGACGCTTCGAACTCGCGCCCGGCACGACCGGCGTCGAGGCCTCGCCCAACACCTATCGCTATCGCGATATGTTCGTGCCGCGCGGCTACGCGCTGGTCGTGGTCGACGCGCGCGGCACGGGCGCCTCCTTCGGCACGCGCGATTCGTTCCGCAGCCCGCGCGAGCGCGCCGACTACAGCGACATCGCCGACTGGATCGTGGCGCAGGCGTGGAGCGACGGGAGGATCGGCGCCACCGGCATCTCCTATCTCGGCGCGGCGTGCGATTTCCTCGCCAGTACCGGCCATCCTGCGGTCAAGGCGATCGCGCCGCTGTTCGCGGTGTGGGACACCTGGACCGACAATTATTATCCCGGCGGCATGCTGATCAAGCGCCTGGCGCTGGTCTATGACGAGCTGATGCTGGCGCTCGACCACGACAGGCGCGAACTCAGGAAGCAGTTCACCTACTTCGCCAATCCCGCGCTGCTGGGGCCGCTGCCGGTCGACGCGGACACCGACGGTTCGCTGGCGCGCGAGGCGGTGCAGGGTCATCTCGCGAATTTCCGCATGCCCGACTTCATCACCGAGTTCAAATGCCGGGACGATGCGCTGCCCTACGATCCGTCGTTCACCTCCGCGTCGTTCAGCCCCTACAACTATCTCGACGAGACGCCCAGGGACGTGGCGGTCTACGCCGTCTCGGGCTGGATGGACGGCGCGGGCTACGCCAACGGCGTGCTGTCGCGCTATCTCACCCTGCCGAACGAACACAAGCGCGTGCTGCTGGGCCCGTGGGACCATGGCGCGCGGGTCAACGCCTCGCCGTGGCGCGCACGGCAGGATCCTGAGTTCCCGATGCTGGGCGAGGTGCTGCGCTTCTTCGACCAGCATCTGGCTGGCCGCGACACCGGCCTGCTCGACGAGGAGCCCATCCACTATTTCGCCGTCCATGCCGAGGAGTGGCGGGCGGCGCCGAGCTGGCCGCCGGTCTCGGGCAGCCGGCGCTTCTACACCGCGCCCGGCCGGCAACTCGCGGCGGCGCGGCCCAACGCCGGCTCGTCAGACGAGCGGCGCGCCGATTTCACCGCCGGCAGCGGCACCGAGACGCGCTACGAGCGCATCGCCGGCATCGACGCCACGAACTACTACAACGACTGGCCGGCGCGGGAAGCCAAGCTGCTGTCGTTCACGACCGAGGCGCTCGACGCGCCGCTCGAGATCGCGGGACACCCCGTGGTCTCGCTGTGGCTGGCCTCGAGCGAGCCCGACGCCGCGGTCTTCGTCTATCTGTCGGAGATCGAGGCCGATGGCCCCCATGGCGGCACGACGCGCTACGTCACCGAGGGCGTGTTGCGCGCCATCCATCGCGCCGAGGCGCCGGCGCCGCGCGACTACAAGACGACCTGGCCGTTTCGCACCTTTGCGCGCAGGGATGCCACGCCGATGCCGATCGACGAGCCGCAGCTCCTGAAGTTCGCGCTGCTGCCGATCGCCTGGCGCTTCGCCAGGGGCAGCCGCATCCGGCTGTCGATCGCCGGCGCCGACGCCGACCACTTCGTGCAGACCCCGCACGGCCGCCCGCCGCTGCTCACCCTCAGCAGTGGCGGCGGCCAGGCGACGATGCTGGAGCTGCCGACGTCTTCGACATCCGCCGGGGTGGGTATCTAGAATAAGATGGGTTTAGCTTTGTCCGTCCTTTCGCTGGGTGCCGCCGCGCAATATTGTTGCGCGGGAGGGGTGGCGGAAAAGGGGACGAATCTTCTGAAAGCCTTATGCCATCGGCATCGGAGGCGTCCCCTCGATAGGGGACGTTTTGCCTCGTCGCCCCCAACAGGCGCCTCAACCAGCGTATTCGCCTGTGAGGCGGGACGACGGGGTGATTCGACCAAATGACATACGTCTTTACGTCGCGCCGCCGCCGTTCACGGCGATCATCTGGCCGTTGATGTAGGCGCCGGCCTGCGACACCAGCAGCCGCGCGGCGGCGGCCACTTCGACCGGTGTGCCGAAGCGGCCGAGCGGCACGCGGGCCAGCGTCTGCGCGCGTGCCTGGGCCGAGGCGTTCTTCTCCTCGACGTCGGGCGCGATCGGGCCGGGCGAGATCGTGTTGGTCGTGACGCCCTTGGGCCCGAACTCCATGGCCAGCGCCTTGGTGAGGCCCCACACGCCATGCTTGGCGACCGACACCGGCGCGCGTCCGCCGTGGCCGTGGATAGCGTTCATGCCGGCGAAGTTGACGATGCGGCCCCAGCCGTTCTTCACCATGCCGGGCAGGCAGGCGCGGCTGAGCCACACCGCGGCGTTCATGTCGACGTCGATGACGCGCTGCCACTCGGCCTCGCTCATCTCGAGGAACGGCTTGTTGGGCCGCAGCGCTGCGTTGTTCAGCAGCGCATCGACGGTGCCGAACGCGGCGATCGCCTCGTCGACGATCCGCTTGCACTCGGCGGGCTTGCCGACGTCGCCCATGACGACCAGCGTCTTGACGCCGAACTTGGCCGCCTCCCTGGCCACGCTCTCGCAGGCGGCGCGGTCGCTCGAGCCGTTGACTACGACGTTGAAGCCGTCCTCCGCGAGACCGAGCACGCAGGCGCGGCCGATGTTGCGGCCCGCGCCGGTGACGAGTGCCGTCTTGCCGTTGGCGGCCATCAGATCACGCCTCCCGTGCGCAGGTCCTTGATCTTCCTGGCCGAGAGGCCCAGCCCCTTCAGCACCGCGGTGGTGTGCTGGCCGAGGTCCGGCGTCGGCTTCAGCCGCTTGGGCTGCGGCGAGTTCGAGAGGTTGATCGGCTGGCCGACCACCTTGATGTCGCCGAGCTTGGGATGTCGGACGGCGCGGGCGATGCCCAGGTGCTGGACCTGCGGCTCGGCGAAGGTCATGTCGATCGTGTTGATCGGCCCCGACGGCACGCCCGCCTTGTTGAGCGCGTCGATCCAGTGTTTGGACGTGTTGGTCTTGGTGACCTCGCCGATGCGCTCGTTGAGCGCCTTGCGGTGCTGCGAGCGCAGCGCCGGCGTCTCGTGCTCGGGATGGCTGAGCAGCGCGGGCGCGCCCAGCGCCGCGGCGGCACGCTTCCACATCGTGTTGCCGGCGGCGGCGATGTTGATGTAGCCGTCGCTGGTCGGGAACACGCCGGTCGGGATCGAGGTCGGATGGTCGTTGCCGGCTTGCTTGGCCACCTCGCCCTTCATCAGCCAGCGCGCGGCCTGGAAGTCGAGCATGAAGATCTGCGCCTCGATCAGCGAGGTGTGGACCCACTGGCCCTTCTTGGTGCGCTCGCGATCGTAGAGCGCCAGCGTGATCGCCTGGGCGAGCAGCAGCCCCGCCGTCAGGTCGCAGATCGGGATGCCGACGCGCATCGGGCCGCGCCCGGGCTCGCCGGTGATCGACATCAGCCCGCCCATGCCCTGGGCGATCTGGTCGACACCGGGACGCGCGGCGTCCGGACCGGTCTGGCCGAAGCCCGCGATCGAGCCGTAGATGATCTTGGGGTTCACCTTCTTGACCGACTTGTAGTCGACCTTGAGCCGGTACTTCACGTCGGAGCGGTAGTTCTCGACGATGACGTCGGCCTTCTTCGCCAGCTTCATGAAGATCGCGTGGCCTTCCTTGCTCTTGAGGTTGAGCGTCATGGCCTGCTTGTTGCGGTGCAGGTTCTGGAAGTCGAAGCCGTGGCGGCTGCCGCCCATCGCGTCGGTCTTGGAGCCGGGCTCGGGCGGCGGCTCGATCTTGATGACCTGGGCGCCCCAGTCGGCGAGCTGGCGCACGGCGGTCGGGCCGGCGCGGTGGGCGGTGAGGTCGAGGACCTTGATGTGCGAGAGCGGAAGCTTGGCCATGATGTCTATCGTCCCTTGAATACGGGTTTGCGCTTTTCCATGAAGGCGCGGCGGCCTTCCTTGAAGTCCTCGCTGTCGAAGCAGGCGACCGCCATCTTCTCGAGCTTCTTGTGGTCCTGCCTGGATTCCGGCTTGGCGATCTCGCGTGCCGATGCCTTGGCCAGCGCAATCGTGAGCGGCGCGTTCTGGGCGATCGCGTCGGTGGTCCTGGCCACCAGCGCGTCGAGCTCGGCGTCGGCGGCGACCGCGTTCACCAGACCCATCTCGTAGGCCTCCTTCGAGGAATACTGCTTGGCAGTAAACAGGAACTCCATGGCGCGCGGCAGGCCCACGATGCGCGACAGGCGCTCGATGCGCAGGAAGCCGTAACCCAGGCCAAGCTTGGCCGCCGGCACGCCGAAGCGCGCACCCTCGTTGCAGAAGCGCATGTCGCAACAGGCCGCGAGGTTCATGCCGCCGCCGATGCAGTAGCCGGTAATCTTGGCGATCGTCGGCTTGGAGAAATTGTAGAGCCCCTCGTAGCCTTCCTTGGAGATCGCGTCGTAACGGACCTGGGCATCGGCGTTGGCGCGCTCGCTCTCGAACTTCGAGATGTCGGCGCCCGAGACGAAGGCCTTGCCGCCGGCGCCGCTGACCAAGACGCAGCACACCTCGGGGTCCTTCTCGTAGTCCTTCAGCAGGCCCACGAAGCTGTCCCACATGTCGAGCGACACGGCGTTCAGCTTGGTGGGGTTGTTGAAAATCACGTGTCCGACGGCGCCCTCGCGGCGGCCGTAGATCTTCTGCTCCTGCATCGGGCAATTCCTCCAATTGGGTCAGGAATATAGCGCGCGCCCATCAATTTGAATAAGGTGTGCATCCAGGGAGGAATTTTGGCCTCAGTAGAACTGAAGGGCCTCGGCAAACGCTACGACGCCGCCGTTGCCGTCGATGACGTGTCTTTACGCATCGAGCATGGACAGCTTGTCTGCCTGCTCGGGCCTTCGGGCTGCGGCAAGACGACCACGCTCCGGCTGATCGCGGGCTTTATCGAGCCTTCGGCAGGCGAAATCGTCGTGGGCGGAAAGGTCCTGTCCTCGCCGGGCCGCGCCGTGCCGCCGGAAGGCCGCAACATGTCGATGATCTTCCAGAGCTACGCCCTGTGGCCGCACATGACGGTGGCCGAGAACGTGGCCTATGGCTTGCGCATCCGCCGGATGGACACCGCCACGATCGCGGCCAAGCTGAAGGCGATCCTGTCGACGGCCCGGCTCGAGGCGTTGGCCGACCGCTATCCGGGCGAGCTGTCGGGCGGCCAGCAGCAGCGCGTGTCGCTCGCCCGCGCCCTCGTGGTCGAGCCCGAAACCCTGCTGCTCGACGAGCCGCTGTCGAATCTCGACGCAAATCTTCGTGAGGAGATGCGCTTCGAGATCCGCCGCCTGCACGACCGCTACCGCTACACCACGGTCTACGTGACGCACGACCAGTCCGAGGCGATGACCACCGCCGACCTCATCGCAGTGATGAACCTCGGCCGGATCGAGCAGCTCGGCACGCCGAAGGAGATCTACGACCGCCCGCGCTCGGCCTTCGTCGCGCGCTTCATCGGCGGCAGCAACATCCTCACCGGCAAGGCGCTCGACGGCGAGCGCGTTTCGATTGGCGGCGCATCGATCCGCACAACGGGACGGCCGCTGGCGGCGGGCGAGACGGTCTCGGTCTCGGTCCGCCAGCACGATGTCGAGATCGCGACGGCGCCACCGTCGGCCCGCGACTCGGGCAGCGACAATGTGCTTCACGCGACCGTCACCCGGCAGGTCTTCCTCGGCGCGGCCCACGATTATACCGTCATGCTCGACGACAAGACGGAAATGCGGGCGACGGTTTCGGCGGAAGCGGACATCGCGCCAGGACGGGAAGTTTGGCTCAGGCTGCCGGCCGCCAAGTGCCGCGCGCTCATGGAAGGGAACAAGACATGACCTCGAAACTGACGCGCCGGCACGTGCTGGCGGGCGCGACGGGCGCCACAGTCATTGCGGCGAGCGGCTTCGTGGGCACCGCGCAGGCCGCGCCCGAGGCACAGAAGATCACACAAGCGCTGGTCGACGCGGCCAAGAAGGAAGGCAAGGCGACCTGGTACACCTCCGTCGACCTGCCGCTCGCCGAGAAGGTCGCCAAGGCGTTCGAGGCCAAGTATCCGGGCGTCAGCCTGAAGGTCGAGCGCTCGGGCGCCGAGCGCAACTTCCAGCGCATCTCCCAGGAATACGCCTCCAAGATCTACAACTGCGACGTGGTCAACAGCTCCGACGCCGCGCATCTCATCATCTGGAAGCGCGAGAGCCTGCTG
Organism: Hyphomicrobiales bacterium; assembly: GCA_041691635.1. Taxonomy (GTDB): domain Bacteria; phylum Pseudomonadota; class Alphaproteobacteria; order Reyranellales; family Reyranellaceae; genus Reyranella. Next base: position 38,487 of record JBEPUH010000008.1, read on the forward strand.
GCGGCCTATGTGCCGGAGGACGTCGCGCGCGACTTCCCGGCCACGCACAAGGACGCCGACGGCATGTACGCCTCGTGGCGGGTCACGCTCTGCCCGGTCGCCTACAACACGAAGCTGGTGAAGCCCGAGGACGCGCCCAAGTCCTACGCCGACCTGCTCGACCCGAAGTGGATGAGCAAGATCGTCAAGGCCCACCCGGGCTACAGCGGCACCATCATGACGGCCACGCAGCAGCTCAGCCGCGACCTCGGCTGGTCGTGGTTCGAGAAGCTCTCGAAGCAGAAGGTCATGCAGGTCCAGTCGGCGACCGAGCCTCCGAAGAAGATCGGCCAGGGCGAGCGCGCCATCATGGCCGACGGCGGCGAATACGTGGTGCTCGGGATGAAGGAGCGCGGCGAGCCGGTCGAGGTCGTCTATCCGACCGAGGGCACGCCGCTGATCAGCGGCCCGTCGGGCATCATGGCGAGCGCACCCAACCCCAACGCGGCGCGGCTGTTCTATGCCTGGTCGATGACGGGCGAGGCCCAGCAGCTCAACATCGACGTCGGCGGCCTGCGCTCGGCCCACGCGAAGGCTCAGGACAAGCCGGGCGTGCGCAAGTTCGCCGACATCAAGACGCTGAAGGAGGAGGCCAACGTCGTCGCCGACAAGGCCGACGAGATCAAGGCCCAGTACGTCAAATACTTCAAGGTGTAGCCATGCGCCGACGTTCCCTGCTCAAGACCGCCGCGCTGCTGCCGGCCTTCGCACCGCTCGGCGCCCGTGTCGTGTCGGCGATGCCGGCGGCCGAGGCGATGACGCCCGCCCTGATCGAGGCCGCCAGGAAGGAAGGCAAGGTCAGCTACTACACCGCCATGGACCTGTCGGTCGCCGAGCCGATGGCCAAGGCCTTCGAGGCGAAGTTCCCCGGCATCAAGGTCGCCGTCGAGCGCTCGGGCGCCGAGCGCGTGTTCAGCCGCGTCGCCCAGGAAATGGCGAGCAAGATCTATCGCGCCGACGTGGTCAACAGCTCCGACGCCGCGCACTTCATCGCCTGGAAGCGGGAAGGGTGGCTCGCCCCCTATCTGCCGGACGACGTGGCCAAGGACGTGCCGTCCGAAATGGTCGATCCCGACGGCCTGTTCTACAACCAGCGCACGCACCTCAGCACCATCGCCTACAACACCAAGCTGGTGGCGCCGGCCGATGCGCCCAAGGGCTTCATGGACCTGCTCGACCCCAAGTACGTGGGCAAGATGGTCAAGGGCCATCCCGGCTACTCCGGTACCATCATGACGGCCACCCAGCAGCTCAGCCGCGAACTCGGCTGGTCGTATTTCGAGAAGCTGGCCAAGCAGAAGGTGCTGCAGGTCCAGTCGGCGACCGAGCCGCCCAAGCGCATCGAGGCCGGCGAGCGCGCCATCGCCGTCGATGGCAGCGACTATCTGTTCTGGCTGGCCAAGGAGCGCGGCTCGCCGATCGAGGTCGTGCTGGCGGTCGAGGGCACGCCGCAGATCAGCAACCCGATGGGCGTGTTCAAGACCGCGCCCAACCCCAACGCCGCGCGCCTGATGGTGAGCTGGATCATGTCGGCCGAGGGCCAGCAGTTCATCGTCGACCTGAGCGGGCAATATCCCGCCAACAAGCGCGTGAAGCAGAAGGTCGGGCGGCCGGCGCTGTCGTCGATCAAGACCCTGCGCGAGGAAGCCTCGGTGGTCGCCGACAAGGCCGACCAGATCAAGGCCCAGTACTCGAAGTACTTCAAGGTATGACGCCGCCGGTTCCAGCGTCCGCCCGCAGATGACGGGCAGGCTCGACCTTTCGCGGCCGTTGATGGTGGCGGTCGTGGCGCTGCTGGCGGTGATGATCGTGCTGCCGATGGGCTGGCTGGTCGTCTACGCCTTCTCCGACAAGGCGGGCCATCCGACACTCGCCAACTTCGTCACGCTGTTCACCGACCCGGCCTTCGTCGATCCGCTGGTCACCACCCTCATTATCGCCTTCTCGACCAGCGCGATCTGCTGTGCGATCGCGGCCCCGCTCGGCTGGCTGGTGGCGCGCACCGACATGCCGCTCGCGCGCACCTTCCGCGTGCTGGTGATGGCCTCGCTGGTGACCCCGCCGTTCGTCGGCGCCATCGCCTGGGAGATGCTGGCGGCGCCCAACTCCGGCCTGCTGAACCAGGTGTGGCGGATGCTGACCGGCATGCCGCCCGACGAGTCGCTGTTCGACATCTACACGCTCACCGGCCTGATCTTCGTCATCGCCTGCTACACCTTCCCCTACGTCTTCATCCTGGTGGCCAATGCGCTCGACCGCATGCCGGGCGAGCTCGAGGACGCCTCCTCGATGCTGGGGGCGGGGACCTGGGCGACCGCGCGGCGCATCACCATTCCGCTGGCGCTGCCGACCTTGGCCGCGGGTGCGCTCATCGCCTTCCTGCAGGCGCTGAACATCTTCGGCTCGCCGGCGATCCTGGCCATTCCGGCGGGCTTCAACACGCTCACCACCAAGATCTGGAGCCTGTTCGCCTTTCCGCCCAAGCCCGAACTTGCCGCGGCCTCGGCGCTGCCGCTGCTGGTGCTGACGGTGGCGCTCTTGCGCGCGCAGTCGATGGTGCTCGGCAAGCGCGGCTATGCGGTACTGGGCGGCAAGTACGGCGCACCGAGGGTGGTGCGGCTGGGCGGCCTGCGCCTGCCGGCGGCGGTGCTGGCGATGTTCATCCTGTCGCTGCCGCTCTTCCTGCCGTACGCGGCCCTGCTCAACACCGCCTTCTCGCCGGTGTCTTCGCAGTTCGTGACGCCCGACACCTTCACCTTGCGCAACGTCATCTTCACCTTCCGCGAACTCAGCTCGACCCTGCCGGCGATGCAGAACACCTTCGTCCTGGCCACGCTCTCGGCCACGGTGGGCGCGGTGCTGGCGCTGCTGATCGCCTATGTGGTGGCGCGCCAGGCGATCCGCGGCTGGCGGGTGCTCGACTTCCTGGCGACGGCGCCGCTCGCCATCCCCGGCATCGTGCTGGGCGTCGGCCTGTTCCTCGCCTACACGCGCCCGCCGCTCACGCTCTACGGCACCCTGTGGATCCTGCTGATCGCCTTCGTCACCATCGAGCTGCCGGCGGCCTATCAGCAGATCCGCTCGGCCTTTCACTCGGTCCATCCCGAGCTCGAGGAGGCCGGCCGCATGCTGGGCGCCACGCGGCTGCGCACCCTGTGGGACATCACCGGGCCGCTGCTGCGCGCCTCGGCTGTCGCCACCTGGTGCTTCGTCTTCGTCGGCGTGATCCGCGAGCTCTCCGCGGCGGTGATCCTGTTCACCTCCGAGACCAAGGTGGTGGCCGTGCTGATCTTCGACCTCAAGGAGAGCGGCGACGTCGGCGCGATCGCGGTGCTCAGTCTCACCATCGTGGTCATCACGACGATCGTGATCGCGGGCGCCAATCGCCTGCGCGTCGGCCGCGACAGCGTGCGCCTGCGGACCGTCAGCTGAGCGCAAGGGCCGGCGGGCATGGCGTGGCGGGCATGGCGTGGAATGACAAGGCCGTGCTGCCCGCCCTCGAGGTCGCCTGGGATTACATGCGCCTCGTCCACCCGCCCGGGCGCGCCGACGCGATCCTGACTCTCGGCAGCTTCGATCCGCAGGCTGCCGTCCATGCCGCGGCGCTGTGGCGGCGCGGGCTGGCGCCTGTCGTCATCATGTCGGGCGGCATCGCCCATCGCGGCGGCGTGCTCGACACAGGCTGGACCCGGAGCGAGGCGCGCGTGTTCGCCGACGTGGCGCTGCGCGAGGGCGTGCCCGAGACGGCGTTGCTGCTCGAGGACAAGGCCCAGAACACCGGCGACAATTTCACTCTCGGGCTGGCGGTGGCCGCTGCGGCGGGGCTTCGTCCGCGCAAGCTGCTGGTGGTGGCCAAGCCCTACATGACGCGGCGCGGCTTCGCGACGGGCGGCAAGCTCTGTCCCGGGATCGAACTGCTGATGCAATGCGAGGCGATCGACGTCGTCCGCTACTTCGCGCGCGAGCCCGATCCCGACCGCACCCTGCTGGCGCTGGTCGGCGACCTCCATCGCATCATCGTCTATCCACGACTGGGCTTTCAGGTGGCGCAGGATGTGCCGGCGACGGTGATCGAGGCGCTGGATTGCCTGGTTCGGGCCGGCTACGGCACTCGTTTGGTGCCGGGGCAATCCTATAAAATCCAGGCAGATTAATCTTTTAGAAGTGATAAAGACCAGGTTGGGTGTTTTGCTGCGACACGCCTATGGTCGATCGATGACTCTCGATCGCCACGCTCCACCGCAGGTATCTTCGCCCCGGTTTAGGCATCCGTTTCCGTCGGTTTCGCATCGGTTTCCGCCGACCGTGTTTCGTTGCCGATCAAGGACTTGGGTGGGTCGGGGCAAAACACCGTTTAAAACGGCGAAACCGTCAGTCGAGGATCGCCACTTCCTCCGGGCCGACCGGCCGCGCCAGCAGGCCGAGCGAGGTCAGAATCTTGAGCGTGTCTTCCCAGCCGACGCGCGTCTGCAGGCCGATCTGCAGGGTGCCGAGCTGGCGGCCCACGGTCACCATGCTGATGTCGACGTAGCGGGCGGCGATGTCGGGGAACAGGCGCTTGAACGTCGTTGCCGCGTCGCGCGGATGGTCGCGCACGACGCCGTAGCCCTCGCGCATCGCTTCGACGATCTTGCGGGCGATCGCCCGCCGGGCCGGATTGGCCCACGCCTCGTCATTGATGACCAGGTTGAGGCTGTAGAGGCGGACGCCGAACTCCGCCAGACGCATGATCGTGATCTTGGTGCCCTGGGCCATCAGCTCGGCGGGCGCGATCTCCTCGTAGTCGATCAGCGCATCGACCTGATGCTCGATCAGCGCCTTGGCGCTCCAGTCGACCTCGACCTCGGTGATGCGCTTGCGGTCGAGGCGGTTGGCGATCAGCAAGGCGCGGTATTCGTCGACCGTGACGCTGCCGGGCACCAGGCCGATCTTCTTGCCGTAGAGATCGCGCGGCGCATCGATATGGTCGCCGGCGCGCGAGTAGATGACGGTCGGCGTGCGGCGGTAGTAGACGGCGAGGCTGCGGACGGCCTGCTCCTTGGCGCGGCCGATCGCTGTGGCTGCACCGCTCGACGAGCCGATCCAGTATTCCTGGCCCTTGCCGATCATCTCCGTCGAGGAGGTGGCGCCATGGGTGTCGACCAGTTGCACCTCGAGGCCACGCTTGCGGAAGGCGCCCATGTCGCGGGCGATATAGAAGCCGGCGTAGGTCGGGGCCGCCTTCCAGTCGAGCAGCAGGTTGACCTTCTCGAGCGATTGCGAACGGCCGAGGGTGGGGGCGAGGGCCGGCGCGACAACGCTCGACGCGAGGAACGTCCGCCGCCTGAGGGAGAGTCTGCTCATTCCGTCGCCACGCCTTTGCTCCGTCGCCCGTCCCCTGGACCGCCGGTGACTCCGGTGGTGTCACACCATACGATGGCGCCATGAGGAAGGTTCTCTGGAAGTCATTTTCGTCGGTACTGCTGGTCGCCGCAATAGTCGCGGGGCCTGCGATTGGGCAGACCGGAGTGCAATCTCTCGAGGAACGCATGCGGACGGCCGCCGGCGCCTATGAGCACAAGGAATTTGCGCTCTCCGTGTCGATCTGGAAGCCCCTGGCGGCGGACGGCAACGCCGAGGCACAGACCTTGCTGGGGGCGATGTACTGGCAGGGCGAGGGCGTGCCGCGCGACCATGCCGAGGCCGCGAGGCTCTACCAGCTGGCAGCCGACCAGGGTTATGCGCGGGCCCAGAACAACATCGGCTTCATGTACGGTTTCGGCGAAGGCATTCCGCCGCACGACGACGTGCAGGCCTACAAGTGGATCAGCCTCGCCATCGAACGCTACACCGACAAGAACAAGGAACGCCGCGAGCAGGCGATCAAGGATCTTGCCACCCTGGCCGCGCGCATGACCCTGACCCAGCGCACCGAGGCCGACGCCGCGATCAAGGCCTGGAAGCCTAAACCTTAAGGCCCGGTCATGCTTTTGACACAAGAGTCGCGGCATGGTCGGCACATACAATGACCGCCATCGCATGACCAAGCCCCTTTCTTTTCTGGCCGCCCTCTGGGTCGCGTGCTGCTGCGGCGGCGCGGCGGCCCAGGATGTCGCTTCCGACGACCTGCCGTTCAAGCGCACGCTGGCCGTCGACGGCACGGTCGCGGGCCCGCTCGGCAGCTCGGCCGCGGCGGCGGGCGTGCCGTGGGAGGCGATGGTCGAGGCGCTGCTGGCGCTCGGCAGCGCAATCGACCTCGACCGCGACGTGCACGATGGCGACCGCTTCCATGTCCGCTACGAACGCACGTTCAGCCTCGACGGCACGCCGATCGACAACGGCCGCGTGCTGTGGGTCGAGCTGCGGCAGGCCGGCAAGAAAGTGCCCTTGGCGGTCTATCGCTTCCAACCGCACGGAGCTGCGCACGATTCCTTTTGGCTGGCCAACGGCCGCGGCACGGCGCCGCCGCTGCTGCGCCTGCCGGTGAGCGCCGTCACCCTATCGTCGGGCTTCGGCCTGCGCGTCGATCCGCTCGATCAGCCGCCAGGGTTCGCGCTGGGGTCCGGGATGGGCGCCGCGCCGACCGTCGGGCAGGGCAAGGCGCTCGGCAAGGGCCCGGCGCGCGATGCCGCGCCGCCGCCGGGACTCGTCTCGGGACCGGGTGGCGGCGGCCTGTCGGCGACGCCGGTGAATATCGCCACGCCGCTCGGCCTGTCGCTCGGCCTCTCCCCAGGTTCCTCGACGGTGCGGCTGACGGGGACGCGCGGGATGGGCGCGATGGCGCTGCACGAGGGCGTCGATCTCGTGGCGCCTTACGGCTCGCCGATCCTCGCCGCCGGCGACGGCGTCGTGCGCGGCGCCGAACCCAAGGGGCGCTACGGCAACTGGATCGAGATCGACCACGAGGGCGACCTCGCCAGCGTCTACGGCCATCTGTCTTCGTTCGCCGCGGGTATCGCACCGGGCGTGCACGTCTGGCGCGGCGACGTCATCGGCTACATCGGCCTTACCGGCCGCACCACCGGCCCGCATGTGCATTTCGAGGTCCGCTTCAAGGGCCGGCCGGTCAATCCGATGGTCTATTCGGCGCTGAAACCCGCGCAACTGCGCGGCGCCGATCTCGACCGGCTGCGCAGGCTGGTGGCGCACGACCAGGCCGAGCGCGATCTCGAGGCGAAGGCCGCCCTGGCCTCAGCCGGCCTCTGACGCACCGAGCGCGAAGGCTTCCTCCGGCGCCATGACCAGCCGGTGGCGTCCGACGATCGCGAACCAGGCGATGCCGGCGGCAAACCAGGCGCCGACGCCGATCACGCCCGACACGAACACCGGATCGAGGAGTTGGAACACCAGCGTCACGGCCGCCAGCACCAGGGTGACGACGGCGCCGGCGATGCCGAGCGGCGAGCGGTAGGGCCGGGCGAGCAGCGGCAGGCGCCGGCGCAGCACGATGAAGCTCACGGCCTGCAGGAAATAGGACAGCATCGCGCCCGCCACCGCCATGTTGAGCAGCATGCCCTGGATGACCGCGGCGCCGCGGTCGGCGCCCATGGCGAACCACAGGCCGAGCATCAGAGCCAGCGCCGCGACCGAGCCCGCGATCAGCGCCACGTGCGGGGTCTTGTGGCGCGGATGGGTGATCGACAGGAAGCGCGGGAAGTAGCCGGCGCGCGACAGCGAGTAGATCTGCCGGCCCTTGGCGAAGAGAATGGTGTGGAACGAGGCGATCAGGCCGATGCAGGCGACCAGCGCCAACACCTTGGCCAGGCCGCCGCCGAAGGTGGCGCGGAAGCCGTCGAGCAGCGGCTCGCCCGAGCTGCCAAGTGCGAAGGCGCCGGGCGCGACGGCGGGATTGAGCCACAGCACCAGGGTCGCCGAGGCGAACAAGGTCAGCAGGCCCGCGATGATGCCGCGTGGCAGGTCGCGTCGCGGGTCGACGGCTTCCTCGGCGGCCAGCGGCAACTGCTCGATCGCCAGGAACAGCCACACCGCGAAGGGCATCGCGGCAAACACGCCGCCGATGCCGAACGGCAGCAGGGGGCCGTGGCCGCCGGGGATCGCGACCGGGCGGCCGTCGGGGCCGGCGCCGATGTCGAGCGCATGGCGTCCGAAGTCGGCGACCGGCAGGGCGGAGATCCAGAACACGGCGAGGCAGGCCAGCGCCGCCACGGTGACGGCGACGGTGACGCGGAACGACAGTTCGACGCCGTGGACGTTCAGCGCCACGAAGACCGCATAGCCGCCGATCCAGTAGGCCGGCAGCCACGCCGCAGGGGTCTCGAAGACCGCGCCGAGATAGGTTGCGAGGAAGGACACCACGACGGCGGGCGTCAGCACGTACTCGACGTTCTCGCACAGGCCGGTGATGAAGCCGCCCCACGGCCCCATCGACGCGCGCGCGAAGGAGTAGGCGCCGCCGGTGTGCGGCAGCGCCGCGCCCATCTCGGCGATGCAGAAGACGAGGCCGAGATACATGACGGCGATCAGCGCCGCCGCGATCGCCAGGCCGCCCCAGCCGCCGGCGAGCAGGCCGAGGTTCCAGCCCGAATAGTGGCCGGAGATGACCGCGCCCACGCCCAGCGCCCACAGCGAGGCGACGCCGGCATAGCGACGCAGGCCACGGCGGGCGAAATAGTCGGCGGAGACGGATTGGTAGGGCGTCGGCATCGGCGCGGCATATTCGCGTGTTGAGGATGTGAAACCAATCGGCATTTCCGCTGCTTGTCTCTTCCACCCGAGTTGATTACCCGTCACGTTCGGGCCACCTTCCGCGCGCGTCTCGCGCCACCACGACGATGTGACCAGGGCCGTGCCCAGCGACAATTCAGCGATCCGGTTCGGAGCCTTCCGGCTGCTCCCCGTGCAGCGGCAGCTGACGTACGATGGCGCGTCGGTGGCGCTCGGCGCGCGGGCGATGGACCTGCTGCTCCATCTCACCGCCGAGGCCGGCACGATCGTGAGCAAGCAGGCGCTGATGAAGGCCGTGTGGCCCGGCCGTACCGTCGAGGAGAACAACCTCACCGTGAACATGACCGCGCTGCGCCGCGCGCTCGGCACGGCACCCGACGGCCAGCCGCTGATCCGGACCGTGACCGGGCGCGGCTACGTCTTCGTCGGCACGGTCGTGCGCGACGCGCCGCCGGCGGCGGCCGCGGCGCCGCAGGCCTCGGCCTTCGCGTCGGTGCCGCAACTGGCCGCACGCCTGATCGGCCGGGAGGCCGCCCTCGCCGAGCTGCAGCGCCTGTTGCGCCAGCGCCGCGTCGTGTCGATCGTCGGCCCGGGCGGCGTCGGCAAGACGGCGCTTGCCCTCCACCTCGCCGATGCACTGGCCGGCGACTTTCCCGACGGCATCGCCTTCGTCGACTTCTCCACCGTCAGCGATCCCGAGCGCGTTTCGGAGGCGGTGGCGGCGGTGCTGGCCGGCGGCGGCGCCGGCAGCAACACCGCGACCGACCGGCTGACCGCGCTGCTGCGCGAGCGCAAGGCGCTGCTGGTGCTCGACAACTGCGAGCACATGATCGAGCCGGTGGCGTTGCTGGTGAACGCCGTCGTCGCGGCCTGCCCGGGCATCGTCGTCCTGGTGACCAGCCGCGAGAGCCTGTTCGTGCAGGGCGAGCAGATCTTCCGCCTGCAGCCGCTGCCGTTCCCCGAGGATCCCAACGCCGTCACTGCCGCGAGCGCGCTCAGCTATGCCGCCGTCGGCCTGTTCGTCGAGCGCGGCGAGGCGCTGGGCGGCTTTGCCCTCGACGACGCCAACGCGCCTGCGGTCGCCGCGATCTGCGCGCGCCTCGACGGCATTCCGCTGGCGCTCGAGATGGCGGCGTCGCGCCTCAAGGTGCTGTCGCCGGCGCAGCTCGCCGAGCGCCTGGTCGAGCGCTTCCGCCTGTTGGGCGTGGCCGGGCGGGGCACGACGCCGCGCCACCGCACCCTGCAGGCGATGATCGACTGGAGCTACGACCTGCTGGCGCCGGGCGAGCGCACCTTGCTGCATTGCCTGTCGGCCTTCTCCGGCGGCGCCAACCTGGCGGCGATCCAGGCGCTGTCCGACGGCGCGGGTCGCGACGGCGAAGTCGATCTGCTCGACCGACTCACCGCGCTGACCGACAAGTCGATGGTGACCGTCGACAGCGCCGCGCCGCTGCGTTTCCGGCTTCTCGAGACCGTCCGCCAGTACGCCGTGCGCAAGGCGCTGGAGGCGGGCGAGACCTCGCTGCCGGCGCGCCACGCCGCGTACGTCGCCGATCGGTTCGCCGAGGCGGCGGCGGCTTGGCCGACCATGCCGGGCCGCGACTGGCTCGCGGCCTACGCGCCCGATTCGGAGAACCTGCGCGCCGCACTGGCCTGGGCGTTTGGCCCCGGCGGCAACCCCGAGGTCGGCGTGCGCCTGGTCGCCAGCGCCATGCCGCTGTGGTGGGAGTTGCCGGAGACGCCGGTCGCCGAGGGTCAGCGCTGGATGGCGACGGCCTCCGCCCATATCGATGCGAAGACACCGGCCGTCGTCCGCGGCCGGATGTGCCTGGGCCGGAGCTGGCGCGACTTCCGCTTCAGCGACGTCGAGAACCTGCCGGCGGCGCTCGAGGCGGTGGCGCATTTCCGCGACGCCGGCGACGCCGCGGGCCTTGGCGCCGCCCTGTGGCGGGCCGGCAGCGCGTCGCTCACCAGCGAGACGATCGGCCAGTCGGAGGCCTATCTGGTCGAGGCCGAAGCGGTGCTGCGCGAACTCGCGCCCGGCAAGTGGCTGGCGCTGGTGCTGATCAGGCTGGGCGACGTCAGGTTCCGGCAGGGACGGCTGGCGCCGGCGTCGGCCAGCTACCGGGAGGGATTTGCGCTCAGCCGCTCGACCGATTTCTGGATTGGCCTGGTCAACGGCGGCAGCAACATGGCCGAGCTGATGTTCAGCACCGGCGAGACCGAACGCGCACTCGACCAGCTCGAGGATTTGCGCGACGAGCTGCCGCCCAGCCGGCGCACGCCGCTGATGTCGACGCTGGCCGCGCACCTGCTGGTGGCCGGCGACCGCGACGGCATGCGCCACGCCGCGCGCGAGGTCATCGCCCAGGGCAGCGCCATCGGCCTCACCTCGTCGGTCGCCTGGGCCGTCGAGTCGGTGGCCCTGCTGGCCGCCCTGGAGGGCAAGGTCGACGAAGCGGCCCGGCTCGCCGGCTACGCCCGCACCGTGCATCCCTCGATCGCCACCCGCGCGGGCTCGCTGAAGGTGATCGTCGAACGGCTCTATGAGCGGCTGGCGGCCGGATTGTCGGCCGAAAGCCTCGCCCTGGGGCTGGCCGAGGGGGCCCGCTGGTCGCTTGCCACCGCCGCCGAACGGGCCCGCCAGGCGTTGGGCTGAGCGCTGGGTTGAGGGGCGGGCTGAGGCCGATTAGCAACAATTAGCATCGCTTTCGTCGCCTCTGCAGGCCGTCGAGCGCAGTTTTGCCAGGATGGACGACAAGCGAGAGACGACGTGACGGTGGGCATCGGCGGCATCGCGCCCGACTTCGAGCAGGATACGACCAACGGCAGCATCCGCTTCCACGAGTGGCTGGGGCGCTCGTGGGGCATCCTGTTCAGCCAGTCGCGCGACTTCACTTCGGCCTCGACGATGGAGCTGACCGTCGCTGCGCGCCTGCGTCCGCAGTGGAGCCGCTGCGGTGTCAAGGTGGTGGCGCTGTCGCTCGATTCGCCGGCCGGCCATGCGCGCTGGGAGAAGGCGATCGCGGAGACCGAGGGGCTGACGCTCAACTTCCCGGTGATCGCCGACACCGACCGCACGGTGGCGGCACTCTACGGGCTGGTGCCGCCCGAGCCGGATGCGGGCGAGGCCCAGGTCGGCGAAATCGTGCGCCGCATCCATGTCATCGATCCCGACAAGCGCATCCGGCTCACGCGAACCTATCCGCCGGCGACGGCCTACAACTTCGAGGCCGTGCTGCGCGCGGTCGAGGGCCTGCAGCTTGCCGATGCCCGGCAGGATCCCGGCCCTTCCACGGCGTTGCACTAGGGGAGGGCGCGGATGAGGTCGCTCGAACTGCAGTCCGAGATCGAGCGGCGCTACGCCTGCGCCGCGCGCTTCGTGCAGACCGTGCCGGTCAGCGCGCCGGTCGGCGTCCACGCCACGTGGGACGTCGTCGTCCACGTCTTCGATCTCGACGGCTGCGCGATGACCAACCGCGCCTATGCCTGGGTGTCGGAGCAGGTCTTCGTCATGCTCGATATCGGTCCCATCCGTTCGCCCGGCACCGCCGTGCACGCCACGGTGGCCGACCGCATCCGTCAGGACCGGCTTGCGCTCTGGGGGCGCGAGCCGGCGGCCGTGACGGGCTAGACTCTCGAGAAGATCAGATCGGCTTGCCGGCGCTTGCCGGCCAGCGCGTCATGAGCGCGTTGCTGGGCTTCGTCTTGTCGACGACCTTGCGCGCGGTCTCGATACCCGCCACCGGAAGTCCCTTGGGATCGAGCAGGCCCGCCTGCACCAGCACCGAGGCCTGATCCCAATAGATGTGCTCGTGGGCCACCTTGTCGCCCACGAACTTCACGATCGCCACCAGCGGCACCTCGACCCGGCGGCCGGTCGGCGCCACGCCCGGCAGCATCCAGTCGACCTCGCTGGTGTGGGTGAACGAGAAGATCATCTCGTCGACGATCTGGTCGGCGCCGACGGTGCGGCTGACCGGCGCCAGCGCCGTGTCGGGCGGATTGCCGCCGATGAAGTGGTACTTGTAGAAGCGCTTGAGCTGATCGTGTCCGACGCCGCCGGTCATCGTCGGCACGTGGTTCACATAAGGCGCCACGACCATGGTCGCCATCGTGGCATCGACATCGCGCGTCTCGAACTCGTGACGGCAATGGGCTTCCCAGAGGGCGACGAGATCGTGGGGCATATCTAAGCCGCCTTCTTCCCGCGGTGCGCCTCGATTACCTTCCACAAGCTGGCCGACGTCACCGGCATGTCGACGTGCTTCACGCCGGTGTGCTCGAAGATCGCGTTCACGATGGCGTTGACGACCGACGGTGGCGCGCCGATGGCGCCGGCCTCGCCCGCGCCCTTGACGCCCAGCGGATTGGTCTTGCACGGGCTGTTGTGCAGGGCGAACTGCACATGCGGCACCACGTCGGCGCGCGGGAAGGCGTAGTCCATGAAGCTGCCGCTCAGCAGCTGGCCCGACTCCTTGTCGTAGACCGTGACCTCGGTCAGCGCCTGGCCCACGCCCTGGCCGATCCCGCCGTGGATCTGGCCCTGCAGCAGCAGCGGGTTCAGTGCCATGCCGAAGTCGTCCATCACGCTGTAGCTCAGGATCTCGACCGTCCCGGTGTCGGGGTCGACCTCGAGTTCGCAGACGTGGCAGCCGTTGGGGAAAGTATCGGCTTCGGGCGTGCGCGTGAAATCGTCGTCGAGGGCGCCCTTGTTGGCCTTGGCGACGGCGAACAGGCTGACGCTTCGATCGGTGCCGACGATGCGGTAGCTGCCGTCCTTGTAGTCGATGTCGGCCGCGCTGGCCTCGAGGAGGTTGGCCGCGAGCGGCTTGCCCTTGGCGATGATCTTGTCGGCCACGCCGATGGTGGCCACGCCGTTGATGGCGATGGTGCGGCTGCCACCGGTGAAACCCTCGGGCACCACGTCCGAATCGCCCTGCACGAGCCGGGTCTGCTCGATGTCGATGCCAAGCCGCGCCGAGGCGATCTGGCGCAACGCCGTCTCGTGGCCCTGGCCGTTGGTTTGGTTGCCGGTAAACAGGGTCACGGTAGCGTCGTCGTTGAACTGCGCCCGTACCGTCTCGGGGTTGCCGCCCGAGCACTTCTCGACATAGGTCGCCATGCCGATGCCGCGCCACTTGCCTTTGGCCGCCGATTGCGCGCGACGGGCGGGGAAGCCCTTCCAGTCGGCCTTTTCCATGCCCTTGTGCATCACCGTGGCGAAGTCGCCCGAGTCGTAGGTGTCGCCCAGCGCCGTCTTGTAGGGAAGCTGGCCGGGCTTGATGAAGTTGCGGGCGCGGATCTCGTCGGGCGACAGGCCGGTCTCGCGCGCGATGTGATCGACGAAGCGCTCCATCAGGTACGACGCTTCCGGACGGCCGGCGCCGCGATAGGCGTCGGTCGGCACGGTGTTGGTCATCACGCCTTTCACGTTCACGTAGATCGCCGGCGTCGTGTACAGGCCGTTCAGCATCGAGCTGCCGGCCATCGTCGGGATGAAGACGCTGAAGTGGCTGAGATAGGCACCAAGTGCTGCATAAGTCGTGATGCGCTCGCCGATGAAGCGGCAGTCCTTGTCCAGGGCCATCTCGGCAATCGAGACATGGTCGCGGCCCTGGATGTCGGACTGGAACGCCTCCTGGCGGTCGGGAATCCACTTCACGGTCTTCTTGAGCGTGCGCGAGGCCCACACGACCATGGGATATTCCGGATGCACGAAGATCTTCATGCCGAAGCCGCCGCCCACATCGCCGGTGCGCACGCGCAGCTTGGGCGAGCCGATCTTCAGGATCATGTCGGCGACCACCGGGCGGATCATGTGGACGCCCTGCGACGACAGCCACAGGGTCGAGCGGTCGTCCTGGGCGTCGTATTCGCAGATGGCGCCGCGCGGCTCCATCGAGTTCACGATCAGGCGCTGGTTGACCAGCTTCAACGTGACGACCTTGTGCGCCTTGGCGAAGGCGGCCTCGGTGGCGGCGCGGTCGCCCATCTCCCAGTCGAACACGATGTTGTCCTTGATGCCGTCATGCACCAGCGGCGCGCCGGGCTGGGCGGCCTCGAAGGTGCCAACGACGTGGCTGCGGGCGGCGTAGTCGACCTCGATCAGCTCGGCGGCGTCCTTGGCCTGCTCGAGCGTCTCGGCCACGATCAGCGCCACCGGGTCGCCGACGTGGCGTACGCGGTCGAGCGCCAGCATCGGCCGCGGGGTCTCGCCGCGCGGGCTGCCGTCGCGGTTGTCGAGCGGCACCAGGCAGGGCACGTCGCCGAAGTCGGCCTTCTTCACGTCTTCGCCGGTGAAGACCAGCAGGACGCCCGGCGCCTTCTTTGCAGCACTTGTGTCGATGCGCTTGATGTCGGCATGGGCGTGCGGGCTGCGCAGCACGTAGAGGCGCGCGGCCGGTGCCGAAAGCCTGGTGTCGTCGGTGTAGCGTCCGCCGCCCGTCAGCAGGCGCGGATCCTCGACCCTGCGCACCGAATCGCCGATACCGAACTTGGCCATCAATCCCTCCGTGTTGAAGGGAGGTTAGACGGGCGGCGGCGGGAAAGCCAAGCCCGCGTTGTCGCCGACCGGAATAACGTCAGCGCACGCCCATCAGCCAGTTGCGCAGGCGGCTGTTGCGGCTGTAGGGCGGATAACGCAGCGCGGGATCGAGGCCGGTGCCGCGGCGCAACACGCCGCGCGCGTTGGTATAGGCGCGAAAGCCCCATTCGCCGTGGTACTTGCCCATGCCCGAATTGCCGACGCCGCCGAACGGCAGCTCGCGGACGATCGGCTGCACGGCGCAGTCGTTGACCGCGGTGTCGCCCGACGCCGTCGCCGCGAGGATGCGGTCGGCGACCGCACCGTCGCCGGCGAAGACGTAGAGCCCCAACGGATGCGGCCGCGCGTTCACATGCGCGATCGCCTGGTCGATGCCGTCGACCACCAGCACCGGCAGGATCGGCCCGAAGATTTCCTCCTGCAGGACGGCCGCGTCCGCCGGCACGTCGGTCAGGACCGTCGGCGCGATGAAGAGGTCGGCGTGGTCGTGCTGGCCGCCGTGAAAGATCGTGCCGGCGCCGAGCAGGTCCTTCACCCGGTCGAAGTGCCGGGCGCTGACGATGCGGCCGAAGTCGGGACTCTGTTGCGGATCGGTCCCGTAGAAGTCGAGGATCGTCTCCTTGAGGTGGCCGAGGAAGGCCGCCGCCACCGTCCGCGTCACCAGCACATAGTCGGGCGCGGTGCAGGTCTGGCCCGCGTTCAGCCAGCGGCCGTGGGCGATGCGGCGCGCGGCGACCTTGAGATCGGCCGAGGCATCGACGATCGCCGGGCTCTTGCCGCCGAGCTCGAGCACCACGGGTGTGAGGTTTTTGGCCGCGGCGGTCATCACGATCTTGCCGATCGGCGGAGCGCCGGTGAAGAAGATGTGGTCCCAGCGCTGCTCGAGCAACGTTGTCGTCTCGGCCACGCCGCCGGTCACGACGGAGACGGCGTCGCGGTCGAGATACTGCGGCACCAGCTCGGCCAGCGCCGCGGGCGAGACCTCCGACGGCTTCAGCACGGCAGCGTTGCCGCCGGAGAGGGCGGCGATCAGCGGCGAGAGCACGAGCTGGATCGGATAGTTCCAGGCGCCGACGATCAGGCCGACACCCAGCGGGTCGAAGCGGGTCGTGGTGCGTCCCGGCCACAGGAAGAACGGCGTGCGCTCGCGCAACGGTTTCATCCAGCGGCGCAGGTTACGGCGGGCGTAGTCGGCCTCGTCGGCGATGGCGTTGAGGTCGGCCACCGCGGCATCGACGCGGTTGCGCCGCAGGTCCTTCCAGAGGGCATCGTAGAAGACCTGGGCGCGCTCGGTTACCATCGCGCGAATGGCCGCGAGCTGCTTCTCGCGCCATTCGGCGGAGCGGGTCTTGCCTGACAGGAAACAGGCGCGGCGGGCGGCGACGAGCTGCTCGATCTCCGTATTCATGCCCGAGTGATAGTAGTCGACGGTCGGCGGTGTCGCCAGCGTTTGCGAACGCGCGGCGCCGGGTTAGGTTGGCGCCATGCCTCCCCACCTGCCGATCGCCGCCCTGCCCAAGGCGGAGCTGCATATCCACATCGAAGGTAGCCTCGAGCCGGAGCTGATGCTGGCGCTGGCCGCGCGCAACAACGTCACCCTGCGCCACGGCAGCATCGCGGCCCTGAAGGCTGCCTACAATTTCTCCAACCTGCAGGATTTCCTCGACCTCTATTACGAGGGCATGCGCGTGCTGCTCACCGAGCAGGATTTCTACGACCTCGCCATGGCCTATCTGCGCCGCGCCGCCGCCCAGAACGTGCGCCATGCCGAGATCTTCTTCGACCCGCAGGGGCACACCGGCCGCGGTGTCGGGATCGGCACCGTGATGGAGGGGCTGGGCCGGGCATTGAAGGACGCCGGGCGCGACTTCGGCATGACCACGGCGCTGATTCTCTGTTTCCTGCGCCACCTCGACGAGGCCGATGCCGAGCGCACGCTCGACGAAGCGCTGCCGTGGCGCGACCGCTTCATCGGCGTCGGCCTCGATTCGTCGGAGAAGGGCCATCCGCCGGCCAAGTTCGCGCGCGTCTTCGCCCGCGCCCGCGGGCTTGGCCTCAAGGCCGTGGCTCACGCAGGCGAAGAGGGACCGCCGGAATATGTGGTGCAGGCGCTCGACCTGCTGAAGGTCGACCGCATCGACCACGGCAACCGTGCGCTCGAGGACGCAGCGCTGACGGCGCGGCTCGCCCGCGAGAAGATTCCGCTTACGGTCTGCCCGCTGTCCAACCTGCGTCTCTGCGTCGTGGCCGACATGAAAGCCCACCCGCTACGCCGTATGTTGCAGGCAGGCCTGGTGGCCACGATCAATTCGGACGATCCTGCCTATTTCGGCGGCTACATGAACGAGAATTTCTCCGCCGCCCAGCAGGCGCTCGATCTGTCGAAGGACGAGATCGGCACGCTCGCCGCCAACGGCTTCCGCGCCGCCTTCCTCGACGAGGCCACCAAGCGGCGCCACCTGGCGGAGCTGGAACGGGTCCTGGCGGGATGACCACGGCCTATCTCGCTGCCGACGGACTGGAAGCGCAGTTGCGCGAGGAACTCGCGCGCGCCGGGGTCGCCGTGACCGGTGCGCATGCCGGCCTCGAGAATGACCGGTTGCTGCTGGCCGAGGGACCGCCGATCGCGGCGGCGTGGGCAGCCAACATCTGGCACGACTGCATCGAGTGGCCCGTCGAATCGATCGGTAACGCCGCCAAGGCGCTGCGCGGTCTGCAGCGCAACTGGGCGATGTACGCGCCGCTCCATCACCGCCGCGCGGCCCTGATCCAGGAGCGCCTGCCGCATGTCTCGGCCAAACCGGTCGTCT
Organism: Hyphomicrobiales bacterium; assembly: GCA_041691635.1. GTDB lineage: Bacteria > Pseudomonadota > Alphaproteobacteria > Reyranellales > Reyranellaceae > Reyranella. The sequence continues at coordinate 56,547 of JBEPUH010000008.1, forward strand.
TTCCCGCCGCCGCGCCCACCGCGCCGCTCGGATCGTGGACCCTGCTGGCACCCGACCGGATGCTGGCGGCGGCGCACTGCTCCGCGCCGTTTCCCAACGGCGAGGTCGTCTTCGTCGAGGACAAGTCGGGCCCGCCCAGCCGCGCCTATCTCAAGCTCTGGGAGGCGCTGGTGCAACTGCGGCACTGGCCGCAACCCGGCGAGCGCTGCGTCGATCTTGGCGCCTGTCCCGGCGGATGGACCTATGTGCTGGCCAAGCTCGGCGCGTCGGTAGTCGCCGTCGACAAGGCGCCGCTCGATCCCAGGGTCGCGGCGATGCCAGGCGTCGAGTGGCGCGGCGAGAGCGCGTTCGCCATCGAACCCGAGAGCATCGGCCCGGTCGACTGGCTGTTCTCCGACATCATCTGCTATCCCGCGCGGCTGTTGCGCCTGGTCGAGCACTGGCGCGCCTCCGGGTTGGTCAAGAATTTCGTCTGCACGCTCAAGTTCCAGGGCGAGACCGACCACGAATCTGCGGAGGCTTTTGCCGCACTGCCCGGGGCGCGGGTCTTGCATCTACATCACAACAAGCACGAACTTACTTTCATGCTAACGTCACCCTGATATTTCTGGGTTGGGGACCTGAAGGGAGACCGAAATGCTGAAATCGCTTCGCCTTGCCGCCGCCGTCGCGCTGCTGGCCACGCCTGCCGTCGCGCAATCCAGGCTCACCGTCGCGGCCTACGGCGGCGTGTGGGATTCGCACCTGCGCGAAAAGGTCTTCCCGGAGTTCGAGAAGAAGCACAACGTCAAGATCGACTACGTCGCCGGCAACTCGACCGACACGCTGGCCAAGCTGCAGGCCCAGAAGGGCAACCAGGTGATCGACGTCGCCATCATGGACGACGGCGTGATGTACCAGGCGATCCAGCTGGGCTTCTGCGCCAAAATCGAGGGCATGGACAAGAGCGAGCTCTATCCCGCCGCCCTGTTCAAGGACGACAAGGCCGTCGCCGTCGGCCAGACCGGCACCGGCTTCATGGTCAACACCAAGGTCTTCAAGGACAAGGGTTGGGCGATCCCGGCGTCGTGGAACGACCTCAAGGACCCGAAGTTCAAGAAGCAGCTGGTGATCCCGCCCATCAACAACACCTACGGGCTCTACACGCTGATGATGTACGCCCGCCTGAACGGCGGCGGCGAGAAGAACATCGATCCGGGCTTCAAGGTGATGAAGAACGACATCAATCCCAACGTGCTGGTCTACGAGCCGTCGCCCGGCAAGATGACCGAGCTGTTCCAGTCGGGCCAGGCCAACGTCGCGGTGTGGGGCACCGGCCGCGTGCAGGCCTTCGCCAACACCGGCTTCCCGGTCGACTTCATCTATCCGACCGAAGGCGCGCCGATCCTGCTGGCCTCGGCCTGCCCGGTCGCCAAGGCCACGATCAATCCGCTGGCGCACGAGATGATCAAGACGCTGGTCTCGGCCGCGGTGCAGACCGGCATGGCCAAGGACATGGGCAACGGTCCGGTCAACACCAAGGTCGACGTCACCATGCCGGAGCTCAAGATGGCGCCGGTCGGCGAGCGCGCCAAGAAGATCATCTCGCCCGATTGGGACGCCATCAACCTCCACCGCGACGAGTGGACCAAGCGCTGGAACCGCGAAGTGGAGCGCTGATCGCGGCCGTGCATCATCCGATCTATCTGTTTCGCCACGGCGAGACCGCCTGGAATGCCGAGAAGCGGGCGCAGGGTCATCTCGATTCGCCGCTGACCGAGATCGGCCGCGGACAGGCGCGGGCGATGGGTGCCTTGCTGGGCCAGGAACTCGCGCGCGCCGGTTATGCGCCGGCCGCGGTGCTGGTCCGGGCGAGTCCGCTCGGGCGCGTGCGCGAGACCTTGGCGCTTGCTGCCCCGGCGGCCGGGCTCGTCCATGACGAGGCGTGCCACGACCTTCGCCTGCGTGAGATGAGCTGGGGCGACTGGGACGGGCTGAACGGTCGGGAGATCGAGGCGCGCTGGCCGGGTCAGATGGCATTGCGCCTGCAGGAAAAATGGGGCTACCGCCCGCCCAATGGCGAGAGTTACGTCATGGCGGCCGAGCGGGCGCAGGCCGCGCTCGACGATATCGTGGCGCTGGCGGCGGACACGCCGGTCGCAGTGTTCGCCCACGGCGGGATCGGGCGCGTGCTGCGTGGCCTGTTCGTCGGCGCGCCGCAAGCCGATATCCTGGCGATGGACCAACCGCAGGACGCCTTCTTTCGCCTGCACGATAACGCGATCGAGCGGATCGGCTAGGCATGGCCTTCCTCATTCTCGACAATCTCACCAAGAATTTCGGTGCGCACACCGCCGTCGACGGACTGACGCTCGCCGTCGAGAAGGGCGAGTTCGTGTCGCTGCTGGGCCCGTCGGGCTGCGGCAAGACCACGACCTTGCAGATGATCGCGGGCTTCGTCGAGCCGAGCGGCGGCGCCATCCGACTCGAGGGCCGCGACCTACTGGCGGTGAAGCCCGCCAAGCGCGGCCTCGGCATCGTGTTCCAGAGCTATGCGCTGTTCCCGCACATGAGCGTGGCGGAGAATGTGGCCTTTGGGCTGGAAATGCAGGGCGTGGTCAAGGGCGAGCGCGCGAAGCGCGTGGCCGAGACGCTCGAGCTGGTCGGGCTGGCGGCCTTCGCCGACCGCTTCCCGCGCCAGCTCTCGGGCGGCCAGCAGCAGCGGGTGGCGCTGGCCCGCGCGCTCGTCATCCGGCCGCAGATCCTGCTGCTCGACGAGCCGCTGTCGAACCTCGACGCCAAGCTGCGCGAGGAGATGCAGATCGAGCTGCGCCAGATCCAGCGCACCGTCGGCACGACCACCATCCTCGTGACGCACGACCAGGCCGAGGCGATGGCACTCAGTGACCGTATCGTGGTGATGAACAAGGGCCGCGCCGAGCAGGTGGCGCCGCCGCACGAGGCCTACGAGCGCCCCGCGACGCCGTTCGTGGCGAATTTCCTGGGCAAGACCAATCTCGTCGAGGGCAGGGCCGTGCGGCCCGAGCGCATCGAGTTCGCTTCGGCTGGCCTCGCGGGCGCCATCGCCGGAACGGTGCGCACCCGCATCTTCCAGGGCAATCACTGGCTCTACCAGGTCGAGACGGCCGGCGGGCTGGTCACGGTGATCCGCCAGAACACCGGCGCGGCGATGCCGGAAGAGGGCGCGGCGGTCCATCTGGCGTGGTCCGTGCCGTGAAGACGATGCCCTATCTTCTCATCATGCCGGCGCTGGTGCTGTTCGCGGCCATCGTGGTCGTGCCGCTGGTGATGACGATCGTGCTCACCTTCCACGACTGGGGCCAGTACAAGGGCATCGAGCCGGTGTTCATCCTGAAGAACTGGCGCGAAGTGCTGGACGATTCCTATTACTACGAGGTCTTCGGACGGACCTTCAAGATCGCCGCCAGCGTGACCGTGCTTGCCGCCGTGTTCGGCGCGCCGGAGGCCTATATCCTCAACCGCATGAAGAGCCCGTGGCGCGGCTTCTTCCTGCTGGTGGTCCTGGGCCCGCTGCTGATCTCCGTGGTCGCGCGTACGCTCGGCTGGGCGCTGCTGTTCGGCGGCAACTCGGGCCTGGTGAACCAGGGGCTGATGTCGATCGGCCTGATCTCGGCGCCGATCCCCTTCATGTTCACCGAGACCGGCATGGTGGTGGCGCTGGCCCACGTGCTGATGCCCTACATGGTGCTGGCGGTATGGGCGGCGTTGCAGCGCCTCGATCCGCAGATCGAGAACGCGGCGGTGGCGCTGGGTGCGGGACCGCTGACGGTGATGCGGCGGATCGTGCTGCCCCAGGCCATGCCCGGCATCCTGTCGGGCGCGGTCATCGTCTTCTCGCTCGCGGCCTCGGCCTTCGCCACGCCGGCGATCATCGGCGGGCGGCGACTCAAGGTCGCCTCGACCCTGGCCTACGACGAGTTCCTGAACACGCTCAACTGGCCGCTCGGCGCCACCGTCGCGGTGATCCTGCTGGCGGTGCTGGCGACGGTGGTGATCGTGGCCAACCGGCTGGTCGAGCGGCGCTACGCACGGGCGTTCGGATGAGTCGCCCCTCATGAGCAAGAACGGTCCTGTCGCGCTCGCTTACCACACGCTGTTCGTGATCTTCATGCTGGCGCCGATCGTCGTCGTCTGCTGGGTCGCCTTCACGCCCGAGGGCTATCTGTCCTTTCCGACCCGGCATTGGTCGCTGCGCTGGTTCTACGCCATCGCGCGCTATCCGGAGTTCATCTCGGGGTTCTGGCAGAGCCTCGGCCTCGGCGCGCTGTCGTCGGCGATTGCCGTCGGCCTGTCGGTGCCGGCGGCGCTGGCCATCGCGCGCCACCGCTTTGTGGGACGCGAGGCCGCCGCCGCGCTCTTCATGTCGCCGCTGATGATCCCCTACATCGTGCTGGGCATCGCCTTCCTGCGCTTCTTCACCCTGCTGGGCATCGGCGGCACCTTCACCGGCCTGGTGCTGGCGCACATCGTCGTGGTGATGCCGTTCGCCTTGCGGCTGACGCTCGCCTCGGCGGTCGGGCTCGACCGCGCCATCGAGCATGCCGCAGTCTCGCTCGGCGCCTCCGAATGGACGGTGCTGAAGCGGGTCACCCTGCCGCTGGTGGTGCCGGGCGTGGCCAGCGGCTGGGCGCTCGCCTTCATCAATTCGTTCGACGAGGTGACGATGACGGTGTTCATCGCCGGCCCCGGAACCGCTACGCTGCCGGTCCGCATGTTTCTCTATATCCAGGACAATATCGATCCGCTGGTGACCTCGGTCTCGGCCTGCGTCATCGCCATTACCGTCGCGGGGCTGGTGGCGCTCGACCGCGCCTATGGGCTCGAGCGCCTTTTGGTCGGAAGAGGTCATGATGGCCGCTGACGCCTACGACGTTGCCGTCGTCGGCGGCGGGCTGGTCGGCGTGGCCACCGCTTGGGGCCTGGCGCGCGAGGGCTGCCGCGTCGTCGTGCTCGACGAGGGCGATCGCGCGGTGCGCGCGAGCCGCGGCAACTTCGCGCTGGTCTGGGTGCAGAGCAAAGGGCTCGGCCTCGCGCCCTACGCTGGCTGGACCATCCGCTCGTCCAACGCCTGGGGCGGCTTCTCCGACCTCCTGAAGCAGGAGACCGGCCTCGATGTCTGCTTCCAGCGGCCGGGCGGCTTTACGCTCGCCCTTTCGGAGAAGGAGCTGGAGGCACGGGCGAACACGCTGAAGCGCCTGCGCAGCCAACCGGGCATGGTCGACTACAAGATCGAGATGCTCGACCACAATCAGGTCAAGAAGATGCTGCCCGACATCGGCCCCGAGGTGGTGGGCGGCAGCTACTGCCCGCTCGACGGCCACGTGAATTCGCTGCGCCTGTTCCGCACCCTGCACAAGGCGATCAACGAGCGCGGCGTGACGTATCTGCCGAGCCACCGGGTCGATAACATCACGCAGGACGGCGGCGAGTTCCGCCTCGCCACCGAACAGGGCGAGATCCGCGCCGGCAAGGTGGCGCTGGCCGCCGGCAACGCCAACATGCGGCTGGCGCCGATGGTCGGGCTCGAGGCGCCGATGAAGCCCGAGCGCGGCCAGATCGTCGTCACCGAACGGCTGCGGCCGTTCCTGCACCATCCCGTGGTCACGCTGCGCCAGACCGACGAAGGCACGGTGATGATCGGCGACTCCAAGGAAGAGAGCACCGATCCGTCGGGGCTCACGATCGGCGTCAGCGCCACCGAGGCCTCGCGCGCGGTGCGCCAGTTCCCGCTGCTGGCCCGCGTCAACGTCGTGCGCACCTGGAGCGCGATCCGTGTGATGACGAAGGACGGCTTCCCGATCTACGACGAATCGGAGAGCCACCCCGGCGCCTTTACCGTGTGCTGTCATTCGGGCGTCACCCTGGCCGCCAACCATGCCCTCACCGTCGCGCCGATGATCGCGCGCGGCGCCCTCGACAAGTCGCTGGTCGCTCCCTTCAGCGCGCGGAGGTTTCATGTTCAAGAGGCTGGGTGATACCGGCGCGACCCTGACGCTCACCGTCGACGGTAAGCCGATCCGCGCCCGCATCGGCGACACTGTCGCCGCCGCGATGCTGGCCGCCGGCATCGACCGTTGCCGCACCACGCCGGTGTCGGGCGCCCCGCGCGCGCCCTACTGCCTGATGGGCGTGTGCTTCGAATGCCTCGTCACCGTCGACGGCATCGGCAGCCGGCAAGGCTGCCTGGTACCGGTCGCCGAGGGCATGAAGATCGAGACCCAGCTCGGCAGGCGCGAGGCCGGACGATGACCCGGGCGTCCGATCTCGCGTCTTCCTACGATCTCGTCGTCATCGGCGGCGGGCCGGCGGGGCTGGCGGCGGCCGCGACCGCCGCGCGAGCGGGGCTGACGACCGTGCTGTTCGACGAGAACCCCGGGGTCGGCGGCCAGATCTATCGCGGCATCACGGCCAACCCGATCCGCAACCGCGCCATCCTGGGCGACGACTATTGGGCCGGCGCCGCACTTGCCGCCGAGGCCAAGGCGAGCGGCGCGTCGATCGTGACCGGCGCCACCGTGTGGAGCCTCGATCGCACGCTTGGCGTCGGCGTGTCGATCGCGGGCCAGGCGCGCCTGATCCAGGCGCGGCGCGTGATTATCGCCACCGGCTCGCTCGAGCGGCCGTTCGCCGTGCCGGGCTGGACCCTACCCGGCGTGATGACGGCGGGCGCGGCACAAACCGCGCTGAAGGCGCAGGGGCTGGTGCCCAACGGCCGGACGGTGCTGGCGGGCAGCGGGCCTCTTTTGTGGCTGCTGGCGGCGCAGATGCTGCGGGCCGGCGCGCGCCTCGAGGCGGTGTTCGACACCACGCCGCGGGGCAATTGGTTGCGCGCGGCGCTGCACCTGCCGGATTTCCTGCTGTCGCCTTACCTCGCCAAGGGCCTGGCGCTGGTGCGCGAGGTCAAGGCCAAGGTGCGCGTGCGCCCGGCGCGCGAGATCGCGGCCGTTGGCACCGACAAATTGCGCGAGGTTGTGGTCGACGGCCGCCGCATTCCGGCCGATCTCCTGTTGTTGCACCAGGGCGTGGTGCCCAACGTCAATACCGCCATCGCCGCCGGCGTCGCCCATCGCTGGCACGCGCGGCAACTCTGCTTCGTGCCGGTGCTCGACGCCGACTTCCAGAGTTCGGTGCCCGGCATCGCCGTGGCCGGCGACGGCGCGGGCATTGCCGGTGGCACGGCGGCGGCCGAGCGCGGGCGGATCGCCGCGATCGCGGCGGTGCGCGCGCTGGCGCCAAATGCGCGCGTGCCCGACCCGCAGGGCGCGCGCCAGCGGCTGCAGCGCGAGGAGATGGGCCGCGCCTTCCTCGACGAGCTCTACCGGCCGCCGGTGGCGCTGCGCCGGCCCGAGGGCGACACCATCGTCTGCCGCTGCGAGGAAGTGACGGCAAAACAAATCCGCGAGACCGCGCGCCTGGGCTGCGAGGGCCCCAACCAGATGAAGGCCTTCCTGCGCTGCGGCATGGGTCCGTGCCAGGGCAGGCTGTGCGGTCTCACGGTCACCGAGCTGATCGCCGAGGAACGCGGCCGCACGCCCGGCGACGTCGGCTACTACCGCCTGCGCCCGCCGATCAAGCCGATCACCCTGGCCGAGCTCGCCTCGCTGCCGATCAGCGAGGCCGAACGCAAGGCCGTGGAGCGGTGACGTGACGAGGCCCCTATGACCAGGACGGGCGACGTCGTGGTGATCGGTGGCGGTATCCACGGCTGTTCGACGGCGCTGCACCTGGCGCTGCGTGGCCTCAAGCCGATCCTGGTTGAGAAGGATTACGCCGGCCGTCACGCCTCGGGCGTCAACGCCGGCGGCGTGCGCCAGCTCGCGCGCGACATCGCCGAAATTCCGCTCTCGATCTCGTCGATGGAGCTGTGGGAGCACGTCCAGGAACTGGTCGGCGACGACTGCGGCTTCACGGCCCACGGCACCGTGCTGGTGGCCGAGAGCGACGCGGAGCTCGCAAGCTTCAAGGCGCGCGTCGACGATCTCCGCCTGCGCGGCTTCACGCACGAGGAGCTGATCGGCCGCGACGAGCTCAAGCGGCTGGTGCCGGCGGTGTCCGATCATTGTCCCGGCGGCGTGGTCTCGCGGCGCGACGGGGCGGCCGATCCGTTCCGATCGACCCAGGCGTTTCGCAAACGCGCCATCGAGAAAGGCGCCACCGTGCTGGAGGGCGTGACGGTGACGGGCCTCGCGCGCGTGGGCGAGGTCTGGCGGGTCGAAACCAGCGACGGCGCGATCGAGGCGCCCAAGGTGGTGAACGCGGCCGGCGCCTGGGCCGACCGGATCGCGGCGATGCTGGGCGAGCCGGTGCCGCTCGAGGTGATCGCGCCGATGCTGATGGTGACCAGCCGGCTGCCGGCGTTCATCCGGCCGGTGGTGATCCTGCGCGGCCGCAAGCTCTCCTTCAAGCAACTCGACAACGGCACTGTCGTGATCGGCGGCGGGCACCTCGCCACGCCCTATCGCGACCGCAACGAGACGGTGATCGACTGGGAGAAGCTCAGCCTCAGCGCGCGCACCGTGTGGGAGCTGTTCCCGGTGATGCGCCAGGCCACGATCGTGCGCGCGTGGGCCGGCATCGAGGCCAGCATGCCCGACGGCATCCCCGTGGTCGGGCCGAGCGGCACGTCGGAGGGCGTCTACCATCAGTTCGGCTTCTCCGCGCACGGCTTCCAGCTCGGGCCCGGCACCGGCGCGATGATGGCCGAGCTGGTCGCCACCGGCGCCACCAACGTGCCGATCGACGGGCTCGACATCGGTCGTTTCCGGAGTCGTTTCGGGGACCGCATCCGGTGACGACGCGGCCCCGTCACTTCGCGCGCCTGATCGCGATCGGCCTGGCGCTCTGCTTCGCCGTCCTCGTGGCCGGGCTGGCCGCCCACCTGTCGCTCGAAGGCAAGCTGCCGCTGCACTCGCCGCGCGCCTGGTACTTTATCTACCTGGCACTCCTGATCGTGCTGGTCCTGGCGTTCGCGCGGTACCCGCGGGCCACCATGCCGCTCCTGTCGCTGCTGGCGATCGAGTGCGGCATCGGCATGGGCTCGGCCACGCTCTACAAATATCACTGGTCGGTGTCGTCGCTCTTTCCGCGCACCGAGTTCACCCCCGCCCGCATGCGCTGGCACCCGCTGCTGCAGGCCGTGCCGGCGCCGTCGGCGCCGGACGCAGGCGCAGAGGTGGCGATCGACCACAATGCCGCCGGCCTGCGCGGCCGCGAGCGCACGGCAGAGGCGCTGCGTGCGCGCACCGTGATCGCGCTGTTCGGCGGCTCGACGACCTACGATCCCGGCGTCGGCGAGGGCGAGACCTGGCCGGACCTGCTGGAGAAGCAGCTCGGCGCCGACCGCTATGCCGTGCTGAACCACGGCGTGCCGGCCTATACGACGGTCGAGAACCTGCTGCAGACCGCCTTCTACGCGAGCGCCTATGGCGTCGTGCCGCGCTGCGCGGTCTACTACATCGGCTGGAACGACCTTCGGAACAGCCACGTGGCGCACCTCGACCCCGGCTACGCCGACTTCCACATCCCGGGCCAGGTCGACGAGCTGCAGACACGGCGGCTCGGTGGGGCGTACCTGTCGGTGTCGCCGGCGCTGTCCCTGCTGATGCGTCTCGTCGTGCTCGCCGTCGACACCACCCGGCCGGCGCCGCCGCCCGTGGGCCAAGCGAGCGCCGCGCCCGATCCCGCCCTCGAGGCGATCTATGCCGATCACATCCGCAGCATCTCGGCGATCAACCGCGCCCGCGGCACGGCCACGATCTGGATCGGCCAGGTGATGAACCGCGCCGAGCTGGCAGACAACCAGTTCGACACCTGGTTCCCCTTCGTCGAGGACAAGGACATGTGGGCGCTGATCGTGCGGCTGAACGCCATTGCGCGGCGCGAGGCGGCGGCGCTGGGCGACACCTATGTCGACGTGCCGGTCGATCGCTTCGACCGCGGCGATTTCATCGACCTCGGCCACTTCACGCCGCGCGGATCGGCCAAGTTCGCGTCCCTCGTGGCGCCCGTCATCGGCGCGGCCTGTAACTAACCGCGCTCGCGGCGCCAGTCACTAGCCGCGCTCGCGGCGCCAATCATAGCCCAGCCGCGGGAAATGGACCGCGACCTCGCCGACGGCGGGATCGCGGCGCGCGAGCGCGATCTCGTGGGCGTCGACCAGCAGCACCTCGCCCACGATCCAGTCGCGCGCATTGTCCGCCGCGCGCACGCGGGCGCGCTCGCCGGGCAGCGGATCGCCGTCCTGCGGGTCGCTGGCGCGCGGCGTCGCCGGCGTGGCGGTGCGCGCCTCGGCCAGGGCGACGTCGGGCGCGATGTCGGTGCGCGCGCCGTGGCCGATCGCGGCCATGCGGTCGCGCCAGGCGATCAGCTTCGGATGGGGATCGAGCTCGGCGCGGCAGTCGATGCGGCGGCCGCGCAGGAACCACACGACATGATAGGCCGCGAAGTCGGCGATGCAGGGCGCCGCGCCCAGCAGGTACGGCCGCCCGTCGCCCAGCATATCGGCCAGCCAGCGGAGCTGCGGGCGCACGTAGTGGAGGTTGCGCGCCGCCGCCGCGCGCACCGCCTCGATCGACGGCACCGGCAGGCCGTGCAGGCGGGCGCGGTCGGCGTGCAGCCCCTCGGGCATGTGGTCGGCGTTGACCCCCGAGACATAGAGCGCCATCGGCCGCATGAGCTGGTGCTCGGCCCACCACGCCAGCGCCTCGGCGGCGCCCGCGGTCGCGGGCGGAAAGAATGTCGGCGTTGGTACGCGGCGTTCGAGCTCGCGCGCGATCAGGCGCGTGTCGCACCACAGGTCGGCGCCGTCCTGCAGCACCGGGATGCGGCGGTAGCCGCCGGTCAGCGGCACGAGATCGGGCTTGGGCTCGATCGGCGGCTGCTCGACGCCGCGCCATGCCAGTCGCTTGAAGCCCAGCATGAGCCGCGCCTTCTCGGCGAAGTTCGAGAAATCGTAGTGGTGGAGGATGAGGGAAGTCACAGGTCCATCGCGTAGTAGACTTTCTCCAACAGCCGGTGCGTCGGCCCCATCGGGGGAAAGTAGGCGTTCAGGATGGCAAAGCCCGCCAGGGGGCCGCGACCCTCCTCGCCGTAGTGGCGCTCGTGGTCTTCCAGAAGGGTGGCGAGTTGGGCTTCGTCGCCGGGGCGGACGTGTCCGATTTGCATAGCGGTTCGTCTAACACTGCTGGCAGGGGACGGGAAAGACCGGCAAAATCGGGCGAACGGGAGTGAAAGACATGAAGGGCGTCGTCAACATCGAGGATCTCCGCAAGCTCGCCAAGAAGCGGCTGCCCAAGATCGCCTATGATTTCATCGAGGGCGGCACCGACGACGAGACGGGCCTCGCCACCAACGAGCAGGCCTTCCGCCAGGCCCGCATCGTGCCGCGCTACCTGGTCGACATCTCGGTGCGCGACCAGTCGACGACCCTGTTTGGCCGGACCTACTCCAGCCCGATCGGCATCGCGCCGACCGGCCTCGCCGGCCTGTTCCGCCACGGCGCCGACCTGATGCTGGCCGAGGCCGCGCGCGACGCCAACGTGCCCTTCATCATGTCGGGCTCGAGCACCGGCTCGATCGAGGATCTCGGCAAGCTGGCGCCGGACCATGGCTGGTACCAGCTCTACTCGTCGAAGGACGAGGCGATCTCCGAGGATCTGATCAAGCGCGCCGGCGATGCCGGTCTCAAGACGCTGGTCTTCACCGTCGACGTGCCGGAGGGCTCCAACCGCGAGCGCAACGCCCGCAACGGCTGGGGCCGGCCGCTGAAGCTCAGCCTCGCCACCAAGCTCGAGGCACTGGAGCACCCGGCGTGGATGCTGCAGTGGCTGCGTCACGGCACGCCGTACTTCAGCAACTGGGCGAAGTACGCCGGTCCCGGCGCCTCGGCCGAGAAGGTGGCCGACCTCGTGGCCTACCAGAACCGCGCGCCGATGACCTGGAAGCATGTCGAGCGCTTCCGCTCGCTGTTCAAGGGCAACTTCGTGCTGAAGGGCATCATGCATCCCGACGACGCGGTGCGCGCCCATTCGCTGGGCGTCGACGGCATCATGGTCTCCAACCACGGCGGTAGGCAGCTCGACAACGCGCCGTCGCCGCTGCACGTGCTGCCGGCGATCGACGAGGCGGTCGGCGACAAGATGACGGTGATGTTCGACGGCGGCATCCGCCGCGGCCTCGACGCCATCATCGCGCTGTGCATGGGCGCCAAGTTCGTCTTCCAGGGCCGGCCGACGCTCTACGGCGTGACCGCGGGCGGCGTGCCGGGCGCCAAGGCGGCACTCGGCATCTTCAAGCGCGAAATCGACATCAGCATGGCCCAGATCGGCGCCACCAAGATCGCCGACCTCGGCCCGCAGTACCTGATGTGGAAAGACGTCGAGGATCTGCGCCGGAACCGGCGCTGATCGGCCGACGACGAATGTCCCGCATGACGAAGCCGGTGGTCGGCATTATCGGCAACTCCGGTGTCATCAACGACCGGCACAACGTGCAGCTCGTGGGCCAGCGCAACATGCGTGCGGTCGCCGAAGTGGCGGGCGCCCTGCCGCTGATGTTTGCCGGCACGCCCGGCATCACCGACATCGACGCGCTGCTGGGGGCGGTCGACGGCATCCTTCTGACGGGCGCGCGCGCCAACGTGCATCCGACGTGCTTCGGGGTCGAGCCCGACCCGCGGCACGAGCCCTACGACCAGGAGCGCGACGCGATGGCGCTGGCGCTGGTCGAGGCCTGCGTCGAGCGCGGCGTGCCGCTGTTCGGCGTCTGCCGTGGCCTGCAGGAAATGAACGTGGCCTTCGGCGGCACGCTGCACCCCGAGATCCGCGACATCCCGGGCCGCATGAACCATCGCATGCCGCGGCTGGCGAACGGCGAGATTCATCCCGACCCGACCGTCGTGTTCGCCGACCGCCACGAGGTGGCCCTGACGCCGCACGGCAAGTTCGCCACGCTGATGTGCTGCGACAAGATCCGGGTGAATTCCCTGCATGGGCAGGGGATCGAGGAACCCGGCAAGCGCGTGGTGGTGGAGGGTATCGCCGAGGACGGCACCATCGAGGCGATCAGCATCGCCGATGCGCCGGGCTTTGCATTGGGCGTCCAGTGGCACGCCGAATACGACCCGCAGACCAATCCGATCAACCGCACCCTGTTCCAGGCGTTCGGTGCCGCCCTGCAGGCGCACCGGCGCTGACGGCGGTTCAGGCGCCGGCTTCGCTGTCGAGCAGGCGCTGCTTGCGGTCGACGCCCCAGGCATAGCCCGAGAGCGCGCCGTCGCTGCGCACCACACGATGGCAGGGGATGGCGACGGCGATGTTGTTGGCGGCGCAGGCGCTGGCGACGGCGCGCACCGCCCTTGGCTGACCGACCCGGACCGCGATATCGGCATAGCTCACCGTCGTGCCTGCCGGGATGTCCTGCAAGGCCTGCCAGACGCGCTGCTGGAACGCCGTGCCGCGCACGTCGAGCGGCAGGTCGAGGCCCAGTGCCGGCCGTTCGACGAGGCCGACGACCCTGGCCACCAGCGCCTCGTAGGCGCCGTCGCCGCCCACCAGGCGCGCTTTGGGAAAGCGATCCTGCAGGTCGCGCGCGAGCCGGTCCGGATCGTCGCCGAGCAGGATCGACACGACGCCCCGGGCGCTCGAGGCCACGGCGATCGCGCCGAGCGACGACTGGCCGACCGCAAACCTGATCTCTTCGTTCATGCCGCCCTCCCGATAGCGTGTCGGCGTCATGCCGAGCATCGCGGTGGATTTTTCGTAGAAGCGTCCGCTCGAATTGAAGCCCGACTCGTAGATCGCCTCGGTCACGCTGCGGCCCCGCGCCAGTGCGGCGCGCACGCGCGCGGCGCGGCGGGCCGTGGCATAGGCCTTGGGCGTGAGGCCGGTGGTGGCCTTGAACAGGCGGTGGAAGCGGCTGGCGCTCAATCCGACGGCGGCGGCCAATGTTCCGAGCGGCGGCGCCTCGGCGCTGCGCTCGATCAACCGGCAGGCCCGGGCGACCAGGGTGGTGGAGTGGGTCATGGCGTTTCTCCTGGGAGCGATCTTCTGCGGGGAAGATGGCCCTCGCGCCGCCCGTCCTCTATCCGGCGCCCGATTTCGAATTCGAAGAAGTGAAGGCGTAGGAGGCTCGCACGCCTCCCCCGCAGGAGAGACGTGCGAGCCTCTGCGCGATCAGGCGGCCTTCTCGAGGAGGCCGAGCTGGGTGAGCGCCGTGACGCCGTCGTCGAGGCCGATCTCCGAGACGATCAGCCCGTTCTCGATCTTGAGCACGGTCGTTCCGGTGAAGCGCATCTTGCGGCCGGTGTTGGCCGGCAGCGATCCGGCGAGGAAGTCGCCGAACGCCGGCCCGCTGTGCGTGCCGCCGCCCTGCCATTGGCCGACGACATGGTCGCCCTCGGCGATCAGGTCGGCGGCGCCGCCGAACGCGAGGTCGGGGAAGGCGCGGCGGAAGTCGGTCATGAAGGCCTTGATGTCGGCACGGCCGAGGCGCGGCTCGTGCAGGGAATACTGCAGGAGCATGTCGGGTGCCGCGATCTCGTCGACGATGGCGAGGTTGCACCTGGGGCCCCAGAAGTCGGTGAACCAGCGGCCGACGAGGGCCTTGTTGTCGCTTTCCCTGGACATGGTCGTCTCTCCGGTGTGTTGCGGTTGAAGCGGCCCGCGCACGCTCTGCAGGTTCGGACCTGGGCGCAATCTAGGGAGAGGAGACGAGGGGCAAACTCCGGTTCTTGCCGCGATGTCGCTGGACGGCGGCCTCTAGAAATCCAGCTCCGCGACAGCCGGCCACTTGGGCGCCTCACCGAGCGTCACCGCCGACTTGAAATCGTGCAGCGGGCGCGTGGGCGAGAGCGGGTGCAGGCCGAGCACCTCCCAGAAGAAGAGGAAAGCCTTGTCGTTGGCTTCTGCATGAGGCGGCCGAACGGCGGGATCGGGATGCTTGCCGTCGCGCGCGCCGCCTTTCGCGGCAGGCACGATCGCCCCCAGTGTCCCTGTCCACGACACCTGACCGAGCCGGAACAATCCGTGCGGGCCCATGGAGGCATAGATGAAGACGGGCAATCCCACGGGAAGATCGGGAACGCCCGGTTGGCTGGTCCCGAACGCAACGCGCTCGCCGAGGCTGGGGACAGTCATCGCGGACTCGAGAAGGACGCAGGGCACTGGAGCCAGGACGACGGATTGGAGCATGTATCCTCCGAATGGCTGAGATCCGGCTCCGCACGCGAGAGCTGCTTGTCGTCTGCAGGAGCGCACAGCCAGCGCGGCAAAGATAGCCCTAAGGTGCTCGGGGAGGCCGGCGGTACGCGTGTGTTTTTCGCATTGACATTCGATGCGAAATACGCAATACTGAGACTTCGCGACCGCTCTATGCATCGTCCGTTCAGATCAGGAATTCCATCGGGGCATCATGGGGCGATTCGCGAATTCGCGAAGCTTCGCGAAATGCTTTTCGACGAACATTCAAAAGCCAGCGGCGCCAGATACTTGGCGGCCGACCTTGGTCGATTCGCGCGAAAAGTGCAAAAAAATTCGTGGTGGAGGCGCGAGGTCGGTTGCGAAAAGTACGCGCTAGATTTTCGTTTGTTTAGCGGGAGAGATCGCGCGCGGCAGCGGCGACACTACGGGTAGGAGCGGCTGAATATATTTGGCTTTTTAAAAACGTTACCGGGCGGTAACTGCCGCAACATGTTGTTACGGACCCTCACCTGGCCTCTCCCGCAAACGCGGGAGAGGAACATGAGATGAGAGACTGAGTCGAATGACTCTTACTGAATGACCTCGAACAGGCCGGCGGCGCCCATGCCGCCGCCGATGCACATGGTGACGACGACGTTCTTGGCCTTGCGGCGGCGGCCCTCGATCAGCGCGTGGCCGGTGCAGCGCGCGCCGGTCATGCCGAACGGATGGCCGATCGAGATCGAGCCGCCGTTGACGTTGAGCTTGTCGTTGGGGATGCCGAGCTTGTCGCGGCAGTACAGCACCTGCACCGCGAAGGCCTCGTTGAGTTCCCACAGGTCGATGTCGTCCATCTTGAGGCCGAAGCGCTTCAGCAGCTTGGGGATGGCGTAGACCGGACCGATGCCCATTTCGTCGGGCTCGCAGCCGGCCACCACCAGGCCCTTGTAGATGCCGAGCGGCTTCAGCCCGCGCCTGGCGGCCTCGGTGTCGCTCATGATGACGGCGGCGGACGCGCCGTCGGAGAGCTGGCTGGCATTGCCGGCGGTGATCCACTTGTCGGGACCGGCCACGGGCTGCAGCTTGGCCAGGCCCTCGAGGTTGGTCTCGGGACGGTTGCCCTCGTCCCTGGTGAGCTTCACCACCTTCTTCGTGACTTCCTGCGTGTTCTTGTCGGTGACCAGCATCGTGGTCTCCATCGGCACGATCTCGTCGTCGAACTTGCCGGCCTGTTGTCCGGCGGCGGTGCGCATCTGGCTCTGCAGCGAGTACTCGTCCTGCGCCTCGCGGCTGATCTTGTAGCGCGCGGCCACCGTGTCGGCGGTGGTGATCATGGCGTGATAGATGCCGGGCACGTGCTCCTGCACCCACGGGTTCACGAGGCGGTTCTTGTTGCCGCCCGGCGGGCCCTGGACCAGCGACACCGACTCGAGGCCGCCGGCGATCATCACCGGAACCTTGTCGACCAGCACGCGCTGGGCCGCCATCGAGATGGTCTGCAGGCCCGACGAGCAGAAGCGATTCACGGTCACGCCCGAGACGCTGACCGGCGCACCGGCGCGCATCGCCGCCACGCGGGCGACGTTGGAGCCCGTGGTGCCTTCGGGCGCGGCGCAGCCCAGGATCACGTCCTCGACGTCGCCGAGATCGAGCTTGGCGCGCTCGGCGGCGTGCTTGATCACATGCGCGCCCATGTCGGCGCCGTGCGTGTCGTTGAAGATGCCGCGGAACGCCTTGCCGATCGGCGTGCGGGCGGTGGAGACGATAACTGCATCAGCCATTGTGTTTTCCTTCCTTTGAACTTCGCAAAACCCATCCCGTCGCCCTGAGCGGAGCCCCGCGAAGCGAGGCGTAGTCGAAGGGCCTTCTCTCCTCCAAATGCCGGCAAGGCGTCGAGAGAAGGCCTCTCCGCGCGGCCCTTCGGGCCTTGGTCGAGGCGACGGTTACACCTCAGACGCTAGAGAATTTCTTGCCGTCCTGCACCAGCTTCTTGAGCAGCGGGGCGGGCTCCCAGAACGGGTCGCCGGAGGCATCGCGGTACTTGAGCAGGGCGTCGTGGACGGTCTTGAGGCCGACCACGTTGTCGGCCCACCACATCGGGCCGCCGCGGTAGACCGGCCAGCCGTAGCCGTTGACCCAGATCACGTCGATGTCGAGCGAGCGCTGGGCCATCTTCTCTTCGAGGATCCTGGCGCCCTCGTTGACCATCGGGTAGAGCGCGCGCTCCAGGATCTCCTGGTCGGAGATCGCGCGGCGGGTGATGCCGAGCTTCTTCGACGTCTCCTCGATGATCTTCTCGACTTCGGGGTCGGGGATCGGCGTGCGGTCGGGGAGATTGTACTTGTAGTAACCGGAGCCGGTCTTCTGGCCGAAGCGGCCCAGTTCGCAGATCGCGTCGGCGACGTAGCCGGTGTAGCGCACATTGCGCTTCTCCTTGTCGTTCTTGCCCTGGCGGATGCGCCAGCCGACGTCGTTGCCGGCGAGGTCGGACATGGCGAAGGGCCCCATCGGGAAGCCGTAGTCGTAGATCACCTTGTCGATCTGCTGGGGAAGGGCGCCTTCCTCCATCATGTAGGCCGACTGGATGCCGCGCGAGCGCAGCATGCGGTTGCCGACGAAGCCCTCGCAGACGCCGACGAGGACCGGGATCTTGCCGATCTTCTTCGACAGCGTCATGACCGTGGCGATCACGTCCTTTTCGGTGGCCTTGCCGCGCACGTTCTCGAGCAGCTTCATGACGTTGGCCGGCGAGAAGAAGTGCATGCCGATCACGTCGCCCGGCCGCTTGGTGTATTGGGCGATCTGGTTGACGTCGAGGCCTGACGTGTTCGTCGCCAGGATGGCACCCGGCTTGGCCACGGCGTCGAGTTGCTTGAAGACGGCCTCCTTCACTTCCATCGTCTCGAAGACGGCTTCGATGACGACGTCGGCGTCCTTCAGCCCGTCATACGAGAGCGTCGGCGTGATCAGCGCCATGCGCGCGGTCACGTCCTCGGCCTTCATGCCGCCGCGCCTGGCGGTGTTCTCGTAGTTGGTGCGGATGGTTTTCAGGCCGCGGTCGAGGGCGTCCTGCTTCACTTCGAGCAAGGTCACCGGGATGCCGGCGTTGGCGAAATTCATGGCGATGCCGCCACCCATGGTGCCGGCGCCAATAATACCGGCGGACTTGATCGTGCGCTGCGGCGTGTCGGCCGGGACGTCGAGCACCTTGGCGGCCTCGCGCTCGGCGAAGAAGTAGTAGCGTTGCGCCGCCGACTCCTGCGAGGTCAGCAGCTCCTGGAACAGCTCGCGCTCGCGTGCCATGCCGGCGTCGAACGGCAGTTCGCAGGCGGCCTGGACGCACTTGATGATGTTCCACGGCGCCTTGAAGCCGCGCGACTTGCGGGCGATCGCCTTCTCGGTCTCCTTGAACAGGTCGGGCGACTCCAGCGTCGCGGTGAGGTCGCGCACCTTGCGGCGCGGCGCCTTCTGGGCGACCAGCATCTGGGCGTGCGCCACGGCGCCGGCCAGCAGATCGTCGCCCTCGACGATGGCATCGACGATGCCCTTGGACTTGGCCTCGGGCGCGGGGATGTGGCGGCCCGACAGGATCGCATCGAGCGCGTACTTGGCGCCGGTCAGGCGCGGCAGGCGCTGGGTGCCACCGGCACCCGGCAGCAGGCCGAGATGCACTTCGGGGAGGCCGAGGCGTGTCGAGGGCAGAGAGACTCGGTAGTGCGCGCCCAGCGCCGTCTCGAGGCCGCCGCCCAGCGGCGTGCCGTGCAGCGCGGCCACGACGATCTTCGGGCAATTCTCCATCGAGGCGATGACGTCGTTCAGGTTCGGGCCCGACGGCGGCTTGCCGAACTCGCGGATGTCGGCGCCGGCGATGAAGGTGCGGCCGCCGCCGATCAGCACGACGGCGTCGATGTTGGGGTCGTTGCCGAAGGCCTCGATGCCGTCCTTGATGCCGGCGCGCACGGCGGCGGCCAGCGCGTTCACCGGCGGATTGTTGACGGTCAGGATGCCGATGCGCCCCTGGGTGGAGCGAAGCACTGCGTCGGTGGGTGTGGACATGAGCGGCGTTTCCCCTGGATGAGAGCCAATTTGCTTGGCCCGTCTTAGCAATCCCGGGGCGCGCCGCCCAGCGAGCGATTGTTCCGCCGTGCGGAGATTATTTGATAGACTGGCCGCCGAACCGAGGAGACCGCCGTGGCCGTTGCCGCAATCAACTATCTCGCCATTCCCGTTGCCGCCATCGCGGCCTTCCTGTGGGGAGCGGGCTACTACATGACCCTGTCGAAGCAGTGGCTGGCGGCCGTCGGCCGGATCGAGCCCAACAAATCGCCGACGCCCTTCATCCTGTCGTTCGTGGCCTTGCTCGTGATGGCTTTCGTGTTGTCCGGTGCGATCGCCCACCTCGGGCCGGGGCAGGGGACGGTCAAGAACGGCATCGTCTCCGGGCTGATCCTGTGGGCCGGGTTCGTCGTCACGACGGTGTTCGTCAACAACGCCTATCCCGGGCGCAAATACATGTTGTCGATCATCGACAGCATCCATTGGCTGGGCGTCCTCGTTATCCAGGGGGCCGCGATCGGCGCGATCGGAGCTTGATGAAAAGACCACGCATCGAAGGCTACGCCGTCGTCTCCCGCGAGGGGATGATCGCGACTCCCGACGGGCTGTTCCCCGAGGCGATCAAGAACCCGGCCGACCACAGGTTCTATATGGACGCGGTGGCGCGGGCTTCGGCGGTCGCCAACGGCGCGCACTCGGCGGAGGGCGGACCGGACGAAGGAAGCAGGCGGCGCCTGCGGCTGACGCGGCGCGTCAGCAAGCTGATGCCCGACCCCAAGAACGCCAACGTGATCCTGTGGAACCCCGCGACCGCGCCGTTCGACGAGGCGTGGGCGCATCTTCGGATCGACGGCGGCAGCCTCGCCGTGGTGGGCGGCACCGACGTGTTCGGCCTGTTCCTCGGCATCGGCTACGACGCGTTCCACCTGTCGTGGACCGACGGTAGCGTGCCGCACGGCCGGCCGGTCTTCCCCGGCGTCGGCAAGGACGGTGTGACGCCGGCCGACGTCATGACGAAGTTCGACCTGGCACTCCGCGGCACGCGCATGCTCGACCCCGCCACCAACACCTATGTCGAGGACTGGGGACCTAAAGCCTAGAAGTCGACGACCAGGCCGTCGGACGCCGCCTCGAGCGCGAGTTCTTTCTGGCGGCCGAGCAGCTCCGAACTCATGTGGGTGACGATGGTGCGCTTGGCGCCGATCGCCGGCAGGTGCTCGCTGAGCGTCTTGTAGTCGATGTGGTACTTCATGACCTTGTCGAAGAAGTACGCCTCGCAGATGAAGAGGTCGGCGCCGGTCGCCGCGGGGATCAGCTCCTCGACCCATTCGGTGTCGCCGGAGTAGGTCAGCACCTTGCCCTCGGTCTCGATCCTGAGCGCATAGGACGGCGCGCCGCTGTAGTGCTTCATCAGGTAGGGCGTGACGGCGAGGCCGTCGAGTTCCACGCGCGCGTGCAGTTCGAGCTCGCGGATCTCGAACGGATACCTGGGCGCGATCTGCGTCGAGCCGGCGAACATCGCCTCGCGCACGATCTGGAGCCGGTCCTTCAGACCGGGAGGGCCGGCGATGATGAGCGGCGTCGTGCGCCGGCTGATCAATTGCGCGTCGAGCAGGAAGAACGGCAGGCCGCCGAAATGATCGCCGTGCAGGTGGCTGACGAGGACGGTCGAGATGGCGTTGGGATCGACGCCCCACTTGCGGATCGCCACCATCGAGGAGGCGCCGCAGTCGATCATCACGTGGCCGTGCTGCCGGCGCTCGAGATGGAAGCAGGTGTTGAAGCGGCCGCCGCTGCCGAAGGCATCGCCCGAGCCGAGGAATTGCAACTTCATCCAGTTTCTCCGCCGCTTCGCATGTTTACGCCACGAGGCAAGGTATTTGTGAAAATCGCTTGAAATATAATGCGATATACGCTATATTTTCGCAATGTCGAATATTTCCTTCCTGTCGTCCGGTTACGCCTGCGTGGCTGTCGTCGGCCGCGCCGCCGCGGCGAGGGGGCCGGGCGTCGACCTTCTTTTCACCGCGGGGTGGCGCGCCGGCCCGATCGTCCGGTACCCGACCGTTGGTCTATTGTCGCCATCGCTCGCCGACAAGTACCCGCGGCTTTCACGAAAGTTTCGTGAGGCCGCCCGAAAGGCTCGTGAAGTCGGAGCCAGGCGGCTGGAGACAAAGAGGAATTCGTCGCGGTCGCCGGAATTTCATGAGAAAAATTTCACCGCAGGGGGCGGTCGCCGCTTCGTCGGCCGGTCGGCGCCGGGGGGCAGCCTTGGGGAGGCGGATCAGGGCGCCTGCTCGAGGCTCGACACTTCGTTGGTGAGGGTGGTGCGGCGCATGTCGCGCACCTGGGTGTGATCGTAGCGCCGCGCGCGATGCATGGTGACCCTGTTGTCCCACATCACCAGGTCGGCGGGCTTCCAGCGGTGGGCGTAGACGAATTTGCGCTGCGTCGCGTGCTCGTTGAGGTCGCGGAGGAAGGCGCGCGCCTCGGGCACCGGCCAGCCCTCGATGCCGCCGGCGTGGCTCGACAGGTAGAGCGACAGCCGGCCGCTGCGCGGATGCTTGCGCACCAGGCGCTGGCGTACCGGCGCCCACCTGGCGCGCTCGGCGTCGGTGAAGTCGGTGAAGCCCAGGATGCCGCGGGAGAAGACCTGGCTGTGCGCGCAGATGAGGTCGGCGACCTCGGTCCTGGTCTTGTCGTCGAGCGCATCGTAGGCCGCGCGCATGTCGGCGAACTCGGTGTTGCCGTCGGCGTCGGGGATCTGGCGCGCCGACAGCAGCGAGTACTTGGCCGGCACGTCCTTGAAGGAGCTGTCGGAGTGCCACAGCATGTTGCCGAGCCCGAACAGGCGGCGGCGGTCGTCGCGCGGCAGCACCTCGTTGTTCTTGTCGAGGTTGGAGATGTCGTTGAGGTCCATGCTGACGCGGCGATCCTGAGGGGCGGAGATATCGCCGGTCGCCTGCTCGAGCGGGCCGAGCGCGCGGCTGAAGACGAGTTGCTGGTCGTCGTCGATCTTCTGGTCGTGGAACACCAGCACGCCGAAGCGGTCCATGCCGGCGTGGATGGCTTCGACGTCGGCCGCGGACAGCGGCCGGGTGAGATCGACGCCGGAGACTTCACCCGCGAAGAAGGCCCGGTCGGCCGGATCGATGGGCTCGATGACGATGGTCATGGCGGCGGTCATGGCGGGGGTCATGGCGGGAGATTAGCGCACTTTCGGCAGGGCCGACCACTCGCGGAACAGCCGGCCGTTGTCCTGGTCGAACCGCTCGTCGAGCACGCGCGAGGAGGCGATGCGCTCGACCCGGAAATTTCGGTAGTCGGCTCTGAGCTCGCACCAGGCGCCGACCAGGGTGACGTCGACATAGTAGGCCATGGCGATCGGCCAGATGGTGCGGTTGGTGCGCCGGCCCTGCTCGTCGGCGTAGGAGATGTAGAGCTTGGCGGAGTCGCGGATGGCGGCGCGCACCTCGGCCAGGTCGGCGCCGCGGGCCTCCGCCGTCATGCCGGGCGAGACCCAGATCGGCGCGTCGGCGATGTGCGGGCGCAGGCGCTCGGGGACCACGACGGTCACCTTGGCGAGCACGGATTGGGCGGCTTCCTGCAGCTTCGGATCGCGCAGGCGACGGACCAGCCGGGCGCCGACGGCGATCGCCTCGACCTCGTCGATGGTGAAGTTGAGCGGCGGCAGGTCGAAGCCCTTGCGCAGCACGTAGCCCACGCCGGCGGCGCCCTCGATCGGCACGCGGCGGGCCTGCAGGGTGGCGATGTCGCGATAGACCGTGCGCGGCGTCACTTCCAGTTCGGTCGCCAGCGCCGCCGCCGTGGTCGGCCGGGGGGCGGTGCGCAGGCGCTGGATGATGTCGAAAAGTCGGTCGGAACGGGGCATTCGGTGAACCTTTCCAACATCTTATCACTACTGACACAACGGTGTCAGGAGGGGGCGCCTAGGTTCCCGGCGTTCACCCCTTCAAGGAGCACCTCAATGTCCCGCATCGAAATGACCATGCCCCCCGTCGCCGCCTTCGCGAAGTTCGCCCAACGCATCTCCGTCCCGTTCTCGCCGGTCGTGCGTGCCGGCGACTGGGTCTATGTCTCGGGCCTGGCGCCGGTGAACCCGGAGACCGGCGGCTACGACATCCTGCCGATCGGCGAGCAGGCACGGCGGGTGATGGAGCACCTCAAGAGCTGCCTCGAGGCGGCGGGCTCGGCGCTCGACCGCGTCGTGAAGGTCAACGTCTATTGCTCGAATCCGGCCTATTTCGCCGAGATCAACAAGGTCTACTCGGAGTATTTCACCACCCACAAGCCGGCGCGCATCTTCATCTGCACGGCGGGCTGGTTCGGCCCGTTCGACATGGAGATCGACTGCGTGGCGCTCGCGGCATGATCGCCGACAGCATGACGGCAGGGGGCATGAACAGGATCTGGCTGGGCACGATCCTTCTCGCGGCGTCGGCGGTAGCCTACAGCACTGCCGGCTTCTTCACGCGCCTCATCCCCGTCGATGCCTGGACGCTGCTGTTCTGGCGCGGCGTGTTCGCGGGCCTGTTCATCTTCGCCATCGTCGTCTGGCGCGAGCGCGGCAGGGTCGGCCGCGCGCTCGCCGCGATCGGCCGCGACGGGCTGCTGATCGCGCTCTGCTCGGCGGTCGCCACCGTGTGCTTCCTGAACGGCCTGCGGCTCTCGACCGTGGCCGACGTCATGGTGATCGACGCCACCATTCCGTTCCTGACGGCGGGCATCGCCTGGCTGGTGATCGGCGAGCGCGAGGACAGGGCCACCTTGCTGGCGACGATTGCAGCCCTTGCAGGCGTCGGCGTGATGGCGGGACCAGCCGTGGCCGGTGGCCGCTTGGCGGGCGATCTGCTGGCGCTTGGCATGGCGGTGCTGATGTCGACGGTGCTGGTGCTGATCCGCCGCAACAAGGCCATCGACATGCTGCCGGCGGTGGGGCTGTCGGCGTTGCTGTGCGCGGCCATCGTGTTGCCGTTCGCCCATCCGCTGTCGGTCGATGCAGACCAGCTCGGCCTGCTGGCGCTGTTCGGCACCAGCCAGTTCGGCATGGGCCTGCTGCTGCTGGCGCTCGGTACGCCGCTGGTGTCGGCCACGCGCGGCGCGCTGATCGGCGTGCTGCAGACTCCGCTCGGCACGCTGTGGGTGTGGCTGGCCTTCAGCGAGACGCCTGCCGCCGCGACCCTGGCGGGCGGCGCGATCGTGCTCGCGGCGGTGCTGGTGGATATCCTTCTGCACGCCAGGTCGACGGGCTGATGCCGGTTTGCCTCGCTATGGGCGTTCGGCGCCGCGACGATCGTCAATATCGCAGCGCTGCACCCGATCTAGGCGGTCGGCAGCTTGTAGCCCTCGAACTTCTTGCGCAGCGCGGTCTTCAGGATTTTGCCGGTGGCGCCGTGCGGGATGGCGTCGATGAACTGCACGTCGTCGGGCAGCCACCACTTGGCGACCTTGCCGTCGAGGAACTTGATCAAATCGTCCTTGGTGACGCTGGCCTCGGGCCGGCGCACGACGATCAGCAGCGGCCGCTCGTCCCACTTCGGATGCGCCACGCCGATCACCGCGGCTTCGGCGACGCCGGGGCAGCCCATGGCGGCGTTCTCGAGGTCGATCGAGGAGATCCACTCGCCGCCCGACTTGATCACGTCCTTGGAGCGATCGGTGATGACGACCGAGCCGTCGGTCTCGATCTTGCAGACGTCGCCGGTCTGGAACCAGTCGTCGGCCATGAACTGGCTGCGGCCGTCGCCCTTCATGTAGCCCTTCACGATCCACGGGCCGCGCACGACCATGTTGCCCGAGACGCTGCCGTCCTCGGGCAGGTCCTTGCCGGCGTCGTCGACAATCTTCATCTCGCAGCCGAACACCGGGCGGCCCTGCTTGGCGGTGATGGCGAAGCGCTCGTCGTCCGGCAGGTCGCGCTCGCCCTTGTTGAAGCGGGTGAGGGTGCCGAGCGGGCTCATCTCGGTCATGCCCCAGCCTTGCGCCACCTCGACCTCGTGCTCCTTCCAGAAGCGCGAGATCATGCTGATCGGCACGGCCGAGCCGCCGATCAGGGTGCGGCGCACCGACGACATCTTGAGCTTGTTCTGCGCGCAGTATTCGAGGAGTGCCAGCCACACGGTCGGCACGCCGGCGCTCAAGGTCACCTTCTCCTTGTCGAGCAGCTCGAAGATGCTGGCACCGTCGAGCTTGGGACCGGGGAAGACGAGCTTGGTGCCGCAGATCGGGCCGGCATAGATCAGGCCCCAGGCATTGGCGTGGAACATCGGGACCACGGGGAGGATCGAATCTTCCGGCGTCATGCCGAGCACCGGGCCCGAGCACATCATCATCGAGTGGATGACGGTCGAGCGGTGCGAGTAGAGCACGCCCTTGGGATTGCCGGTCGTGCCCGAGGTGTAGCAGAGCGACGAGGCGGTCTTCTCGTCGAAGTCGGGCCACTTGAGCGTGCCGGGCTTGTCGGCAATCAGCTCCTCGTAGCACAGCAGGTTCGGGATCTTGCTCGCCGCCGGCATGTGGGCGCGGTCGGTCATCACCACGACATGCTTCACGGTCTTGAGCTGGCCGAACACACCCTCGACGATCGGCAGCAGGTTGAGGTCGACGAAGATGATCTGGTCTTCGGCGTGGTTGGCGATATAGGCCACGTGCTCGGGCGACAGGCGCGGGTTCAGCGTGTGCAGCACCGCGCCAAGGCCGGAGATGCCGAAATAGAGCTCGAAGTGGCGATAGGTGTTCCAGGCGATGGTGCCGACCCGGTCGCCGAGCTTGATGCCCAGACCCTGCAGCGCCTCCGCCAGCTTCTTGGAACGCTTGGCGGCATCGCGGTAGCCGTAGCGGTGGATCGGGCCCTCGACCGTGCGCGTGACGATCTCGACGTCGGGATAGTAGCGGGCGGCGAAATCGATCACCTGGGAGATCAGCAGCGGACGGTCTTGCATCAGGCCAAGCATGGCGTTCCCTCGTTTCGTTTATGCGCGCCGTTCCAGATGCAGGCTCCGGAGCGACGCGAGTTCCTTGATATCAGGTTCTAGCCCGAGACCCGGCCCGGCGGGAAGGGAGACCGCGCCCGCCGATACCGCGAAACGATCCTGCAGCAGGCCCTCGCGCAGCGGGTTGGCGTTGGCGTCGACTTCGAGCATCCCGGGCCCGCGCACGGCGGCCAGCAAATGCAGGGAATGCATCAAGCCGAGCGCGCCGCCGAGATAGTGTGGGCAATAAGACCGACCCGCCGCGAGCGCGGCTTTCGCGATCGGCAGGCAGCCCGAATGGCCGCCCCATTTCGCAAGATCGGGCTGGAGAACCCCGAAGGATCCCGAGTCGATCGCTTCCCGGAATTGGCCGATGCCGCGCATGTTCTCGCCGGCGGCAAGCTGCGTCGGTGCCGTTTGGGCGAGCACGCGCCATTCGTCGAGCGGCCGGTCGGCCATCAGCGGCTCCTCGATCCAGCCCAACCCGAACGCGGCAAGCTTGGGCATCATGGCTTTTGCCGTGCCGAGGTCCCAGGCCTGGTTGGCATCGACCATCAGTCGCTCACCCGGTTTCAGCTTCTGCGCGGCGGGGCCGAGCGAGGCGAGGTCCGTCGCCTCGCCGAAGCCGACCTTGATCTTGAAGGCGCGATAGCCCGCGCCGCGCATGCGCTCGATCGTCTCGACGGCGTTGGCGCCGGGATTGATGCCCGAGGCGTAGATCGGCACCGGCGAGCCATCGACGCCGCCAAGCGCCTGCCACAGCGGTACGCCCCGCTTGCGGGCGCGCAGATCGTGGATCGCCATGTCGAGCCCGGCGGCTGCCGACGCGAAGCCGCCGGCGTCGCCGCTCTGGATGCGCAGCACGTGGAGGGCACGGTCGATCTCGTTCCACAGCGCCACCGGGTCGTCGAGCGATTTGCCGAGCGCGCGAAGGGCAACGATGTCGTTGAAGAGCTGTGCGCGGTACTCGGCCGACGGATTGGGGAAGTTGCACCAGACTTCGCCCCAGCCATGTGCGCCGTCGCTGTCCTCGATCCTTACGAACACCGCGGCGCGCTCGGTCATGGTGCCGAAGGACGTGCGGACGGGATCCTTGATCGGCGTGCGGAAAACGTGCGCTTCGACGCGCGCGAGAGTGGCGGTCACCATCCGTCCTTCCTGGCAGGCGAGCGGGTCAGCAACAAGACGCAGCGGCTCTCGACCAATCCCCGATCTTCGCCCGGCGAAAACGCCACGGCGGTCCGTCGGAGATGCGATGGCAGACGGCGACGACCGCGCCTTGCCTGCCGCCGGTGTGTCCGATCGTTCTCGACGACGACGTCGGCCGGCTCGCTCAATCGGCCGCCTCGGCGTTCAGCACGTCGTAGTTCTGCTTCTGGTACCAAGCCATGTAGTCGGAATAATAGGTCGTGGGATATTTCGGCGGCCGGTCGGGGCCGACCGTCGTCGGCACGGCGGCGACCGGCCAGTCGATGTTGCTGTCGCAGAAGAAGGGTATGGCGTAGCGCTCGCCGCCGCTGCGGTTGATCGCGCGGTGCGGCGTGGCGAGGAACAGGTCGTTGGTCCAGCGCTGCAGCATCTGGCCGCCGTTCACCACATAGGCATTGTCGATCGCCGGCGCGTCGATCCACTTGCCGCTTTGCGTGCGGATCGACAGGCCCGGCACGTCGTTGGGCGCCAGCAGGGTGAGGAAGCTGGTGTCGGTGTGAGGTGCCAGGCCGAACTCGTCTTCCACCGGCCCGTCCTGGTGCGGGTAGTGCGTCATGCGCAGCGAGAACTGCAGGTCCTGGAACGGCGCGTCGAAATATTCCCCCGGCAGGTCGAGGGCGCGGGCGTAGAGCCGCACCATCTTCTGCACCAGCCGCTCCATCGTGCGGCTGTAGTCGATGACGGTTTCGCGGAAGCCGGGCAGGCCTTCGGGCCAGCGGTTGGCGCCGCGGTAGCGTCGTCCGGCCAGGAGGTCGGGATGATCGGCCGGCATCTCGCGCTTCACGAAGAAGGCTTCGTTGAGATTTGGCTTGGTATTGGCCTGCACCGTCGAGGTGCGCAGCGTGTTGCCGCGCATCGGCAGGTAGCCGGTGCCGTCCGGATTGAGCTTCAGCGCCATCTTTCGTTCGACCGGCTGGGCGTGGAAGCGCTCGATGGCGGCGAACATGTCGCTGATCTGCGCGCGCGGCACGCCGTGGTTGACGATGAAGTAGAAGCCGATCTCGGTGAGTGCCACCCGGAGCTGGGCGGCGGTGCGGTCCAGGGCGTCAGCTTCGCCGGCGAGGTAAGGGCCGAGGTCGATGACGGGAATGGTCTCGGTGGCGGCCATGTGCACCTCCTGGGCCCCGACGATACGCGAGGCTGGCGGCCCGCTCCAGACCCCGCTGGTCGCTTCCCGTGCACGCCTGCCTGCCCACTGGCGATTGCGAGCATTCTGGCCTACCGTCCGGACAGGGCCGGAGGCGGATACGACAATGCTTCGCAAGGAAACATTTGCGGCGGCCATGATGATCGCGGTGAGCGGTCGGGCGGCCTGGGCGGCGACGCCCTATGCCGGCGACGGCGAGCTTGCCGGCGTGCTCTCCTCGCTTTTCGACCGGCTCGACAAGGCGTTCGCCAATATTCCGGCGGTCCGCGACTACTTCGCCGGCCTGCCGAACTTCTTCGACTTCAGCACCACCGCGCTGCTGATCGGCATCGTGGTCGCGGGCCTGGCGGCCGAACAGGCCGCGCGCGTGGTCCTGCAGAGGGCCCGCCTGCGGATCTTCGAGCGCCATGCCGGAGAATCGCCGTTGCGCGCCTTCATGCACGCCGTGGGGCTCGACGCGGTGGCGTTGCTCGCCCTGTGGATCGCCGCGCGCCTGGTCGCCGGCCAGCTCGGCGCGCCGCCCGCGGTGCCGGCGGTGATCGCCCACCAGGTCCTGATCGGGTTGCTCTACTGGCGCGGCTTCAACTTCGTGTTCCGCGCCTTCCTGCGGCCCAACACGCCGGAAGGCCGCGTCGCGCCGGTCGACGATGGCCAGGCGAGCCGCCTGCTGGTCGGCCTCAACCTGGTGATCGTGCTGCCGATGATCGGGCGTCACGCGCTGCTGTTCCTGATGAGCACCGGCGCATCGGCTGCCGTGGTGTCGACGGCGGTCGTGCTCTACGTGCCGTTCATCGCGGCAGGCCTGCTCCTCGTCGTCTGGCACTGGCGGCACGACATGGCGGCGTGGCTGGCCGGCATGGTGAACCACAAGGATTCGTTCCATGGGCTCAAGACCGGCGCCGCGCACGGCTGGTGGATCGCGGGCCTCGTCTTCTACGCACTGGCCGGGACTGCGGCCCTCCTCGCGGCGCTCACCCAGCGCGAAGCCGCGACGCGCGGCCTCGGCGCCGTCGAGTCGATGCTCATCCTGCTGCTGCTGTTCGAGACCCTGGTCTATCGCAAGACCCGGCACCTGCAGATGGAAGTGCCGACGGTGGTCGACGTCGTGGCCGGGTGCGTGCGGCTGGCCTTCCGCCTGTTCGTGCTGATCGTCGTGGTCGACGCCGTGGTGCTGAGCGCGCTCGGCCTGATGACGCCCGCCGAGTGGGAGCCGCATGACCGCGCCATTCGGCTCGCGGCGATCTCGGCCTTCGCCGCCTACGCGCTGTGGCGGTTCGTGAAGTACCGCATGGACCGCTACATCGCCGACAACCCGCTGCCGGTAGCGGGCTTCGTGGCCGACGGCGACGACGATGCGCCGTCGACGGCGTCGCGGTTGCGCACGGTTATGCCGGTGCTGCGCATCACCGTCGGCATCGCCATCTTCATCCTGGGCGGCCTGCTGGTGCTGTCCGAGCTCGGTATCAACATCACGCCGCTAATCGCCGGCGCCTCGGTGCTGGGCCTGGCGGTGTCGTTCGGCAGCCAGTCGCTGGTACGCGACATCGTCTCGGGCGTGTTCTTCCTCGCCGAAGATTCGTTCCGTGTCGGGGAGTACATCGATTCCTCGAAGGTCAAGGGCACGGTCGAGGGCTTCAGCGTCCGTTCGCTCAGGCTGCGCCACCAGAACGGGCCGCTGCACATCGTGCCGTTCGGCCAGATCCTGCACATCACCAACTTCAGCCGCGACTGGACGACGGTGAAGTTCAACCTGTCGTTCGCCATCGACACCGACGTCGAGCTGCTGCGCAAAACGGTGAAGAAGATCGGCATCGACATGATGGCCGAGCCGACCTACGCCAAGGAGCTGCTGCAGCCGCTCAAGATGCAGGGCATCGTCGACATCAAGGACGGCGCACTGATGGTGCGCTTCAAGTTCACCGCCAAGCCGCAGAACCCGAGCCTGGTCCAGCGCATCGCGATCCGGCGCATGTACGAGGCCTTCCCCGACAAGGGCATCGAGTTCGCCCGCCCGCCGGGCTATGGGATGTACTCGGGGCTCGGCCTGGCGCCGCCGCCGGCCCCCGCCGCGCCGCCCGTTGCACCCGCCACATCCACCGCGCGCGCGGTCGCCGCACAGTAAGACCAACAGGAGTAACGATCATGGAAAAACGCAAGCTCGGCAAGTCGGGCCTCGAATTCGCGCCCATCGCCTTCGGCGGCAACGTGTTCGGCTGGACGGCCGACGAGGCGACGTCGCACAAGCTGCTCGACGCCTTCGTCGATGCCGGCTTCACCTTCGTCGACACCGCCGACGTCTATTCGCGCTGGGTCCCCGGTCACACCGGCGGCGAGTCCGAGACGATCATCGGCAACTGGATCAAGAAGGACAAAAGCAAGCGCGCCAGGATCGTGCTCGCCACCAAGTGCGGCATGGGCCTGCCGTCCAAGGCCTTGTCGCGCCAGAACATCAAGGAGTCGGTCGACGCCTCGCTGAAGCGCCTCAACACCGACCGCATCGACCTCTTCCAGTCGCACAAGGACGACAAGGACACGCCGCAGGAAGAGACGCTGTCGACCTACGGCGAGCTGATCAAGGCGGGCAAGCTGCGCTCGATCGGCGCGTCCAACTTCGACGCCCCGCGTCTCGCGGAAGCCGCCAAGCTCGCCAAGGACAAGGGCCTGCCGCGCTACGAGAGCCTGCAACCGCATTACAATCTGATGGAACGCGGCCTATTCGAGGGCGAGCTGGAGAACGAGTGCCTGAAGGAGGGCATCGGCGTGATCCCGTACTATTCGCTGGCCAGCGGCTTCCTGTCGGGCAAGTACCGCTCCGAGGCCGATGTCGGCGACGCCAAGCGCGGTGCCGGCGTCAAGAAGTACATCAACCCCAAGGGCATGGCGGTGCTGAAGGCGCTCGACGACGCCGCCAAAAAGCACAGTTCCAACCCGACCCAGGTGACGCTGGCCTGGCTGATGCAGCGAAAGTCGATCACCGCGCCGATCGTGAGCGCCACCAGCCTGCAGCAGCTCAAGGACCTGACCGCCTCGCCCAACCTCAAGCTCGACGCCGCCGACGTCGCCGCCATCGACAAGGCGAGCGCTCCGCAGTGAGCAAGTAGTCGTGCTGGTGTTTCGTCAGCTCTTCGATCCCGTATCGTCGACCTACACCTACCTGCTGGGCTGCTCGGCGACAGGCGAGGCGGTGATGATCGATCCCGTCTTCGAGCAGGTCCGGCGCGATGCGGCGCTTGTGACCGAGCTGGGGCTGAAGCTCCTGTGGACGCTCGAGACCCATGTCCACGCCGATCATGTCACCGGCGCGTGGCTGATGAAGAATCGGCTGGGCAGCCGGATCGCGCTGGCCGACGCCAGCGGTGCGGCGGGTGCCGACCTCATGCTGAAGGACGGCGATCGCGTGACCTTCGGCAAGCGCTCGCTCGAGGTCCGGGCGACGCCGGGCCATACCAGCGGCTGCGTGACCT
This sequence comes from Hyphomicrobiales bacterium, assembly GCA_041691635.1. Taxonomy (GTDB): domain Bacteria; phylum Pseudomonadota; class Alphaproteobacteria; order Reyranellales; family Reyranellaceae; genus Reyranella. The sequence goes on from JBEPUH010000008.1 coordinate 88,612, forward strand.
ACGTGCTCGACGACGAGAGCATGGCCTTCACCGGCGACTGTGTAATGATCCGTGGCTCGGGCCGCACCGATTTCCAGCAGGGCGACGCCCGCGCGCTCTACCGCTCGGTGCGCAGCCGCATCTTCTCGCTGCCCGAGACCTGCCTGCTCTATCCGGCGCACGACTATCGCGGCCTCACCGTCACCAGCGTCTGCGAGGAGAAGAAATTCAATCCGCGACTGGGCGGCGAGATCGGCGAGTCCGACTATGCCGGCTACATGAAGAACCTCGACCTGCCGCACCCCAAGAAGATCGACGAGGCAGTGCCGGCCAACCTGCGCTGCGGCCGGCCCGGCAACGACGCCGCGCAGCCCTCGCAGCCCGGCCTCCTGGATCCGGCCTGGGCGCCGCTGCGCTTCACCTTCTCGGGCGTCTGGGAAGTCGAGCCGCACTGGCTCGAAGAGAACCTCGCCGCCGTGCAGGTGCTCGACGTGCGCGAGCCGGACGAATTCACCGGGCCGCTTGGGCACATCCACGGCGCCACCCTGGTGCCGTTGGGCGAGCTCGCGGCCCGCGCCAAGGAGCTGCCGAGGGACAGACCGATCGTGGCGGTCTGCCGCGCCGGCAGCCGCTCGGCCCATGCCACGGCGATCCTGCAGAAGGCGGGCTTCGCCGACGTCGCCAACCTGCCGGGCGGCATGCTGCGCTGGCGCGGCGAGGGCCGCGGCGTGGAGGGCGGGCTCTAGTCGGCTGCGGCGGGGCACGGGCCGCGGCTTGCGCAGCTCGTTCTTGAAATTGTCCTTGGTCGCGAGCAGGGCCACGAAGGTGATCGCCGCCGCCGCTGCGATCAGGTAGGCGGGGCTGCGTTCGTCCTCGGTGCGATAGACCAGCCAGGTCGCGACCAGCGGCGTCGTGCCGCCCAGGATGCTCCAGGCGATGTTGTTGCCGACCGCCAGCGCCGTGCAGCGGATTTCCTGTGGTGTGGTCTCGACCATCAGCGCCTGCAGCACGCCGAACTGGATGCCGATGGCCAGCACGAAGCCGATCTGGCCGACGTAGATCAGGGCGTGCGAGTCGTTCTGCATCAGCATGAAGAACGGCACCGAGCCGATCACGCCGATCGCCGCGCCGACCAGCAGCAAGCCCTTGCGCCCGATATGGTCGGCCAACCAGCCGAAGAACAGCGACACCGGCGTGATCAGCAGCATGCTGGTCGAGGTGATCTGGAAGGCGTGGTGGGGCGCGATGCCGTCGACGATCTGCAGCCAGTCGGCGATGTAGATGAAGGCCGCCTGGAAGCCGATGGCGGTGAAGCACGCGAGGCCGGCGATGCGCAGCAGCAGCGGCAGGTGATCGCGGAACAGCTCGACGATCGGCGTGCCCTTGCTCTCGGACGTGTGATCGGGCATGTCGCGCAGCGCGCGGCGCACGAAGAAGCCGCCGACGCCCACGACGATGCCGAGCACGAAGGGAATGCGCCAGCCCCACTCGGCCAGCGCCGCCGGCGGCATCGATCCGGCCAGCGCCAGCGCGGTGAGCGAGCCTGCCTGGATGCCGAGCCCGTTGCCGATGCCGCCGATGGCGCCCGACAGGGCGCGGCGGCCCCTGGGCGCCTGCTCGATCATGAAGACGCCGGCGATCGCGGCCTCGCCGCCGACCGCGAGGCCCTGCAGCATGCGCATGACCGTGAGCAGGATCGGCGCCGCCACGCCGATGGTGGCGTAGGCCGGGATCAGGCCCATGCCGACGGTGGCCACCGCCATGCCGACGATCGAGATGGTGAGCGCCGTCGTGCGCCCGTGGCGGTCGCCGATATGGCCGATGACGATCGAGCCGATCGGCCGGGTGAGGAAGCCCAGGGCGAACACGCCGAAGGCGCTCAACGCCTGGACTACTCTGTCGTCGGTATGGAAGAAGGCCGCTCCGATCTGCACGGCGAAGAAGCCGTAGATCGAGAAGTCGTACCATTCGAGCATGTTGCCGACGACGCCCGCGGCGATGGTGCGCCGGCGGCTGTACTGCGTAGCGATGACGTCCTCCCCCAAGTCCCCGGCGCGACAATAGCCAAGTTTCGGCGGTTTTCGATGCCCGGAAATGCCGGCCGGGGCGCTAGAATGCGGGGCATATCGCGTCGCTTTCTTTGCTACGCTGAGACAATCGATCAATCGGGGGAAACCGCATGGCATCGCCGCTCTTCGACCTCACCGGCAAGGTCGCCGTCGTCACCGGCTCGAGCAAGGGTATCGGCAAATCCATTGCCATGCATCTCGCGTTGCAGGGCGCCAAGGTCGTGGTGTCGTCGCGCAAGACGCCGGTCTGCGAGGAAGCCGCGGCCGAAATCCGCAAGGCGGGCGGCCACGCCACCGTCATTCCCTGCAACATCTCCGACAAGGCGCAGGTCGAGAATCTGATCGCGAACACGCAGAAGCAGCTCGGCCCGGTCGACGTGCTGGTCTGCAACGCTGCATCCAATCCCTACTATGGACCGAACGAGAAGCTGCCCGACGACGTGTTCATGAAGGTGATGCACAACAACATCCTGTCGAACATGTGGCTGATCAATCTCTGCCTGCCCGACATGCGCGCCAAGAAGGACGGCTCGATCGTGATCGTCTCGTCGATCGGCGGCATCCGCGGCAGCGCGGTGATCGGCGCCTACTGCATTTCCAAGGCGGCCGACATGCAGCTTGCGCGTAACCTTGCGCTCGAATACGGGCCGGACAATATCCGCGTGAACACCATCGCGCCCGGCCTCGTGACGACGGACTTCGCGCGCGCCCTGTGGGAGGACCCTAAAAATCGTGAAAAGCGGGAGGCGAGCACGCCGCTGCGGCGTCTCGGCGCGCCCGACGATATCGGCGGGCTCGCGGTGTTGCTGGCCGGCAAGGCTGGGGCCTTCATCACCGGCCAGACGCTGGTTGCCGATGGCGGCACGACCATTGGTGGATGAGGAGCGGCGGCTAAAATGAGCCTCTACCAGGTCCAGAAGCTGATCTACCAGCTCAACCGCGATCCGCGCACGCTGGCCCGCTACGAGAGCGAGCGCGACGGGGTGCTGGCGGAGTACGAGCTCACGCCGGACGAGCGCGTGGCGCTGGTCAAGCCCGACATCGGGCTGCTCTACGTGCTGGGCGTCAACGGCCAGCTCCTGATGCACTTCGCGGCGCTGCACAAGATCGAGTGGAACGACTATCTCGAGCGCATGCGCCAGGGCCTGAAAGCGCACGGCGCGGTCCGCGAAGGCGTCTATGCCTCGACCGGCTACGAGGGCGTCGACGCCCACGATGCGCGACTCAAGTCAGCCAGAGAGAACAAATAGTGGAGAAACGCTGATGCCCCTGGTCTATTGCGGCGCCTGCAGCCACGCTCCCGGCATCACCGCCCGCGCCGAGCGCGCCGACACCCAGACGCGCCAGGCACTCCACAAGGCGTTGTTCCAGATGGGCGACGACATCCGCGCGACGAAGCCCGACGCGCTGGTCGTGGTCGCGGCCGAGCACTTCGCCAACTTCTTCATGAATAACATGCCGGCCTTCGCCATCGGCATGGCCGACAGCTACGAGGGCCCGATCGAGGACGAGGCGTTCCTCCGGATCAAGCGCACCAAGGTGCCGGGCGACAAGGCTCTGTCGAAGAAGCTGATCGAAGGCGTCATGCAGACGGTCGACGTGGCCTATGCCGAGGAATGGAAATTCGATCACGGCATCGCCGTGCCGCTGCACTTTCTGACGCCGAATTACGATTTGCCGATCATCCCGGCCAACATCAACTGCCAGGGCCCGCCGCTCACGCCTCTCAAGAGGGCATGGGCGTTCGGCGAGGCGCTGCGGGCGGCGGCCGACGCGTTGCCGCAGCGCATTGCGCTGGTCGCGACTGGCGGCATCTCGCATTGGCCGGCGACACCGGACTCGGGAAAGATCAACGAGAAGTGGGATCGCGACTTCCTCGACCGCTGGGCGGCCAACGACCGCGAGGCGCTGCTGTCCTACACCGACGCCGACATCTATCGCGACGGCGGGCATGGCGGCTTCGAGATTCGCACCTTCATCGCCGCGGCCGCTGCGGCGAAGGGCGCCAAGGGCGTTATCGAATATTGCGAGCCGATCCCGGTCTTCTCGGTGAGCTGCACGATCGCGCGGATGGCGGTCGCGGCCTGACGGCAGCGGTTCTCAGACCTTCTTCCGGAACGTCACCACCAGCACGTCGCGATACGCCGGCTGCGCCGGATTCTCCGGTTCGACCGGCGTCACGCCGTGATAGCAGCGGGCGTCGTCGACCAGTGCCGAATCGAGCGGGTCGGTGAGCGTGAAGCTGCCGAGCGCGCGCTTGCCGAGGTCGTGGACCGTGGTCGTGCCGCTGGCGATGTTGCGGCGGTCGACCAGCAGCACCAGCACGTAGTCGACGCCGTCGCGGTGCATGCCCTCGGGCGTCGGCTTGCCGTGCTGGCCGGGCTTGGCCTCGATGCGGAACTGGTGTGCCTCGATGTGCCACGTCTCCGTCTCGGGCGCGAGGCGGCCGAACAGCGAGCGACAATACTCCAGGATGGTGCGCAGGCTGGCGCCGTCGCTGACCTTGGGTTCGATCGGCTCGAACCAGCGCTCGACCCCGCCGTTCAGGTGATTGTAGTCGACCGTCTGGTAGTGCGGTTGGTGGGGCTCGCGCGCGATCGCGCCCTGGCGGCCGGCGGTGTAGACGCCGAAGCGGCGCCGACGGTAGCGGCCGCCGTCGGCCATGTAGGTGTCGGTGTGGAGGTCGTTCCAGCTGGCGGCGAAGTCGGTCCAGTCGGCGAGCGTGCCGAAGCGGCCGAGTGCGGTGCGCATGTCGGAGGCTTCGACGAAGGCATAGCCGGCACGGGCAATCGCCTGGCGGATGCCCGACGCGTTCTGCAGTCCTGTTCCGATCTCGCTCATGTCAAAAGCCTATCACCCCCGCGCCACGGCCGGCCACATGAGCTAATCTCCCGCCAAACAGGAGAAAAACCATGCCATACGCGACGACCGACGACGGGGTGAGGCTCTACTTCGAGGAAACCGGGGCCGGCACGCCGGTCATTTTCGTCCACGAGTTCGCGGCCGACCACCGCTCGTGGGAAACCCAGATGCGCCACTTCGGCCAGCGCTACCGCTGCATCACTTACGGCGCGCGCGGCTATCCGCCGTCCGACGCGCCCGAGAAATCCACCAGCTATTCGCAGGACCGCGCCACCGACGATATCGCGGCCGTCCTCGACCACCTCAAGATCGCCAAGGCGCACGTCGTCGGCCTGTCGATGGGCGGCTTCGCCACTCTGCATTTCGGCTTCCGCCATCCCGCGCGCGCTCTGTCGCTGGTCGTGGCCGGCGTCGGCTACGGCGCTGAGAAGGACCAGTCGGCCAGGTTCAAGGCCGAGGTCGCGGTGGTGGCCAAGTCGCTGCTCGACGGCGGCATGAAGGCCTTCGCCGAGAAATACGCCTATGGGCCGACGCGCGTGCAGTTCGAGAACAAGGACCCGCGCGGCTTTGCGCAGTTCAAGAAGGAGCTGGGCGAGCACTCCGCGCTGGGCTCGGCCAACACCCAGATCGGCTGCCAGGGCGAGCGGCCTTCGCTCTACGATCTGGTCGACAAGATGCGCGCGCTCACGCTGCCGACGCTGGTCCTGACCGGCGACGAGGATTGGCCGTGTCTCGCGCCGTCGGTGATGATGAAGCGCGAGATCCCGTCGGCGGCGCTGTCGGTGATGCCGAACTGCGGCCACACGGTGAACCTCGAGGATCCGGATCTCTTCAACCAGATCGTCGGCAACTTCATCGTGCAGGTCGACGCCGGCCGCTGGCCCAAGCGCGACCCGCGCGCCATGAGCACGTCGATTACCGGGATGAAGACCTAGGCCGGCTGCCTTATGCCGTCAGCCCGCCGTCGCAGACGAACTCGCTGCCGGTCGAGAAGCTCGCTTCGTCGGACAGCAGGAACAGGATCATGTTGGCGACCTCGACCGGCTGGCCGAGGCGGCCGAGCGGATGGAGGTCCTCCAGTGCCTGGCGGCCGCTGCGGTTGGCGCTGCCCTGCGCCAGGTGCGGTGCGATCATGGGCGTGTCGATATAGCCCGGATGCACCGAGTTGCAGCGCACCTTCGACGATGCGCCGTATAGCGCCACGTACTTGGTGAGCGAGCGCACCGCGCCCTTGCTGGCGCAGTAGGCGACGGCGCCGGACGCGCCGCGCAGGCCGAGCACGGAGGAGATGTTCACGATCGAGCCGCCGCCGGCCTGCTTCATCGCGGCGAAGGCCGCCTTGCAGCCGAGGAAAGTGCCCATCGAGTTGATCTCGTTGACCCGGCGATACTCCTCGAGGCTGCAGTCCTCGATCGTGTTGCGCACGCCGACGCCGGCGGCGTTCAGCAGCCCGTGCAGGCCGCCGAAAGTCTTGACCGCCGCAGCGACGGCCTTCTGCCAGGCCGGCTCGTCGGTCACATCGAGGGGCAGAAAGAGCGCCGAGGCGCCGAGCTCGCGGGCAAGAGCTATGCCCCCGGCCTCGTCGCGATCGGCCAGCACGGCCTTGCCGCCCTCGCGCACGACCAGGCACGCGGTTGCGGCGCCGATGCCCGAGGCACCGCCGCTGATCAGGATGACCTTGTTCTCAAGGCGCGCCAAAGACCCGCCCCCTGCGCACGCCGGATGTCAGACCGCCATCGGCCACGAACTCCGCGCCGGTGACAAAGGAGGAGCGATCGCAGGCGAGCCACAACAGCAGCTCGCCCAGTTCGCGCGGTTCGGCCATGTGGCCGATGGGATGGTGCTTGTCGAGGTAGGCCTTGCTGGCTTCGCGGCCGATGGCCTGCCACACCGGATTGAAGATCGGTGTATCGACGCCGCCCGGATGCACGGAGTTGCAGCGAGTGTTGTAGCCCTGCTCCGCGCAATGCATCGCCACGCTCTTGCTCAGCAGCCGCACCGCGCCCTTGCTCGCGGTATAGGCGGCCGGCCCTGCCGACCCGACCAGGGCGGCGACCGACGAGACGTTGACGATCGAGCCCTTGGACGCGGGCTTGGCGTCGCCGGTCTTCTTCATGCCCTCGATCGCGTACTTGCAGCCGAGGAACACGCCCTCGGAGTTTATCGCCTCGACCCGCCGCCAGGCCTCGACCGTTGTGGTCTCCAGCGTGCCCATGCCGCCGCTGACGCCGGCGTTGTTGACCAGGATGTCGAGGCGGCCCTCGGCCTTCAGCACATCGGCCAGCAGCGCCTTCCAGGCATCCTCGGAGGTGACGTTGTGGCTGACGAAGCGGCCGGGCAGGTCCTTGGCCGGCTGGATGTCGGCCACGATGACCCGCGCGCCGGCCTGTTCGAGTAGCAGTGCCGCGGCGGCGCCGATGCCCGAGGCGCCGCCGGTGACGATCGCGACTTGTCCGGAAAGTTCCATGTCGGCGCCGACCTTAGCGAGGCCGGCGCCGATGCCAAGAAAAATGCGTCAGAAGAGAAAGGCGTCAGAAGCCGATCGGCTGCGTGACCCGCACCCACTTGCCGCCCTTGACCTCGGCGAGGAAGGACGAGTTCGCACCCTGGCGGATCTTCGGTCCGAAATTCACCTCGGGGCCGTTGAAGATGTCGTGGTAGCCCTTGATGGCTTCCATGCCCTTGATGAAGCTGTCGAGCGTCAGGTCCTTGCCGGCGTTCTTGAGACCGGCGACGGTGAGGTCGGCGGCGACGTAGCCGTAGACCGCGCCGATGTTGGGATCGATGTTGAACTTCGCCTTGTAGTCGGCGACGAACTTCTTGACCGTCGGCACTTCGCTGTCGGCGTAGGGCATCTCGGTGAGGCCCATGCCGTAGAAGCCGTCCATGCCCGGCGCCTTGGCGACTACGAGATCGTAGGCCGCGGCCGAGCCGAGGAAGGCCACGTCGTTCCAGCCCATCTTGCGCGCCGCCGTATAGGGCACGATCGTGTCGCGCACGATGGTGCCCATGGCGATCAGGTCGCAGCCCGCGGCCTTGAGCTTGGTGAGCGAGGCGGTGAAGTCCTGGTCGGTCGGCTTATGCGCCGCCGTCTCGACCAGCTTGACCTTGAGCTTGTCGGTCTGCTCCTTGGCACCCTCGAGGATCTCCTTGCCGAAGTCGGTGTCCTGGTACATCACGCACACCGCCTTCTTGCCCTTCTTGGTCACCAGATAGTTGATGCCCGAGCGGATCTGGTCGACGTAGGAGGCGGCGCCGTAGAACTTCAACCGCTCATACGGCTCGAACATCGAGCGCGCCGCCGTCAGCGGGAAGAGGTTGGGGATGTTCGCGGCGAACTGCTCCTTGAAGCAGGCGTTGTTCATCGGCGTGCCGAGCGGCGCCTCGAAGGCGAAGACCTTGTCGCGGTGGATCAGCTTGTTGCAAGCCTGCACCGCCTTGGGCACCTGATAGGCATGGTCCTCGACGATGAGCTTGAGCTTGCGGCCGTTGATGCCGCCCGCCGCGTTGACCTCGTCGAAGCGCATCTTGACGCCGTTCGACGACGACACGCCGTAGGTCGCGGCCACGCCGGACAGGTCGGTGTGCATGCCGAAGGTGACTTCGGTGGCCGTCACGCCGTTGGTCTGCGCCGCCGCGCCGGCCATGCTTGCTGCGGCGATGGCGATGGCCAGGCCGATGGTCTTGGTCGCTTGTCCCATGATTCCCTCCGTTTTCTTCAGGTGTACATACCGTCGATCATTGTCTTGTATTTTTCGTTCACGAACTTGCGCCGAAGCTTCATGGTCGGCGTCAATTCCTCGTCCTCGGCGGTGAGCTGCTGCTCGATCAACCGGAACTGCTTGATGGTCTCGACCCTCGCGACCTCGCGGTTGACCTTCTCGATCTCCGCCTGAATCAGCTCGTTGATCTCGCGCGCGCGGCACAGCGAGGCGAAGTCGGTGAAGGGCACATTCCCGTCCTGGGCGAACTTGGCGACGTTGTCGTAGTCGATCATGACGAGACAGGACAGGTACTTGCGGCGGTCGCCGATCACCACGGCGTCGGAGATGTAGGGCGAGAACTTGAGCTGGTTCTCGATCTCCGACGGCGTGATGTTCTTGCCGCCGGCGGTGATGATGATGTCCTTCATGCGGTCGGTGACCTTGAGGTAGCCCTCGTTGTCGACGATGCCGACGTCGCCGGTATGCAGCCAGCCGTCGCGCACGGTCTCGGCGGTCTTGTCGGGCTGGTTGAGGTAGCCCATGAAGACGTGCGGCCCCTTCAGCAGGATCTCGCCCTCGGCGGAGATCCTGACCTCGGTGTGGGGCGCCACGATGCCGACGGTGCCGAGCTTGATGCGGTCGGGCATGCCGGTCGCCAGGCCGCAGTTCTCGGTCTGGCCGTAGACCTCGCGCATGTCGACGCCGAGCGCGCGGTACCACTTGATCAGGTCGGGCGCGATCGGGGCGGCGCCGGTGCCGGCATAGACGATGCGGTGCATGCCGATGGCGCGCTTGATGTTGTCGAGCACCAGGAAGTCGGCCGTGCGATAGGCGAGCTTGAGCAGCGGCGAGGGCGTGCGGCCGGCGAGCTCGGCCTCGGCCATCCTGAGGCCGACGCCGAGCGCCAGCGCATAGGCCTTGCGGCCGATCCAGGTCGCCTCCTGCATGCGGATGGCAATGCCGGAGTAGAAGCGCTCCCAGATGCGCGGCACGGCGAAGAACAAGGTCGGCGCCACCTCGCGCACGTTGTCGGGCACCGTCTCGACGCTTTCGGCGAAGTTGGCGATCGCGCCCGAGCGCAGCGGCAGGAAGGTGGTGAAGGTGCGCTCGGCGATGTGGCAGAGCGGCAGGAAGGCGAGCTGCTCGCCGTTCGGCGCCATCGGCACGAAGGCGTCGGCGTTCATGATCTGGAAGATCACGTTGCTGTGCGACAGCATCGAGCCCTTGGGTGGGCCAGTGGTGCCCGAGGTGTAGACCAGCAGGGCGAGCTCGTGGGACTTCGATTGGGCGACCAGCGTCTCCCACAGGCCGGGATTGGCGGCATCGTGGGCGCGGCCGAGCTCGAGCAGGGCCTCGAACGGCATCACCTGCTCGTCCTGGAAGCCGGCCAGGCCCTCCATGTCGAAGACGAAGGCCTTGGCGACCGTGCCGCAACGCGCGCGCACGTCGAGGAACTTGTCGAGCTGCTCGTCGTCCTCGACGAACAGGAAGCGCGAGCGGCTGTCGCTCAGGATGTAGTCGACCTGCTTGGCCGAGTCGGTGGGATAGATGCCGTTGGTGACGCCGCCGGCGCCCATCGTGCCCATGTCGGCGTAGAGCCACGCCGGCACCGTCTCGGCCAGCACCGACACGACGTCGCCGCGCGCCAGGCCGAGCTTCACGAGGCCCATGCCGACCCAGCGCGAACGCTCGCCGTACTCGGTCCAGCTCGTCGAGCGCCAGATGCCGAAATCCTTTTCGCGGAATGCCGTGCGCGCCCCGCGCGCCTTGACCTGGTGCCAGAACAGCTTGGGGATGGTGTCGCAGCCCTCGACTTCGATCTTCATCGCCAGGTCTTTCTCTTCTTCCAGCGGCGCTGACCGCGCGCGCCGTGATCCTTGATGCCGAGGTAGAACTCCTTGATGTCGTCCTTTTCGAGCAGCCGCGCGCAGGTGTCGGCCATGACGATGCGGCCGACCTCGAGCACGTAGCCGAAGTCGCCGACCTGCAGCGCCATGTTGGCGTTCTGCTCGACCAGCAGGATGGTGACGCCGCGCTCGCGGTTGATGCGCACGATGATGTCGAAGATGTCCTTGACCAGCTTCGGCGAGAGACCGAGCGACGGCTCGTCGAGCAGCATCACCTTGGGCCGTGCCATCAGGGCGCGGCTGATCGACAGCATCTGCTGCTCGCCGCCCGACAGCGAACCGGCGCGCTGGTCGGCGCGCTCCTTCAGCACCGGGAAGTAGCCGAACACCGTCTCGAGGTCGCGTGCCACCTCGTCGGCGTCTCGTCGGGTATATGCGCCCATGCGCAGATTCTCGCGCACGCTCAGGAACGGGAAAACCTCGCGGCCCTCCGGCACGTGGCTGATGCCGAGCCGCATCACCCGGTCGGGGTCCATGCGCTGGATCTCGCGGCCCTCGAAGACGACCGAGCCCTTCTGCGGGTCCATGACGCCGCACACGGTCTTCAGCACCGTGGTCTTGCCGGCGCCATTGGAGCCCAGGATGGTGACGATGTTGCCCGTCGGTACGTCGAAGGAGACGCCGCGGATCGCCATGATCGGACCGTAGTAGGTCTCGATGTTGCTGACTTTCAGGATGGGTTCGGCCATCTCGTCAGCCCCCCAGGTAGGCGCGCATGACTTCGGGGTGGCTCTGCACCTCGCGCGGCGTGCCTGTGGCGATCGGACGGCCGTAGTTCAGCGCCAGCACCCGGTCGGAGACGGCCGACACCAGGGTCATGTCGTGCTCGACCATCAGCACGGTGATGCCGAGCAGGTTCTTGATGTCCTGGATCCAGAAGGCCATGTCCTCGGTCTCCTCGACGTTGAGGCCGGAGGAGGGCTCGTCGAGCAGCAGGAGCTTGGGGTTGGTGCACAGCGCGCGCGCCAGTTCGGTCACCTTGCGCACGCCGTAGGGCAGGTTGACGATGAAGCTGTCGCGATACTGCTGCAGGTCGAGGAAGTCGATCACCTGCTCGACCGCCTCGCGATGCTCGACCTCGAGGCGGCGCACCGACGGCAGGAACAGCAGCTCCGGGAAGAAGCCCGACTTCTTGTGCGCGTGGCGCGCCAGCAACAGGTTCTGCAGCAGGGTGGCGTGCTCGAACAGCTCGATGTTCTGGAACGTGCGCGCGATGCCGAGGCCGGCCACCCGGTGCGCCGCCACGCGGGTGATGTCGCGGCCCTCGAACAGCAGTCTGCCCCCGGTCGGGTCGTAGATGCGGCTCATTAGATTGAAGATCGTGGTCTTGCCGGCGCCGTTGGGGCCGATGATGGTGAAGACCTCGCCCTTCTCGATGGCGAAGGTGACGCCGTCGACGGCCTTGATGCCGCCGAAGTTGATGGCGATCTGCTCGGCGGCGAAGAGGCTCATCGCAGCCGCTCCGTCTTCATGTAGCTCTTCTGGCGCTTGAAGGAGTCGCGCTTGTACATCGGGAAGGTCGAGAAGAAGATCCGGATCTTCACCCAGCGGCCGTACAGGCCGAGCGGCTCGAGCAGGATCACCAGCACCAGGATCAGGCCGAAGATGCCGGCCTCGACGCCGGGTTTCTTGAGGAAGTTCCCGAGTGCGTCGCCGACGATGTGGAACAGGCCGATGCCGGTCGAGGTCGAGAGGTCGGCGAAGCTCGCGGGGATGTCGTCGCGCAGGATGGCGATCAGCGGCGGCAGCAGCGCCACGAAGATCGCACCCAGCACCGCGCCGTGCAGCGAGCCCAGCCCGCCCACGATCACCAGCAGCAGGAGCTGGATCGACAGCAGGATGGTGAAGATGTCGGGCGCCAGGTAGGCGATCTTGTGGGCGAACAGCGCGCCCGCCAGCCCCATCAGCCCGGCCGAGTAGGCGAAGGCCATCGACTTGTAGAGCGCGAGGTTGACGCCCATCGACTGGGCGGCGATCTCGCTGTCGCGGATGGCGATCCAGGCGCGGCCCGTCGGCGCGCGCAGCAGGTTGCGCGTCGTCCAAAGTGCTGCCACCAGGAAGAACGCGCAGAGGAAATAGAACTCGCGCGCGTCGGCGAAGGAGACGCCGAAGATCACCGGCGGCGCCACCGGCATACCGGCGAAGCCGTGCGTCACCGATTCCCAGCGGCTGAACACTTCCTGGATGATGACCGAGAAGGCGAGCGTGGCGATCGACAGGTAGATGCCGCTCATGCGCAGCGCCGGCAGGCCGACCACGAAGCCGCACAAGGTCGTGACGATCACGGCCAACGCCACCGAGCCGACCCACGGCACGCCGCGCTCGAGGAAATAGGCGTGGGCATAGGCGCCGATGCCGAGGAAGGCGGCGTGGCCCAGCGACACCAGGCCGGTATAGCCCACCAGTACCATCAGCGAGACGCCGCACAGGCCGTAGATGAACACCCACGCCGTCTCGCCGACGTAGTAGTCCGACAGCAGGAACGGCACGGCGATCACCGCGACGGCGAGCGCCACGTACCAGCCCATATCGACCTTGTCGCGGAAGATCTGGATGTCCTGGTTGTAGGAGGTCTTGAACACGAAGCGCATGGCGGCGGCCTATACTTTCTTGCGGCCGGGCGTGCCGAACAGGCCCTGCGGACGCACCGCGAGCACGATCAGCAGCACGATATAGGGCATCGTGTCCTTGAACCCGTCCGGTAGGGTGGCGCCGGAGTAGAGCTCGATGAGGCCGATGATGATGCCGCCCGCGAGCGCGCCGGGGATCGAGCCGAAGCCGCCCAGCACGGCGGCGGCAAAGGCCTTGAGCGCCACGGCGAGGCCCATGTTGATGTCGATCAGCGTGACTGGCGCCAGCAGCACGCCGGCCGCTGCCGCCACGCCGGCCGAGATCGCCCAGATCAGCGAGAAGATCACCTTCACCGGAACGCCCATGTAGTAGGCGGCGAGCTGGTTCTGCGACGTCGCCTGCATGGCGATGCCGACGCGCGTCCAGTTGAAGAAGGCGTAGAGCCCGGCGCACAGCACAAGGGTGCCGACGATGATCGAGAGATACTGGTGGCTGAGCGTGATGCCGCCGATTCGCCAGACGCCGCCGAACGGCGTCGGCAGGGTGTAGATTTCCGAACCCCAGGTGACCGAGGCGAAGGTGCGGAAGATCGAGCCCAGGCCGATCGTCAGCATGACGACGGCGAACTGCGGCTGGCCGATGACGCGACGCAACACGAGCCGGTCGAGCACGGCGCCGAAGGCCGCGACGGTGACGATGGCGATGGCGAAGGCCAGCCAGTAGTCGAGGCCCCACCAGACGACGGCCATGTAGCAGACGAAAGCGCCCAGCATCAGCAGGTCGCCTTGCGCGAAGTTTACCAGCTCGGTCGCCTTGTAAATCAGCACAAAGCCAAGTGCGACCAGGCCGTAGATACAGCCGACCGCAAGACCGTTCAGGGTCAATTGCAGGAAATCGTTCAGGTGCTTACCCGTCTTTTTGTCCGCCCGCGTCCGGCGATCTAACGTCACCGTGACGAATGGACTATGAAGGGCTTGGCGATAGTGTCAACGAGGATACCGGAGACGTCTTCCATGTTCGAGGCAGCCGCGCCGCCCAGTCCTTTTTACACTCCCGAGCACGAGGCTTTCCGCCGGACCGTCCGGCGCTTCGTCGACCGGGAAATCATGGCTCATGTCGACGCCTGGGACGAAGCCGAGGAATTCCCGCGCGATCTCTACCGCAGGGCCTCCGCGGCAGGCCTGATGCAACTGGGCTTCCCCGAGGAATACGGCGGCGTGTCGACCGATCCGTTCTTCGGCATCGTCAAGGCCGAGGAGCTGGCGCGCCATGGCAGCGGCGGCGTCAACGCCAGCCTCAACAGCCACACCATCGGCTGCCCGCCGATCGCAGCCCTCGGCCCGGAGTGGATGAAGCGCAAGGTGCTGCCCGAGGTGCTGGCGGGAGAAAAAATCAGCGCGCTCGCCATCACCGGACCGTCCGGCGGTTCCGACGTCGCCAACCTCAAGACGACGGCGCGGCGCGAGGGCGACCACTATGTGGTCAACGGCTCGAAGATGTTCATCACCTCGGGTGTGCGCGCCGATTACTTCACCGTCGCGGTGCGCACCGGCGGCGAGGGCGCGGGCGGCGTGTCGCTGCTGCTGATCGAGCGCGAGCGCGAGGGCTTCGCCCGCATCAAGCTGAAGAAGATGGGCTGGTGGGCGTCCGACACCGCGCAGCTCTTCTTCGACAACGTCAAGGTACCGGTCGAGAACCTGATCGGCGCCGAGAACAAAGGCTTCATCGGCATCATGCTGAACTTCAACCAGGAGCGGCTCGGCATGTCGGCCGGCGCCTGCGGCTACGCCCGCGTCTGTCTCGAGGAGGCGATCGCCTATGCCCGCGAGCGCCACACTTTCGGCAAGCCGCTGATCGCCAACCAGGTCGTGCGCCACCGCCTGGTCGACATGGCCATGCGCATCAATGCGGTGAAGTCGACGCTCGAGCTGCTGGCGTGGCGCGTCGGCCAGGGCGAGAAGCCGGTGGCCGAGATCTGCATGCTGAAGAACCTTGCGGCCTCGACCCTGGAATACTGCGCCAACGAGGCCATGCAGGTGTTCGGCGGCGCGGGCTACCTGCGCGGCGCCAAGGTCGAGCGCATCTATCGCGAGACCAAGGTGATGTCGATCGGCGGCGGTTCGGTCGAGATCATGAAGGACCTCGCGGCCCGCCAGATGGGGCTATAATGGCCGCATGACCAAACCTCCCCTCACGTCGCCCGAGGAACGCCTCGCGCTGTTCCAGAAGCTGTTCTCCGACGCCATCCCGCACAACAAGGCGCTCGGCATCAAGGTCGTGGCGGTGGCGCGGGGCCTCGCCTCCATGCAGCTCGAGTGGCGGCCTGAGCTGGTCGGCAATCCCGAAACCGGCGTGCTGGCGGGCGGGCCGCTGACGGCGATGCTCGACGGCTGCTGCGGCATG
Organism: Hyphomicrobiales bacterium; assembly: GCA_041691635.1. Classification (GTDB taxonomy): domain Bacteria; phylum Pseudomonadota; class Alphaproteobacteria; order Reyranellales; family Reyranellaceae; genus Reyranella. The sequence goes on from JBEPUH010000008.1 coordinate 104,107, forward strand.
GCGGTGGCCACGATGCTGAGCAGGCCCGAGCCCTTCGCCACGCTCGACCTGCGCATCGACTACGCCAAGCCCGCGGTGCCGGGAAAGCCGGTGATCGCCGAGGCCGAGTGCTACCGCATCACACGCTCGGTCGCCTTCACGCGCGCCTTCGCCCACCAGGGCGATCCCAAGGACCCCGTCGCCGCGGCGGCCGGCACTTTCATGCTCGGCACCAAGGGCAAGGTGACGCGCCCGCAGTCGGTCAAGGACCTGCTCACGTGAGCGGCGACCTGATGAAGCGCCTGGGCGAGGCGCGCAAGCAGCGCAACGTGTCGCTGCTCGCCGAGGCGATCCCCTATGCGCGCTGGATGCGGATCGCGCCCGAGAACGGCACCGGCGAGCTGCTGACGCGCATGCGCTATCACGACGAGCTGATTGGCAACACCTTCCTGCCGGCGATCCACGGCGGCACCTTGGGCGCCATGCTCGAGATGGCGGCGATCTTCCATCTGCTGTGGGAGACCGAGACGCCGGCGGTGCCGAAGATCGTCAACATCACCGTCGACTACCTGCGCTCGGCTGGCCCGCGCGACGTGCTGGCGGCGGCCAAGGTCACCAAGCAGGGCCGCCGCATGGTCAACGTCTTCGCCGAAGCCTGGCAGGACGACCGCTCGCGCCCCGTCGCCTCGGCCTCGGCGCATTTCCTGGTGCAGTCCGACGACGAGCCGTCTTCGCTCTGATCTTCGTCGTCCTGAGCGAAGCGAAGGACCTCCCGCCTGCAGCAAACTCGGTGCTGAAGCGGCAGATCCTTCGCTTCGCTCAGGATGACAATGGTTCGACTGCCCCATATTCGCATGGGTGAATTGCATGTCCCGTCTCATGGACTTTGCCTCGTGTTACAGTAAACCCTCGTCATGGACTTCGACTCCCTCAAAACCCCCGATGACCGGACGGTGCGCGACGGCGCGGCCTTCGACGTCTATCGCCGCCCGGGCGGGCTGATCGATTCGGATCACCCCGACGTCATTGCCTATGCAAGGCGCGTGGCGGGCGAGGGGTCCGACCGCGACAAGGCGCTGCGTCTTTATTATGCCGTGCGCGACGACGTGCGCTACGACCCCTACAGCACGCCGATGACGCGCGAGGCCTATCGCGCCAGCGGTACCCTGGCGGCGGGGCACGGCTACTGTGTCAACAAGGCAGGGCTGATGGCGGCGGTCTGTCGCGCCGTCGGCATCCCGGCGCGGGTCGGCTATGCCGACGTGCGCAACCACATGACGACCAAGCGCCTGGCCGAGCTGATGGGCTGCGACACCTTCTATTACCACGGCTACACCGACGTCTGGCTCGATGGGCGCTGGGTCAAGGCGACGCCGGCCTTCAACAAGGAACTGACCGACAAGTTTGGCCTCAAGCCACTCGACTGGGACGCCGTCGGCGATTCGATCTACCACCCGTTCGACCTCAGCGGCCGGCGTCACATGGAGTATCTCGCCTATCGCGGCGTCTTCGCCGACATCCCGTTCGACGAGATTCGCGATGCCTTCCGTCATTACTATCCGCGCATGACCGCCGAGCAGGAGAAGATGTCCTCCGGCAGTTCGCTGCCTGGTTCGCTGGGTGGCGATTTCGGCGCAGAGGGTGCCGCGGAAGCCGCCGATAAGTGACCATTGCGCCGCGGTCCGCCGCCTACATCGCCCTGCTGGTCGCGCTTTCGAGCTTCGGCCCGCTCACCATGAGCATCTACACGCCGGTCATGCCGCTGATCGGCAGCGACCTGATGACAGGCGCCGACAATGTGAAGTTCACGCTCACCACCTACATGCTGGGCTTCGCCGTCGGCCAGCTCTTCTACGGCCCGCTCAGCGACCGCTTCGGTCGCCGGCCGGTGCTGCTCGTCGGCGTGTCGTTCTTCACCGTGGCGTCGATCGGCTGCGCCTTCGCGCCCACGATCGGCGGGCTGATCGGCCTGCGCGTGCTGCAGGGGCTGGGCGCCGCCTCGGGCTCGGTGCTGGGCCGTGCGCTGACGCGCGACGCCTACGACTTCAAGGAAATGCCGGTGGTCATGAGCTGGATTGCGTTGGCCATGAACATCTCGCCGGCGATCGCGCCGTCGATCGGCGGCCTGCTTGGCCAGGAGTTCGGCTGGCGCGCCACCTTCTGGTTCGTCGGCGGCTTCGGCCTGCTCCTGCTGGTGGTGATGGCCCTGGGACTGGGCGAGACCAACCGCTTCCGCAGCGAGCGCATCGACATTTCGAACCTGACGCGCGGCTCGGGCGAGATGCTGCGCGACCGCCGTTTCCTCGGCTACGTGCTGACCATGGGCTTCGCCTTTGCCATCAACTTCGGGATGCTGGCGGGCACGCCCTTCATCCTGCAGGACAAGCTGGGCTTCTCGCCGCGCGAGTTCGGACTGATCGTGCTGCTGTCGGTGACCGGCTTCACCGCCGGCGGCCTGCTGAACAACCGGCTGCTGGGCCGCGTCTCGACGGTAACGCTGCTGCGGAGCGCCGGCTGGTTCCACGTGGCGGCATTCGCGATCATGGCCACCCTGTCGCTGTGCGGCGTCGAGACCTGGTGGGCGATCAGCGGGCCGCACATGCTGTTGAGCTTCGGCTCGGGCATCATCGCGCCCAACAGCAGCGCCGGTGCCGTCGGCCTCTATCCGCGGCTGGCCGGCACCGCCTCGTCGTGGCTCGGCCTCGCCCAGATGGGCATGGGCGCGCTGGGCACGATCGCCGTGGCCGTGCTGACCTCGCTCGGCGAGCGCCACATCGCCCTGCCGCTGGTGGTCGGTCTCGCGCCGTTCGCCGTGCTGACGGTGCTCAGCGCGCGCCTGTTGCGTCACGGGCCGCCCGCCGCCAAATTGAATGCCTGAACCGCAAGAGGGAGTAGCGACATGGCGAACATGCTGAAGGGCAAATCCATCCTGGTCACCGGTGCGGGCGGCGGCATCGGTCGCGAGATGGCGCTGCTGGCGGCCCGCGAAGGCGCCTCGGTGGTCGTCAACGACCTGGGCGGTGCGGTCGACGGCGAGGGCGGCGGCAGCACCTCTCCGGCGCAGAAGGTTTGCGACGAGATCGCGGCGTTTGGCGGCAAGGCGGTGCCCAACGGCGACAGCGTCACCGATCCGGCGGGCGCGGAGCGCATGGTCAAGGCCGCGGTCGAGAATTTCGGCAAGATCGACGGCGTGATCAACAATGCCGGCATCCTGCGCGACCGCATCTTCCATCGCATGAGCCACGTGGACTGGAAGATGGTGATCGACGTCCATCTCAATGGCGCGTTCAACACCAGCCGTGCCGCCGCCAACTACTTCAAGGAGCAGAAGTCGGGCGCCTTCGTGCACTTCACCTCGACCTCGGGCCTCGTCGGCAACTTCGGCCAGGCGAATTACTCGGCGGCCAAGATGGGCATCATCGGCCTGTCGCGCTCGATCGCGCTCGACATGGCGGCGTTCAACGTGCGCTCGAACTGCATCTCGCCGTTCGCCTGGACGCGCATGATCGGCACGATCCCGGCGGACACCGACGCGCAGAAGGCGCGCCTCGAGCGCTCCAAGAAGATGACCCCGGCCAAGATCGCGCCGATGGCGGTGTTCCTGCTGAGCGATGCCGCCAACGAAGCCAAGGTCACCTCGCAGATCTTCGGCGTGCGTATGAACGAGATCATGCTGTTCAACGCCAACCGCCCGGTGCGCTCGGTGCACAATTCCGAGGGCTGGACGCTCGAAGCCATCGCCGAGCAGGCGATCCCGTCGATGAAGTCCTACTTCACCGACATGAAGCGCTCGCCCGAGTACTTCACCTGGGATCCGATTTGAGGAGAGCCTCACCCTGAGGAGCGAGCGCAGCGATCGTCTCGAAGGGTGAGGCCCTTGTCGTAGTTCTCGAGGGAGTTTGACCGATGGCCGACGTGCGTAAGAACGAACCCAAGCTCGACGCCGACGATATCCTGGGCGGGATCGTCGAATGGGTGTCGATCGAGAGTCCCAGTCGTGACGGCAAGTCGGTCAACAAGGTGGTCGATCACGTCGCGGGCCAGTTCGGCGACCTTGGGCTCAAGCTCGACCGCACGCCGGGCCGCGACGGCTTCGGCGACATCCTCGAATGCCGCACGCCGGCCGAGTGGAGCACGGGCGAGGGCAAGGGCATCCTGGTGCTGGCCCATCTCGACACCGTCCATCCGATCGGCATGATCGAGAAGGATCTGAAAGTGCGCCGCGAGGGCGACAGCATCTTCGGGCCCGGCATCTACGACATGAAGGCGGGCGGCTACATCGCCTATTACGCACTGCGCCACCTCGTGCGGCAGGGCAAGAAGACCAAGCTCCCGGTCACGTTCCTCTTTATTCCCGAGGAAGAGGTCGGCAGCCCGACCTCGCGCGCCAAGATCGAGGAGCTCGCGCGCGGCCACAAGTACGCGCTGGTGATGGAGCCCGGCCGCGATGGCGACAAGGTCGTAACATCGCGCAAGGGCGTCGGCCGCTTCACGCTCTCGGTCAAGGGTGCGGCCAGTCACGCCGGTGTTCGCCACCAGGACGGCCGCAGCGCCATCCACGAGATGGCCCGGCAGATCATGCGCATCGAAGGCAAGACCGACTATGCGCGCGGCATCACCTGCAACGTCGGCCAGATCCAGGGCGGCAGCGGCGTCAACGTCGTGCCGGCGGCCTGCAAGATCGATGTCGACCTGCGCGTGCCGACGCCCGAGCTCGCCGAGGAGATGACGCACTGGTTCCTGGGATTGGAGCCGATCGGCAAGGAGGTCGAGCTCACGGTCGAGGGCGGCATGAACCGGCCGCCCTATACAAAGGACGCGGGCATCACCGATCTGTTCGGCAAGGCGCAGGCGATCTATCGCGAGATCGGCAAGGAGCTGAACGACGTGCCGCTGACCGGCGGCGGCAGCGACGGCAATTTCACCGCCGCACTCGGCATCCCGACGCTCGACGGGCTAGGCGCCGACGGCAAGGGCGCGCACGCGGCCTACGAGCAGATCTACTATTCGTCGCTGGTGCCGAGAACCTACCTCTGCACGCGTCTCCTGGAGACGCTCGACTAGGCCGAAAAGCCTGCCAAATAAGGCTTATGCGGGTGATAACGACCAAGATGGGTGTTTCGCGCGACTTGGCCTAGAATACTGGTTGCCGGGTCGTCGGCGGCGGATGTGTCGGTCGATCGTCGGCCGCCGCGAGAAAGTCCTGGATCGGACCTGGTCCCATTATTTTTCCATATATTTAATGGGAAGCGGTCTTCAGCAGGTGGCGGATTGCGGCGACGGTCTCGGCCGGCGCTTCCTGCGGCACGTTGTGGCCGATCCCCGGCAGGATGCGGCGTTCGTAGAAACCGCTGAACTTTTTTGCCGACGGGTCGCTGGCGCGCGAGATCGGCCGCACGCCGTCGGCCTCGCCGTCGAGGTTGATCGTGGCCGTGGAAATCTGCGGCTGGGCCTGCAGCCGGGCCTCGATGGCTTCGAGCGCCGGGTCGCCCGGGCAATAGGCGAAGCGATGGCGATAGGACTGGATCACGACGTCGACATAGTCGGGATTGTCGAAGGAGGGCGCGGTCTTGTCGAACGTGGCGTCGGAGAAATTCCAGTTGGGCGACCACAGTTTCCACAGCACCCGGGTGATGTCGCGCCGGTTGTCAGTGAGGGCGGCGCGGCCGCGCTCGGTGTGGAAATAGTATTGGTACCAGAAGCGATGCTCTTGCGCGGCGGCGACCGGCTTCACCGAGCCGGCGATGTCCTGGATGTTGTAGCCGGTGCAGCTCACCAGGCCGCGTGCCCGCTCGGGCCACAGGGCTGCGACGACGCAGGCGGCGCGGCCGCCCCAGTCGTAGCCCATCAGGATCGCGCGCGGGATTTTCAGCGCGTCCATGAACTGCCTGAGGTCGTGGCCGAGCGCCGCCTGCTCGCCCGAGCGCGGCGTCAATGTCGTCAAAAAGCGCGTCGGCCCGTAGCCGCGCAGGTACGGCACCAGCACCCGGCAGCCGTCGGCCGCCAGCGGCGGCGCCACCTCGTCGAAGCAGCGCGGGTCGTAGGGGAAACCGTGCAGCAGGATCACCGGCGGGCCGTCCTGCGGACCGTGGGCCTCGTAGGCGATTTCGAGGACGTCGGTCCGGGTCTTGAGCGATTCCATAGGGCGAGCTTAGCCAATGGCCAGTGCGTTGACAGCCCGCGGGGGGCCGCCCACGCTGCGGCAAAACAGGAGGAAGCATGGCCCGGTTCGACAGGGTGATCCGTGGCGGCATGATCGTCGACGGCAGCCGTCTGCCGCGCTTCCGCGGCGACATCGGCATCAAGGACGGCGTGGTCGCCTGCATCGGCCGCATCGGCGCCGACGAGGCCCGCGAGACGATCGACGCCGGCGGCTTGATCGTGGCGCCGGGCTTCGTCGACCTGCACACGCACTACGATGCGCAGCTCTTCTGGGATCCCTATTGCACGCTGTCGTCGTGGCACGGCATCACCTCGGTGGTGATCGGCAATTGCGGCTTCGGCTTCGCCCCGGTGCGGCCGGCCGAGCGCGAGCGCGCGATGATGTCGATGACGCGGGTCGAGGCGATCCCGATGGCGTCGATGAAGGAGGGCATGCCGTGGAGCTGGGTGACCTTCCCCGAGTTCCTCGACGCCGTGGACAAGGCGCCCAAGGCGGTCAACATCCTGCCCTACGTGCCGATCTCGCCGCTGCTGATCTGGGTGATGGGCTTCGAGGCCGCGAAGGCCGGCAAGCTGCCGACGCCCGAGCAGCATGCCGAGCTGAAGAGTTTGCTGCACGAGGCGATGGACGCCGGCGCCTGCGGCTGGTCGGCCCAGCGCATGCAGCCGACCGGACCGGCGGCCGTGCAGCGCGACTACGACGGCTCGCCGATGCCGACCGACGTGATGCACGACGAAACCTGCCGCGAGCTCGCCAGGGTATTGGCCGAGCGCAACGACGGTTTCATGCAGATGCTGCTGGTCTCGGGCGACAATGCGCGCGACCGCGCCTTCTACGAGGAGGTCGCCACCGTGAGCGGCCGGCCGGTGATCATGAACGTGGTCCAGGCTTTTGACGACCGGCCGCAGATCCACCGCCGCGTGCTCGCCTGGCTGAAGAGCTGCCGCGAGCGCGGCATCCGCGTGGTCGGCCAGGGGCTGACGACCGATGCCGGCTTCACCTTCACCTTCGAGGAGTGGAACCTGTTCGACGACCAGCAGGTCTGGTGCGATGCCACCACCGGCACGCGCGAGGAGCGCAAGGCCAAGCTCGCCGACCCGGCGCGGCGGCAGGCGTTGCGCGACAACCTGCCGATGACGGCGACCGGCCCGCTGCCGCAGATCGCCATCGTCGGGCCCAAGCTCGAGAAGAACAAGAAGTGGCTCGACTATACGCTGGCCCACGCCGCCGAGAAGATGGGCAAGCATCCGGTCGACGTCATGCTCGACATGGCGGTCGAGGAGGATCTCAAGACCGAATTCTTTGCAGCCCCGCCCAACGGCAAGATCGAGCACCTCAAGGAACTGGTCGACGATCCCTACGTGCTGTTCGGCGTGTCGGACGGCGGCGCGCATACCAAGTTCCTGACTGCGGGGCGCTATCCGACCGAGACGATCTGCAAGGTCGTGCGTGAGCACGGCATGCTGTCGCTTGAGGAGGCGCACTGGCGCCTGTCGGCGCTGCCGGCCGAGGTCGCGGGCTTTCGCGGCCGCGGCGTGCTGAAGGAAGGAGCACCGGCCGACATCGTGATCTACGACTACGAGGGATTGAGGGTCCTGCCCGACGAGATCGCGCACGATCTGCCGGGCGGCGAGTGGCGGCGCATCCAGCGCGCCGAGGGCTACAAGTACATCCTGGTGAACGGCGAGGTGACGATGCGCGACGGCCAGCCGACCAACACCCATTCCGGCCGCCTGTTGCGCCACGGAGGGGCCCCGCGTGCTGCCTAAGGTCAGCGACTATCTGAGCGCCGAGCAGACGCAGGCGCTGCGCGAGAAGTCCGACTTCGCGGGCGCGCTGCTGGTACTGCATGCTTGGGCGCTGATCGCGGGTGCCATGGCGCTGTTTGTGGCGTGGCCCAACCCGTTCACCTTCCTGCTGGCGGTGATGGTGATCGGCGGGCGCCAGCTTGGGCTCGCCATCCTGATGCACGACGCCGCGCACGGACTGCTGTTCGCCAACCGGCGGCTCAACGACTGGGTGGGCGCCTGGCTCTGCGCTTTCCCGGTCTTCACCAGCCTGGCGGCCTACCGGCCCTATCACCTGAAGCATCATCGCCACACCCAGCAGGCCGACGACCCCGATCTCGGCCTGTCGGCGGCGTTCCCGATCACGCGCAAAAGCCTGTGGCGCAAGGTCGTGCGCGATCTCACTGGCCAGACCGCCTTCCAGCGCCGGCGCGAGCAGTTCCGCGGCGGCACCGCCGTGCGCGAGGGGCTGATCGTCAATGCCGTGCCGTGGGCGGGGCTGGCCGCGGCCGGCTACTGGTGGCTCTATCCGGTGCTGTGGCTGCTGCCGCTTGCCACCTGGTACCAGCTGGTGAGCCGCATCCGCAACATCGCCGAGCACGCCGTCGTGCCAGACAACGACGACCCTCTGCGCAACACGCGGACGACCCACGCCAACCCCGTGATCCGACTTCTGGTGGCGCCCTATTGGGTCAACTTCCATCTCGAGCATCACCTGTTCATGTTCGTGCCGTGCTGGCGGCTGCCGGTGGCGCATCGCGCCCTGCTGGCGGCCCGCCGGCGGGAGGGCATGGAGCTGCAGCCAGGATATGCAGCCGTGCTGCGGGGGGCGACGTCACTGCGAAAAGATGCCAACCGTAAACTCTCCGCGAGCCGCCCGGCCCAGCACATCTAATCCTGACAGTTGCTCTGGCGAACCGGGTCCAAACAGCGGTATCATGGGAGCAATCGGAGTCGTCGTGGGGGAGAGATCTATGCTGAAGAAACTGTTGGCGGTCGTCGCCATTGCGTTCCTCGTGGGCGCCTGCGAAGAGCCCGCCCCGCCGGCTCCGCCGCCGCCGCCGCCGGTCCGCAACTTCCTGGTGTTCTTCGATTTCGACAAGTCGTCGCTGACGCCGCGTGCCATGGACATCGTCAAGGAAGCCGCCCGCGTCGCCAAGGCCGGCCAGAACGCGCGCGTGACCTGCACCGGCCACACCGACACCGCCGGTCCCGCCAACTATAATATGGCGCTGTCGCTGCGCCGCGCCAACACGGTCAAGGACGCGCTGGTGCGCGAGGGCGTGTCGCCGACGACGATCAGCGTCGTCGGCAAGGGCGAGCAGGCGCTGCTGGTCGCCACCAAGGACGGCGTGCGCGAGCCGCAGAACCGGCGCGTCGAGATCGTGATCCAGTAACCGGGTCGTTCCGGAACGGAAAAGGCGGTCCGCAGGGACCGCCTTTTTTGTTGGCTGCCGTGTCCGGCGCTTACGGCGCCGTGCAGGGATGGATGTTCATCTCCGGCCCAAGGTCGTACGGCGGCGGCGTCTGGCTGAGCGACGCCACCTTCGGATCGAGCGCCCATTCGAGGGCGCGCAGGTTGCGCGAACAGAATTCCTTGTCGACAGGCGCGCGCTGGGCCACGCGGTTGGAGAACTCGGTCACCAGCGTGTCGATGTTGAAGCGCTTGCGGCGCGATAGCTCGGACAGGGCGCGGGCGTTCGCGGACAGGTCGCCGGTGAACTTGCCAAGGTAGCTGCCGTAGATCGAATCGAAGGCGCGGCCGCCGCTCGGCGTCTGGCACTGCAGCGTCGCCACCACCATCTCCTGGTGGAACATGCGCGAGCGGATCGTCGTGAGGTCGCTTTCGTTGTAGCAGATCGCCTTGAGGTTCGCGACCGCCGGACCGGGGGGCGTGGCCAGCGCATAATCGGCTGCCGGAGCCTTCTTCACCGGAGCCGCGGTCTTGGCCCTGTCCATCTGGCATCCAGCAATCGCCAGGCCGCCTGCAACCAAAAGCGCGACCTGCGTAAACTTCATCATCATCCGTGCACTCCAACACATTGGCCGGAAAAAAGAGGGTGTCAGCGGGTACAACAGTTAGGGGGCCGTTTCAAATCGAAATACCTCACAGTTCCGACAGAACCGCAAAAAGCGGCTATTTCGAGCCCACCGACGCCGCCAGCGCCTTGTCGAAGATCTCCAGACCGAGGTCGATTTCGCTCTCCTCGATGGTCAGCGGCGGGGCGATGCGGAAGATCCCGAAGCCGCCGCGGACCGTGCTGGTCATCATTCCGAACTCGAGGCAGGCGCGCGCCACGCGCTGGGCGAGGTCGGGATCGGGTGCCTTGGTGCGGCGATCCTTGACCAGGTCGAGACCGAGCAACAGGCCGCGGCCGCGCACGTCGCCGATGCAATCGTAACGCTGTTGCAGCGCCTGCAGCCCGTCTTTCAGGCGGCGGCCAAGTCTTGCCGCGCGCTCACTCAGCCGGTCGCGCAGGATGACCTCGATCACCTTGAGGCCGACCGCGGCAGGCAACGGGTCGGACGCGTGCGTGGTGTAGAAGAGGTAGCCGCGCTCGGCCGCCGCATCCTCGATCTCGGGCGTCGTCAGCATGGCGGCGAGCGGCAGGCCGGCACCCAGCGTCTTCGACAGCGTGAGGTACTGCGGCACGACGCCGTCGCGCTCGCAGCCGAACAGGGTGCCGGTGCGGCCGAGGCCGGTCTGCGCCTCGTCGAAGATGAGCTGCATGTCGCGCGCCGCGCACATGCGGGCGAGGGCAGCGATGTAGCCTTCCGGCGGCTCGAGCACGCCCCCCGAGCTCAGGATCGGCTCGACGATGCAGGCGGCGAGCGCGCCGCTCGACTGGCGGTCGACCAGCTCGAAGCCGAAATCGAGTTCGCTCTGCCAGTCGTAGACGCCGCGATCGTCGATAAAGCGCGAGCGGTAGGTGTCGGGCGCGGGCAGCACCAGCGCGCCGGGCTGCGGCGGGCCATAGCCCTTGCGCGCCGAGGCGTAGGTCGCCGACGCGGCGCCGCCGGTGACGCCGTGCCAGCTCCGGCTCATCGCCACGATCTCGTGGCGGCCGGTGACGAGCTTGGCCATGCGTAGTGCGGCTTCGTTGGACTCGCCGCCGGTCGAGACCAGCAGGATGCGATCGAGCCTGCCCGGCGAGACCTCGGCGATCAGTGTCGCGAGGTCGACGACGGGCCGCGACAGGATCGTCGAATAGAGATGGTCGAGTGCGCCGATGGTGTGGCGCACGACCGCCACGATCTCGGGATGGCTATGGCCCAGGATCGCGCTCATCTGGCCCGAGGTGAAGTCGAGGATGCGGCGGCCGTCGGCATCGGTGAACCAGTTGCCTTTGGCGCTCTCGGCGATGACGGTCGAGAAGGCGCCGCCGTAGCGCACGAGATGGGCGTTGGCCTTCGCCCAGAAGGCGGGGTCGGCGTTCTTGCTCATTGTGCTTCCAGCGCGGCGCGGAGCAGCGGCAGCCGGTCGTTGCCGAAGAACATCGCCTCGCCCACGAACATCGTGGGGCTGCCGAAGCCGCCGCGGGCGATCAGCTCGTCGGTGTTGGCACGCAGCCGCGCCTTGCAGCCGTCGGTCTCGATGGCGGCGAAGAAGCGCTGGCACTCGATGCCGGCGGTGGCGGCGACCTCGGCCAGCACGTCGTCGCGGGAGATGTCGCGGTCAGCACCCCAATAGGCCTCGAAGGCAGCGGTCGCGTAGGGCACGAGCTTGTCCTCGTCGAGGGCCATGAAGGCGCCGCGCATACATTTCACGCTGTTCACCGGGAAGACCGTGGGCGGGAAGACGATGCCGAGACCGTAGAGCTTCGCCCACGCTGCGAGGTCTTTCAGCATGTAACCCTGCTTCAGGGGATTGGGTTTGGTGCGGCTGTCGTAGACGGTCTGGTTCACGGCATTGAACACGCCGCCGACGAGGATCGGCTTCCAGGCGATCTCCGCCTTCAGCTCGGCGGCCAGTGGCTGGACGGCGTGGAAGGCGAGGTAGGTCCAGGGGCTGGAACAGTCGAAATAGAAGTCGATTTTGTGTGCCATTTCGTGCCTTTGCCTTTCGTCAGCCTTGTCGTTGCCACAAGCTACGAGTATCTTGCAAATCCATGGCGTTACCGTCTGGTCGGCCCGGCGTTGAGGGGCTCAAAAAAGTAGCGATAGTCGTGCACCAGGAGCATTCGCGGCCCGGACGGGTCGGCGTCCTCCTCGAGAAGCGCGGTTACGAGCTCCATCGCCTTTGCCCCAATCTAGGCTGCAATTTGCCCGAGGACATGTCGGATTACGCCGGCGTGGTCATCTTCGGCGGTCCCATGTCGGCCAACGACTGCGGCACGCTCGCCGGCATCAAGTGCGAGATCGAGTGGATTCCCAAGGTGGTCGAAGCGGGCGTTCCCTTCCTCGGCCTCTGCCTCGGCGCCCAACTCCTCACGCGCGCCGTCGGCGGCCAGGTCGGCCCGCATCCCGAGGGCTTGGTCGAGGTGGGCTACGTCGGCATCGAGCCGACGCCGGCCGGCGCGGCCTGGTTCAACGGTCCGATGAAGGTCTACGAGTGGCACCGCGAGGGTATGGTCCTGCCGGACTGCTGCGAGGTCCTCGCCACCAACGATTGCTATCCCGTCCAGGCTTTCCGCTACGGCGCCAACGCCTTCGGCTTCCAGTTCCATCCCGAGGTCACGCTCGAGATGAAGAGCGTGTGGACGCTGTCGGCCGCCGAGCGCCTGAAGTCGCCGGGCGCCCAGCAACGCGGCGTGCATCTGTCGATGCATGCGATCTACGATCCGCCGATCGACCGCTGGATCAACGGCTTCCTCGATCGCTGGCTCGCCACCGATCAGCGCCGGCCTGCCGCCAGGGCGGTGACGATCTCGCCGCGGGCGCAAGCACCCGTCGGACGCGCACCGGACGTCCTCCTTCCCGCCGAATAATCTCCGTCTCGCCGGCGGACCGCCGTCTCGGGGTGCAATAGCCCGGGGGAGGGCGTTGGGTTAGGGTCTGCCGGAATAGAGGGAAGGCAGGAACCGATGGGCGCTCTGATTTTTGTGGTGATCCTCGTGATCGTGGCACTGGTGCTGGTGTTCGCGGGCGTCAAGACTGTGAACCAGGGAACCAACTGGACCATCGAGCGCTTCGGGCGCTACACGCGTACCCTGTCGCCCGGGCTGCACTTCATCGTGCCCTTCGTCGACACGGTCGGCCGCCGGATGAACATGCAGGAGAACGTCCTCGACATCCCGCCGCAGAAAGTCATCACCAAGGACAATGCCAGCGTCCAGGTCGACGCCGTGGCCTTCTACCAGGTGATCGACGCTGCGCGTGCCGCCTACGAGGTCCAGAACCTCCACCTCGCCATCACCAACCTGGCGCTCACCAACATCCGTAGCGTCATGGGCAACATGGCGCTCGACGAGGCGCTGTCCAAGCGCAACGACATCAACAACACGCTGCTCGCGGTCATCGACCAGGCGACCGGCCCGTGGGGCGTCAAGGTCCTGCGCATCGAGGTCAAGGACATCGCTCCGCCCGAGGACATCGTGGTCGCGATGGGCCGGCAGATGAAGGCCGAGCGCGAGAAGCGCGCCACCATCCTCGAGTCCGAGGGCGTGCGCGAATCGTCGATCCAGCGCGCCGAGGGCGAGAAGCAGTCGGCCATCCTCACCGCCGAGGGCCGGCGCGAAGCGGCGTTCCGCGACGCCGAGGCGCGCGAGCGCATGGCGCAGGCCGAAGCGAAGGCCACGTCGGTCGTGGCCGAGGCGATCGCCGGCAACGGCGTGCAGGCGACCAACTACTTCCTCGGCACCAAATACGTCGAGGCCCTGGCCAAGATCGGATCGAGCAACAACGCCAAGATGTTCTTCCTGCCGGTCGAGGCAGCGGGCGTGATGGCGTCGATCGCGGGTATCGGCGAGCTCGCCAAGGAAGCACAGGCCCGCGCCGCGGCGGGCGAATCGGCCGCCCGGCCGCGCGGCACCGTCCCGAACGCAGGTTAGGCCATGAGCTTCACGACGAGCTTCCCGATCGTCTTCTGGTACTGGTGGGCGCTCGCGGGCGTGCTGCTGGTCTGCGAGATGATGCTGCCGGGCGTGGTGTTCCTGTTCCTCGCCGTCGGCGCCGCGGTGGCCGGAGTGCTTCTGCTGATCGTCTCGAACCTGTCGCTGGAGATCCAGCTCCTGGCTTTCGCGGTGGTCTCCGTGGCATCGGCAGTCAGCCTGCGGCCGATGCTGCGCCGGCTGCAGCACCGCAGCGACGATCCCAACCTCAACGCACGCGGCAACAGCCTGATCGGCAAGATCGTGGTGCTCGATCAGCCGATCCTGGACGGTCGCGGGCGGGTGAAGATGGGCGATGGAAGCTGGACCGTGACCGGTCCCGACATGGCGGCCGGTGCGAGAGTACGCGTCGCCGCAGTCGACGGCACCGAGCTCAGGGTTGAGCCGGCGCCGTAAACGCGGCGAGCGTCGTCACGATAGAAGATCGATCGCCTTGGTTAGCGGTCGCGAACGACGTAGGTCGTCGTCCCCGGGCCGGGACCCGAATCGGCCGGCACGACGACGGCGGCCGAATTGGCCGGCACCGGCCTTTCGACCACGGTCCTTTCGCTGCGAACGGTACAAGCGGTCGTGCCCAGGACGCAGGCAACGATCGCCAAGAGAGCAATGCGCTTCATCGGCTTCCTCCACTGGTTGACCTAAGCTAACGGCGCCGATCAGCCCGGGTTGCGGCCTGCGAAAACCGCCCCCTTGCCAATAGTTAACATATCGGTTAACTATTGGATGACGGAGGAACGCATGAAGATCTATTATGGCTGGATCGTAGTCGCCGCCGGTGCGTTGATGGGCTGCGTAGCCATCGGCTGCATGTTCTCGCTGGCCGTCTTCCTGCAGCCCATGTCCGAAGCGACGGGATGGTCGCGCACCGGTATCTCGAGCGCGATGACGATCGACTTCCTCGCCATGGGCGTCGCCGCCTTCGGCTGGGGCGCACTCACCGACCGCTTCGGTCCGCGACTGGTCGTGCTCGCCGGGGCGATCCTGCTGGGAGTGGGCCTCGCGCTCTCCAGCCGCGCCACCAGCCTGCTCGAGTTCCAGCTCAGCTACGGCGTCTTCGTGGGTGTTGCCGCCGGCGCCATCATCGCGCCGATGATGGCCACGACCACGGGCTGGTTCGAGAAAAATCGCAGCCTCGCGGTCTCGCTGGTCTCGGCCGGCATGGGCGTGGCGCCGATGACGATCTCGCCGTTCGCAAGCTGGCTGATCTCGAACCATGACTGGCGGACCGCCCTGCTTACGATCGCCGTCCTCGCCTCGGTGCTGCTGATACCGACGGCGTTTCTGGTGCGCCGCGCACCGGCCGTTGCCGGTGCCAAGCCCGGCGTCGCCATCGCGGGCGATTCGGGCATCACCGCGGGCAAGGCGTTGCGCTCGCCGCAGTTCATCGTGCTGGGCGCCACGTACTTCGCCTGCTGCGCCATGCACTCCGGTCCGATCTTCCACACGGTGAGCTACGCCATAGCGTGCGGCATACCTCCGTTGGCCGCGGTCACGATCTACAGTGTCGAGGGGCTGGCGGGCCTGGGCGGCCGCGTGATCTTCGGCCTGTCCGGGGACAAGTTCGGCGCCAAGCCGGTGCTGGTGATCGGCCTGATGATCCAGGCGCTGGCGGCGGGCGCCTATTTCTTCACGCGCGAGATCGGCGAGTTCTACGGTGTCGCCATCGTCTTCGGCATGGCCTACGGCGGCGTCATGCCGCTCTACGCCGTGATCGCACGCGAATATTTTCCGATGCGCATCATGGGTACCGTGATCGGCGCAGCCAGCCTGGTCGCCAGCCTCGGCATGTCGCTGGGGCCGGCGCTGGGTGGCTTGATCTTCGATCACTTCGGCACCTACGGCTGGCTCTACATCGGCTCGTTCGCCGTCGGCCTCGGCGCCACCGCGATCGCGCTTGCCTTCCCGCCGCAGCCCTCGCGGACGCGCGGGCTGCAGGCCGCCTAGGGGACCGGCGAGGCGCGTCGTCGCCATTGACCGACGCGAAGGCAATGGCACTCTTTCGCCCGTCAATCGGGGGAATGCCTTCATGAAGATCAAGCTCGCCATCGCCGCGATGGCCTTGTCCTGGGCGCCGCTGGCGCCGTCGTTTGCCGACGAGGCCGCGGTCGCACGCGGCAAGTACCTGGTGACTCTGGGTGGCTGCCAGGACTGCCACACGCCGGGACATTTCTTCGGCAAGCCGGACATGGCACGCGTGTTGGGCGGCTCGGAGGTCGGCTTCGAGATTCCAGGTCTAGGTGTCTTCTACGGACCCAACCTGACACCCGACAAGGCGACCGGGCTGGGCGGTTGGACCGATGCGCAGGTGATCATCGCCCTGCAGACCGGCGTGCGGCCGGACGGCCGAACCCTGGCGCCAATCATGCCGTGGCGGGCGCTGGCCGCGCTCACCAAGGAGGATGCCGCGGCGATCGTCGCTTTCCTGCGCAGCCTGCCGCCGATCGCCAACAAGGTGCCGGGCCCATTCGGTCCGACCGAGACGCCGACGTCGTTCGTGATGAAGATCGTGCCGCGCGGCGCGAAGTGACGCCGCGCAGGCGGCTCCTCAGCCGCCGATCAGCTTCTTGTCGATCATGCAGTGGATGCCCTTGTTGCCGTCCACCGTTTGCGTCACGTGCAGGTCGGCCTGCAGGCTGCACAGCATGTAGGCGTCGGCCGCCGCCAGGCCGGTCTTGGCGGTGATCAGGCGGATCATGTCGCGCAGCGCTTCCTTGGCGGCATCGTCGAGATCGGGATCGAAGCCGTGGGTGATCCAGTGGGTCGCGGTCTCGGCGCGCGGATTGGTGAGCTTCATGTCGTTGCGCACGGTGAAGCGGAACGTGCCGCTCAGGCTGGTCTCGAGCGCGGTGAGGTTGACCTCGCCATCGCCCTGCACGCCGTGGCCGTCGCCGGTCGAGAACAGGGCGCCGCCGGCGAACACCGGGAAGTAGACCGTCGTGCCGACCTGAAAGTGCTTGTTGTCGATGTTGCCGCCGAAGGCGCGCGGCTCGATCGAGCTGCACTGGCCCCATTCGGCCGGCGGCGCCACGCCCATGATGCCGAAGAACGGCCGGAGTTGGACCTCGAGGCCCCACGGCAGAGTGCAGACGCCGCGGTTGGAATCGATCGGAATGTGGGTGAGGCGATAGAACGGGAAATCCTCGGGAAGGGTGCCGGCGAGCGGACGCTGCACGTTCCAGCCCCAGTTGGTGCGGAACTTGATGTCGAGCACCTCGACCGCCAGCACGTCGCCGCGCTCGGCGCCCTCGACGTGCACGGGCCCGGTCAGGATGTGGCGGCCGATGTGCGGCTTGAGCTTGGACAGGATGTCGCGGTGCTCCGGCAGCACGTTCATCGGCGGCTGCGGCAGAATCTCCTGCGAGCCCGACACGCAGTGGATGGTCGCCACGTCGCCGGACTTGATGCGCAATTGCGGCTTCAGCTGGCTGTCGAAATAACCCCAGTGGCAGGTCTCGGGCGATGAATGAAGCTCGTGCGTGGCCATGGCGATCCTCTTTTTGTCCGACGGTTGAAGCACGAACCGGGCTCCGGATGCTATAGGCAGACGCATGAACTATCGTCACGGCTTCCATGCTGGCAACTTCGCCGATGTCCTGAAGCATCTCGTGCTGTGCGAGCTGGTGCGCCTGCTGACGGCCAAGGACAAGAAGCTGTTCGTGCTCGACACGCACGCCGGCACCGGTGGCTACGATCTCGGCGGCCAGATGGCCGCGCGCACCGGCGAGGCCGCCGCGGGTATCGCCCGCCTGATGGCGACGCCCAAGGCGGGCATGCCGGGCGCGGTGGCGCGCTACCTCGCGGCGGTGGCGGCCTACGACCGCAAGTTCGGTCCGGCCGGCGGCCCGCCCCGGCGCTATCCCGGGTCGCCGCGGCTGATCCGCGCCGGCCTGCGCGGCATCGTCGATCGCTTCGTGGCCTGCGAGCTCCATCCCCAGGACGCGCTCACCCTGAAGCGCGAGTTCGCCGGCGACCGCTCGGTCGAGGTCCGGCAGGAGGACGGCTACCGCACACTGAAGGCGGTCCTGCCGCCGCCCGAGCGCCGCGCGCTGGTGCTGATCGATCCGCCGTTCGAGGCGACCGACGAGTTCGACCGGCTGGCGCGCGCGCTGCGCCACGGTCTGCGCCGCTTCGCCACCGGCTGCTACGCGGTCTGGTATCCGATCAAGGACTCCGCGGCGGTCGACGGCTTCGTGAGCGGGCTCGCGGACCTCACGACGCTGCGTCTGGAAATCGAGGTGCCGGCCGAGGCGGGCAAGCTCGCGGCCTGCGCCATGCTGGTGATCAATCCGCCGTGGAAGCTCGAGGAGGCGATGCGCGACTCCCTGCCGTGGATTGCCGCACACCTTGGGCCCGGTGTTACGACGCGGCTTTTCGCGCCGCCAGCCAGCGCGCCGGTTCCGGCACCAGCATCGTGAGGACGAAGGACACGAAGCACAGCGCCCCGCCCGCCAGGATCGCGCCGCTGTAGGAGCCGAAGAAGTCGTAGGCGAAGCCCGCAACCGGTGAGCCGAAGAGGGCGCCGATGCCGACGCCGCTGTAGAGCGTGCCGATCACCGAGCCGAGCGCCTTGGCGCCGAAATAGTCGGCGGCGAGCGACGGTGCGATCGCGACGAAGCCGCCGTAGAAGGCGCCGAACAGCAGTGCAAAGACGACGAGGGCGGGCCTGCTGGTCGATTGCGACCAGACGACCATCATGATCCCCGCGCCGATGTACATCATGGCGAACGACCGTCGCCGGCCGAGCCAGTGAGTGAGGCTGGCGAACATGAAGCGGCCGACGGTGCTGCCGACGCCCAGCAGCATGATCAGCAGCACGCCGAAGCCCTCGCTCAGCCCCGCATCGCGTACATACGGCACGATGTGGACGAACGGCACGAACAGGCCGAACGACATCAGGAGCGCGCCGGTATAGATCGCCCAGAACGGCCACGACCCCATGGCTTCGCGCAACGTGTAGCCGGAGGTCGTGCCAGTCGCGCCGTGGGCGAGCGGCGGATCGCCATCCGGGCCGAGGCCGTAATGCGCCGGCCCGCGACGCACCAGCGCGCCGGCAACGAGCGCTCCCAGCGCGGTGAGGGCGGCGAGCACGAGATAGGTCGGACGCCAGCCGATCCGGGCGATCAGCTCGTGGGCGAGCGGTGCGCCGATCAGGGTGCCGACGCCGATGCCCGCGACCGCGATGCCGCTCGCCGTGCCACGGCCGCGATGGAACCAGTGCTGGACGGCGGCGATGCTCGGCACGTACGACAGACCCACTCCCACGCCGACGCCGATGCCGTAGCCGATGTAGATCTCGATCAGACTGTTCGCGCGCGAGGCCACGACGAGACCAACCGCGACCAGCAGGAGTCCGCCGATCACGACGGGGCGGGGGCCGGTCCGGTCGGCGATCGCGCCGGCGATCGCGCCTGTCGAGAAATAGAGAAAGGCGGCGATCGAGAAGACCAGCGAGGTCTCGCCGCGCTGGGCGCTGAACTCCTTTTCGAGCGGGCTGAAGAAGGCGGCGAAGGAATAGACCATCGCGAAGCCCGTGAGCATGCACAGGAACGCGCCGGCGACGACCCCCCAGCCGGGAAAAACGCGCGCGCCATTCACTTCTTGCCGTCTGCCTTCCAGCCCCACAGCTTGAAGGCAGCCTTGGCCACCTCGGGATCGAGTTCCTGCTCGGAGATCTTCACGCCGCGGCCGAGTTCCTCGACGACGATCTCGAGGCCCGCGATCCTGGCCAGCTTCTTGTGATCGGTCGCGACGACGTGCCAGCGTGCGTGCTCGGTGTCGGTCTTCTCGAGCATGTCGTCGTAGGCCTCGAGATACTGCCGGCGCTTGGCGATATTGCGGAAATCCTCGAGGCCAACCTTGTAGCGCTTGTAGGGCTTGTCGAGCCGCTCGATCATCCGCTTGCGCTGTTCCTCCTCGCTGACATGGATCAGGAACTTGATGATGCGCACGCCGTCGTCGGCGAGCTGGCGCTCGAAGTCGTTGATCTCGCGATAGGCGCGTTTCCATTCGTCCTTTGTGCAGAAACCCTCGATCCGCTCGACCAGCACGCGGCCGTACCAGGTGCGGTCGAACACCGCCCAGTTGCCGGGCGTCGGCAGGCGCTGCCAGAAGCGCCACAGGTAGTGGCGGCCCTGTTCCTCCGGAGTCGGCGCGCCGATGCGCCAGACGTGGGTCGAGCGCGGCTCGAGGCCGTAGACCATGCGCTGGATGAGGCCGCCCTTGCCGGCGGCGTCCCAGCCGTCGAACCCGATCAGGACACGGCCGCCGGTGCGCAAGTAGTGGATCTGGAGATCGAGCAGCTTGCGTTGCAGCTCCTCGATCTTGCGGTCGTAGGAATCGTTGTCGATCGGACGATCGAGCATCTCGATCTTGTCCAGCGCCGGCCACTTGCCCATCGGTTCCTCCTGCACGGATGGTGACAGCCATATTCCTGCGAGGCAACGTCGCGGAGCGATTGACAGCGCTGACGCCTGCGACGACTAATTCCTGCGATGGCCGACGCCCCTCCCACGATTCGCTACGCCGACCAGGCCGGCACGCAGGTGTTCGAAGCGGGCGGCAGCTGGACGGTGCTCGGCCTGCGCAACGTCAAGACCAAGACGGGCGGGAAGAGGCCGGCCCGGGGCACTGCCAAGGTGGTCGATGCCAGCAAGGTGACGCGACTCGACACCGCCGGCGCGATCGAGATTCTCGACCTCGCGGGCGGCGGGTCGGAAACCGAGGTCAGGACCCGCGACAAGAACCACGCCGACCTGTTCAAGGTCGTGCAGGCCAACCTCGGCAAGGAGCCGGCGCGGCCCCATCATGTCAACTGGATGGTCCATTGGCTCGACGAGGCCGGCCATAGCCTGATCGACGTCCGTCGCCAGATCGTCGATATGTGCGAGTTCTTCGGCGAGATCATCGTGGTCTTCCTCGAGGCCTGCCTCCAGCCGCGGCGCTTCCGCTTCAACGCCGTCGTGCGCCAGATGTACGAGGTCTGGGTCAGGGCACTGCTGATCGTGGGTGTGCTGTGTTTCCTGATCGGCGTGGTGATTGCCTACCAGGGCGTCCAGCAGCTCCGCCAGTTCGGCGCCGAGACCTTCACAGTCGAGGCCGTCGGCATCGGCATGTTCCGCGAGCTCGGTGTCCTGCTCACCGCCATCATCGTCGCCGGCCGCTCGGGCAGCGCCTTCACCGCCCAGATCGGCACCATGCAGGTCAACCAGGAAGTCGACGCCATGCGCACCATCGGGCTCAATCCGATCGAGTGGCTGGTGCTGCCGCGCATCATCGCGCTGGTGATCTGCATGCCGCTGCTGACCTTCTGGGGCGACATGGCGGGCCTGCTGGGCGGCGCGGTCGCCTGCACCTTCTACCTCGACTTCACCTTCGTTCAGTTCTTCGACCGGCTGCGCGACACGGTGGGCCCGTGGCACTTCTACACCGGCATGATCAAGTCGCCGGTATTCGGCTTCATCATCGCCGCCATCGGCTGCTTCGAGGGCCTGCAGGTGAGCGGCAGCGCCGAGAGCGTCGGCCAGCTCACGACCCGCTCGGTGGTCGAGGGGATCTTCTGCGTCATCGTGCTCGACGCGATATTCTCCATCGTGTTCCTGCTTGCGGGCGTGTGATGGTGGAGGCCGATACCAAGGCGGAGAAGACCGACGCCAAGCCCCCGCGGACAGTGCTAGTGGAAGGCGGGCAGCTCGTCGACCACCGCGATGGACGGGACGTCGTGCTGAAACTGCGCGGCGTGCGCACTCAATTCGGCGACCAAGTAGTGCACGACAAGCTCGACTTCGACGTCTTCAAGGGCGAGATCGTGGGCCTGGTCGGCGGCTCGGGCACCGGCAAGTCGGTGCTCCTGCGTACCATCATCGGCCTGAACGACGCGCGGCAGGGCACGATAGAGCTGCTCAGCATCGACACGCGCAACGTGCGCGGAAAGGCCGAACGCACGATGCATGCGCGGACCGGCGTCCAGTTCCAGGACGGCGCGTTGTTCTCCTCGCTGACCGTGGCCGAAAACATCATCGTGCCGATCCGCGAGCACGCCAAGCTGGATGAAGGGCTGATGCACGAAATCGCCGCGTTCAAGATCGCGTTGGTCGGCTTGCCGCCCGACACGGCCAACAAGAAGCCGTCGGAGCTGTCGGGCGGCATGCGCAAGCGCGCCAGCCTGGCCCGCGCACTGGCGCTCGACCCGGACATGCTCTTCCTCGACGAGCCGACGGCGGGCCTCGACCCGATCGGCGCGGCGCACTACGACGAGCTGGTAAAGGGCCTGCAGGCCAGCCTCGGGCTCACGATCCTGATGGTTACGCACGATCTCGACAGCCTTTATGCGGTCTGCGACCGGATCGCCGTGCTGCTCGACAAGCGCGTCGTGGTGGGTACCATGGAAGAAATGCTAAAGTACGATCATCCGTGGGTCCGGGAATATTTCCACGGACCGCGCGGACGGGCGGCCAGGCAGGAGTAGAAGCGGCGTCGGATGGAAAACAAGTCGCCTTATGTGCTGATCGGCGCGGCGATGATGGTGTTCATCGCCGCCCTCGTGGGCTTCGTGATCTGGAAGCTGCGGGCCGGCGATCAGACGTCGTACGCCTACTACGACATCCTCTTCTCCGGCGACGTCCAGGGACTGACCAAGGATTCGCCGGTGTTCTACCGCGGCCTGCGCGTCGGCCGGGTGCAGGACATCGGGCTGACCTCGCGGGTCGACGTCCAGCGCAGCACCGGCCGCCAGCGCCTCAGCGAGAAGATCGAGGTGACGGTGGCCGTCGCTTCCTCGATCGACATCCGCGAGCGCTCGTATGCGGTGTTCGAGAAGCCCTTCATCGCCGGCGCCGCCTTCGTCCAGATCGTCGGCCGGCTCGACGTCGACCAGATCAAGCCGAAGAAGAAGCTCGGCGAGAAGCCCTATCCGGAGATCCGCGAAGGCGCCTCGTTCCTCGAGGCGACGTCGACCTCGGCGCAGGAGCTGCTGGCCAAGGCCGGCACCACGGTCGACCGCTTGAACGAGCTGCTCAGCCCCGACAACCTGTCGTCGGTCGGCGACCTCCTCAAGAACCTGCAGACCCTGTCGGGCTCGTTCGCCAAGCAGGACAGCTCCATCCAGACCGCACTCGCCGACCTGCCGGGCGCGATCGACCAGTTCAAGCAGACCTTCGAGCGGCTGAACGGCCTGTCCGACAAGCTCGGCCTGATCGCCATGGAGCTCGGGCCGCAGGATGCCGAGACGCGCAAGGCGCTCGCCGGCAAGGACAAGGGCGATCTCGCCAAGGCCATCGTCGAGGCGCGCAAGGCGATGACCAACCTCGACGGCGCCACCGGCCAGCTCAACAAGATCCTGGTCGACAACAGCGGGCCGATCCGCCGCTTCTCCGAATCGGGCCTGACCGAGCTCGGCCTCGCCATCCACGAGCTACGCGAACTCACGGCCAACCTCAACATCATCGCCGCCAAGATCGAGCGCGATCCCGCCGGCTTCGTGTTCAGCGGCAAGAACGGATACAGGCCGAAATGAACCTCCTTCCGATTCTCCGGCTGAGTGCGCTTCTGGGCGCCGCCGCGACGCTCGCCGGGTGCTCGCTGATCAAGGCGGCGGAGGAGCCGACCGACCTCTATCAGGCGACGCCCAAGAGCACCTTCGAGCCGAACATGCCGGCCGTGCAGTGGCAGCTCGCGGTCGAGGTGCCGGCGGCGGCGGCCAACCTCAACACCGGCCGCATCGCCATCTCGATGACGCCGACCTCGTCGGACTACTACGCCAAGACCGCGTGGACCGACCGGGCGCCGGCGATGGTGCAGACGCGCATCGTCGACTCCTTCGAGAACAGCCACAAGATCGTGGCGGTCGCCCGCGAATCGATCGGCCTGCGCGCCGACTACACGCTGCAGCCCGACCTGCGCAACTTCGAGGCGATGTACTTCTACGGCGGCGCGCCGATCGCCCATGTCCGCATCGTCGCCAAGCTGGTGCGCATGCCCGAGCGCCAGATCATCGGCGTCGCCACCATCGAGCGCTGCGTGCGCGCACGAGAGGACAAGATCCCCAAGGTCGTCGAGGCCTTCGACCAGGCGCTGGGCAGCGTCATCAAGCAGCTCGTTGCCTGGACGCTGCGCACGCCGGGCACCAAGGTTCCCAACGTGGACATGCCCTACGACATCAACAAGTACCGCAATCCCGCCAACGAATACGTCGACGTCAAGGATTGCCCGGTGAAGGGCGACACCTCGCGGGTGCCGGTCACCGACGAATAGACTCAGGCGCGCTTCTTGACCGCCGCGCGCTAGGCGCGCTTCTCGACGATCGACCAGCCGAGCTCGGCCAGCACGCGCGCGCGATCGCCGTAGCTCTTGGCCGTTTCCGACGAGGCATTGCCGTCGAGGCCGCGCTTGTAGACGCCCTGGACGATCGCGGCGAGGCGGAACAGCGAGAACGCCAGGTAAAAATCCCAGTGCTCGACGCCGGCGCGGCCGGTACGGCGGGCGTAGGCGGCGAGGTAGTCCTTCTCGCCCGGGATGCCGAACGCCTTGAGGTCGGTGTCGGCATAGCCGCCCGACGCGCCGAAGCCCGCGCCGAAATGATACATCATGCAGTTGTAACCGAGGTCGGCCAGCGGATGGCCGAGCGTCGACAGCTCCCAGTCAAGCACGGCGATCACGCGCGGCTCGGTCGGATGCACGATCGTGTTGCCGAGCCGATAGTCGCCGTGGTTGATCCGCGTCTCGTCGCCCGGCGGGATGTTGGCCGGCAGCCACTTCTTCAGGTTCTCCATCGCGTCGAGGTCGTCGGTGCGCGAGAGGTCGTACTGGCTCGACCAGCGCGCGAGCTGGCGCTGGATGTACTGGCCCTCGCGTCCGTAGTCGCCGAGGCCGGCCTTGCGGTAGTCGACGTTGTGCAGGCGGGCCAGAACGTCGTTCATCGAATCGAAGATCTTCCCGCGGTCGGCCGGCGCCACGCCCTGCATCTTCGGGTCGGCGAAGATGCGGCCGGGCAGGAATTCCATGATGTAGAAGGCCGTCCCGATCACCCCGTCGTCCTGGCAGAGGGCGTAGGGTTTCGGGACGGGCACGTCGGAATGATCGTGAAGCGCCTTGATGACGCGGTATTCGCGGTCCACTTGGTGGGCCGAGGGCAGGAGCTTGCCCGGCGGCTTCTTGCGCAGCACGTACTGGCCGCCCGCGGCGTCGGCCACGTGGAAGGTGGGGTTGCTCTGTCCGCCTTCGAACTGAAGCACGCGGATGGGCCCGCGAAAGCCCTCGACGTTAGCCGTCATGTAGTCGACGAGGCGCTGCTCGTCGAAGATATGCGCTTCGCGGACGGGTGTCAGATTCGAGGGCAATTGGGACATTGGCGTGGCGTCGCTGTGTCGTTTCGAGGACTCGCCGTTCTAGCGCGCGAATGAAAATATTTCGAGGGATGTTTGGGCATGGGTCGGCGTAGCGATTCTTAAGATGGCAGTGTGCCGTCGAAACACGCCCAGAGGACATAAATGCCCAAACTTCGTCTCATCCCCTACGCCGTGCTGACGGCGGGCGGCCTGATTGCCGCGAGCGGCGGCGCCTACGCGCAGTCGATGTACGACATCAACCAGCGCCAGGAGGTCCAGCAGGACCGGATCGATCGCGGCGTTCGTGACGGTCAGATCACGCGCAGCGAGCAGGCTCGCCTCGAGCAGGGTGAGCGCAACATCAACCGGGCCCAGCGCCAGGCCGAGGCCGACGGCCACGTCACCTCGCAGGAGCGTGCCCGCATCGACCACATGACGGATCGCGAGAACCGCCAGATCTCCCAGCAGAGCCACGATCGCCAGCAGTCCTGGGATCGCAATCAGGGCTGGGGCCGCAACGACGGCCGCGACGGTCGCAACGGTTGGGATCATCGCGATGCCGATCGCCGCGACTGGGGCCATGATCGTGACGGCCGCGACGGCCGTGGCGGTTGGGACCATCGCCAGGCCGACAACCGCGACTCGGGCCACGACCACAACTGGAACGGCAACCATAACGGTTGGGATCACAACGGCGGCCAAGCCCAGAACGGCGATCACAACGGCCAGGGCGGCTGGCAGCACGGCAACGGCTCGGGCACGCCGGGCACCGGCGGCTGGAACCATGGCCCGGGCACCCCGGGTACCGGGACAGGCACGGGCACCGGCACCGGCACGGCGAACAACGGTTCGCACGGCTGGGGCCATGGCCCGGGCACGGGTACCGGCACCGGCTCGACCGGCGGCACCAGCACGGCCAGCAACGGCTCGCATAGCTGGGGCAACGGCGGCGGCTGGAGCCACGGCACGACCGGTTCGACCGGCACCACCGGCTCGACCGCTGCGACCACGCCGACGCACAGCTTCGGCAGCCGCAGCGCCACGACGACCCGCACCGCCAGCAGCTTCGGGGGCGGCACGCATTCGTCCACGGGCGCGAGTTCGGGCGGTGGCCGTCACCGCTAAAACGCCTTCGCGTACTTGAAGGGTGAAAGCCGGCGGCTCCGGGAGGGGTCGCCGGTTTTCGCGTTCGGAACTCAATTGACCTGCCTCTGCCTGTCGCCCCAGTAGGTCCGGCGCAGCTCGCGCTTCAGGATTTTGCCGGTGGGATTGCGCGGCAGGGTGTCGATGAAATCTACCGATTTGGGCAGCTTGTAGCCGGCGATCCGATCGCGCGCCCAGCCGATCAGCTCGCCGGGTGTGACGTCGGCGCCCGGTTTCTTCACCACCACCGCCTTCACCGCTTCGCCCCAGCGCTCGTCCGGCACGCCGATCACGGCCACGTCGGCCACGGCGGGATGGCCGAACAGCGCGCTCTCGACCTCGGCCGGATAGATATTCTCGCCGCCCGACACGATCATGTCCTTCACCCGATCGTGGATGTAGAGATAGCCTCGGGTGTCGAGGTAGCCCGCGTCGCCGGTGAAGAACCAGTCGCCCTGCATGGCGCGCGCTGTGGCCTCGGGCAGCTTCCAGTAGCCGCCCATCACCTGGGACGAGCGCACGGCGATCTCGCCAACGTGATCGGGCGGCAGGTCGCGGCCGCCGCCGTCGACGATGCGCAGCTCGACGCCCTTCTGCGCGTAGCCGCACGACAGCAGCTTCTTCGGATCGTTCGGGTCGTGGTCGGACGCCGGCAGTACGGTGATGGCGCCGGTCGTCTCGGTGAGGCCGTAGACCTGCTGGAAGCCGCACGGGAAGACGCCCATCGCCTGCTTGAGCAGCTCCGCCGGGATCGGCGCCGCGCCGTAGACGATCAGCTTCAGGCTCGACAGGTCGGTCTCGCGGATTTGCGGCGCCTGGACGAGGAACAGGATCATCGCCGGCACCAGCAGCATCACCTGCAGGCGCTCGCGCTCGACGATGTCCAGGATCTCCGCCGGCACGAACTCGCGCACGACATGGTTGGTGGCGCCGGCGAACAGCCCGGCGATGCCCCAGCCTGCGCCGCCGATGTGGAACATCGGCAGGCACACGAGGTTGGGCACGCCGGGGCCGAGCAGCCACTCTCCGGTCCACAGTCCCATCATCGACGAGAAGTTGGTGTTGGTGAGCTCCGCACCCTTGGGCAGTCCGGTCGTGCCAGAGGTATAGAATTGCACCGCCGTGTCGGTCGGCCTGGTCGGCAACAGTGGATCGCTCGCGGGATGGCGGTCGCGCCAGGCCGCGAAGCCCTGCCACGCACCGTGGTCGGCGCCGAAGGCCACGATCTTCTTCACGGTCTTCAGCTCGCCGCGGATCTTCTCGATTACGGGAAAGAATTCTTCGCCGACGAACAGGATCTCGGCCTCGGCGTCGTTGACGATCTGCAGCACCTCGGGCGGCGCCAGCCGCCAGTTGACCGAGACCATCACGGCGTTGGCCTTGGCGCCCCCGAACAGCAGCTCGAAGAAGATGTCGCTGCTCTTGTCGAGATGGGCGATCCGGGCCTGCGGCCGGATGCCGTCGGCGATCAGGCCATTGGCGACGCGGCTCGCGGCGCGGTCGAGGTCGGCGTAACTCGTCGCGCGGCCGTTGCAGACGATCGCTGCGGTCTCGGGCCGTTCGCGGGCATGCACGCGAACGATGTCGGCGAGCCCGTTGATCTCGATGGCCATGGCGGCATTTCCTCAAGTCTTATTTGATGATTTCGCCTTGTCGTTCGCCTAGTCTCACCAGCGAAGCGGGGAATATTCAAGGGGCGACATGAGCAAGCGAATTCTGGTGACCGGCGGTGCGGGCTTTCTCGGGTCGCACCTGTGCGAGCGCCTGCTGAACGAAGGCAACGACGTACTCTGCGTCGACAACTACTTCACCGGCACCAAGGACAACGTCGCCGCCTGCATCGGCAATCCGCGCTTCGAGCTGATGCGCCACGACGTGACATGGCCGCTCTATGTCGAGGTCGACGAGATCTACAACCTTGCCTGTCCGGCCTCGCCGGTGCACTACCAGCACGATCCGGTGCAGACGACCAAGACCAGCGTGCACGGCGCCATCAACATGCTGGGCTTGGCCAAGCGGGTGCGCGCCAAGATCTTCCAGGCCTCGACCAGCGAGGTCTACGGCGACCCGACCGTCCATCCGCAGGTCGAGAGCTATCGCGGCAACGTCAATCCGCTGGGCCCGCGCGCCTGCTACGACGAGGGCAAGCGCTGTGCGGAAACCCTGTTCTTCGACTACTGGCGCCAGCACAAGCTGCGCATCAAGGTCGCGCGCATCTTCAACACCTACGGCCCGCGCATGCATCCCAACGACGGGCGCGTGGTGTCGAACTTCATCGTCCAGGCGCTCAAGGGCGAGGACATCACGATCTACGGCGACGGCATGCAGACGCGCGCCTTCTGCTATGTCGACGACCTGATCGAGGGCTGGACGCGCCTGATGGACCACACGCCCGACGACTTCACCGGGCCGGTCAACCTCGGCAACCCGGTCGAGCTGCCGGTGAAGCAACTGGCCGAGCGGGTGCTGAAGCTCGTGAACGGCAAATCGAAGCTGATTCACAGCCGACCCCTGCCGATCGACGATCCGCTGCAGCGCTGCCCCGACATCACGCTGGCGCGCGAGAAACTGAAGTGGGAGCCGAAGGTGGCGCTCGACGAAGGCCTCGCCAAGACGATCGCCTATTTCGACAAGCTGCTGAAGAGCAACAAGACCGTGAGCCGCGTCGGCCGCTAGGGTCGGGGCTCGATCGCCCCCTGAGGCGCACCAGGTTTAGTGGCGGTTACCGCAAGTAACGCTTTTAAAAAGCAGAAAATAAGCAGGGCCTCTAAATCCAGAGCGTTCTGGTTTCCGATCCGTAACCGCTAAAATAGCAGGAATTTAGCGGTCACTATTCGAAACCAACCACGCTCGATCTGCCCCGCCGTGCAGCGTCTCCTGTGGCCCCCGCGCTTCGGCTTGCGCCTGGGTCCGGGTCCCCATAATTTATCATTGCGTATTTCGCAATAAATGTCAAGTCAAACATTCACGCTGCCGCTCGCGCCGGCTCGATACCGGGATGAATTCGAAATGTGGAAGGACGCCAGGACCCTCGCGACCGCGTGAGATTGCCCCGGAGTCATAGCCAGCCGGAGACGGCCCTTGATGCCGGCGGCCCAAGACCCGGTGGCCGTCAGTCTCGGGACCGCAAAACCCTTTATCATTCCCCAACGCCTGCGCGTGACCGGCGTGCTCACCTGAGCGAACGACCAAGCGTTGGCGGGTGCGGTCCTCGCGTGTCTTCCGTCTTCGGGCGATCCGGTTCGCCCCCGACTGGGAATTTGCCGTCGAGGTAGGCCAATCCCGATACAGTGACGCTAACTCGCCAGCGATTGGGTACGATTTCACGCGAGCGGTGATGCTTTCGCTTTTTCCAGACGAGTGGAAATTAAAGTTGCGCTGACACTTTGAAAAGCATTCCAAGCGGCGAGCGCGCTCGGGATCAGAGCCCATCGCCAGCTTACAAAATACCAGACGCCAGCGGCAGCAAGGAGGAAGAACCACGTTGCGTTGGCCTTGCGCCGAGCACCGGCTTTGAACTCTCCGGCAGTCTTTCCCATCGCGACTGCTCTGGCAGCCAAACTATCATGCCAGCCCATGCCAAACCTCCAATGTGACGTGTACTTTTAGCTGAAGTCTAAATCCAACGACGAACCCGTGCCTTGTAGCGCAGATAATTTTCTCCGAACTTTTGTTCAAGATAGCGTTCTTTGGGCTCGATCACGCCTTTCTGAAGTACGACTACGAGCGGCATCGCAAGGAGCAGTAGCCAAAGGGAATCCATGATCGCGGCGACTCCCAGAAATCCCGACATCATGGATAGATAAGTTGGATTTCGTGTGAATCCAAAGACTCCACGGGTGACGATTTCTCTCGTCGGCTTGCGGACATCGAACGTCGTCTTTGCTCTTGTCAATTGACGCGCGGCATCTAAGACAATTGGGAGCGAAGCAATAATTAGCAGCCCACCTAACCACAGAGCTTCCGTGTAGGGCAGAAACCTAACTGGCCAGACGAACTGAAGGAGAGACCCTATCTCAAGGGCCACGGCCACAATGATGGGAGGCAACGCGATTACATTTGCCTTGTCAGGAGTGTCAGTTGGCATTGTTGAGTGTTCCTGCCAGACGGCTATCATCGTCACGATGGTGTCTCCGACCGCCTGATCCATCTGTGAACGGAGTGGAGTTGTGCACGGAGTTGAGCCGCGATGAATCCAGTGCACTCGCTCGATTGAGGCTTCCTTGTTCGATTTGGAGACATTCAATGAAAATGATGCTCGCCTCGCTTCTTTTCCTTGTCGGTTCGTTTTTATGCTTCGACGCGACCGCGCAAGAGGCGAACCTTGCAAAACCAAACCTGGTGATGAAGCGGACCGTCGAAGCCATGCCGAAGGGCGAAAAGCAGGAGGTGAGTGTCCTCACAGCCAGCTTCAAACCCGGCGACAGGACTGTATTTCATACGCACCGTTTCCCGGTCACGGTCTACGTCCTGGAAGGCGCGTTCACCCTCCATTTCGACGGCCGTCCAGAAGTGACCGTCAAGGCTGGTGAGGCTTATGTGGAACCACCTGACGTCAGGATGACAGGCTATAACCGGAGCGCGACTGAGCCGCTGAAGGTTGTGATCTGCTACGTCGGCGACCCGAATACCCCGTTTCTCGAGCCCGTTCACTGAGATGGCACCAGCTCGATCCGGACAGGTCTAGGTCTCGCGGGCGCGCCGGCCGTCTCGAAATCCACCGTCCCCTATGCGCAACAGCGTTGCGCAAGGATGCTCCGTACGGACCGCTACTGCGCCGCGACCTGGCGCGGCAGCGCGTTGACCACCGAGGCCTTGCCCGAGGTCATCTCGTCGTAGATCCACTTGTAGGTCTTCTCCATGCCGGCCTCGAGCTTCACCGACGGCGCCCAGTTCATCAGCTTCTTGATCAGCGTGTTGTCGCTGTTGCGCCCGCGCACGCCCTTGGGCGCGTCGAGCTTGTAGGAGCGCCTGAGCTTAACGCCGGCGATCTTCTCGACGATGTCGACCAGGCGGTTGATGCTGACCAGCTCGTCGCTGCCGATGTTCAGCGGCTCGACGATGTTGCTCTCCGCCAGCTTGATCGTGCCCTCGGTGCAGTCGTCGATGTACATGAACGAGCGCGTCTGCTCGCCGTCGCCCCAGATCTCGATGTCGTTCGTGCCGGCGAGCTTGGCGGCGATGACCTTGCGGCAGATCGCGGCCGGGGCTTTCTCGCGGCCGCCGTCGTAGGTGCCTTCCGGTCCGTAGACGTTGTGATAGCGCGCCACGCGGGTGGCGATGCCGTAGTCCTCGCGGTAGTGGCGGGCCATGCGCTCGCTGAACAGCTTTTCCCAGCCGTAGCCGTCCTCGGGAAGGGCGGGGTAGGCGTCCTCTTCCTTGAGCGCGGTCACGTTGGCGTCGGTCTGCTTGTCGCCGTTGTAGACGCAGGCCGACGACGAATAGAAGAAGCGCGGGACGCCGGCTTCCTTGGCGGCGACCAGCATGTGGGTGCTGACCAGCACCGACAGCATGCACTCGGCCTTGTGGGTCTCGATGAAGCCCATGCCGCCCATGTCGGCGGCGAGGTTGTAGATCATCTTGGCGCCCCGGGCGGCGGCGCGGCAGGGCTCGAGCAGGGCGAGGTCGCCCACCTGGTTCTCGACGCCCGGTGTCCTCTGGTACCACTCGCCGAGCGGCTTGTTGTCGACGCCACGGATCCTGGTATGGCCGCGCTGCTGCAGCACGCGGACCAGATGGCCGCCGATGAAGCCGCCCGCACCGGTGACGACCACGAGATCATTATTGGACATTTGAGAACGCCTTTCGATCCAATCCGAGGGGTATTTAACCGTTTTTTCAAAGACTTGCGAGTTGGCGGCGGCAACCCTGAGGATTTGTCGCGCGAGGGGTGTTCGTTTGCTCGCCTCGCGGCTTTCCGTCAAGCCGCCGGGACGCCACACGCTTCCTTTTGCCGGCAAAGATGGCGGAAAACCGGTGGTTCGGCCGAAAAAGCTCACTTATACCAGCCACATAGCCCAAAATTCGCCAGTGCTCGCCCTCATCACTCCCGTCATCCTGACCTACAACGAGGCAGCCAATATCGGCCGCACCCTCGAGCGCCTGACGTGGGCCAAAGAGGTCGTCGTGGTCGACAGCCTGTCGACCGACGACACCGTGGCCATCGCCGGCCGCTTCGCCAACGTCCGGGTGGTCGAGCGCGCCTTCGACAGCCATGCCCGGCAATGGCGCTTCGCCACGACCGAAACCGGCATCGCCAGCGACTGGATTCTGCGGCTCGACGCGGACTACATGATGGAAGCGCCGCTGCGCGAGGAGATCGCGGCCCTCTCCCCGCCACCCGAGATCGCGGCCTACCGCATCAGCTTCACCTACTGCATGGACGGCCGGCCGCTCCGCGCCTCGCTCTATCCGACCCTGCCGGTGCTGTTCCGCCGCGGCCGCGGGTCGTTCGTCCAGGACGGCCACACCGAGAAGCTCTCGATCGACGGTCCGACGGCGGCGTTGTCCAACCGCCTATTGCACGACGATCGCAAGACCACCGAGCGCTGGCTGCAGAACCAGTCGCGCTATCAGGCGGCCGAAGCCGAGAAGCTGATGAGCCGGCCGTGGTCGGAGCTGAGCTGGGCCGACCGGCTGCGCTGCACCCGCGTGCTGGGGCCGCTCGCGGTGGCCGTGCATTGCCTGTTCGTGAAGGGCCTGCTGTTCGACGGCCGCGCCGGGCTTCTCTATACAGCCCAGCGCGTGACGGCCGACATCATCCTCTCCATGCACCTCCTGCGCCGCGACCTCGCCCGATGACCTATATCCTTGGCCTCAACGCCTATCATGCCGACGCCGCCGCTTGCCTGGTCAAGGACGGCGAGTTGGTGGCCGCGGTCGAAGAGGAGCGCTTCCGGCGCATCAAGCACTGGGGCGGCTTCCCCAGCGAATCGATCCGCTACTGCCTGAAGGAAGCCGGCATCTCGCTGGGTGACGTGGCCCATGTCGCCACCAACAGCGACAACACCGCCAACCGCTGGCGCAAGCTCGCCTACGTGCTGACCTCGGGCGTGAGCCCGGCCTACGTGCTGAAGCGCCTGCGCGACCGCGGCGATCGCGCCGACGTCGCGGGCAACCTCGCGCGCAGCCTGCCGGACCAGGAGTTCCGCGGCACCGTGCACGCCGTCGAACATCACCTCTGCCATCTCGCCTCGGCCTTCCTGGTGTCGCCCTACGACAAGGCGGTGGCCGTCTCGGTCGACGGCTTCGGCGATTTCTCCTCGGCGGCATGGGGCATGGGCGAGGGCAGCAGGCTCGCCGTCGACGGCCGCGTCTACTTTCCCCATTCGCTCGGCGTCTTCTACGAGGCGATGACGCAGTTCATCGGCTTCCCGCACTATGGCGACGAGTACAAGGTGATGGGCCTGGCGCCCTACGGCGAGCCCAGCCTGGTCGACAAGATGTCGGAGATCGTCAAGCTCGGGAACGACGGCACCTTCGCGCTCGATCTCAGATATTTCCGCCACGCCTCGGGCGAGGGCGCCAACTACACGGTCAAGGACGGCATCCCCTCGGGCGGCCGCCTTTGGAGCGACGCGCTCGCGACCTTGCTCGGACCGGCGCGCGATCCGGCGGCGCCGCTCGAGGACAAGCACCGCGACATCGCGCGCTCGACGCAGGCGATGTACGAGCGCGCGTTCTTCAACCTGCTGGGCGCGCTCCACGCGCGCTACGGCGCCGATGCCGTCGTGCTGGCGGGCGGTTGCGCCTACAATTCGGTGGCCAACGGCAAGATCTTCGAGCGCACGCCGTTCAAGAAGGTCTACATCCAGTCGGCCGGTGGCGACGCCGGCGGCGCGATCGGTGCGGCCTTCGCCACCTGGCACAAGGTCGAAGGCGACAAGGCCAAGCGCCACTTCGTCATGGATCATTCATACTGGGGCCCGCAGGCCACGCCGGACGAGATCGCCACCGCGATCGCCGCGCGCCGCGCCGACTTCGATGCGGCGGGCTGCACGATCGAGCGCATCGCCGACGATGCCTCGCTCTGCCGGCGTACCGCGCAGGCGATCTCCGAGGGCAAGGTGATCGGCTGGTTCCAGGGGCGCCTGGAGTGGGGGCCGCGCGCGCTCGGCAACCGCTCGATCCTGGGCGATCCGCGCCGCGCCGACATGAAGGATATCCTCAACCTCAAGATCAAGCGCCGCGAGTCGTTCCGGCCGTTCGCGCCGTCGATCCTGCGCGACGCGGTCAAGGACTGGTTCGAGACCGACGACGACGTGCCCTTCATGATGCAGGTGTTCAAGATCCGGGCGGAGAAGCGCAAGGAGATCCCGGCGGTCACCCATGTCGACGGCTCGGGCCGCCTGCAGACCGTGACCTGGTCGGCCAACCCGCGCTATGCGCGCCTGATCGAGACCTTCGGCGGGCTGACCGGCGTGCCGATCGTGCTCAACACCAGCTTCAACGAGAACGAGCCGGTGGTGTGCAAGCCCGAGGAGGCGATCGACTGCTTCCTGCGCACGAAGATGGACGTGCTCGTCCTCGGCGACACCTACATCACGCGATGATCACGCGCCGGCCCGCGCGCTTTGCGGCTAGGCTGGCGCGCCTGTCGATTTGCCAGAGATCGACTGTTGAGAGGAGATCGCCCCAGTGCGCGTGCTCGTGACCGGCGGCGCCGGCTATATCGGCTCCCACACCTGCAAAGCGCTGGCGGAGGCGGGTCACACGCCGATCGTCTACGACGACCTGCACACCGGCCACGCCTGGGCGGTGAAGTGGGGCGCGCTCGAACGCGGCGATCTCAACGACGCCGCCACCCTCGGCGCGGCGCTGAAGCGCCATCGGCCCGAGGCGGTGATCAATTTCGCAGCCCTCGCCAACGTCGGCGACTCGACGCGCGAGCCCACGCTTTACTACCGCACCAACGTCGCGGGCCTGCTGACGCTGATCGAGACGATGCGTGCATATGACGTGGGCTCGATCGTGTTCTCGAGCAGTTGCGCCACCTACGGCGTGCCGGCGCGCGTGCCGATCGCCGAGGACGCGCCGCAGGCACCGATCAATCCCTACGGCCGCACCAAGCTGATGGGCGAGACGATCCTGCGCGACGCCTGTGCCGCGCACGGGCTGGCGGCCGTGGCGCTGCGCTACTTCAACGCCGCCGGCGCCGACGCCGCGGGCGAACTGGGCGAAGAGCATCATCCCGAGACGCACCTGATCCCGCTGGTGCTGCAGGCGGCGGCGGGGCAGCGGTCCGACATCTCGGTCTTCGGCACCGACTACGACACGCCGGACGGCACCTGCGTGCGCGACTACATCCACGTGACCGACCTTGCCTCAGCGCACGTCGCGGCACTCGCCGCGTGCAAGGCAGGCGCCTTCGCGGCCTACAATCTCGGCACCGGTACGGGCGCCAGCATCAACGAGGTGATCGCGCACGCCCGCCGGCTCACCAACAGGAAGATCGTCGTCAGCCCCGGCCCGCGCCGCGCCGGCGATCCGCCGGTGCTTGTGGCCGACGCGTCGCGCGCGAAGACGGGCCTCAGGTGGACGCCAAAACATTCCGATCCGGAGAACATCATCCGCACGGCCTGGGCCTGGATGAACGAGCATCGCGCGCGGGCGATGACGTAGAGCTACAGTTGCCAACTTTTGTTGTGCGCGTTGGGCTGCATCAGATCCCACGTATTGCCATACAGATCCTTGAAGACGGCAACCGTACCGTAAGGCTGCTCTTCAGCAGCGCGAACGAATTCTACACCCGCTGCTTTGAATCGATCGTAGTCCCTCCGGAAGTCGTCGGTGTACAAGAACAGGAACACACGACCTCCTGTCTGTTTTCCGATGGCGGCAATTTGCTCCGGTGTCGACGCCTGGGCCAACAAGAGGCGCGCACCCTTGCCACCGTTGGGCGCGACAACCACCCACCTCTTGCCTTGGGCCGGCACAGGCGTGTCCTCGACCAGCTCGAAGCCGAGCTTGGTCACGAAGAACGACAGAGCTTCGTCGTAGTCTCGAACCACCAGCGATACGAGTCCGAGCGATTGAGTCATTGAGACGCCTCGTATCCCTCGCGAAAATTCGCCTGGAAGGGATGGTGCCGGGTGAGGGGATTGAACCCCCGCCCTTCGGTTTACAAAACCGCTGCTCTACCGCTGAGCTAACCCGGCCCGCCCGTCCTTTACCGACGTCTATTTTACCTCAAGTTCGCCGGCGCGCCCATTCGTAGGTGGCGACGGCGGCGGCGTTGGAGACGTTGAGCGCTGTCAGCGCGTTGCCGGTGGGGATCGTCACCAGGCGGTCGCATTTCTCCGAGGTGAGGCGACGCAGGCCTTCGCCTTCGGCGCCCAGCACGATGCAGACGCGGCCGCCGAGGTCGAGCGTGCCGATCGGCGCCTCGCCCTTCTCGTCGAGGCCGTAGAGCCAGAAGCCCGCTTCCTTCAGTTGGTCGAGCGCGCGCGCGAGATTGACCGCGCGCACCAGCGGCACGAGCTCCAGCGCGCCGGAGGCCGACTTGGCCAGCACGCCGGTATCGGCCGGGGCGTTTCTTTCGGTGACGATCACGCCCGCGACGCCAAAGGCGGCAGCCGAGCGCAGGATGGCGCCGACATTGTGCGGATCGGTCACCTGGTCGAGCGCCAGCACCAGGCCGGCCTCACCGCAACGCGCGAGCACGTCCTCGAGCTGCGGCTCCTCGAGCGGGGCGACGAGGACGGCGATGCCCTGGTGGACGGCGCCGGCCGGCAGGCGCTGGGCCAGTTCATCGCGCGACAGGACCTGGGCCCGGCCGGCGAATTCCCTGGCGTGGCGTTCGGCCACGTCCTTGGTGGCCAGGATGCGCTCGATCCGGCGCTCGGGATTGGCCAGCGCCGCCAGCACGGGATGGCGGCCGTAGAGCCAGACGGCCTGGTGGCCACCGCGGGTGGGCCGGGCGGGGCGATGCGCGCGCGCGGGAGGCCGGGGCGGCGTGGGTTGGGGCGTGGGTTGGAAAGAAGCCGGCCGGGAAGAAGCGGGCCGTGGCGACGTCGGTTTGGAAGACGGGGGCCTGGAAGACCGTGATCGGGAAGATGGGGGTCTGGGTGGCATGGGTTTGGACATGGAAAGTCGTATAGAGGGATTTGCCCCTTGACGTAACTCATTGGATTTGCGAGCAACGCGCGCCCGTTTTGGCGGGTCGAACAGGCTAAATCTCGCGCTGCGCGCCGCAGGTTCGGAGGGGTGGCCGAGCGGTCAATGGCAGCAGACTGTAAATCTGCCGACTTCGCGTCTACGAAGGTTCGAATCCTTCCCCCTCCACCAACGGATCGTAGTGCGGGATTGGCTCTGTTTGGGCGTTGCGGGTGTAGCTCAATGGTAGAGCAGAAGCCTTCCAAGCTTACGACAAGGGTTCGATTCCCTTCATCCGCTCCAGTTGAAGTCAGTTTTTGTAGGTTCGAAAGCATCACGAGGATCGTGACAACATGACGAAGGCGAAGTTTGAGCGGAACAAGCCGCATTGCAACATCGGGACGA